>DATFVC010000027.1:0-28497 GCA_035260485.1 Solirubrobacterales bacterium | reverse complement strand
CGTCTCCTTCACCACGGCGTCCATGTACTCCCCCCGCCGATGGGCCGATTTCGGGACTATGTCTCCCGAAATCGGCCCATCGGCCGCGTTTTCTTCGCTGCGTACCTCTTCTTGCAGGCGCTCCAGCTTCTCGGGATGGCGCAGCAGCCGCTCGAACACCCAGGCCAGCGAGGAGGAGGTCGGGCCGTCGGTGAGCAGCGTCATCAGTTCGTCGCGCAGCTCGTCCTCGCCCATCGCCGAGCCGTCCTCGTAGCGCGCCTCGATCAGCAGAGAGACGATGTCCTTGCGCCCGCTCTCGCCTTCGCGCCGCCGCCGGTCGACCTCCTCGAGGAGCGCCTCCCCGACCGGCACCATCGCATCGCGGAACCCGCTGCTGCGGGAGAGCCAGCGCGGACCGAGCGCTGCCGCCGTGCTGAGCCGTCCCGGATCGTTGAGCGCCGCGGTCAGCTCGTGCAGCAGCTCGCGCAGGTGGTCCAGACGACCGCCTTCGTCAGGGCCGAAGACGGAGCGCATGATCACCTCCTGGGTGATCGCCTGCATGTGCGGCCAGAGCTCAAACGGCTCACCCAGCGGCCAGCCCCTGACCGCTTCGAGCGTTACGCGAGCCATCATCTCGGCGTCGGACCCCATCCGCTGGCCGTGGAACGGCGGCAGCATCAACCGGCGACGGGTCATGTGCCCGGGCTCTTCCAGCAGCATCACCGAGCGTGGGCCGAGCACCGGCAGCAGCAGTGGGTTGGCGAGGGCCACGCCGAGACTGCCAGCGGGGGCGGTGAAGACCCGTTTGACGTCCTCGGGGTCGCAGAGGAAGACCCACGTCCCCGAGTGCAGGATGCGCAGGGTGAAGATGTCGCCGAAGCGTTCCTGGCAGCGCTTCATGAACGGGTAGGGCCGCCGCGCCCAGCCGACCGCCTGCAGGGCGCTGGGCATCCGCGGGCCGGGGGGCAGCCCCCCGCGCCCCCCGGCTCCGGGGATGGTTCCTCCCGCTTCCTTCATGCATCCCTACCCTCTGAGGAAGTCTCGAGTGCCGCCATCAGATCGTCCTCCTCCTTGCAGGTGGCGGCGATCAGCAGCTCGAAGAGGTCGGCCGCGAACTCCGGCGGCAGTGTCGCCTCTTCGCCTCGCGCCAGGTAACGGTCGCGCACGATCGCGACCCGGTCGGGCTGCATCATCGGGATCTCATGCGCGCGCTTGTAGCGGGCGATCTCCCGGCAGACCTCGAAGCGCTCGCCGAGCAGGCGGGCGATCTGGTCGTCGAGCCCGTCGAGGCGGCGGCGGTAGGGCTCCAGTCCGCGGCTCATACAGGCGCCCCTTCGTCGAGCAGCCCCGCGGCAAAGGCGTAGCTGCAGGCGGCCAGGGTCTGCAGCGCGTAGCCGCCCTCCTGGACGATGCAGACCGGCAGCCCCGAGGCGGCGAGCAGGCGGCCGATTTGGGCGAAGATCGTCGGCGAGAAGCCCCAGCTGCCGTGCGGGTCGCCCTTCACAGTGTCGTAGCCGAGCGAGACGACGAGCGCCTCGGAGGTGCGGGCGAGCGAATCGATCGAGCGGGCGACGGCGCCCAGGTAGATGGCGGCGTCGGGGCTGCCGGTGAACTCGACCACCCGTTCCCGCTCGCTGCTCGGGGTCACGGTCTGGGCGGCGACGTTGGTCACCGGCCAGGCGTGCAGCGAGTGCAGGCTGGCATCGTTCATCTTCGCCACGATCGCCGCGGTGCCGTTGGGGTAGTGCAGATCGAGGTCGAGGATGCCGACCGGCTTCAGGCCTCCATCGCGCAGGGTGAGCGCAGCGGCCGCGGCCGAGTTGAGGTAGCAGTAGCCGGCGAACCAGTCCGGGCCGGCGTGGTGGCCGGGCGGGCGGCAGAGGGCGTAGGAGAAGCGAGCGCCGTCGACCAGGCGTTCGGCCGCCGTGATCGCCGTGCGCACGCCCTCGTGGGCGGCGGAGACGAGGCCGGCGCTGACCGGGATATCGGGCGGAAGACCCGGCGCCGCCAGCTCCGGCATCACCACCGGCTCCTCGGAGCGGACCTCCTTCAGCGTCTTCAGGTAATCGCGCTCGTGCAGCTGGCCCAGCGTTCGATCGACCTCCTCGGTCTCCGCGTCGGCGCCGGCGGGCCGCACGCTCCCATGGCAGACCAGCCCGTTGCGCACCTCGGCCATTCGGCGGCGGTCGTCCATGCCGGGCAGCTTGCGGCCGCCTTCGAGGATCCACGGGGCGCCGTCGAGGTGGCCGCCGCGCTGCTCGATCATCAACAGCTCGGTCATGACAGCAGCCGCCGCATCCGCGGACCGAGGGGGGTGAAGCCGTTCTCGCGGTAAAAGCGTTCGGTGGCGCCGAGCTGGGCGAAGGTCTCCTGCGGCAGCCCGACCTCGAGCCGCGGCACGCCGAGCTCCGCCGCCTCTCTGACCAGGGCGAGAATCAGCTCGCGACCGAGCGCCCTGCTGCGCCATTCGGGGTGGACCCAGAGATCTTGGATCGTGCCGTAGCGCCCCGGCACGTGGATCGCGTACTGCCAGCTCGCGGCGAGAACGCCGACGACCGTCCCCTCGCACTCCGCCACTAGCAGCGCCCCGGCCCGCGGGTCCTCGGCCAGCGTTCGCGCCCCAGCCTGCAGCGCTCCCGTCGAGGGCCGCTCGCCACCCAGCTCGATCAGCAGCGCTTCGACCGCCGCGGCCACCGCTGGAGCATCCTCAGCCGATGCCGCCCGGATGCGGGCGTTAGCCACCGGCCCCGAGCGGGGTGGCGCCTCGGGCGCGGTCGGGCTCCCGTCGCTCATAGCGCCCCGGCGGCCTCCGCCTGCGGCTCCAGCTCCACCGACCACGCCTCCGGCGAGCTGCTGCCGGTGACCGCCTCGGCGATCGTCGCCATCGGCGCCCGCGCCTTGAGCAGGATCTCGTCGAACTCGTCGACCGGGTCGGACTGCATGACGATCGCGCCACCGGCGCCGATCGTGGTCCGGCCCGGCCGCATCACGATCGTGCGGATCACGATGCTCAGGTCCATGGCGCCGTCGACCCCGAACCAGCCGATCGCCCCCGAGTAGACGCCGCGCGCCTCGTCCTCGAGGTCGTCGATGATCTCCATCGTGCGCTCCTTCGGCGCGCCGGTCATCGAGCCGCCGGGGAAGCAGGCGCGCGCACACTGCGCCGCCGTCCGCTCGGCATCGAGCACGCCGCTCACGGTCGAGATCAGCTGGTGCACGGTCGCGTAGTCCTCGACGATCATCAGCTCGGGGACGCCGACACTGCCGACCTCGCAGACGCGGCCGAGGTCGTTGCGCAGCAGGTCGACGATCATCAGGTGCTCGGCGTAGGTCTTCTCGTCTTCGGTCAGCTCGGCCCGCAGCGCCTCGTCGCGCTCGGGGTCGGCGGAGCGCGAGGTCGTGCCCTTGATCGGGCGCGCCTCGACCTGGCGATCGCGGTCGACCGAGAGGAAGCGCTCGGGCGAGGAACTGACCACCGCCATCTCGCCGAGCTTCAGATAGGCGGCGAAGGGAGCCGGGTTGCGGCGTCGCAACAGCCGGTAGAGGTCGAACGGGTCGGGGCTGGCGTCGGTGGAGATCTGGTCGGTGAGGCAGACCTCATAGGACTCGCCGGCGGCGAGTTCGGCCTGGCTGCGGACGATATCGGCGAGGTACTGCTCGCGGCCGCGGCCGCAGCGGAACGACACGTGGGAGTCGGCCGGGCCCTCGCTGAGGGCCAGCGGCATCGCCGGCTCGGGCGGGTCGGCGAGCGTCTCCCGCGTGACCGCCTCCGCTTCATCGAGCCAGATCTCGGCTTCCGCCTCGTCGCCGCGGCAGAGCGCGACCAGGTGCGTTCGTCCACGCAAGTGGTCGACGGCGACGAGGCGGTTGGCGAGCATCATCACTGCATCTGGCATGTCTGACCGATGCACGTTTGGCGAGCCGCAGTCCGCCTTCAGCTCGTAGCCGAGATAGCCGACGAAGCCGCCCATCAGCCCGGGCGGGAGGTCGGCGGGGGGTGGCTCGATCGCGTGCCCTGCGAGCTCGCGGTCGAGCAAGTCGAAGATCGAGGCGCGCTCGGTGGTCGCGGCGCCGGCGCCGTGCCGGATCGCGGTCCCGGACTCGACGTCGTATTCGAGCACGCAGCGCCCGGCGCCGGCGCTGGCGCCGAGGAAGGAGCGCTGGGCGAGCCGCGTCGGCGCGTCGGCGCTGTCGAGCCAGAAGGCGTGCTCGGCATCGCCGAAGAGCCGTTCGAAGAGCGCCTCGGTCGAGGGCTCGCCGGGGATCGTGCGCAGCCGCAGCTCGCTCTCGCCGCCGCCGCGGGCGCGCCGCGCCTCGGTGCGAGGTGGCGCCTGCAGCGGCCGCTTGGCGCCGCGCCAGCGCGGCGAGCGCAGTCGCTGAGCGAGGCCGTAGAAGTTCTCGACCAGCCGCGCGCCGTGCTCGGTGGCGATCGACTCGGGGTGGAACTGGACGCCCCACATCGGCCGGCGGCGGTGTTCGATCCCCATCACGACGCCGTCGTCGGCCCAGGCGGTGACGTTGCCGTCCGGCCCCATGTCGGTGATCGCCAGCGAGTGGTAGCGGACGACCGGGAAGTCCTGCGGGATACCCTCGAAGAGGCCGCTGTCCTCGTGATGGATGCGGCTGAGCCGCCCGTGCATCGCCTCCGGCGCGCTGCTGACCTTGCCGGCGAGCAGGTGGCCGAGACCCTGGTGGCCGAGACAGATGCCGAGCACCGGGATCTCGCTGTAGCGGAGGATGTCGTTGCAGACGCAGAAGTCGTGCCAGCGCTGCGGGCTGCCGGGGCCGGGGGAGAGGACGATCGCGTCGAAGTCCCAGCGTGAGAGCGCTCGCCAGGAGACGGCGTCGTTGTCGACCACGATCGGCTCCTCGCCGGATACGCCCGCCAGCAGGTGGAAGACGTTGTAGGTGTAGGAATCGTGGTTGTCGACAAGCAGGGTCCTCATACCGGCGCCTCCAGGCCGAGACCGCGGGCGGCGCGGTCGAGGGTCGAGCGCACGACCCGCGATACGTGGGGCGCCCGCTCCTCTTCCAGTTGCCAGCGCGCCAGGTGCGAGGCGTAGCGGGCGAGCGGAGCGACGTCGAGGCTCTGCGAGACGCGGCCGAGCAGGCGCCCGTAGGTCTCCGCCTGGACCACCGCGAAGCGGTAGTCGGGGTCGGCTGCTGCCTCTGCACGAGACTGCATTTGCCCGTCCCTGGGGCGGGTAGGTGCAGTTTCGTTGCGGGATCTCGCCCTCACCAGGTCCCAGCCGAGCGCCTTGCCGTCCGCCAGCAGCTTCTCCGGCTCGAAGTCGACCCGCTTGGTGGCGCTGTGCAGGAGGAAGAAGCCGAGCGCGACTTGCGAGGCGACCCGGTCGGGGGAGGGGTGGCCGCGTCGCACCCCGGCCCGGTCTGGGTCTGCCTCGAGCTGCTCGTCGATCCACTCCACCAGGTGGTCGATCAGCAGCGCGTCTTTCTTGCTCGAGGCGATCTTCTCGCGCTCGCGCGCGACCATGCCGTGGAAGATGTCGTGGTAGGGGTGGAAGCCGTTGCCCTCGCCGGTGTGGACCAGCTCGGCCATCAGCTGACGGCGGCAGGTGACGTGGGCGAACCACTCCTGACCGCAGACCTGGACCGAGGTCGTCCCGTCGAGGCCGGTGTCCGCCAGCCAGTAGGCGAGCGCGCGCATGTGCTGGGTCGGCACGCCGTCGGAGCGGACCAGCGGCATTTCCTCCAGCTCCTCGCGACCGGTCATGTAGATCACCGTGCCGTCGACCCGCTTCTCCAGCGTTCCCTCCTGCAGGCCGAGCTCGGTCAGCTCGGCCACCTCGGGCAGGAAGTCGGACTCGAAGAAGACGCGATCGAAATGGATGCCGAGCCGGGCCAGCGTCTTGCGCTGCCCCGAGATCACCCAGGCCCGCGTCTGCGACCACAGTTCGAGCGCCGCCTGGTCGCCGTTCAAGACGCGCTGCAAAAGCTCGTCGGCGCTGTCGTCCTGCACGTCGACCTCGCGCGTCAGCGAGTCGGCGGGATGGTCGGACGCGAGCCCGAGGGAGGCGCCGTTCTTGACGTAGTCGGCGTAGCAGTAGCCGACGAAGTGATCGCTCTTGACGCCGTTGCCCTCGGCCGACCCCTGCGGGTACTTGCCGCTGCGCACTACGCCGGCCATCGCCTCGCCCATGCTGCGGCCGACGTCGCAGATGATGCTGCGGCGCTCGACCTCGCCGCCGGTCTCGGTGAGGGCGTTGCCGAGCGCGTTGCCCAGCGCCAGGTTGCGCAGGTGGCCGATGTGCAGCGCCTTGGTCGAGTTCGCGTCCCAGAAGTTGAGCGCGAAGCGCCTGCCGGCGGCGACGTCGCCGCAGCCGGCGACGGCCTCCTCGCCCTGCTCCAGCTCGGCGCCCCGCTGCGCCACCCAGCCGTTGTCGAGGCGCAGCCATATCTGGCGCTCGCCGCGCTCGATCGCGTCGACCCAGGGCCGGCCTTCGATCTCCTCCAGGGCGGCGAGCGACTCGCGATCCTCCTGCCAGCCCTCGACCCGCGGCACCAGCATCAGGTCGAAGCGGTCATGCGGGCGGTAGGGGGCCCGCAGGGCCCAGTGCGACTGGGCTTCGCCCCCGCCTCCCGCTTCGTCGAAGTAGTCGAAGAGATTGATGTCCATAGTCCCGGCACAACCCGGCGCCGATGCACCAGCCGGGGCTCGAACCCGGATCCTCGGCTTACAAACCCGATCCTCTAACCGATTGAGGTACTGGTGCGTATTTTTTATCGAACAGCTAGGTAACTATTCAATAATTTTGGAGTGTAACAACGGAACGCGATCCGTGTCCACCCGGCGGTCGAGAGGATTTGTGGATCGCGTTTCTCGTCCACCCAGCGGGTGGACAGGCTTCGCGGTCGCGGACCTAAGCGACTTCGTAGGTGGGGTCGTCGGAGTCTGGGCCCGACGACGGGGTGTATTGGATGCAACCGGAGCGGCAGAGGGCCCGACAGTGATAGGCGACCTCTGCATATGGGGCGCCGGCGGATTCGGTCAGATGCGACCGGGTTGCGGGTGCGGTCTTCAGGAGCTCGAGTATCCGCGCTCTGGTCGGATGCCAGAGCGCTCTCATCTCTTGGGTTGGCACGAGTTCTCCTCTGAACACTGAATGTAGTGGATCGGACTGCTCGATCGGGCATCTTTGCTTAATCGCGGCAACTTTGCAGGTCAAAGTGGCCCTGATGGCCCTCCGAAAGACGTTTGTTGCCGCACTTTCGGGAGA
Source organism: Solirubrobacterales bacterium (assembly GCA_035260485.1). GTDB lineage: Bacteria > Actinomycetota > Thermoleophilia > Solirubrobacterales > 70-9 > VRUE01. The sequence continues at coordinate 21,280 of DATFVC010000027.1, read as the reverse complement.
ATTGAGGGATGCTGACGATTGCAGTCACCGGCCCGACCGGCGAGATCGGCAGATCGTTCATTTCCGCTCTGGAGCGAGCTCCCGAGGTGGAGCGGGTGATCGGCATGGCCCGGCGTCCCTTCGACCTGGGCGCGCAGGGCTGGGAGAAGACCGAATACCGGCGCGGCGACATTCTCGACCGCGATGCGGTCGACGCCCTGGTCGCGGATGCGGACGTCGTCGTGCACCTCGCCTTCGTCATCGTCGCCGGGCGGGGGGAGAGCCGCAAGATCAACCTGACCGGCTCGCGCAACGTCTTCGAGGCCGCGGCGGCCGCGGGGACGAAGCGCCTCGTCTACACCTCCTCGGTCGCCGCTTATGGCTTTCACCGCTCCCTGCCCGAGCTGCTCACCGAGGACCTGCCGGTGCGGGGAGCCTCCCGCCATCCCTACTCCGCCGACAAGGCCGAGGTCGAGTCGGAGCTGTGGGATGCGCTGGCGGGCTCGGCCACCGACGCCTACGTCTTCCGCCCCTGCATCGTCGCCGGTCCGCAGGCGCCGTTGCTGCTGGAGCTGGTGCCGCTGCTGACGCTGGGACAGAAGCTGCCGGGGCCGGTGCGCTGGGCGCTCGGCAAGGCGCCCTCGCTGCGCCCGGTGCTGCCCGATCCCGGCGTGCCGTTCCAGCTCGTCCACCACGACGACGTCGCCGCCGCGCTCTGCGCCGCCGTGATCGGCCATGGTGAGCCTGGCGTCTATAACCTCGCCGGTCCCGGCCAGCTGACCGTCTCCGACCTGGCCCACGAGCTCGGCTGGCACGCCGTGCCGGCGCCGCAGCTCGCCGTCGGCGCGGCGGCCGAGGCGATCGCGCCGTTCATGTCCTTCCTGCCAGCCGAGGCGGCCTGGATCGAGGCCGTCCGCCGCCCGGTGCTGATGGACACTTCGCGGGCGCGCCGCAAGCTGCACTGGATGCCCCACCACGACGCCCGCGAGACGCTGCGCGAAACCGTCGCCGCGGTCCGGGCCAGGTAGCGCCTGGTATACGCCCGCAGCGTTGCGGAAAATTTGACTGAAAAGGTCTCTGGCGATTAGCCTGGCCCACGCGAACCCGGATACCAAGGAGGCGGCATGGCACTGATCAAGAGCGGAGAGTTCGCCGAATTTTCCCTTGCTCCGCGGGTGGCAGTGGCTGGGGTTGCGCAGCAGGGCGTCGACAGCTTCTCGACCTTGTCCGAGGCGACGCGCGAAGCGCCCTTCGACAACCTGGGCTTCGCCAAAACCGACGAGCCGCGGGGCCTGACGCTGAAGAAGCTCCACATGGGTCCGAAGTTCCAGAGCTTCATAGCCCGAATCTTCGACCTCACCAGCGAGGTCTACTTCCTCGCCTGGGCTTGGGACCTGAGCGGAGCGAAAGTGCAGGGAGAGAGCCCGATCTACCTTTACCCCGGCACGGTTTCCCCGGTGGACGGCACGCTGATCCCGATGAAGGGGAGTGAGGAACGGGAGTTCCTCGGGAGCGGTGTGCTGCTCTATCCGGCACGCAGGGTCACGGCCGGCATCTCGCTTCGCCTACAGCTATGGGAGTCGCACAGCAAGGAGCGCAAGTTCGGCGAAACCTTGCAGAAGGTCACCAGCAGCATCCAGAAGAGCCAGTTGAACCAGGTTCTCACCCTGGTCGCGGGAATCGGCGGCGTCACCACCGGGACGGTGGCCCTGGTCGAGCAGGCCGGCCTCGAGCTGGTGAGCGTCATCGGCGAGGTGCTGAAGGCGACTAGCGACGACTATGTCGACTACTACGAGGGCTACTTTCCCGCATCCGTTCCGTGGGAGCCGGAGGAACAGTCCTGGAGCGGCCACGCAAGCGAGATTGTGTTGAGCCGCATCGAATAGCCGGCGCGACGCCGTTTGGGCGCCGCGGGCGGACGCCTACACTAAGCGGATGCCCGACGGATCAGATGGCGACTCCACCTTCACCCTTTACCGGCGTGGCATCGAGCTGCTCGAGGAGGCGGACTTCGAGCAGGCCACCGAGCCGCTGGAGGCGGCGGCGCGACGGGCGCCGGAGAAGTCCTCGGTGCGCGAGGCGCTGGGCCGCGCCTACTTCCGCTGCGGCCGCTTCTCGGCCGCCGCCGCCGAGTTCGAGGCCGTGGTCGATACCCATCAGGTCAACGACTTCGCCCACTTCTGCCTCGGCAGGGCGCTGGCCAAGACGGGCCAGACCGAGCGCGCCCGCCACCACTTGGCGCTTGCCGCAAACCTGCGGCCGGAGCGGCGCGACTACCGCTTCTACCGCGAGATGCTAGGCGCCTGACTCCTGGACGTGCCGGGAGTTAGGCGCCCATATGGACCCGTAAGCCCCGGCACGTCCGCTACAGGCCGGCGGTGAGGCGGCCTACGTTGCGACTGCTGAAGTAGGGACCGAAGGTGTGGACGCGGTCGGTCTGTTTGCCGTAGCTGGTCAGCCCGTCGATCTCCGTGCCTTCTTCGATCAGCCAGCCACCGCCGCTGGCGCCCGGCGCCCAGTGGCAGCGGATCGCGATCGTCGGCGGGCCGGGGATCTGGTAGGTGAGGCTGTCGTCGCCGACGTAGGGGGAGTTACAGCCCTCCATCGTGTGCGATTCGCCGGGGTAGCCGAAGGTCTGGAAGTCTTGGCGGCGGCTGAGGTCGGTGGCGATCGCGGCGCCGCCACCGACCGCGTCGGCGACGTTGACGCCTTCGGCATTGGGCCCGGTGACGATCGCGCCGATGTCGAAGTTGGGATTGCCGAACTTGACCCACTGCTTGAGCGCGAAGACCGATTTGCGGTGGGCGATGAAGGCGCCGAACGGCGCCGCGCCGGTGTAGGCGGGGACGAACTCGAGCAGGCTCGACCAGACGCTGTGGCCGTTGGGCGCCTGGGGCCCGGTGTTGACGCAATGGCCGGCGGTCAGCACGAGTTTCCGACTGGCGCTGTCGATCACCGTCGCCGAGCAGAAGCCGCGTTTGTTCCCTTGGCGGACGAAGAGGCGGCCGTTGACGGCGAAGGGGGGGACGGTCGGTTCGGCGATCGGGGCAAAGCTGGCGAGCGCGGTGAGGCCGCCGTCCTTGGGCGCGTCGAGTGGCGGCGTGGAGCGCATCCGCGCCGCCGTCCAGTAGCGGGCGGTCCGCGCGGCTTCGCTTTCGCTCGCGCCCGCCGCGTGGAGCCGGGCCGTGGCGCCGGCGCCGGCGGGCACAGCGAGCAGCGCCGCCAGCAGGCAGGCAAGCGTGATCAACGCGCCCATGGCGCGAAGCCGGGCGCTGTACGGACCCATTCGCATCGAGAAGAGGATAGAGCTACGTGAGCAGTGGGAGCACGCAGCGGTATGCATTGGTGTTGGTCGAGAGGTCACGGAAGACCACGCTGCCGGCCGTAACCGTGGTGACGGCATATGAGTCCGGACCCGAAATAACCGGGATGTCACCCGACCACTCATCCCCCGAGTCGAGGTTGACGCCAGGCTCTTCGGCGAAGGCGGCGAGCTGCAGGGCCTCTGGCAGCGCTCCGCCGCGCACCGCGCATTTGCGCGCCGCGGTGGGCGCGTTGACGGCGCTGCTTGGCGAGCTTTCCCAGCAGGCGCCGGCGAAGGGCTTTGTGCCTGGCAGGCAGCCGACGCTGTGACCGTTGACCGTTTTCGCGTCGACGGCGTTGACGGCGTTGAGCGCGGTCTGCGCGTCGACCGCGCTCTGCGCTGAGTCGGCGAAATCCGCGTGCGCCGCGTTCGGCACCTGGCCCAGGGTCAGCTCGTTGATGTCGGTGCCGGTCAGTGGTGAGGAGATCGCGGCGCCGAGCAGGACACCCGGTTTCAGCCGGTTGGCTGCGATCGAGCGCGGCTTCAGCCGGTCGCCCGGGATCGACTTCGTCTTGATCGCCTTGCCGTCGATCTTCGCCTTCTTTGCCGCGTAGACGCTGCCGCCCAGCGCCACGAACAGCGCGATGACGGAAACGACCAGCGCCGGCGAGTGCCGCCAAATCCCCTGCCTCATTGCTCTCCTCCGTAAACGTGCTGGTTTCCAGATCCCGCGGCGAGCCTAAGCCGGAGTGGCGCGGCGGCCCAAGCGAGATGGACGAACGTTCAGGAGTACACGACTACTTGTCTTCGTCGTCCACTTCCCTTGTTTCCTCGAGCAGGGTTTCGATCGGGGGGTCGTCTTCGATCGTGGTGTCGTAGAAGTGCTCGACCGCGCCGCGCACCTGCTGCTCGCCCGCCGGTTCCACGGCGCCGAAGCGCCAGAGGACCTTGGCGTGATAGGCGACCGTGCCGATCGGCAGGCCGAGCTCCCTCGCGATCTGGGCCGGGCTGCAGGATTCGCCACCGTCGGCGATCAGGCGCAGTATGCGCCGCCTGAGCGGGTGGGCGATGGCACAGATCAGGTTGGCCCGTCGCCGGCCATCTGGCTTTTTCCGCCGCCGCGAGGCTCGCGCTTTGCGCGCCTTCTTGCTGGGCTTGCCTTTCTTTCTCTCCTCGCCTGCGTCTGCCATCTCGCGCACCCTCTCTTCTGTTGGATCAGCCCAAACCGACAGGGCGGTAAGGAATGGCGGGGTAGTGTAGGAATACTGAGCGACGTTTTCACTTCGAATGTCGCGACCAAAAGGAAGTGGGCGCTCCGTTAGGCAACTCGCTTGGCCGCGGGGAAGTAAGAGCCAATCCCCGAGCCGCGCAGCGAGATGCCGGCGGCCCGGGGTGGACTACAGACCAGTGGTGCTAACCAGCCTTCGTGATCGAAACGACCGGCAAGGCGGCCTCGGCAGCTGCGAGCTTCATCTCTTCACCCCCTCCCACGATGAGAGAATGCTCAAAAAAACCCGAGCATTTGTAGAGGGCAGTTCGGAAACGGAGAGGACTCAGACAGTTCCGCTACAAGACCGCATAGACTTCACGGCAGCACTCCAGTTAACCGAGGCATTGGAGGGAATGCGTGGCGAAGTTAAAAGCGGGGATCAAGTCCCACCTGCCATTCAGCTTGCGCATGGCAAAAGTCTTCTCCGATCCGCTGCGCATTCAAATCCTGGCCGAGTTGAACACGCGCGAGATGAGCCCGAAGCAGTTCTTCGAGGAGTTCGGCGGCGGCACCCTCTCCAGGGTGTCTCGCGCATTCGAGCTGCTCTACGAATATGGCTGGCTCTGTCAAACCAGAACGGAGACGGGCGGAAAGCGCCGCGGCGCCGTGGAGCACTTCTACCGTGCAACCGGCCCTGCGATGTTCGACGAGAGCACTTGGCCGGATGTGCCCGATACGGTGAAGAACGTATTCACCTGGCGAGCTTTCGAGACCCTTGCCGCGCGCGTCAAGGAGGCCACCGTGGCCGGCACGATTGACGCCCGTGAGGACCGACACTTCACCTGGACTGCTTTTCGTTTCGACCAGCAGGGCTGGGAGAACGTGATAGCCAGAATCGATGCCTTGTTCTACTTCCTCTTTGAAGAGCAGCGAGAAGCCAACGCCCGTATGGCCGAGAGCGGCGAGGAGCCGATCCCTGTGACCGTTGCCCTTGCCGCCTTCGAGTCGCCGAAGGAAACTACGAAAGCTCCCTGACCCGCCGCTCGACCCTGCCAACCCTCAGGCGATAGTCAGCGCTGCGAGCGCGCCGACCGAGGCGGCGATCAGGCGAAGACAACCCCGGGTTCAAGCCAGGGGTGTAGATCGCCGCACCCTATGCCGGGGCTGGGCGCAGGCTAGAGCCATCCCAAATGCGGGACGAAATACCACTAGTGAAGGCCGTCTCACCTTTAGCTCCTTTTAGCTCAAAAAATTGGTACGGCTGAAGTTGTGTTTCGGAAATCCACAGCTAGGGTGCCCGAAATCCAATCGGGGAGGAGCGTACATGCAGGGGATCAGGGTGTTCGCAGCGGTGCTGGCCGCGCTCGTCATTTGCGGCACCGGCATCGCGCTCGCCGCGCCAGACGGCTCCGAATCGCCTCCGGCAATCACTCAGCTCAGCAGCGAGCCGCAGCCTGATCCCGGCGTCGAGCTGGCCTCGAAGCGCACCGCCACCTCCCAGACCTTCCGCCTCCCCGACGGCGCCCTGCAAACGAGGATCTACGACAACCCGATCAACTACCGGGATGCCGAAGGCGACTGGAAGCCGATCGGCGACCGGCTCGAAGAACTCGACGACGGCAGCCTCGGCAACGGACCGAACAGCTTCGACCTGCGGCTTCCCGAAAAGCTCGGAGCTGCCCCGATGCTCCTGGCGGTTGACGGCGAGTGGGTCTCTGCCGAGCTCCTCGGCCAAGAGACCGAATCGGCACAGCTTCAAGGCGACACGGCCACCTACGCGTCAAGCGACGGAGGCGCTGCCTTCGAACTCTCGAGCCTGGCGAACGGCGTCAAGGAGGACATCGAGATCGCGGATGCATCTGCGCCGAGCAGCTTCGAGTTCGACCTGAACGCGTCGAGCGGCCTCACCCCGCACTTGGCCGAAGACGGCTCGATCGCGTTTCGCGACTCCAAAGGTCGAGTGGTGGCGATTCTGCCTGCGCCGGTCATCTCCGACAGTGCACCGGGTTCGACACCCTCCCACGCGGTCCACTACAACCTCTCGCCCGGAGTCGAAGGCGGCTGGCGGCTCGGCGTCGAAGCCGATCGCGATTGGCTGACTCAGTCGGACAGGGTGTGGCCGGTGACGATCGATCCGTCCCTCACTATCCCGACGGCCTCCTTGGACTGCGCCTTCGGCAGCCTGCCCGCCCCTGAAGGCTGGCATACGTGTGGGTCAAACGGAGCCCAAGAACTCCTCGCCGCCTACAGCCAAAAAGAAAACCAGCCGGCTCGCTCGCTGATCCGCTTCAACCTCGGTGCGATTCCCCCCAACTCCTATGTCACCGCCGCGACCGTCAGCCTCGACGCCAAAGCCGCGGCGGAAAACACCGCCGCGGTGCAACTGCGCCGCGCGACGAAGCCGTGGACCGAAAGGCTGAGCTGGCGCTACTACAACACCGAATTGAACAGCGGCGGCGAATTCATCCCCAGTCCGTGGAGCGCTCCCGGTGGTGACTTCGCTGCCGAAGGAGCCGAAGTGCTGACCGGCCAGCGCGGAAACCAGGCGGGTTGGTGGAACTTCTCCTCGCCGGAGCTGACCAAATTGGTCGGCGGCTGGGTCACCGGTGAAATCCCCAACCAAGGGCTCTTGGTCAAGAACTCAAACGAGACCCGAACCGAATGCGAAGCCAACCCCGAACACTGCAACAGGCGCTACGTCGCATTCAATTCCAGCCTCGTCTCCGAATCAAACGGGACCAAACTCGGACCCGCCCTCTCGGTCACCTACAGCCCCCCGGCGCCGGGCGCCAGCGTGGTCTCCTCGCCGGACGAAGGAACCCGCACGGGACGCCGACTCAAGCTGCAGGCCCACTGGCTCGCGCAAGGCACCAGCGGCGTGACCTTCCAATACAGAGAAGGCGCCGGCGGAGCCTTCGCGACGATCCCCGTCGGCCTGATCCGAAATGCGCAAGGCCAGCCGATCACCTGGCCGATCCCGGCGCCGAAAGTCGAAAGCTCGGGCGCCTACAGTGAAGCGCTCTACTTCAACGCCGCCAATGCCTCCGAAAGTCTGCGGGTGAACGGGGGCAAGATCCAGATACGCGCCGCCTTCGACGGCACAGGCGAATCCTCGGGCTTCAGCGCGCCGGTAAATGCGACCGTGGACGTGAACGTCGGCGGGACCCGCGACGCGACGACTCAGGTCGGTCCGGGAACCTTGAGCCTGATCACCGGGAACTTCACGGTCAGCCGAACCGACGTCTCGATCCCGGCCTTCGGCTCGGCGCTCGAATTCTCGCGTACGCACAACTCGCGCTACGCGCGCATCGGTGATGACACCAGCGTCCTGGGGGAGGGCTGGGAACCCGGAGTCCCGGTCGAAGCTGCCGGCGGGGCTTCATGGCAAAAGGTGACCGAAGTCCTGGCAAGCGCCGAAGAAAAAGAAGAAGGAATGGCCGACTACGCGATCCTCACCGACCTTGAAGGCTACGAATACGCCTTCGAAAAGAACGGTGAAGCCTACGTCTCCCCGCCGGAAGCCACGGGCTGGGTTCTCGCACGCGAAGACTCCACGCACCTCGCCTTCACCGACCCGGGCGGCAATCGCACGATCTTCGAAAAGAACGCAAGCGGCTCTGCATATGTGCCGGTCTCGGTGTCTCAGACCGGGAGCGGCAACTCCACCCGGATGGTCTACCAGCTCGTGGCTGGCAAGAAACGACTCAGCATGATCATCGCCCCCGCTGCGGCCGGAGTGAGCTGCGCCGAGGCGAGCGCGCTCAGAACGAGCGGCTGTCGCGCCTTGACCTTCACCTACCAGCCTGCGAGCACCTGGGGCGCTCCGAGCAGCATGGGCGATCGTCTCTCGAGCATCCGCTACTACGGCGGGATCAGCGAATCGGGGGGGCTGCCTTCGTGGGAAGTCGCCAAGTACGCCTACAACGCCGAAGGCCGCCTGATCCAGGAGTGGGACCCACGGATCTCCCCGGCGCTGAAAGAGGCCTACACCTACACCCCCTACGCGCAGATCCAGACGATCACGCCGCCGGGCGAGCAGCCCTGGACGATGGAATACGCCGAACCGGCCGAATACACCCCGCCGGACTCCAAAGGCGCGCCGGGAAAGCCCTGGCCGCTGGTGAGAGTCAAACGGGCGAGCCTTCTCGCCAGCCCGACCGTCGCTCAGACGACGATCGTCTACGGGGTTCCGCTGAGCGGCGCCGGAGCGCCCTATGACATGAGCGGAGCGACGGTCGCCCAGTGGGGCCAACAAGACGTGCCGACCGACGCGGTCGCGGTCTTCCCGCCCGATCAGATCCCGGCAAACCCGCCGTCGAGCTGGTCGCGAGCAACCGTCTACTACATGGACGGCGGGGGCCAACCGGTCAACACGGCGACGCCCTCGGGAGCGGGGACCTCAGCCCCCTCGATCACCACCGCAGAAGCCGACGAGCACGGCAACGTCGTGCGCGAATTGAGCGCCCAGAACCGGCTTCGCGCCTTGGCCGCGGGGGCGGGTTCGGTCACGCGCTCCCACGAGCTCGAGACCAAGCGCAGCTACTCGGGCGACGGGACCGAAATGCTGGAGGAATGGGGACCGCTGCACGAAGTTCGGCTCGAATCCGGCTCGGTCGTTCAAGCCCGCACGCACAGGACGGCTCAATACGACCAGGGAGCCCCGACGCCTCCGTGGGGCACGCCGATGCCCCACCTGCCGACCCGAGAAACGCTCGGGGCGAGCATTGCCGGCCAGGGAACCGACGCCGATCAACGGGTCACCGAAACGAAATACGACTGGACCCTGCGCAAACCGACCGACTCGATCGTCGACCCGCAGGGTCTCAACCTGCGGACCCACCTCGCCTATGACTCGGTCAGCGGTCTGCCGACCGAACGCAGCCTGCCCGGAGCCGAAAGCGGGAACCCTCACGCGACGAGGACCGTCTACTACACCGCCGGCACGAATCCGATCGACAGCTCCTGCGCAAACCAGCCGGCCTGGGCGAACCTGCCTTGCAAGATCCGCCCCGCCGTCGATCCGCAGACGGCCGGGCAGCCCGAACTTCCGGTCACCAAGGTCGCCGCCTACAACGCGCTAGGCGAGGCGACCGAAGTGATCGAAAGCCCCGGTGGCTCCACCCAGAACACCCGGGTTACGCTCAGTACCTATGACGCAGCGGGACGCCGAACGCTGACGAAACAGACCGGCGGCGGGATGGCGATCCCCAAAGTTCAGACCCTCTACAACTCGACCACCGGAAGACCGGAAACGCAGCGCTTCTCATGCGAAGTCGAATGCAAATCCTTCGACACCCAAGCGGTAACCACCACCTATGACACGCTCGGGAGGCCGACCGCCTACCTGGACGCAGACGGCAACACCTCGTCCGCGACCTATGACCTGCTCGGCCGACCGGTCACCACCTCAGACGGCAAAGGCATCCAGACCCGCACCTATGACCCGACCTCGGGCCTTTTGGTCAAACTCGAAGACTCCGGCGCCGGCGCCTTCACGGCGAGCTATGACGCCGACGGCAACATGGTCGAACAGGGCCTTCCCGACGGCTTGCTGGCAAAGACCACCTACAACGAGGCTGGCGAAGCGACTCACCTCTCCTACGAAAAGAAAACATTTTGCTCGCTCAACTGCACCTGGCTCGACTTCGGCGCAGAAAGATCGATCACCGGCCAGGTGCTCGCCCAGACCAGCATGCAGTCGAGCCAGCAGTATTCCTATGACAAAGCAGGAAGGCTGACTCTGGTCAAAGACACCCCGCAGGGGGGAGGCTGCACCACCCGTTCATACAGCTTCAATGCCGACTCCAATCGCACCGCGCTCACTACCCGAGCCCCCGGCATCGGCGGCGCCTGCGACCTCGCCTCGCAAGGAACCACCAAGAGCTACAGCTACGACGCAGGCGATCGCCTGATCGACTCCGGGATCGCCTACGACAACTTCGGCCGCATCACTAGCCTCCCCGCCACCGATGCCGGCGGAGAAACGCTCACGACCAGCTACTACAGCAACGACCTGGTCCAGAGCCAGACCCAGGGCGCGATCATCAATACCTACGAACTCGACGCGACCCTGCGCCAACGCCTGCGCACGCAGACCGGCGGCTCCGAACCCGGAACCGAGGTCTACCACTACGCAGGCGGATCGGACTCGCCCGCCTGGATCGACCGCAGCACGAGCTGGTCGCGGAGCATCATCGGGATCGACGGTGGCCTGGCGGCGATCCAAGACAGCGCCAAAGGCACGACCCTGCAGCTGCGCAACCTGCACGGCGACATCGTCGCAACGGCAAGCGCCAATCCGGAAGCGACGAAACTCTTGACGAACTTCGAATTCGACGAGTTCGGCAATCCGAAACAGGCCGGGGGAGCCAAGTATGGCTGGCTTGGCGGCAAAGGACGGCGTACCGAGCTACCTTCTGGTGTCATTCAGATGGGGGTGCGGAGCTATGTACCCGCGCTGGGGCGGTTCATTTCTACTGACCCGGTGCAGGGAGGATCGGCAAACGCGTACGACTATGCGGATGCTGATCCGGTTAATGGATTCGACCTGGCCGGTGCTAGTCCATATGATGAAGCATGTTTGTCCGGCATTGCTGGTTGCAAATGCAAGATGTGGGCGAAGTTTACGCGCGGTACTCGTGGACGAATAACTCTTACGACAGTCCGTAAGTGTAATGTCGTTGGGGGCATTACTTTGGGCGGCTTAGCGGCGAAGTGGGGTAAGGGTAATGGCGAAGGTTTCCACACTATCCCACCACCGCGTCCAGTTAACGCCCGAATTGAACCTGTGTGTCCACCCACAGACTCATGCCAGAACTACCAGAAACACGTCCAAACGTTCTACTGCGAACCGGGAAAGGAGTACGAGTTTAGTCTGACCTGGGAATTTCAGATCAACCTAGAAGGACTGCCAGCGCATACACTGAACGTAAAGATCGAGCAATTTTGTCCCAAGTAGAATAGAAACGATGATAGCGCTCGATCGACATCCGAGGGGAAAGTCCATGACTAGATTGGATGAGCAAAGTCCGACAACGGCGGGGATTTCACCCGACGCAAGCGTGCTTGCGTCGCTAGACCTAGACGGTGGTCGCGTGCGTCTGCATTTGGCCACGGGGCTCATGGCCATAGTGATTGCCCTGGCACTCTTGACCGATGTCACGCCGTCTGAGGCTGACAGTAAGGCTGCCATTCCAGCCTACGCGGTTAGGGTGGCTGGTGGCTCTCTCAAGCAGGGGGGGCACTGGGGGGTATGGGTGTTCGGCCGCCGCGGAGTTGGTCGATGCTGGGGAACGAGGATCGTCGAGAGGGGGCTTCCTGATGAAACTGCATATTGTGGATATAAAGTCCCACGGCAGTCCCAACAGCTCGCCGCCCGTGGTACCTTTCCGACGGATCAGGGTTCCAGATCTCTGCTATTCTTTTTGACGCGACGGAATGTGGCGCTACTAAAGGTGTTGATCGACCGTCCGGGAGGTGGGCGGGAACTTCTTCGAATTCACACCCGCGCAATTGGTAGCGGCCGGGCGCACCGAGCGCATATGCAACCGACCTTTGGGTATGGCGTGGCGACCTTTCGTGGGAGGCTATCGTGCATTAGGCGTGTTGTCGCATGGACCCGATCCGGTGTTCGGGTCAGTGCATTTAGATCAGCAGGCTGTAGTCATTGAGGGGAACCACCGGTCACAGGGTCGAAGAGGTAGCTACGAAGCTGGAAGGCCAATCGTTGCGCTGGGAGCATAGGTACGCATGGCCGACCGGACGGTAGGGGGTCACCTCGCTGTTTGGCTCGGGCTAGCTGGCATAGCGATATCAGTGTGGAACCTCATCGGCTGTTCGTCGCAGGATGTCGGGTCGCCGACCGGTAGTCCTCGGAGGCTTGACCAGAAAGTGTTGAACCTCCCCCAAGGTGCATCGCTCGGGGAGGTCAAGGCCAATCTTGGCGAACCAGTGTCGGAAGCTACTTTCGGCCGTGAAGCTACTTTGAACTACCCTTCGTGGCAGCTCCACTTCCAGGAAGGCGAGCTACGCCAGAGAGTTCGCGAAACACAAAGTGGAAGGACTTCGCTCTCGGGACCTATATTGGATCACAAGGTTCTCTTTCGCCTGATGCCTGGGATGACTGTGCGAGCGGTAAGAAAGAAGCTCGGGACCCCTGAAGTGTATGAACGGATTTATGAATCTGCTCGACAACCAGATGTGGTTCTCCGCTACGCCTATTGGGAACTGTATTTTCAAAAAAAACGGTTAGTACGGCGTACGCAAAACTGAGGGATTGAGCGGAGAAAAGTGGTTGGGAGCTGCTCGATCGAACGCACCTGGCTCGACTCGGTGCAGAACGCCCGATCTATGGCCAGGTGCTCTCTCAGACCAGCCTCTCGTCCTCCCAGCAGTATTCCTATGACAAGGCCGGCCGCCTCAAAGACACGCCGCAGAGAGGAGCTGCACGACCCGCTCCTACAGCTTCGATGCCGACTCCAACCGCATGGCACTGACCACCCGAACACCCGGGATCGGCGGCGTCTGCGACCTCGCCTCCCAGGGAACCACCCAGAGCTACAACTATGACGCCGCAGACCGGTAAGAGGGGGCCAGCGTCTTGGACTGGCTCGCTGACTGTGTCATTCGCCGGCGCATCGGAGATTCCACTAACCGGTCCGAACTTCACGACCACGATTCTCACTAGTCGTTCTCCACGTTGACCTTGTCCGCGTTGGCGGCGAGCGAGTCGGTCGGTCCGACCTGCCAAGCCTCCAGCTCAGGGGACTTGACGATCGCCTCGATGAGCTCGGTGGTGCCGCCGACAAGAGTGGAGTCGAAGTCGATCTCGCTGGCCACGAACCAGGTGCGATCCGCGGGCCATATGAGGTTTGGCGCTTCGCGCTGCAGAAACTGGGATGGGTCCGGCTCGGGAGATGGCCCTTCTCCCTCGTTTTTGGTAGCGAAAACCATCCGGGCTGAACTCAGCTTGGACCAGTCGCGAACGATCTGGTCCACGGCGGAGAGGGGGCCGGCGAGGACAATGTGGTCGCGTTCGTGGGGGAGCTTGAGAAACGGCTCCAGCTCGCCCGCTGAAAAGGATTCCTCCCAACTCTGGATCGTGCAGAGACCGAAGAAGCAGCGGCTGGTATCGAGCGTATGGATGGCAAGAATCTCGCAGAGTGCATCAAGGGCCTCGACGTCCATCGCGCCGGTCATCGGATCTGACCCTGCCCACTTAACACCATTGGGGTCGTTGGGGGTATAGGAGCCTCCGAGTTCATCGGCGTCGGCGAGTCCAAGGATTGCGTGCCACTGCATCTCACGATGAGGAACGGTCCCGCACGCCTTCGCTACCTCCGCCCATCTGACCGAGCGACCCTCCGGGTCGGATGCCGGGTGAAAAATGCGAGCGTACGCCTCGAAGCCTTTCGGAACCTGAAGCGTCACCGCACCGAACTCTCCTGTCAGTCTTGGCTCGATCCAGGCTCCTGCCGAAGCGCCGTCGATGATTCTGAGGCCGTCGCTAAGCATGTGCCGTAACTATGATTGCTCATTCGATGCGATTTGGTGGATCGAAGTGGCAGTGAGTGTCGCCACTTGCCCTTGAGGCCGAGGATCTCGGCGTGGTGGACGAGCCGGCCCCCGACCTACCCGCCGAACAGCACGCCATCGGCGTGCTTCAATCGGCGGTAGGTCGGGGGCATGCCTATCGCCCGATTCCCAGCGACCTACCCTGTGCGCCCTCCCGCGCGGCATGCGGTCCAAGCCCGAGTGCTCGCTGGGCCTCGTGAACCCGTCGCAGCGTTTCTCGCTGCCTCTCCCGGTCCCGCTCCCGCCCGAGCGCCTTGTGGGGGTCCTTGATGCCGTGACGCTGGCGGTAGGTCTCGATCGCCTCTACGCCACGATCCCACGCCTTGCGCTTGGTGGGGTCGCTCGGGCGCTTGCCAAGCTCGCTCGCGATGTACGCGGGCGGAGATATGCGGGCCGCGGTGATCGCCAGCTCGCGGCGCTCGGCGAGGACACGATCCGCGACGGCCAGCTCGCGCCGTGAGGAACCCGAGGGTACGGGCAGCCCACGAGCCTCGGCCTCAAGCCCGGCGAGTCGTTCCTGCGACCTGGCTTCGTCGCGGTCGATCCGCGCCAACTCGTCCTTGCGGAAGCGGCGCCTCAGCTCCTGCGCCCTCTCCCGCTGCCCGTCGTAGCGCTCGACCTGGCGCTCGGCCCGCTCAATCCGCTCCCGCAAATCACGTAGCTGCCGCTCGGCGCCGGCTTCTCTACTGGCGGCCGCACGCAACTCCTCGCTCCTCCCAACCAACTCCTCGGTGGGAGGCCGGAGAACTGCGAGCGCAGCGCCGCGTCATGCGCCGCGAGCTGCGCGCGGTCGCGCTCGGCGGCAGCGGCGATATGGGGCAGGGCATCGGCGCTGCGATCGGGCATCGGCGCGATCTCCTCGCGGTGGCTCTGGATCTCGGGGGTCGCGTAGAGAAAGGTCTCATCACGACTGCGCGAAGCGGCGACGTAGAGCTCCTGCTTGTCCATCGAGGGATCGACCATGACGAACGCCGTATCATCGGTCGTCCCCTGCGCTGAGTAGGTCGTCACGGCGTAGGCGTGTTCGAGGGCCGGGGCGTCTGAGTAAGGGTTGGTTCGCGCCAGGTAGTCGGCCTCGACCTCTACGCGCCGCGCCTGGTCGACGCCGTCGAGGACGACACGGCGCTGCGCGGCGTCGACCTCGGCCACCTGCCAGCGTTCGCAGTTGTAAATCTCGGCCGCTCGGTCGTTGACTCGGGTGATGACCTGATCGCCGGCGGCAAAGCAGGCATCGCCAACTTCAATCTCCTCGGTGCCGAGCTTTTCCTCCTGTCGCCGGACCTCCCGCGCGGTCGCGTTCAGGCGCTCGACATCGCGGTTTCGCTTGGCTCATCACGGCGTCGGCGCCGCGCTCGTATGCCTCATGCCGGTCGGCGACCATCGCCGCCCGCATCGCGTCTGAGTTGGGAGCGACCGTGACCCGCTCCTTGGATACGTAGAGGCCAAGAGCGTCGCCGCCCTCACCCTTGCGGATCAGCTTCGTAGCCTCGCGGTCCACCATGTGCTCGTGGCGGATCACCTCCTCAAGGTGGATCGGATCGGTGCGCTCGGCGATAGCCCTGAACAGACCGCCCGCCTCGATCTCGCCAAGCTGCTCGGGATCGCCGACGAGAACGAGCTTGGCCTGGGCCTGCTCGGCATGGTCGATCAGACCGGCGAGCCGTGCCGAGTCCACCATCCCGGCCTCGTCGCTCACGAGAGCCGATCCCTGGGCCAGCGCCTCCTCGCCGCCCTCCCGCTTGCCCTGCTCGAATTCGGAGAGCAAGGTGGCGACGCTGACGGCGGGCAAGCCGTCTGAGCGCAGAACACCTGCCGCACGCCAGGTCGGCGCCGCGATCCGCAGATCGATCCCAGCCTGCGCCCAGCCTTCCGCAGCCGCCACGATGGCGAAGGTCTTGCCGGTGCCCGCCTCGCCGATCACGATGGCGACGCCCTCGGGATCGGCGAGCAGGCGGCGAACAAGCTCGCGCTGGTCGTCCTTCAGGGTCGGGCGTGACCCGATCACGCGCGCCGCGATCAGCTCGCCGGCAACGGTCGCTCTCTCGGCCTTCATCCGCTCGACCGCCGCCAGCGCCTCACGCTCAAGCTCCCAGATTCGGCGGGTGGTGTAGCGGGGACCTTTGGCAGTCTCGGCGATCTGGATCACGGAGTCAGCGGCGAGGAATTCATCGGCCATGCGCTCGACGTCGGCCGCCGGGGCGCCGTTTCGCAGCGAGTCGGCGACACCCTGAATCGCATCGCGGCGATCGAAGTGCGACTGTCCCTCCGTAACCGCTCTATCGAGCTGATGCACGGTGAGGGCCGGGTAGCGTTCGCTCGGGTCCATGACTCCAAGCGTCCGCTCGATCGCCTTGTGATCGAGGCCGATTTCATCGGCTTTGGATCGCCAGCGCTGCCGCAGCTCGACCTGGGAGATGTCGGCCTCCTTCGGCTTGCGGGTGACGAGGGTGACCACCTGACGCGAGGCCGCCGAGGCGTTCTCCCCGGCCGCCTCGAGTATTTCGGCGCGGCGGGTGGAGAAGGCGCGCAGGTGCTCGTCGACGAAGCCCTCGATCTCGGCGATGCCCTTGCGCGTCGGCTGCCACTCGACACCGAGGCGACGGCTCAGCTCGTCGCGCAGGTGGGCCTCATAGATGTAGCTGGCAGTCGTGGCGTGGTCATAGATCGCCGGGTGGTAGAGGCGCGTCCAGCGGCCGTCGGCTTTGGTCGCGTTGGCGACGAGGACGTGGGTGTGGAGCTGCGGGTCGCCGTTGCGCGAGGAGCGGTGGACGTAGGCGGCGGCGAGATAGCCGTTGCCCTTGATGAATTCCGAGCCTCCTGCGCCGCGCCGGGTCCAGCACGCCTCGCGTTGCATGTAGCCGAGGGCGGCCTGGACGGCTTCGCGGTGGGCGGTTTTGACCTCCATCGCCACGTCGGCTCCACCAAGGCCCAGAGCAGCGAGACCGACTTGGGAGCCGAGAAGGTGAGATCGAAGCCGGGAACCGAACCGCCGGCCGGGACGCCGCTCGTTCCCAGTAGCGGCGCACCGTCTACCGGATTGCGGCCGGTCAGCATCGCCACGAGCTGGTCCTCGCCAACCTCGCCGTCGAGGCCGAGTTGGGCGGCGGCGTCGCCGATCCACTCCCCCGCCTCCTCGCCCTCGCCGGAGTAGTAGTCCTCAGCGCCTTCCGCCACTTTGTTGAGGTAGTACCGCTCCTGTCCTTTGCCGAGCTTGCCGATGGAGAGCATCGCCCCTGTTGTCCACGGCGGAGGCGTTTTGCATCGGCTCACCTCGGGAGGTGATGCGGCGTATCGTTACGTGACCAAAAAACGATATGAGGAGAAGTCTGAACTGCCCCCAGTTTGACGGACACCTTGATCTACCCAATTCTCATCGACTGCCCCATCTGGCACGCTCGGGATGCTCACCCCAAGCAAAATAGTTTCATTGGCGCAACCGTGGTGTTCTCGGCTTGGTGTGGAGGAGAACGCCCATGGGCTTATGTCCAGGTCACCTAAAAGCGCACGTTGAGGTAAAATCCAAGCATGAGCATTGGTACGATCTTACTTGCAGTCCTATTCATCGTTCTGTCAATTGCGATTACGCTTGCGGTTTATTACGTAGCTTCTGGTGATTGGTTGTGGGATAAAAAGGACAAGGGTAGCGGTAGGAACTGGTCACCACCGCGCTGAGCTGATCGGTCACAGCGACTGGTCGGACAGTGTGCCCTGTTATACCGCCCAGAGCTTGCGGCGATCTTTACAATGACTAGTTCCCATGAGCCGTAAATTTGCCACTGGCGTTCTGACGTGCTTCGGCTGAGCGCGATTGTTGCGTCGACCCGTACACAGAGCACTGCACGGATCGTCCAAATGTCACGTGTCGGTGACCCTCATCTTGATGCGTCAGACATTCGTGCGCGAGGGGCTGTTGACTTTGCCAACGATCGTGTGTGGCTGTCCGAGTCATTTATAACGCCACGGATGTCCGCGGAGAAGGCAGCGGCTGGGCTGCTAATACGTTTAGTTAGCATCCCTCTGCATGCAATTCTAAATCGTGTTGTGGCTGGTTCCGGCGATGTGTTCTATGAAGGCGGCGCTCGCTGGAGGAGGACGGTTCGCAACAGGTGGCGTGGTCCATCTGGGAATAGGAGCGACCCAAAGAACACCTGGCACCCACTGTTTCTCTTTGATGTAATAACTGGAGTTGAATCCGATATAGGTGTACCCATAGGAACCGAGCTTGTCAACGGCATTCCGACTACGCAATATGAAGTCCGACTGGCCAGCTCGATGTTTAAACCTGACATATGGCTCCAGCTAGCCGAAGCGCATCCAGCGCAAGGTACGGGTACCGAGGGTCAAGCTCGCATACCTCGAAAGTCGATACAGGCGTTCTTCTGGCTGGATGATCAATCGCGGATACGCCGGATGAGTTATGAGGTGGTCTATTCTGGATCTTCAGACAGTGGACTGTGGGCTTCGACTGAGTTCTCGGAATTTGGCGAGTTGCTCTCATTAGAGCCTCCGGTCGATTGATGTTGAGCTAAAGGGTTGATGGCTTGATCGTCTTTGAGTGGGATGCCGAATGATTCGCTTTGGCTTGCTTGTTTTTGGGAGCAGCGCATGCATCGCGAGCTGGGTATACGGAGTTGTTCTGATTTCAGCAGGCAAGGTTATGTGGGGAGCGATGATGGTTTTCGTGGCGAGTATCACTGTAGTATTGATCTTGGCCGGCTGGAGGCGAAGCGGGGACGGGGTGGGCGAAAGAGTGATTAGTGTTCTTCTGGAGTTTTTTAGCAACTGGTGATATGAGAAGGATTCTTGCTGTCTTTGGTTCTTACCGACCTTGGATGGGGCGCATAACCACTCAGGAAATTCTTTGGGCACAATAGTGAGCCAAAGCGAGATCCTCGTAACTTGCCCTATTAAACGACCCGTTAGCCAGACGGCAACATGGTCGAACAGGAGCCTTTGGCAGCCTGTATGGTCGCCATACCGCTGGCTACCGGTCTTCAGATGAGAAGCAGATGACCCGTACTACGCCAGCATGGCTTTGGATCGCCGCGGCGGCGATGGTCGCCCAGGATCTTGCGGCGTTCATTGTCTCTCCAATCACGGCGCTTAGCGCTGGCTTGCTATGCGTTACGGTGCTCTTAGCCTGGCTTTTGCTGCGCGGCAGCAGGGTTGCGTGGGTGCTTTCCGTCTTCTCGGCGGCTGCCCAGCTGGCCGCGCCGCTCACCCTGAACCAGCCGCTATGGCTTGCCGGGCCCGCGGTGATCTTCCTCGCTTGCCTGCTGGTCCCGTCCTCGCGGGCGTTCGTCTGGGGTGAAAGGCAACAGCAGGCAAGCGGCTCGTGGCGCTCGGCCACGCAGCGAATGCATGACAGGCTCTTGGCCTTGGCCTACGGCTTGGTTGCGCGAGTGCCCGGGTTCGGCGGCAGATCCGCCAAGGAGATCGAGGTGGCGGATAGACCCAACCGTGGCAAGCTCATCGCGCTGCTCGCCGTCTGCGTAGCGCTCCTCTACCCGCTCATCGGGGCGTTTTACGACTTTCACCACGGCTCCGGACAGGGCAGCGTGGTCGTGGACGTGCTGTGGAGAGTCGTTTGGGTCGGCTACAGCTTCGCCCGCCTCGCGCTGATCGTTCTACTGGCGATGGCGGCGTATCGTTACGTGACCAAAAAACGATATGAGGAGAAGTCTGAACTGCCCCCAGTTTGATGGACACCTTGATCTACCCAATTCCCATCGACTGCCCCATCTGGCATGCTCGGGATGCTCACCCCAAGCAAAATACGAGGATCTACACAACACGACCCAGAGGCCGCTTGGCTCCAGCCCGCCAACTCCGAGAAGGCGGGGTTAGATCAGAGTCTCCGTGAAACCTGGCCTGGGCTCATTTGAACACCGAGATGCTTACGGAGTGAGGTCCGCCGTAAACAGAGATCCGATAGCCGTTGCTCCCTTCCACCGAGAATTGCGCCGAAAGCGGCCTTTCGGCTTTGTCCTTCGCCGCAGCGCCTGTAGGGAGAGTCAAAGCAGAACGACCCAAAGCAGGGCGATCATTGCGGAAGGCCATACGGCCTGCGGACAACGCTTGCGCTGGGGAGCATGTTCGACGAAAGCTCTAGCTCTGTTGGCTCGGAGGCGGACGCTGGCCTGGCAGCCATGAGCGAATAGGGATCGCGCCACTGGAATCGCCCCCGCCGGATAGACTCGCCAGCGTAAATACGGTCGGTGGTCAAGGGAAGTCCGGTGAGAAGCCGGCGCGGTCCCGCCACTGTGACCGGGGTGAAGGAAGCCGCTGGCGCGTTGCGCCAGCCACTGGGGGCGACACAGAGTCTCCGGGAAGGTGCGGCCGACCGATTCCCGGGAGCCAGGAGACCTGTCCCCGGCCAGCCATGACAACCCTCGAGGAAAGGGTGGCTTAAATGCCAAGACTCATTCCATTCCGGCTGGTCGCAGCGTGCGCGCTGGCTTTCGTTCTCGTCCTCTCGACCGCGGTCGCGGCGGCGGCCAAGGGGACTCCCGTCGACCTGCGGGTGGTCGGCGGCGGCAGCAAGATCCTCGCCGAAGAGGCGCTGGGCGCCTCGACGACCTCGATCAAGACCAGCCCGAAGGCGCTCTGCTTCGGCAAAGGAACGGGCGGCAGCGGCAAATCGGTGACGATCGAAGGGTCGACCGCTCTGGGCGTGCTCGGGCAGGCGGCGAAGACGACTGCGGCGCTGCGTCCGCTGCTGATCACCGACCATTTCGTCTCCGAATTCGGCCTGGGCCTATGCGGGATCGGCAAATCCAGCAGCACCAGCAAGCTGTCCTGGTACCTGAAGGTGAACCACAAGAACCCCAACCGCAGCGGCGAAACGGTGAAGCTGCACGCGGGGGACGAAGTGCTGTGGGCGCTGGAGCCGTTTCCGTACCCCAAGGAGCTGGCGCTCATCGCTCCGGAAGCGGCAGAAGCCGGAAAGCCATTCACGGTGAGCGTCTTCGCCTATGACGACAAAGGGAAGAAGAAGCCCGCCGCCGGGGTGACGGTGACCGGCGCGAGCGCCCCGACCGACGCCGAAGGTCACGCCACTGTCGTCCTCAGCGCGCCGGGCGTGCTGGCTGCGACCCACGGCAAGGACATCCCGTCCAACCAGGTGGCGGTCTGCCTCGGCGGAGTGTGTCCCGGCGGCTGATCCGTTGAGGCGAGGCCCCGGCATGGCGGTCGCGATCGCGCTGTTCGCAGCG
>DATFVC010000026.1:0-3944 GCA_035260485.1 Solirubrobacterales bacterium | reverse complement strand
CAGGCCGACAATGCACCGACTCTTAGCCCCCAGCTCCTAGCTCCCTCCCAGCTCCCATGCCCGGCCAGCGCCTGCTCCTCTCGTGCGTTCCAGCACTCATGCTGTTTGTTGCCTGCAGTCGCCCGTCCAACCAGGCGGCGCCCGCTCCCACCCCATACAGCCAGACCACCAGCGGGAACCAATCGGCTCGCCGGGTCAATGCGATTGCGGACGACTACTGGGCTGCCTGGGTGCAGACATTCCCGCTCGCCGCTCTCTTCTCCGGCGTCCCCAACGCGCCCAACGATCGGATCGGGGACAATTCCATCGCTGCGGTACGTGCATGGGAGCGGCGGGAAGACCAGTGGCTCGACCAGCTCCAGCAGGTACGAGCGTCCGACCTTAAGGAAACGCCGGAAGACGCCACCTACGGGGTTCTGCTGGAAACCCTGGAAGCCTCCCGGCAGGGTCGAATCTGTCGGAACGAGTTGTTGTCACTCAATCAGCAGCACGGATGGCAGATCGGCCTACCGATCATTGCGCAGCTCCAGCCATTGGGGACGGCATCGCTGCGATCCGCTGCCCTAGCTCGCTGGCACGGGGTGCCGCACTACGTCGACACCGAGATCATGAACCTTCGCGAGGGATTGCGTCTCGGCTACACCCAGCCGCGAGGCAACGCCCAGGCGGTGGTGGATCAGCTCAATGAGGTGCTGAAGCTTCCCCCGGAGCGTTCGCCTTTCGCAGGACTGGCAGACCGGGACTCGGCACCGGGTTTCCGCGACTCGGTGCTTGCGATCGTTGGCCGGGAGATCATTCCCGCCGCTACACGATATCGCGACTTCTTGGTCTCCGAGTATATCCCCAAGGCCCGGGCAAGTACTGCGCTCGCTGCCCTCCCTCGTGGCTCGGACTGCTATCGGGCTCGGGTTCGCGGTTACACCACCGTAAATCGCGATGCGAAAGCCGTGCATGAGTTGGGAATCCAGCAGATGGCGGCCATCGAAGCCGCGGCCCGGCCCATCGCCCAGCGGAGCTTCGGCACGTCAGATCTTCCCGCGCTGTATGAAAGACTCCGGACCGACAGCTCGTTCACCTTCCGGGATCGCCAGGAAGTGATCAGGGCAGCGGAGGCCGCGGTTGCTCGAGCCAAGGCGGCGATGCCGAAGTGGTTCGGCCGCCTTCCCCGGGGGAACGTCATCGTGGATCCCTGTCTCCCGTTTGAGGAAAAGAGCGGCTGTCCCAACTCCTACGTTTCAGGAACTCCAGATGGCAAGCGCCCGGCCCGTTGGCGCATCAATGCCAGCGTCGAGCCGCCCCAGCCGAAAGCTCCCCTGGAAGGGACCTCCTTCCACGAGACCATTCCCGGACATCACCTGCAAATCGCGATCGCGCAGGAGCGTGAAAAGGCTCACCCGATTACCCGCTACCTGTTCTCCTCGGGATTCGGGGAGGGCTGGGCGCTCTATGCCGAGCGGCTTGCGGGCGAGATGGGGCTGTACTCGAGCGACTTCTACAAATTCGGAGACTTGGGTGAGCAGGCGCTTCGAGCAGCTCGCCTAGTGGTAGATCCTGGGCTCGCCGTGCTCGGCTGGTCCCGCCAGCAGGCGATCGACTATATGGTGGCCCACGTTCCCGAGTCGCGCACGGTCCTCGAATCAGAGGTGGACCGCTACATCGCGGACCCGGGGCAAGCCACAGCCTATATGATCGGGCGGCTGGAGATCGAGCGGCTGCGGAAGGAAGCGGAGAATCGTCTGGGGAAGAACTTCGACATCCGCGAGTTCCACGATCATGTGCTGGAGAATGGGAGCGTGCCGCTGCCGTTTTTGCGAGACCACATAGAGGCGTGGCTGGCAGGTAAGAGGTGAAAGGCGCATTCACCGCTCACGTGCGTGGGTGGCTGGGCGGCTTCCGAGGAGCAGGGCGAGCGGGCCTTGTGCGGCAAAGAGCTTTGGGCAGAAGGCCAAAAGGATAGGGCCGAGGTCGGGACCTCTTAGCGCGAGTTCAGGGCTCGCCGGTCGTCCACGCGTGACCCACGGCCGCGATCGCAACCAGGGCGTTACGCCCGATTTCGCAGCCGACTGTGCTGATAGCCGTAGACGAAATAGAGCGCCAGCCCGATCGCAAGCCAGATGCCGAACCGCTCCCACGCCTGGTGCGGCAGTCCCTTCATGATGAAGAGGCATCCCGCGGCCGACAGGATCGTCACGGGCCACACGAAGGGCACTCTGAATGGACGCGGCCGATCGGGCTCCTTGTAGCGCAGGACCAGCACGCCGACGCTGACGAGCGTGAACGCGAACAGCGTCCCGATGTTCGTCAGGTCGTAAGTCTCGTCCGCGTCGCCGACGAGGGACCACACCGCGACGACGATCCCCGTGAACAGCGTCGTAATGGAGGGAATCTTCGTCCTGGGGTGAATCTTCGCGGCCCACTGCGGCAGCAGGCCGTCCCGTGCCATCGCGAAGAAGATGCGCGGCTGGCCGTACTGGAAGACGAGCAGCACCGCCGACATCGACACCGCCGCGCCGAGCGCGACGATCCAGCCGACCGCGTTGAAACCGGCGAGCTGGAGCGCGCGCGAGAGCGGGTCGGCCACGGCCAGCTCCTTGTACGGCACCATCCCCGTCAGCACGAAGCCGATAATGACGTAGATGAAGGTGCAGATGGCGAGGCCGCCGAGGATCCCGATCGGCAGGTTGCGCTGCGGGTTCTTCGTCTCCTCCGCAGCCGTCGAGATCGCGTCGAAGCCGATGTACGCGAAGAAGACGATTGCCGCCCCTTGATGGATGCCGGTGAACCCGTTCGGCGCGAACGGATGGAGATTCGCGGTGTTGATGTGCGTGGCGCCGACAGCAATGAACAGGCCCAGCGCGAGCAGCTTGATCACCACCACGATGTTGTTGGCCGTGACGCTCTCCTTCGCCCCCTGCAGCAGCAGCACCGTGATTAGCATGACGATCGCGAACGCCGGCACGTGGATCACGATGGGAATGCCGGCAATGTGCGGCGTATTCGCGCTCTCCAGCAGGCCGTGGATCGCCGGATCGGCGCTCAGCAAGGCCGTGCGATAGCCGGTCGTCAGCCACGCCGGCATCACGATGCCGACCCCCTTCAGCAGCGTATTGAAGTAGTCGCCCCACGAAATCGCGACCGCGACGTTGCCGACCGCGTACTCGAGGATCAGGTCCCAGCCGATGATCCATGCGACCAGCTCGCCGAGCGTCGCGTAAGAATAGACATAGGCGCTGCCCGCCTGCGGAATCATCGAGGCCAGCTCCGCGTAGCAGAGTCCGGCGAGCGCGCACGCGGCGCCCAGCAGGATGAACGAGAACACGAGCGCGGGCCCGGCGCCCTGGCGGATCACCTCGCCGTTCGCCCCGATCTGTCCTGCCGCTGCCGTCCCGATGGCGCCGAAGATCCCGGCGCCGATGACGGCGCCGATCGCCAGCATGATGAGATCGCCCGCCCCCATGACGCGTTTCAACGAGTGCTCCGAGTCGGGCAGGAGCTCCGCGATTGGCTTGCACCGGAACAGTTGATTCATCGCAACGGATTCTAAGCTACTGGGGGAGGTGGAACGCCACGTATGCATACGGGAAACAGAGATATCCCGTGTTCATCCGTGTTTATCCGTAGCTTTGTCCGACAAGAACCGGACGTCGACTGTCGAGGTCGGAGAATTTCGCTGCGGCAGGCGCGCGAACCCAGGTAAAGTCCCAGACCTATGCGTTGAGTTGCCGAAATTGCGAGGGTAATGCTTTGAGAACTCGGCTCATTCTCCGCATATCAAAGAATGAGCCGGTTCGCATTGGACTGCTTGGCGGAGAGAGAGGGATTCGAACCCTCGATACGGGGTTAATCCGTATAACGCCTTAGCAGGGCGCCCCCTTCGACCGCTCGGGCATCTCTCCGGTCGTGCGGCGGACTATATCACACGCGCCCGTGCTTCCTTCCCGCGT
>DATFVC010000025.1:0-15227 GCA_035260485.1 Solirubrobacterales bacterium | reverse complement strand
GCCACCGCCACCGCCAAGGCCGCGATCGCCTCCAAGGGCAACAGGCTCCGAGCGCTCTCACACGACGATCTCACCGCAGCGGTCGAAACGATCCGTGCCTTCTCCAACACCGACCTCAGCGTCACCAAAGCCGCCGAACAGATGAACGTCCACGCCAACACCGTGCGCTACCGACTCCAAAAAATTGCCACGAAGACCGGCCACGACCCGCGGACGTTCGCGGGCCTCGTCGACCTGATCTGCATTCTTGAGATGACCGACGACGAGTACCAGCGCGGGTAGGCTTCCCTAGCTGGGACAACAGGCGCTCGGCATTCCCCTCGCGGCCGACCCTTCGCAGCGGCTCTCTACCTCGCCGTCACCGACACTCCCGAGCATGGAGATGGGACCTTCGGGTTCCCACACGGACGGTCCGATTATGAGCCCGAATCTGGGGTCCCGCTGGGCTACGTGGGGCACGGTTTCAAGCGGTTTTCGCGAGATCGAGCTATGTGGAGATCGGCTGGGGTCTGTGGGGCTTCTTGCCCCATTTCTTGCCCCAGCCAAGAACCGAGAGCCTGCTTTCAGCCGAGCCTCCACAAGCTTCCGGTTCAAGCAGGCAGGCTGACCCGGCCAGGCAATGCCAATCGCTTCTCACCTACGGCTTCAACGGCAAGCTCGCTTTCTGCCCGGCACCGGAGGAGACGCGGCCGGCGAGACGGTCTAGCGCTCCCGGGATGCGAGTCACCGCCGAGAGAACCGCGTCGAAATTAGTCTTCGCGGTGTCGGTGTCTTCACCCACGCCCCAGGCCGTGTCATCTCCGATGCTCAGCTTCACGTATGAGATCGCCTTGGCGTCGGTCCCGTCGCTGAGCGTCTGCTGCTGGTAGTCGCGGACCTTGATCGTCACGTCCAGCAGCTGCTCGATCGCGTTGGCGAATGCAGCAATCGTGCCATTCCCCTCGCCCGCGATCGGCACCAGCTCGCTGCCGCATTGGAGGGTCGCGTCAAGCGTCGAGATGTGGTTCTTGTCGTTGCTGGTGACAGCGTGATTGACCAACGCCGCATCGGGATGCCCCATGTACTCACGCCGGAAGAGCTTGATCAGCTGCTCGGCAGTGATTTCGGCGTTGGACGCATCGACCTCCCGCTGGACGACGCGGGAGAACTCGATCTGCAACAGGCGGGGAAGTTCAAGGTCGTGCTCGGCCCGCATTATGTAAGCGACGCCGCCCTTGCCCGACTGAGAGTTCACGCGCACGGCCTCGTCGTAGTTGCGGCCGACGTCTTTCGGGTCGAAGGGCAGATACGGCACGTCCCAGATCGCGCTTTCCGGGTCCGGCAGCTCCTGCATCGCCTCCATGCCCTTCTTGATCGCGTCCTGATGGGAGCCCGAGAACGCCGTGTAAACGAGGTCGCCGACGTAGGGATGGCGCTCGCCGATCGGCATCCGGTTGCAGAATTCGACGTCCCGGCGAACCTCGTTGATCCGCGAGAAGTCGAGCTCGGGATCGACCCCCTGGGTCATCAGGTTCAGCGCCAAGGTGACGAGATCGACATTCCCGGTCCGCTCACCGTTGCCGAACAGAGTGCCCTCGACCCGTTCGGCCCCGGCCATCAGGGCCAGCTCCGTCGCGGCGACCGCGGTGCCGCGGTCGTTGTGCGGATGCAGGCTGACGATCACCGAGTCCCGGCGCGAGACGTTGCGGCAGAACCACTCGATCACGTCGGCGTGGAGGTTGGGGGTCGAGAGCTCGACCGTGGCGGGAAGGTTGAGGATCAGCTTGCGCTCTGGCGTCGGTTCGAAGACGTCCATCACCGCCTCGCACACCTCAAGCGCGTAGTCGGGCTCGGTCGCGGTGAAGCTCTCGGGCGTGTACTCGAAGCGGATGTCCTGGTCGGGCCGCTGTCCGGCCAGCTCCCGGCAGAGCTTCGCTCCCTCGACAGCGATTTCGCGAACGCCGGCGCGATCCAGCTTGAAGACGACCCGCCGCTGGGTGGTCGACGTCGAGTTGTAGAGGTGGACGATCGCTCGCGGCAGCCCGTCGAGGCTCTCGAAGGTCTTGGCGATCAGCTCCTCGCGCGCCTGCGTCAGCACCATCACCGTCACGTCGCCGGGGATCAGTTCCTCGGTCGCGAGGATTCGCATGAACTCGAACTCCGCCTCTGCCGCGGCAGGAAAGCCGACCTCGACCTCCTTCAGGCCGACACGGTTCACCAGTACATCGAACAGGCGTCGCTTGCGGTCCGTGTCCATCGGCGGGTCCAGCGCCTGGTTGCCGTCTCGAAGATCGACGCTCGCCCAGACCGGCGCGGCGGTGATACGCCTATCCGGCCAGGTCCGCTCCGGTAGCTCGACCCGTGGGTAGGGCGCGTACTTATGGAATGGCATCGACGACACAACTACCTCCTGCTCGCAATTTCGCTTCCTCTCCGTGCTGTTCTCGCGGCTCAGCGGCCGCCACGCGTTATTCCCCCCGAGGGGGGAGGAGGAGAAGAAGTCGAAGCGAGGAGCAGTGCATCGAGGTCAGCATACACCCGGGCGCCAATCGCAATCTCACGGCGAAGGCGGCTCTGGTAGCCGCATTCGGGGCTCGCGTGATGTTGGTCGTCACAAAGGTGAGGGTCCCTGTCTTGACGGGTACTGGAAGTTCCAGGCGGGCGAAGATCGCGCCTGAGCAGGCGGGGAAAGCGATCCCTTCCCAACCACCTGTCGGAGAAAGAGGAGTTCATGAGAGCCACCGTCATGCACAGCGCCGGTGACGTCCGCATCGAGGACGTTCCCGACGCCAAGTTGGTCGACCCGACCGACGCCCTGATCCGCATCACCCGCGCCTGCATCTGCGGCAGCGATCTTTGGCCCTACAAGAACATGGAGCCCACCGGCGGCGGACGTCCGATGGGCCACGAGGCGATCGGCGTGGTCGAGGAGGTCGGCGCCGAGGTGAGCGTCGTGAAAGCCGGCGACCTCGTCGTGATGCCGTTCGCCTTCTCCGACGGCACCTGCCTCTTCTGCGAGGACGGCTTGCAGACCGAGTGCGTCCACGGTGGCTTCTTCGGCAGCAGCGAGGTCGGCGGCGCCCAGGCCGAGGCGCTCCGCATCCCGCAGGCCGACGGGACGCTCTACGCACTTCCGGCCGATCCCGACGAGGCGATGATGCCCTCTCTGCTGACGCTCTCAGACGTGCTCGGCACCGGCCACCACGCGGCCGTCGTGGCGGGCGTTGGACCCGGAAGGAAGGTCGCGGTCGTCGGCGACGGCGCTGTCGGCCTCTGCGGCGTCATCGCCGCCAAACGCCTCGGCGCCGAGCAGATCGTGATTCTCGGCCGCCACGAGGGACGCACCGATCTGGCGCGCGAGTTCGGAGCAACGGACGTGGTCGCTGAGCGCGGCGCAGAGGAGGTCGAGCGGGTGCGCGAGTTGACCGACGGCTTCGGCGCCCATTCGGTCCTCGAGTGCGTCGGTCTGGATCAGTCGACCCGGACGGCAATCGAAATCGCCCGCCCCGGTGGCGCGATCGGGCGCGTCGGCGTCCCCCAGAGCGAGAGGATGCCGGGCGGGCAAGCCTCCTTCTACGACAACGTCACGATCGGCGGCGGCCCGGCCCCCGTCCGCGCCTACATCGAGGAGCTGCTTCCCGACATCCTCGACGGCACGATCGAGCCCGGCCGCGTCTTCGACCGCACTGTGGACCTCGACAGCGTTCCTGACGGCTACCGGGCCATGGACGAGCGTGAGGCGTTGAAGGTGATGGTCGAACCGTGATGCGGCCTTCCCTGATCGCACCCCGACGACAGACCCGACCACCAAGGAGCGCGAAATGAAGATCACGAGGAACTCGCTGGAGACCAACGTCGGCCCGAGCGATTGGTTCACCGGCACCGTCTACATCGACACGGTGGCAACGGCGGCAGAGCCCTCACGCCTGGCGGCGGCCAGCGTCCACTTCACCCCCGGCGCTCGCACGGCCTGGCACACCCACCCCTTCGGGCAGACGATCTTCGTCACCGAGGGTATGGGGCTCTGCCAGCGAGAGGGCGGCCCGATCGAGGTCATCCGGCCCGGCGACCGCGTCTACTTCGAGCCCGACGAGAACCACTGGCACGGCGCCGCCCCCGACCGCTTCATGACCCACCTTGCGATGCAGGAGGTCGACGACTCGGGCAGCCCGGTCACTTGGGGCAGGCACGTGAGCGACGAGGAATATGCGACCGACTCCTAGGGCTCGACTCAAGGACTGCAGGCCCGCGCATCGTGGTCCAACACGCCCGATAGCGCTCTAGCCCGACCGCTCAACCTCGTACACCGCAGCCAGATCCTCGTCGGCATGGTCCTCGTTGGCCGCCAGGAAGCGCTCGTGGGTCGCATCCAAAAGCGGCATCGGGGTTTTCGAGCTCTGCTCGACCTCCCGCACCAGCTCCAGATCCTTCAGGGCAAGGCGCACAGGGAAGCCGACCGGATAGTCATGGGCGAGCATCTCGTTCAGCTTCATCAGACCATAGGCCGAACCCAGCGGCCCGCCGTGCAGCAGCTCGACGAACTGCTGTTGATCCAGTCCTATCGCCTCGCAGAGGTGCATCGACTCCGCGAGAGCCGCCGTCATGGCGATCATCCAGTGGTTGGCGGCCATCTTCAGTCGCGAGCCCATCCCGGCCTCGCCGACCCAGAGGACCCGCGAGCCCAATGCCTCGAAGACCGGCTCGACCGGCGCGCGCGCCGAGTTAGGCCCGGAGGCGAGAATGGTCAGTTCACCCTCTTCCGCCGGGTGGGTGCTGCCGGAAACGGGGGCGTCGACAAGCGTCACGTAGTGTGCCTGGGCCACCTCGATGAGCTGGTCTGCCTCGGCCGCCCCGACGCTGCTCATCTGCAACCAGATCGTCGCCTCTGGCCAGTCCTCGAGCAACGACTCGACAACGTCGAGAACGATCGGCGCCGTCGGCAGCATCGTGATCACGACGTCGGCGCCGCGCACGACCTCGGGCGGGCCATTGGCCCGCCTGGCGCCACGCTCTTCGAGAGAAATGACTCGCTCGGGGCTGCGGTCCCAGGCGACGACCTCGATGCCCTGATCGAGGAGTCGATGGGCCATAGCCGATCCCATCAGGCCGACCCCGAGCAGACCTACGCGAACCTTCTGCTTGTCAGCATGGGTGTTCACTCGGTGCGTCCATCATCTCCTGGCCGACCTGATCGGTCAAGCAATCCGAAAGAGTGTGTCGTCGGGAGCGTAGGATCGAGGAGACGGAGGTGGAGCAGCGATGACCTACACGGCGTCTCCCGATCGCTACGAAGGAAAGATGCAGTACCGGCGGACGGGTCGTTCGGGCCTCGACCTACCGGTGCTGTCGCTGGGTTACTGGCACAACTTCGGCGACGACCGCCCCTTCGAGGTCCAGCGCGCGATCGCGCGGCGCGCCTTCGACCTCGGCATCACCTACCACGATCTGGCCAACAACTATGGACCCCCCTACGGCTCGGCCGAGATCAACTTCGGCCGCCTGATGAAAGAGGACTTCCGCCCCTACCGCGACGAGCTGGTCATCTCGACCAAGGCCGGCTGGGACATGTGGCCTGGTCCCTACGGCCAGGGCGGTGGCTCGCGCAAGTACGTGCTCGCCTCGCTCGACCAGTCGCTGCAGCGGATGGGTCTGGACTACGTCGACATCTTCTACTCCCACCGCCTAGATGCATCGACGCCGTTGGAGGAGACGATGGGCGCGCTCGACACGACCGTGCGGCAGGGCAAGGCGCTCTACATCGGCCTCTCCTCCTACGACGCTGAGCGGACGCGGCAGGCAGCGGCAATCCTGCGTGAACTCGGGACCCCCCTGCTGATCCACCAGCCGTCCTACTCGATGCTGAACCGCTGGATAGAGACCGAGGGTCTGCTCGACGCAGCCGCCGAGCTCGGGATCGGCGTGATCGGATTCACGGCGCTGGCCCAGGGCCTGCTCACGGATCGCTACCTCGAAGGCATCCCGGAAGACTCCCGCGCCGCTCGGGACCCCGAATTCGACCAATCCTGGCTCAGCGACGAAATGATCGAGCGGCTGCGGGCGCTGAACGAGATCGCCGCCCGGCGCGGCCAGACCCTTGCCCAGCTTGCGTTGGCCTGGGCGCTCCGGGATGAGCGCATGACCTCACTCGTCATCGGCGCCTCCTCGGTGGACCAGCTCGAGCAGAACGTCGCCGCCCTGGAGAACCTCTCGCTTTCGGCGGAGGAGCTGGCGGAGATCGATCGGCACGTCACCGTTGACGGAAACGTCGATCTCTGGCGGCAAGCGCGGGAAGGCGCTTTGTAATTGCCCTTGTGGTCCCGGCACTCCACACATTTTCCCTCACGCGACGCTTAGGTGAGGGGTCCAACATCCCAGGTCCGTGTATCGATCGAACCAAGCGCAGACGAGCCCTGGGGTCGCTGGCAACGCTCGCCTGACGGGTGGAGTCGCCGCGGCCCTGCTGGTGCTTCTGGCCGCCGAGGGCGCGACGATCCCCTTCATCGGCCAGCTTCTTGGCCCGCACGTCTTCATCGGCATGCTGCTCATCCCGCCGGTCTTGCTCAAGCTCGGCAGCACCGGCTACCGCTTCGCCCGCTACTACGCCGGCAACCCCGCCTACGTTCGCAAGGGTCCTCCGAATGTCGCCCTGCGGGTGCTGGCGCCGGGCGTGGTGTTCACCACGCTGGCGTTGTTTGGCACCGGCGTCGCACTGCTCGTGGCCGGACCGCCCAGCAACACTTTGAAGTTCGCCCACAAGCTGAGCTTCATCGCCTGGGTCGCCCTGATGACGCTGCATGTGCTCGGGCACGTGCTCGAGGTACCAGCGCTGGCGCTCCCCGACTGGCGGCGCGACGGCCCACCCGAGGCGCGGCTGGCGGGCGCCGGCACCCGCACGATGACCCTTGGCCTGGCGATCCTTGCCGGCACCGTCCTTGCGCTCCTCACCTATTCCGCCGCCGGCCCCTGGTTCTAACGAGAACTCTCAGGCTGCGTTTAGCGGGCGGACTCCATCAGAAGGACCCGTCTCGCGATGCAAGAAGTCGGCGAGTCGGGCAACCCGGTCCCTGGGGGCGAGCACGTAAGCGACGGGGAATATGTGAGCGACGCTCAGGGCTCGCCTTGAGCACTAGTCGACGGAGAAATGTCGAACTTAGTACCCACTTAGTACCCGCCGCCGAATCGTAACCAGATCTGGACCACGAAAAAAGCCCCGTTTCCGGGGCTTTCTCCTATAGCGGGGGGCAGGACTTCTTCAATTGTCCGCGACCGCGTATCGCCTGTTCTCAAGCCAAATTCTGACTTGATTGAGTCCGAATGAGATAGACCCTGCTCGCTGGAGTTTGGGGACCAGGTTTCACACCCTCTTACTGGTCGGCCAAGAGAACGTTCAAGGCCCCGGACTCCGTGAATCCATTGCCGGGATTCCGAAGATTGCCTTGGAGGGCTGCTCCGACTGTCTCGATGAATCCGTCGGGGTCGGCTCCGAGCGTCTCGATGATGGAGTTTCGGTAGCGCGGATCGTTGCGAAGACGGCGGGCAAACTGCACTCCGCCTCCCCGGTAGATCAGCCAGTGGGCAATAGGGGAGCCGCCATCGAGACCAATCCGGATAGTGACCAGGAGGTCGAAGTTGACGAGTGCCGGAAGTCGAGGTTCGCGGCCCTGTAGAAACTCAGGCCAGCGCTCCTGCAAAACCCGGCAATTCAAAAGTGACCAACTCAAATGCTCCCATCGGGGAGACATCCAATTGGTCTCAGAAAAGCGGGCCATGACAAGCGCGCCGAGCTCGTGGCCGATGCTCTCTCGGACAGGCTCGACCAAGTGCCTTTCACGGTCATTGAAGTTAGAGAACTTCGCTGCCAGCAGGGGGGCAAGCGCCAACCAAGATTCGTGGTACAGGGCAAACGCGCCAGCTGCGAAGCCAAGCCACCAGGTTCCCCAGTCCAGCAACTCCGGCCAGGCGGTGAAGCCGCCTTCGAGCGGTCTGCTCTCTAGTGCGTCGATCAGGGATCGAACCTCAGACTCGAACTTGCTAGGGGCGTAGGCGATCACCGGAAGCAGGCCAGCTAGGCGGCGTTCCCAGAGTGGAAGCATTTTATCGTGAGCGGCGAGAAGATTGTTCTCTTCTGGACCTTCCTCGCGATGGGCGGCGATAACGGCGTTGACGTTTTCAGTGAACTCCCTGCGCTCGCGGCGCATCACCTCGGCAAGACCGATCTCGTCCTTGACCCGAACGAGGGTGAGTACTTCATCGTGGACCTCTACGGGCGTGTGGCCGCTGGGGTGAGTGCGGAAGACCTCTAGACGGCGTTGCAGATCGGCGACGAACTCAGCCGCACCCTCACGGTTGATCATTCGCCCACCAGTGGCCTCGATGATCCGGCTCGCGCCATCGGCGAGTTCGCTGCGGGCGACCCAATACAAACCGTAGCGGGAGCGGCGAGCGCTGAGCAAACCGGCGATCCCGGCGTCTGATCCTGAGTAGCCGAGCACCACAACGCCGAAGCGCTCGAAGATCTCTTCTAGCTCCGCGGCGATCTCGGGCTCTAGTTCCTCTAGCTCGCTCGGGGTGTTGCGGATCGTCTCTTGGAGGTAGTCGCCGTGTGGCTTGAGGACGTAGCAATCAGCATGCTCGCGGCGCGGCGCTGACGCCAGATCGGCGGCGCTGGTGATAATCACCGGCTCAATCCCGCGAGCCTGCAAAGCGTGCTCTAGGAGGCGGTCGAAGTTGGTGGTGATAAAGACCCGGATCGCTTTCGCCTCGGCGAGGCTGGCAAGGACGTGATGGGCCGGTCCTGGCTCGCGGCCCTCGAAGTGCTTGGCCAGGTAGTCCCGGCGATTCGCGGGGTCAGGAGCGATCAACTCCAAGATCGCCGAGTAGCCCAGGCCCTCGCGGTCGGTCTTCTTCAACCACTCCCCTAGCTCGTTTTCATCCGGCGTCTCGCTGGTCTTTTCCTCGAGGCGGTATAGCTCGCCAACTGCCTGCCAGAAGACCTGTTGGCCAGTGGGCACCCCGGCTTCCCGCGAGACCCCAGAGCCAAGGAGGAAGGCGTGGCTACCGGGAGCCTCAGCGACAGCAACCGACAGCGAAACAATTGGATCGAGGTTCATCGGCGGTCCTTGGACCCGATCACGTCGAAGTGCATGCCTTCTCGACGACGTGACTCGGCCTTAACCACGAGCTGGGCAATCGCCACGGATCTCATGAACGTCGAAGCGCTGAAATCGAGGGTGAATGCGGTTCGGCCGTCTTCCTGGGAGTGCTGCCCTGAATTCATTGTCGCTTGAGATCGAGCCACCCCTGCGAGCCTAGGGTCGCGCTCGGTCGCAGTTCGCCCCCCGGCACAGACCAGACAGCCGTACACACGAGCGCTGACCGAAATTCGAACCGGCAAACCGCCTGAAGCAGGCGGCGCCGAACTCGGGGGCGGATTCGATCACCGAGGTGACAATCGCGGGAACAACCTCACAGAAGCTCCCGCACCCCCACAAACCGGTAGCCGGTCGCGGGACTTCGGTATAGCGGGGGCAGGATTCGAACCTGCGACCTTCGGGTTATGAGCCCGGAGCACGAGTTCGGCTGGACTACGTGGAGCGCGGTCTAGAGCGGATTTCGCGCGATCGAGCTACGTGGGGATCGGCTGGAATCTGTGGGGCTTCTTGCCCCATTTCTTGCCCCAGTGTCACTGTTGCTCTCTTCCGGGACAAGCGGACCCATGCCTGTCTAAAGTTTCACGGCCCGCGGAAGTCCAGTCCATCGGCAGAGACCGACAATCGCCGCGCATCGGCGCGCATCAGGTCCTTTGCTTTTGCCGTGGGGCCGGCAGAAGTGGGTCCCATGCTCGGGCTACGCTTGCCCGCGATGGGGCGCGACACGAATCCCGCAGAGCTTCGCTTCGCCGGTTGCGCCGACCAGCATGACTACGACCCTGATCTCGAGTTCACCGCGCTGTAGTAGGGGGTCTCTTGGCGCGCCTGCCCGAAAGCCTCGACGTACTCCGCACGCGGGAGTTCCGGCTGCTGTTCAGCGGGCAGGCAGTGTCCGTGCTGGGCGATCGCATGGCCGTCGTAGCGCTCGCCTTCGCGGTGCTGGAGATCGGCGGTTCGACCTCAGACGTCGGGCTCGTGCTGGCCGCGGGGGCGTTCCCCCTGGTGGCGACCGTGCTGGCGGGCGGCGTGGTCGCCGACCGGGCCTCACGCCGCGCCGTAATGGTGGTTGCGGACCTGGCGCGGGTCGCGAGCCAGGGCGCGATGGCAGCTCTGCTCATAGTGGGGGTGGCGGAGGTGTGGATGCTCGCGCTGGTGGCCGGCGTCACCGGCGCGGCCACCGGCTTCTTCAGCCCCGCGTCGACCGGTCTGCTGCCCGAGGTCGTCCTCGCGGAGCAGTTGCAGCCGGCGAACGGCCTGCGCGCGAGCGCCGTCTCGACGGGCGAAATCCTCGGCCCGGTTGTGGGCGGTGTGCTGGTCGCCGCTGCGGGAGCAGGCTGGGCGATCGCGATCGACGCCGTGACGTTCGCGGTGAGCGCCGCCTGCCTGGCGATGCTGCAGGTACCGACGCGGGTCGCGGCGCAACGGAGCTCCTTCGTCGCCGACCTGCGTGAGGGCTGGGTCGCCTTTCGGTCACGCAGGTGGGTGTGGACCTTCGTCGTCTACTTCGCGATCGTGAACGTGCTCTGGGGGGCGTGGGGCGTGCTCGGGCCGATCGTCGCCGAACGCGACCTCGGCGGCGCGGCCGCCTGGGGCGCCATTCTCGCGGCGGTAGGGGTCGGAGCGCTCGCCGGCAGCCTGCTCGCGACGCGCGTCAAACCGCACAGGCCGCTGTTGCTCGCCGCCCTCGCCGACGGACTCTTCGCGCTGCCGTTGGCCTTCATGGCCGCGGCCACATCGGTGCCACTGATCGCCTGCGGCGCGGCGCTGTCGGGCGCAGGGATGGCGCTCGCGATCTCCGTCTGGGAGTCGACGCTCCAGCGCCACGTCCCCGGCGAGTCGCTGTCCCGGGTCAGCTCCTATGACTGGTTCGGCTCGCTCGCCTTCTACCCCCTGGGACTCGCAGTCTGGGGCCCGGTCGCGGCGGTCATCGGGGTCAGCGTCTCGCTGTGGCTGGCCTTCGGGCTCGCCGTCTTTCTCACCCTCGCGCTGATCAGCGTGCCCGACATCCGCCATCTGCCTGCCGCCGCGCCGGCGGTGACGGCAGCGGTGGGGAACCCAGCCGAGAGTCCGACGCTCTAGCGCGGGTCCCGTGCCCTCGACGAGCTGACGCCTCCCCGCTACGCTGCTTGTCGTAGTCGCTGGGGAGCGAGGGATTCGGGTCAGATGGGGATCGATCCCCCGATGACCTTCGGGTTCCCACAAGGACGGTCCGCTTATGAGCCCGGACCTTGAGATCGGCTGGACTACGTGGAGCACGGTTTCAAGCGGTTTTCGCGAGATCGAGACCGGCTGGGATCGGCTGGGATCTGTGGGGCTTCTTGCCCCATTTCTTGCCCCAGCCACCAGATACTCGTGCCGGCACGAGGCCTACCCCACGAGTGCGTTGGCTGCGTAGACGGGCCCCAGGCAGCCGACTACGCTTCTCCCGAATACTCCGGATCGGCCCGGAGACGAGAAAAGGGGCGGGATGGCTCACATGACCAAGGAGCAGCTAGCGCTGCTCGAAAAGCTTGTTGACGGCTACTGGTCGAATTCCGAGGGAGAGGCCAAGGAAGACTTCTATTTTGGGGCGAGCATGGGCCAGGGGCCGACGATCGAACACCGGAGCCTCGAGGAGGAGGCTCTTGAGGTCGGCGATCTTGAGGAATTGGCAGCACTGGGCCTAGTTTCCGTTAACTGGGAAAACGACCTCTCTGGGCGAGTCCGACCCACGGCCGAGGGAAAGCACGTCATTGAGGAGCAGCGCCGGATCGCCGACATCGCCAAAGCGGACAGGGCAATATCGGGTGGCGGCCCCGGAATCGGCTGGGAGGCAACCCTGCCTGTCTTGGAAGCAATCGTGAGGCTCTATGACGAGGCTGACGCCGGCGAGGACATATCGCAGATGCAGGTCAGCCAGAAGCTCGGCCGGGACGACGGCGACTCTGGAGTTAGCCGCGCATTCGAGGTCCTACAGCGAAACAGGTACGTGGAAGGCCGCACCGAGATCGACGGGCTGCCGGGTCCCCTGACGGTCGCACCGACCGAGAAGGCGCTGCAGCTTCTCGCGGGCTGGCCAACGAGCGGAGAGGCTGCATTGCAGAAGCTGCTGTCAATCCTGGATGCCCGAATCGAGGCGGCCCCGGACGAGGAGAGGAAGGGCAAGCTGCGAGCGCTGCGAGACTCGCTTGTAGACATCGGCGAGGGAGTCGCTGCCGAAGTGCTTGTCAAACTGATGACGGCCTAGCCCGTTTCACCTAGAGTTACGAACGGATTTCGAGTCGAGCAAGATCGGCAAAGCGGAACCGCCGAGAGTAGAAATCGTCCCCGGCGGCGGTCCCAACCCGGACACGCATCTCCGTTTCGTCCCAGTCCTCTAGGCCGCTCCTCGGCTGCCACAGCGTCACGTGGTCGCGCGCGGGGATCTCAAAAGGCAGCGCAAGCTGGCGAGGATATGGGCGCGTGAAGGCCAGGCCGGTACTGTCCTTTCGCACTGCGGTAACCATGCCTAAGTGCGTCACCTTTATCGAGTGCGGACTCCGGTTGGTGATCGTGAGGAAGATGACCTCGCCTTGCCCCAGGGCTTGCCCCAAGGCTGTTTTTGAACCCTATTGTCTGCGCCCCAGAAAGACGAAAACCCCGCATTTGCGGGGCCTTCGTGAAATAGCGGGGGCGGGTCTTGAACGGATATCCGCGACCGCCTATCGCCTGTCCTCAAGCCGAATCCTAGCTGCGTAGTCGCCTTCCCGCCGGTTCTCTACCGCCCGATTCTCAGCGCGCGTCCGACTATCCGCGTGTTTGACTAGCGTTTCGGCATGCCTGGGCCACTCGAAAATGCAGAGAGCCTCGTCCGCACAGCGCCAGATCCCGTAGGCGACAGAGACGTCCTGCTCGAATTGCAGAATTCCGCCGGTGCCGCGGCTCAGAGCCTTGCTGAGTACCTGCTCACGGACGAGGCCTGTCGCAACTCGCCGCTACGCGAGCTGCTCCCCGGCCTCTCACTGATCGATGCGCCGAACTTCTCGATTCGACTCAGCTTGCGAGCCGCAAATCCACTCCTGCGAGTTGACGGGGGGTCATTGAAGGCGCTGGCGCCGAGGACGCCGAGTGAAATCCTCCAGGTTCCTCGTATCGGGACGGAAACCGCCGGGGAAATCCTGGCGGTGGCGCTCAGTGAGTGGGCGATGGCCTATCTCGCCGAGGACGGGGTAACCCGAGTGGAGCCTCGATCGAGCGGAGAAGATGCACCGAAGGTCAAGCCTGAGCCGCGCGACCTGGCGAAGGATCTTGCCGGCATCGAACGTGTCGTCGCCTTTGAGGCGTATCGGCGCCGCCAGCTCGATCCCGGCGCCAGCCCGACCCAATCAGAAGTGGCCGCCGATCTCGGCATCCCCCCAGAGCGCGTGGCGCACTACGAGAGAACGATCCGCAGCATGCTCGAGAGGCAGATGCGGAAAAAGCAATCGGCACTTTCGAGTGCGGCCACCTATCTACAGGAGCGCCTCGGCGCGCTTTCCCGACCCCAGGAGCTAGACGGTGCTCTGGTCGAGCTCGATCCGGCGGATAGAGCGCTGCTCGAGAACATGCCGCATCGGCGCACGCTGCTGCTAGGCCTCGCGGGTCTTCGCTCCTCCGCCCAATGGGTTATTGACGTCGAGATCGAGGGGATCATCGAGGCGCTGCTCAGAGGACTCACTGAGAGCGGCCCAGCCGACTTAGATGCCCTCGATCGTCAGCTCGCCCGACTCGGAGTACGGGAGGAGCTGCGGCTCCCGTGGATCGTTGGACAGTCTGGCTTCAAGGTGGTCGACGGCGATCTCGTGCGGATCGACGGCGATTAGCCAACGACCGACGCGATGTCTACTGGAAAGCGCACCAGCCGAGCGCGGCGGTCGATGTGAATGATCTGCCAGATTTCTCCGGAATCTCGGCCGCCGCGCTCGGCTGGTGCAAGGAATCTACGACACGCGGGTCGTAAGCCCTGCTGGGGCTAGACGGATTGACTTGACAAAAAGGGGCGGGCCCGAAGGCCCGCCCCTTTGTCAAGCTCGCTGGCCATGAACTGGCCAACTTCACGTCGGACGACTATTTACTCCAGTCGCCGCCGGTCGGACAGCCACCTTTCCCGGTACAATTGAATTTGACCACGCCTCCTGCTTCACGCGTAATGGAGAAGGTGTCTCCGGTTCCCGCTTCGGACGTCACCGTGAATTCATCTGCCGTCGGTACAGGAACGAGAGTGATGACGTTGTTTTTGGTTCCGGAAGCGACGAGCGTCGGCTCGATTTCGTGCAATTTGGCTGCGGTCGCACCGGTGTATTTCCCGCCGGCTTCGGTCGCGTAGGTCTCCATCGCCGTCTCAGCGGTCCGGGCTGCGGACTTGGCCTGAGCGTCGGTGGCCTTTTCCCGCTGGTTGAAGAAGGCGGGAATCGCGATCGCGGCGAGAATGCCGAGGATGAGCATGACGACGAGAAGCTCGATCAGCGTGAAGCCGGCCTCCCCTTCGCCGTTGAGCCGGGCACCAACCTTGGCCCGGAGATTCTGGATAAACATAGGTACCTCCTGTGGTCCTATCGTTTTAGCCAGAGCCCCGTCGCGTACAGCCACGTGGTGTCCTTTTGACCCCGGTGGTAGCCCGGCCGGCTCCCGGATGGGAGCCCCGAAGGCTTTGCGCCCCCGCCTCGCAGCGGGTTTGCCTTTTAGCACCAAGGCACTGGCAGCATTTGCGCTCCAATCATCGGCCGTTCAAGGGCGACCTTTAGCGCTTTTCATGCCGATTCCGGGAAGCCCGATTTTTCCTTTAGGCGGCTAATAAAAGTGGGGTCGAAGCCATACTCAAAAGCACAGACCGAGAGGCTGTCTCGACAAATTTGGT
This sequence comes from Solirubrobacterales bacterium, assembly GCA_035260485.1. Taxonomy (GTDB): domain Bacteria; phylum Actinomycetota; class Thermoleophilia; order Solirubrobacterales; family 70-9; genus VRUE01. Next base: position 245 of record DATFVC010000025.1, on the reverse strand, counting down.
CGCTTTAAGCGGACGCCTGTCCGGCCCGAACGCTTCTACCAAACGAAAAGGGACTCCCAGCCCTGACAGCCAGGCGATAGGACACCTGGCCGCAGCATCGCTGGGAGTCCCTCAATGTTTCTCCGCCTGTCACGATACAGACTCTTCGAGGTCTTTCGAGTCCTTATTCAAGATCGGCGTCGTTTGCGAGTTCCCATTCCTGCTTGTAGTTGCCATAGCGGAAGTCGACGAGAACCTCGAAGATG
>DATFVC010000024.1:0-9291 GCA_035260485.1 Solirubrobacterales bacterium | reverse complement strand
GCCACCGCCACCGCCAAGGCCGCGATCGCCTCCAAGGGCAACAGGCTCCGAGCGCTCTCACACGACGATCTCACCGCAGCGGTCGAAACGATCCGTGCCTTCTCCAACACCGACCTCAGCGTCACCAAAGCCGCCGAACAGCTGCACGTCCACGCCAATACCGTGCGCTACCGACTCCAACAAATCGCCACGAAGACCGGCCACGACCCGCGGACGTTCGCGGGCCTCGTCGACCTGATCTGCATTCTTGAGATGACCGACGACGAGCACCAGCGCGGGTAGGCTTCCCTAGCTGGGACAACAGTCGCTCGGCATTCCCCTCGCGGCCGACCCTTCGCAGCGGCTCTCTACCTTTGCCGTCACCGACACTCCCGAGCATGGAGAGATGTGACCTTCGGGTTCCCACACGGACGGTCCGATTATGAGCCCGAATCTGGGGTCCCGCTGGGCTACGTGGGGCACAGTTTCAAGCGGTTTTCGCGAGATCGAGCTATGTGGAGATCGGCTGGGGTCTGTGGGGCTTCTTGCCCCAGCCAGGGCAGAGAGCCTGCCTCTAGGCAGGCTGACCCCGCCAGGCGAGGCCAATCGCTTCTCATCTACGGCTTCCTCCTCGCCTTCTGCCCGGCAGCGGAGGAGACGCGGCCGGCGAGACGGTCGAGTGCTCCCGGGATGCGAGTCACCGCCGAGAGAACCGCATCGAAATTAGCCTTCGCGGTGTCGGTGTCTTCACCCACGCCCCAGGCCGTGTCATCTCCGATGCTCAGCTTCACGTATGAGATCGCCTTCGCGTCGGTCCCGTCGCTGAGCGTCTGCTGTTGGTAGTCGCGGACCTTGATCGCTACGTCCAGTAGCTGCTCGATCGCGTTGGCGAATGCGGCAATCGTGCCATTCCCTACCCCCGCGATCGGCACCAGCTCGCTGCCGCACTGGAGCGTCGCGTCAAGCGTCGAGATGTGTTCCTTGTCGTTGCTGGTGACGGCGTGATTGACCAGGGCCGCGTCGGGATGCCCCATGTACTCGCGCCGGAAGAGCTTGATCAGCTGCTCGGCAGTGATTTCGGCGTTGGACGCATCGACCTCCCGCTGGACGACGCGGGAGAACTCGATTTGCAGCAGACGGGGAAGTTCAAGGTCGTGCTCAGCCCGCATGATGTAAGCGACGCCGCCCTTGCCCGACTGTGAGTTCACGCGCACGGCCTCGTCGTAGTTGCGGCCGACATCCTTCGGGTCGAAGGGCAGATACGGCACGTCCCAGATCGCGTTTTCGGGGTCCGGCAGCTCCCCCATCGCCTCCATGCCCTTCTTGATCGCGTCCTGATGGGAGCCCGAGAACGCCGTGTAAACGAGGTCGCCGACGTAGGGATGGCGCTCGCCGATCGGCATCCGGTTGCAGAATTCGACGTTCCGGCGAACCTCGTTGATCCGCGAGAAGTCGAGCTCGGGATCGACCCCCTGGGTCATCAGGTTCAGCGCCAGGGTGACGAGATCGACATTCCCGGTGCGCTCACCATTACCGAACAGAGTGCCCTCGACCCTTTCGGCCCCGGCCATCAGGGCCAGCTCCGTCGCGGCGACCGCGGTGCCGCGGTCGTTGTGCGGATGCAGGCTGACGATCACCGAGTCCCGGCGCGAGACGTTGCGGCAGAACCACTCGATCACATCGGCGTGGAGGTTGGGGGTCGACAGCTCGACCGTGGCGGGAAGGTTGAGGATCAGCTTGCGCTCTGGCGTCGGTTCGAAGACGTCCATCACCGCCTCGCACACCTCAAGCGCGTAGTCGAACTCGGTCGCGGTGAAGCTCTCGGGCGTGTACTCGAAGCGGATGTCCTGGTCGGGCCGCTGTTCGGCCAGCTCCCTGCAAAGCTTCGCTCCCTCGACGGCGATTTCGCGAACGCCGGCACGATCCAGCTTGAAGACGACCCGCCGCTGGGTCGTCGAGGTCGAGTTGTAGAGGTGGACGATCGCTCGCGGCAGCCCGTCGAGGCTCTCGAAGGTCTTGGCGATCAGCTCCTCGCGCGCCTGCGTCAGCACCGTCACCGTCACGTCGCTGGGAATCAGTTCCTCGGTCGCGAGGATTCGCATGAACTCGAACTCCGCCTCTGCCGCGGCGGGAAAGCCGACCTCGACCTCTTTCAGGCCGACGCGGTTCACCAGCACATCGAACAGGCGCCGCTTGCGGTCGGTGTCCATCGGCGGGTCCAGCGCCTGGTTGCCGTCTCGGAGGTCGACGCTCGCCCAGATCGGCGCGGCGGTGATACGCCTATCCGGCCAGGTCCGCTCCGGTAGCTCGACCCGTGGGTAGGGCGCGTACTTATGGAACGGCATCGATGACACAGCTACCTCCTGCTCGCAATTTCGCTTCCTCTCCGTGCTGTTCTCGCGGCTCAGCGGCCGCCACGCGTTATTCCCCCCAAGGGGGGAGGAGGAGGAGAAGTCGAATTGACGAGCAGTACATCGAGGTCAGTGTACTTGCTGCTCCTCGATGAAATCGGCCAGCTCGCCGGGTGAGAGGCAGACTCGGGCTCCCGAAGTCACCCGACGCTCGGCAAGGCGCAGATCGTGAGAGGTTGCGTTCTCGGCCAGCAAGAAGTCGGCGTAGCCGGCAGCATGAGAGGAAGTGCATATCGCTGAGGTCGCGACGATGCCACGGATACTGCGAATTGCACAGGCGCTGATGGGTGACCGCCTGGACTCGCCCGATCGCAGGCATGGCATCGAAGCTGGCTCTCGGAACCTGCAAGCCCACTCTGTCTTCGGTGCCGGGCCCCGGGGCGTTGGCGCGTCGCCGGGGCCATTCTCGTTTGCGTTGTCGCGGGCGAACGTAGGTGGACCGGGGGCGCCTGACAAGGCCCTGGATCGACCTCTCCCGAAAGCTCATGTTGCCCCAGGCGTTGCCCCAGGCCCATTTTTCGCCGTTTTTGAGGCTCCCCAAAAACACGGAAACCCGCTTGATAAGCGGGTTTCCGACCTATAGCGGGGGAGCGATTCGGTCCCAATAGCGACCTTCTCATTCCAATCGAATGGGCTTCAGACCTCCGCCGCTAGAAGGACTCAACCTGCGCCGCTCGCCCTCATGGAGCAGATTCGCTCTCCGCGAGAGAGCATCGGCTTGCCCTTGACAGCGGATCTTCGCGCTACCTCTTGCCGATGATTGACGAGACCACCATCGCAGAGGCAGACGAAGGAGAAGTCGGAGGATTCGGGTCCCATTAACGACCGGAAGTCGCTAATGGCGGAGCCAGGCGGATTCGAACGGCCGACCGCCTGGGTGCGAAGTCTCAGGGACCGAGGCTGCCACCGAGGCGCGGATCGCTTCGCGTGGCCACGCCGCCGCAACAGGGTCGTCTTCGAGGTCGGCGAACGGGACCGGCCGCGGCAGCGCCTGCAGACGTGCGATCCGCTCGGCCACCGAAGGGTGGCAGCTGAGCGCGTCTATCAACCGGGACGGACCATCATCCTCGGGTCGCACCGAGCGTAGGTACCAGCAGGTCAGCTCGGCCTGGCCGAGCGAGGCGGCGTGGGCATCCGCGGTGAGCTCGCGCGCCAGTTTGTAGGCGGTCCAGCGGCTGGACAGCATCCGCTTCCCCATCCCGCCGCGCGCCAGGCGGATCGCCCAGTGCCCAGGCAGGCAGAGCAGCCCGAGGAGTTTCCACGCCCCGCGCATGTACTCGAGCTGGATCCCTGGATAGGGGTCGATCCCACTTCCCAGCCGCTCGACCGCAACCCCGAGCCAAGGGTCCGACGAGCGGAGGTGGGACAGCTCATGGCCGAGCAGCGCCGGGAGCGCCGGGGACTGCATCGCGGCCGTAGTGAGGAGCAACGTGTCGCGGCGCACCATCGCCCCGGCGACCGGAAACTCGATGATCACGACCCGCCCGGGCACCGGGATGTTGATGTCGTATGTCCAGAGGTCGGCCATCGCGCCAAAGAGCTGCTGTCGCTCCTCCTTGTCGGGCCGGTGGACGACGTCGGGGTAGAGGCGCTCGTCGCCGTGCCCGCCGACGCGGGCGAGCGCTGCCACCGACCAGACCGGCCGCCTCAACGCAACGGCCCAGGGCATCACCGCAACCCAACCCCCGAGCGAGACGACCAGATCGATCCAGATGATCGCCCCGCGGGTCATCAGCCAGCGCGCGGCGCCACCGAGGAACACCTCGACCGCAAGGAAGAAGAAGTAGAGAGCGAAGCCCTCACGCTCGCGACCGCGCGACCGCCGCACCTCCTCCCCGCCCCCGGTAAGCACGTAGAAGAAGTCCGCGACTCGCATCGGCACGCTGTCGAGCCAACCGAAGAATCCGCGAATCCTTGCTTCCACGCCGTGACTCCCGTCCCACGGTCCCCGTCAGCGGGGAACGTCTCCCGGATACCCGCGCCGATCGAGCGGCCAAACCACCCGCACCAACTCTCCTTACGAGGGGGATGAGAGCCCGCGCGGCCCGGTGCCCGTAGGCCCCGCGACCCTGATCTTGAGCCGCCGCCAAGATCAAAGGCGAATGCGAAAAAACTGAGCCACCGGTCCTTTGACCTGGCTCAGCGGCGATACCGCCCGGCGCCGAACTACTGACCCGCACACGTTGCCGATGGTCAGAAGCCAAACAGCAATTGCCACTTCGGAGTGGAATAACGGGGGCGGGATTCGAACCCCGCGACCTTCAGGTTATGAGATTTCTCGGTCTTAAGAACGGGTGATTGCGGCGTCGGAGGTTCGTGCGTCGTGGAAGGCGATAACGACGACCCGATCCTCGGCCTCGATGTACATGTAGACGACGATCAGCCACCCCCATGGACCGATCAGCGCCCGACAGTCCCGCCAGAGGCCAGAGAGCTGCTTGCCGGCGCGCGGGAACTCTTCCAACGTGAGCAGCGTGCGCGAGACCCGTTCGCGCGTGTCGGCTGGAAGCTGACGGGTCTCCATCAGCTCACGAAGCTCGTCACGCGCCAAGCGCGTGACCTCGATCGTAGCCATCGGCTAGAGCTCGGAGAGCGGGACCGTCTCGCCGCGCCGAGCCTGCTCGATCGAATCTTGCGCCCTCTCCCACGCTCCAGGAATCCCATCGAGGATTTCAGTGATTCGCGAGGCTTCGGGGTCGGCTTCGTCGAGTGCGCTGGAGAGAAGCGAGCGAGCCAGAGTTCCCTCTTGGACATGCGTGCGCTCCGCCAAGCTCGCCAGCTTCTGCGCGTAATCTGGCTCCAGAGTCACGTTGATGCGGCGGTTCCGATCAGCCATATCCCCAAGGGTACACGTAAGGGCACATGGCGTACACGGCGTCGCGGCGCTACATGGTTAGCGCTCTGGAAGCGATCGAGTCAGCAATGACGTTGAGGGCGGCAGCTGCCGCCCTTACAAATCGAGCCCATGAGTGGCCGCCAAAAAGCTGATGCCGCCCCAGACCCGAAGATCGGCTCCTCACCCCGCCCGCCGGTAGCGGATGTGTGTGGCGAGCGGAGAGTGGAGCACCTCGACCGGCTCGAACCCGAGGGACTCGACTCCGTCGAACAGCCGCTCGCCGGACCCGAACAGGACGGGGGCCACGTCGAGCGTGAGTTCGTCGATCACTCCGGCGGCGAGCGCCTGACGGACGGTCGAGGCGCCGCCCGCGATGTCGATGCCATCCTCGCCGGCCGTCTCACGCGCCTGCGCGTAGGCGGCCTCGAAGCCCTGGGTGACGAAGTGGAAGCTCGTGCCGCCCTCCATCTCGATCGGCTCGCGGGCGTGGTGGGTGAGCACGAAGACCGGCGCGTGGTAAGGCGGCTCGGAGCCCCACCATCCATCCCAGTCCACATCCCACTTGCCGCGGATCGGCCCGAACATGTTGCGGCCCATGACGTAGGCCCCGCGCGGTCGCATGAGCCAGCCCTCTGCCGTCGCGTCGGCGTCGTTCGCGCGCTCGTCGCCGAGGTGCCAGATATGGACCTCCCTGCCGCGCTTCCCCAGCGGATTCTCCCGGCTCTGGTCCGGCCCGGCGACGAAGCCGTCGAGCGAGATCGACATGTGGCAGGTGGTGTCCGGCATCGGCGTCCTCCAAGTAATTGCGATTTGCACCGTACCCCGTCGTGCTAACCTACAACCAAATGGTTGTAGATAAGAAACCGATCCACGACGACGAGGGGGCCACTGACCTGCTGTTCGGGGCGCTGGCCGATCCCATCCGCCGCGACATCCTCCGTCGCGCCCACGAGGGCCGGCTCTCGGTCTCGGCCCTGGCCCGCGAACACCCGATCAGCGTGACGGCGATGCAGAAGCACGTCGCCGTGCTGGAGCGGGCTGAACTGGTGAGCAAGCACCGGGTCGGTCGCGAGTCGATCGTCCACACCCAGACCGACGCCCTCGCGCGCGCCCACGCTGTACTCGATCGTCTCGAGGCGGACTGGCGTGGCCGGATCGAGCGGATGGAGCAGATCCTCGAAACCGATAAAGGAGACAGCTGATGCCCGTCACCGACGTAGACAAGGACATCGACGCCCTGACCATGACGATCACGGCGAAGTTCGACGCCGATGCCGAGCGACTCTGGGAGCTGTGGCCGGATCCACGCCAGCTGGAGCGCTGGTGGAGCCCGCCGGCCCATTCGTCGACCTTCGTCGAGCACGAGCTCACGGTCGGCGCGCGCACTACCTACTTATGACCGGCCCGGACGGTGAGAAGCACCACGGCTGGTGGCGGATTGAGAGGTCGAGCCGCCCCACCGGCTGCACATCAAGGACGACGCCGTCGACGACGAGGGCAAGCCGGATGACGGAGGCCCGACGGCGATGACGGTGACGATCGCCGAGACCAACGGCACCGCGACGATGTCGATCCAAACCCACTTCGCTGACCGCGAGTCGATGGAACAGATGATCGAGATGGGGATGGAGCAAGGCATGACCGAAACGCTCAACCAGGTCGACCCCCTCCTCGGCGCCGCGAGGGCGTGACGAAGGGCCGGCGAGGAAGCACCCGGCAACAGTCTCTCCTCGCGAAGATCAACTTGACCTGCGCCGCTTCCTCCTCCGTCATCGAGTCGATCTGCGCGTGCAGCTCCGCCTTGGTCATGGCCCGTCCTCGCCAGCAGCTTCAGAAGACCGGAAAGTCACTAATGGAGCCATAGCGGGGGCAGGATTCGAACCTGCGACCTTCGGGTTATGAGCCCGACCCTGGAGTCCCGCTGGACTAGGTGGGGCACGGTTTCAAGCGGCTTTCACGAGATCGAGATCGGCTGGGATCGGCTGGGATCGGCTGGGATCTGTGGGGGTTCTTGCCCCATTTCTTGCCCCAGCGACCTGCGAATCCTGATGTTGCCGAAGCACTCTCGCTCCAGCTCGCGAACTAGCGGTGTGCTTTTCTCGGTTTCGGCCCGAGGGTGATGGTTGACCTTGCCGCCGGCGGGTTTCGCACCCGCCGCGGGGGTCGAGGACTTGACGACGAGCGCGGCAGGCGCCTGCCTTTACGGGGACGTGGCCTGCGCACCGTGCCGAGCCTGCGGGCGGCCGTCTTCAACGCCGCTTTCGCCTGGGCGAGCGTCTTGGCAAAGAGGCTAGCGCGACACGGGCGGCCTTTTAAGGGGTGGAGACGGTTCGCCCCGTTCCGCCCGACTTCCTCCTTAGCTCGGGCTCGATGAGAAGGCCACGCTGCGCGGCGACCTGCTCGAAGGCGGCAACGACCTCGGGGTCAAACTGCGAGCCGGCGCTGCGACGGAGCTCCTCGAGTGCCCGCGCGGGACGCATCGCGACGCTGTAGGGGCGCTCTGAGACCATCGCCGCATAGGCGTCGCAGACGGCGACAACCCGGGCGCCGAGTGGGATCTGCTCGCCGCGCAGGGAGTCCGGGTAGCCACCGCCATCCCAGCGCTCACCGCTGGAGCGAACCAGGCGCGCGACCGGCACGAGCGCCGCCGCCGAGGCGATGATCCGCTCGCCGATCAGGGTGTGCTGGCGAACGAACTCCCACTCGGAATCCTCGAGCGGGCCCGGCTTGTTCAGGATCGCGTCGGGGATCGCCATCTTCCCCGTCTCGTGCAGCTGCGCGGCGCGGTAGGTCTCATCGCGTTGCTCAGCCTCCATGCCGAGCTCGTCGGCGACCGCCAGCGCCAGCTCGGCGACGTCGACGGCCTGCTCGGCCAGCTGCGGCTGGCGCTCGCGCAGCGCCGAGAGCAGCACGTCGCGCGACTGCGAGCCGGCCGAGGTCCGCTCGCTCGCCTTGTTCGCGTACATCCGCCGGTCGGCGAGCTGCATTGCCTCCTTGAGCGAGCTGGCCTCGCTCGGCAAGAGGACGTTGCCCTGCGAAGCCGTGACCGAGAACCCCTCGCCGCGCTCGGAGAGCGCCGCGGTGGCGCCAGCCACGATCGGGTCGACCTCGGCCGCCGTACACTCGGCCAGAAGGCAGAACTCATCGCCACCGAGGCGGTAGGCGCGGCCTTTCGAGTCCGCGAAGCGCTCCAGTCGCCCGCCGAGCCGTTCCAGCAGGGCGTCACCGGCCGGGTGGCCGAAGGTGTCGTTGTAGAGCTTGAAGCCGTCGAGGTCGAACAGCGCGAGGAGCCGCAGGGACCCGGTCGCTGCGGGGCGCGTGATCGCACGCTCCAAATCGACCATCAGCGCCCTGCGGTTGGGCAGCCCGGTCAACTCGTCGGTGCGCGACTCGTGCATGCGCGAGCGGGCTTCCACCTGGCTCTCGCGCAACGAGAGGACCAGCCGCACGACGACGGCGATCAGGGTGAGCAGGGAGATGGCTGCCGCCGCGGTGGGGGCGGTGGTGAACCGTTCGCCTGCCTGAATGCCGATCGCGACCAGGGCCGCGACGGCCGGTATCGCGATGATCCGCACGGCCCGCGAGCGCACGGGCTCCATGGTGCCCGGCTCGATCCACGCCGCGCAAGCCACCAGCAGGACCCCACACGGCCAGCCGGCGTCGAGAATCGTGCCTTCGGCGTAGGTCCCCTGGGCAGCCTGCAGCAGGTAGACGCCGTCGGAGACGGCGAGCAGCAGGAGGCCGGCCCCGAGGACCGTCCAGCTGCGTCCCGGCCGCCAGCCGGTGAAGGAGGCGGCGGTTGCGACCATCGTCAACAGGGTCAGGTCGGCGATCGGATAGGCAAGGTTGGTCGCGACGGCGAGCGTCTGGCCTTCGCTGGAAGCGTCGACGATCGGCCCCAGCGCGAACGCCGCCGCCAGCGCAGCGACCGCGGAGCCGACGATCGCACCGTCCAGCCACCGCGCGACCGGGAAGGCCCCGATCCTCGTCCGCAGGAGGACGACCAGCGCCGCGTAGGCGAGTGGATAGAAGGCGAGGTAGCCGCCGTCGGCGGGAGAGGGGATC
>DATFVC010000023.1:0-9856 GCA_035260485.1 Solirubrobacterales bacterium | reverse complement strand
CGTCAAAGGCCTGGTCGTGAGATTGCCCCGCTCTGCCTTCCTCGACCAGGCTCACATCAGGACGATCTGCACCAGGGTCCAGTTCGCCGCCAAGGCCTGTCCGGCTGGAGCCCAGTACGGCTTCATCAAAGCCTGGACGCCCCTGCTCGACACGCCGCTTGAAGGACCGGTCTACCTGCGCTCCTCAAACCACAAGCTGCCCGACCTGGTCTTCGACCTGCACGGCTTAGTTGACATCGAGGTTGCGACCCGGATCGACTCCGCCCAAGGTGGGATCAGGGCCACGGTCGAATCTACCCCCGACGCGCCACTCTCCAAAGTCCTCTTGCGCATGCAGGGTGGCAAGAAGGGCTTGATCGTCAACAGCCGCAACCTCTGCGGGGCTGTCTCGAGGGCCAACGTCGAATTCAGCGGGCAAAACGGCAAGCAGTCCACCGCCAATCCTGTTATGCGGGCTGATTGTGGGGGCAAGCGGAAGCACAAGCGCTCACGCCACTGAGGCGGGCGCGTCAGCTCCACCACGCGGGAGTCGAGTAGAACTCACTCTCCTTGAAGGAGCCGAGCCGCATGTATCGCGTCGCGATGGCCGTTTGCCGGCCGGCGGTCATGGCGTGGGGCCGGCTCACGGTCGAGGGGCTCGACACGCTGCCGGAGGCGGGGCCGGTGCTGGTGGTCAGCAACCACGACAGTCACTGGGACCCCGTCACGATCGGGGTGGCGGCGATCCGGCGCCGTCAGATCAAGGCGCTGGCGAAATCGACGCTGTGGGATGTGCGCGGCCTGAGCCCGGTCCTGAACGGCATGGGCCAGATCCCGATCGAGCGCGGAGCCGGGGACGCCGGGGCGCTGTCGCGGGCGATCGAGGAGCTTCGCGCCGGCGCCTGCATCGGCGTCTTCCCCGAAGGCACCCGCTCGCGCGGCGAGGTGCTGCGGGCGCGCAGCGGGGTCGGCCGCCTCGCCCTCGAGGTCCCCGAGGCGAAGCTCGTCTGCGTCGCGGTCGAGGGCACCTCCGAGATGACCGGATTCCCCCGCCGCCCGCGGCTGCGGGCCCGCTTCTTCGAGCCCGCCGCCGGTCAGGCACGGCTCGACGAGGAGCCGGGTGAGATCGCGGTACGGCTGCTGGCCGAGATCCGCGAGCAGGTTCCGCCCTCGATCTCCTTTCGCAAGCGCTCGTAGCCGTTTTGCACGAAAGAAGCGGCAGAGGATTTTGAATTTGCGCGCCACCCGCGCGCATCGTTCTGTCTACCGTGCTGTCATCATGGAGGCGATGAGAAACAGCTGGACAGACGGGCGACTGGACGACATGAATCGCGGGATGGAAAATGGCTTCAACCGCGTCGACGCCGAGCTGCGCGCCGTCAACAGCCGAATCGATGCTCTTCAGCGCACGATGCTCCAGCTCGGGGGCGGCGTGATTGTGGCCCTCATCGGGCTGATCGCGACGCAGCTCTGATCGGGTCCCGCCGTGTCCCTACGCCGTCCCGCCCGAATCGACCGGGGCGACAAAGGTTCGGTTACCCACCCGCACCCCGATCGCCCTGGTGCGGGAGAGGTCGAGGGCGGCGCTGAGGACGGCGTCTGAGTCGTTTCCCCAGCGGTAACGGAAGGAGCCGGCTGGCTGGCGCGTCCCGTCGGGGCCGCGCACGAAGACACGGCATAGCGTCCCGGAGGGCGCCCCCTTCACATACATGTGGATCTCGGTGCCGTAGGCGTGCGGCTCCAGGGTGGCGCCGATGTGGAGCCCGGGTGGGAGGGACTGGAAGGCGATGTGCTGCTCCGGGTTGCCGCCGGCGCCGCCCGGCAGCACGAAGATCGCCAGCGCGGCGGCGGCCACGGCGGCGGTAATCCCGCTGAAGGCAAGGCCCAGCCGCAGCCGTTGCCGCCGTTGCGAGCGTCGCTCAGCGCGGATCGTCGCCGCCACCCGGTCGGCGAGCGAGGGTGGCGGCGCCGGCGCCGTGCCGAAGTGCTCGGGGTCGGCCAGCGGCAGCAGCTGCGCCACGCCCGCCAGCGCCTCCATCTCAGCGCGGCACTCGGGGCAGCCCTCGAGGTGCGCCTCGAGGGCTGCGCGCTCCTCCTCCGGCAGCCGGCCGAGCGCGTGAGCGCCCAGCGACTCGCGCCACTCGCGGCATCTCTCAGTCGTCATATCCGATCTCCTCCAGCGCCACCCGCAGCGCCCGCAGGCCGTAGTAGACACGGCTCTTGACGGTTCCCTCCGGCACGCCCAGCTCCTTGGCGACCTCGGCGTAGGGGCGGCCACGGTAGTAGGTCTCGAGCAGCACCCGGCGATGCTGCTCGCCGATCCGTCGCATCGCCTCCTCTACCTGCCAGGACAGCAATGCCTCCTCGAAGGGCTCGACCGTGGGCTCGATCCCGCCCTCGGCGACGGTCGGGCGCGACGCTCGCGCCCGACCGAGGTCGATCACCACGTTGCGCAGGATTGCGAACAGCCAGGTGCGCAGCGAGCCGATCTGCGGGTCGAAGCGGGCGCCAGCCCGCCAAGCGCGCAGGAAGGTCTCCTGGACCGCCTCCTCGGCAAGCCCCGAGTCGCCCAGCGAGCGCACCGCGAACCCGTACAGCTCGCCCGCGTGGGCGGCATAGGCCTCGCGCACATCGCGCTCGTCGCTGAGCGCGCCGGAGGGCATCTCACGCAGATCTCGAGAAGGCGAGGGAAAACACGGCTGCCCGGAATACGGACAGCCGCTGAACTGGGTTCAGGCTTGGGCGGCGCCTATTCGAGTTTGCCGATCTTGAAGATTTTGGTGCCGCAATCCGGACAGGTGCCTTGGATCGCCGGGCGACCGTTCTTCATGGTCACCTGTTTGGCGTCTTGGATCTCGACCTTCTTGCGCTCTTTGACGCAGTAACCCTCAGGCATCGGGGTCTCCTTTCGTTGCCACTCTGGGCAAGACTCGCGTTAAGGCGCGAGGTGGATTGCGGCGAATGTAACGCAGACCGGGGACGACCTCCAGGCACAAACGTGCGTATCGGCACAAGGCGCTATTCGTGGGCTTTGGACTTTTCTTTGGCGCGTTCGAGCAGTTCCTGCAGTTTGGCGGCGCTCGCAGCACCTCCAGTCGCCCCCTTGGGAGTCGCACCGGCGCCGTTCTTGCCGGCTTCCGTTTTGGCTTCCGGTTTGGGCTTCGGTTCGGTTTCCGCTGCGGCCGGCGGGGTCGATGCCGTTGCGGCGAGTTCGTCTATCCGCGCTTCGAGCCGCTCCTGCAGCGCCTGCACGTCGCTTTCGCTGACCGAGCTTTCGCGGGCGTCGATTGCCAAGTAGATCGCCGCCCCGCCAATACCGATCGCGATTACGGTGAGGGCGAGAAAGACGCGGGTGCGCATGCCGAGCTTGCGCTCGACCTCTCCGATCCAGGCCCGCAAACCATCCAGCGACATCACCCCAATCTAGTCGAGAACCGCGCCGGAGGGTCGGGTCAAATACCCTCCGGTCCCCACTTCCCATCCCTAGAACCCAAGGAGAATCCCGCATGCCCGAGGCAGTGATCGTCGACACCATCCGCACGCCGATCGGCCGTGCCTTCAAGGGCTCGCTGGCCCAGTTGCGCCCCGATGAGATGGGCGCCTACGTCGTCGACCAGCTGCTCGAGCGCAACCCCGAGGTCGATCCGGCCTCGGTCGAAGACCTATTCTGCGGCTGCGGCATGCCGCAGGGCCTGCAGGCGTTCAACATCGGCCGCATCGTCTCGCTGCTCTCCGAGAAGCTGCCGCAGGAGGTCAACGGCGTCACCGTCTCCCGCTACTGCTCCTCCAGCCTCGACGCGATCCGCCATGCCGGCAACGCGATCAAGGCGGGCGAGGGCGACGTCTACATCGCCGCCGGGGTCGAGTGGGTGAGCCGCTACAACGAGCGCACCGAGCCGGCCGGCGCCGACGACCAGAACCCGAACCTGCAGGGCAACGACGGCCAGCCCAACGCCTACATCGAGATGGGCAAGACCGCTGTCAACGTCGCCGAAAAATACGAGGTCAGCCGCGCCGACATGGACAAGTTCGCGCAGCGCTCCCAGGAACTGGCTGTGCAGTCCCAGGAGGACGGCTTCTTCGAGCGCGAGATCGTCCCTGTGACCCTGCCCGACGGCACCGAGGTCGGCAAGGACGACGGCCCACGCGCCTCCTCCACCCTGGAGAAGCTAGCCCAGCTGGAGGAGTCCTTCGGCGGCGGTGGCGTCACCGCCGGCAACTCCTGCCCGCTCAACGACGGCGCCGCCGCGGTGCTGCTGATGAGCGACACCAAGGCCAGGGAGCTGGGCCTGACCCCGCGCGCCCGCATCGTCACCGCCGCCACCTTCGGCAACGAGCCCGAGTACATGGGCGTCGCCCCGATCGGCGCGATCAAGAAGGTGCTGGAGCGGTCCGGGATGACGATGGAAGACGTCGACACGGTCGAGCTCAACGAGGCCTTCGCCGCCCAGGTGATCCCGATCATGGACGAGTGCGACATCCCGCTGGAGAAGCTGAACACGCACGGCGGCGCGATCGCCCTCGGCCATCCCTTCGGCATGACCGGCGCCCGGATGATGGGCACCCTGCTCAACGTGATGGAGACCGACGACTACCAGGTCGGGATCGAGACCATGTGCGTCGCGGGCGGGCAGGGCAAGGCGATGCTGGTCGAAAGGGTCTGAACCGCCCGCCGACGGGCCTCAAACGGGACGTATAATTCCGTTTGAGGCCCGTCGGCGGTGAAGAAGTACGCTGCGCTCGGTGGATCTTGAGACGCTTACTTACGACACCGGCGATCGGGTCGCCCGCATCACCCTGAACCGGCCGGACCGCGGCAACGGGATCGTGCCGCGGATGCCGGTCGAGATCGCGGCCTGCGTCGAGCGGGCCAATCTCGACCCCGCCGTCCACGTCATCTCCCTCGCCGGCGCCGGCAGCGGCTTCTGCGGCGGCTACGACCTGGTCGCCTCCGCCGAGGGCGACATGAGCGGGATGGAGGGGGTCGAGGCGCCGCCCGGCTCGCCCGTCGACCCGGCGACGATCGGCGCCAACCACGCGCCGGAGTCGAACTGGGACCCGGTCACCGACTTCCAGTTCATGTCGCGCAACGTGCGCGGCTTCATGAGCCTCTTCCACTCCGAGAAGCCGGTGATCTGCAAGGTGCACGGCTACTGCGTCGCCGGCGGCACCGACATGGCGCTCTGCTCGGACCTGCTGGTGATCGGCGCCGACGCCAAGATCGGCTATCCGCCGGCCCGCGTCTGGGGCTCGCCGACGACGGCGCTGTGGGCGGCGCGGCTCGGTCCTATGCGCGCCAAGCGGCTACTGCTGACCGGCGATTCGCTGAGCGGCGAGCAGGCTGCGGAGTGGGGGCTGGCGACCGAGGCGGTGCCGCCCGAGCAGCTCGACGAGCGTTTCGAGGCTCTGGTGGAGCGGGTCGCCCGGCTGCCGATCAACCAGCTGGTGATGATGAAGATGCTGGTCAACCAGTCGCTCTCGCGCAGGGCCTGCACCAGACGCAGCTGCTCGGCACCTTCTTCGACGGCATCGCCCGTCACACCGAGGAGGGCCACGGCTTCGTCCGCCGCGCCGCCGAGTCCGGCTTCAAGGAGGCGGTGCGGGAGCGCGACGAGCCGTTCGGCGACTACGGCCGTGAGACCGCCTGACGGAGCCTCGGATAGGGTCCGGCCGCGGTGACCGACGCGCCCCATCCCAGCTCCCTGATCACCCCGGAGTCCGTTCGCAACTTCCTCCCCGGCAGCTTCCCCGGCGACCTCGGGATCGAGCCGCTGGAGATCGAGGACTCGCACTCGCGGGGACGGATCGTCGTCGACAAGCGCCACCTGCACCCCGGCGGCTTCGTCCACGGCGGCGTCTGGACCGCGCTCGGCGACACCGTCGCTGCCTGGGCGACCTTCCGCGTCATCCCGCCGGGCCACAACTTCACCACGATCGAGCTGAAGCTGAACGTCTTCGCCGCCGGCCTGCTCGGCGACGAGATCGTCGCCGTCGCCGAGCCGCTCCACACCGGCAAGAGCACGGTGGTGATCGAGGTGCGGATGGAGCGTCGCCGCGAGGGCGAGGCGCCGCGGCTGGCGGCCAATCTGATCGTCAGCCAGTTCGTCCTGCCCCCACGCGATTCCTGAGCAGGTTGGAACGGGCGCGATGCCTGATCCAAGCTCCAGCGTCGCATACGTCTTCGGCTACGCCTCGCTTGTAGCGCTGCCGGAGCAGCTCGCGGTCGAGGACGCAGAGCACGAGCCGCTGCCTGGGTGGCTGCGGGGGTTCCGCCGCTACTGGGGGGCGGCGATGAACAACTGGGAAGGCGGCGATGCCGTCAAGCATTTCCTCGACCGGGAGACCGGGGAAAGGCCGCGGATCCGCGTCGCCTACCTGGACGTCGAGCCGAGCGAGGGGAGCACCGTCAACGGCATTGCGATCCCCGTGGACGCGGAGCGGCTGGCGACACTCGACGCACGGGAGATCAACTACTCGCGCGTCGATGTCACCGCTGCCTTCGACCGGCCGCTCGCAGGCCGCGTCTTCACCTACGTGGGCCTCGGTGCAGCCCGCGAACGCTGCCGCGAGGGGGTTGCCGAGGGCAACGCCTATGTCAGTCGCGACTACCTCGCCGGCGTGCGCCGCGCCTTCGAGCAGCTCGCCCCCGACGCCCTGGCCGAGTTCGACCGCGCCACCGACCCGCTCCCCTTCCCCGAACGCGACTTGAGGATGGTCCTGCCTGGACGTGCCGGGACTTAAGCGTCCATATGGGTGCCTAAGTCCCGGCACGTCCGGAAGCATCAGGGGTCTTCGGCTACCGGTTCGTAGCCAGGGGCTTCCAGACGTTCGATCTGCGGCAGGCGCCAGAGCAGGCTCGCGATCGTCAAGCCGATGGCCGAGCAGAGCAGCGCCAGGAACCACTGGCTCGCGGTGAGCAGCGCCATCTGGAAGAAGTCGCGTACCGGGGCGGCGGCGAGGATCAGGGCGAAGAGGGCGCCGAGACCGGCGACCATCGCCAGCATGTAGCTCTGGATCGCGATGTGCTCGCGCCCCGGGCCGCGCTCCAGCAGCAGCACGAAGGCAAGGCCGAGGACGATCAGCGTCGTCGTCGCCGCCGTCCGGCCCGCTTCCAGCGAGCCCCCGAAGACGGTGTCGACGAGGAAGAAGCAGAGGATCGAGCCGAGCGCCGTCGCCAGCCCGGCGGGCACCGCGAAGGCGGCCAGCGCGCGCAGCAGACGGCCGCGATAGAGCGGTCCGTCGGAGGGCGCCAGCGCGAGGACGAAGGAGGGGATGCCGATCGTCAGGAAGGCGGCCAGGGTGAGGTGGCGGGGGAGGAAGGGGAAGGCGAAGCCGGGCACGGCGACGAGCAGGATCAGCGCCGCGGCATACACGCTCTTGGTGAGGTAGAGGCGGCCGAGGCGGTGGATGTTGCGGGCGATCCGCCGCCCCTCGGCGACCGCTTCGGGCAATCGCGCGAACTGGTCTTTGAGCAGGACCACGTCGGCGATCCCCTTCGTCACCTGGGCGCCCGAGCCCATCGCCACCGCCAGCCGCGCCTGCTTCAGCGCCGGCACGTCGTTGACCCCGTCACCGATCATCGCCGTGTAGCGGCCCGACGCCCGCAGCGCCTCGACCAGGGCCTTCTTCTGCTCCGGCGCGATCCGGCAGAAGATCGTGTTTCGCAGCGCCACCGCCGCGAGCTGCTCGGGGTCCTCGGGCAGCTCCGAGCCCTCGATCACGCCGGCGTCGGCGGGCACTCCGACCGCGTAAGCGACCGCGGTCACCGTCGCCCGCGCGTCGCCGGAGATCAGCTTCAGGTCGACTTCCGCCTCGCGCATGGTGGCGATCGTCTCGGCGGCGTCGGCGCGCAGCGTCTCCTCCAATACGACGAGGGCGACCGGGGCGAGTCGAGGGGCCGGCGCGTGCGCCGGGTCGTCGGGCAGCGCCTCGGCGGACTGGCCGAAGGCCACCACCCGTCGTCCCGCCGCCGTCTCCTCCTCCAGCTTGCGGGCGAGTCCCGGCGGCAGCGCCAGCGCCCCGCTCGCGGCGAGGATGTCCGGCGCGCCGAGGACGTAGCTGACGCCGCCCAGTCGCAACCCGCTCCACTTCCACTTCGAGGAGAACGGCACTTCGCCGCCGACCCGCCCCGGTTGCGCGGGGAAGGCCTCGGCGACGGTCTCCAGCGTCCGGTTGCGGTCGCCGGCGCTGGCGGCGAAGCGTCCCAGCGCCGCCTGCGCCTCGTCGGCATCGACCCCTTCGGCGACCTCGACCCCGAGCAGGCGCAACCGGCCGTCGGTCAGCGTGCCCGTCTTGTCGACGCAGATCGTGTCGACCGCGGCGAGGCTCTCGGTGGCGCTCATCTGCTGCACCAGCGTGTCCTTGCGCGCCAGCCGCACCGCCGCCACCGCGAAGGTGACGCTCATCAGCAGCACCAGGCCCTCGGGAATCAGCGTCACCAGGCCGGCGGTCGCCGTCTGCGCCGCATCGACCAGGTCGACGCTGCGCAACTGGAAGGTGATCAGCAGCAGCACCGCCAGCGGCGCCATCGCCCAGGTGCAGGCGACGATCACCCGGTTGACCTCGGCCTGCAGCGGCGAGGGTGGGTGGCGAAAGGCCTTCGCCTCCCCGGCGAGGCGCCCGGCGTAGCTCTCCTCGCGCACCGCGTCGACCCGGTAGCGACCGGAGCCAGCGATGCAGAAGGAGCCCGACAAAACCCGCTCGCCGACCTCCTTGCGCACCCCGTCGGCCTCGCCGGTCAGCATCGACTCGTCCAGGGTCATGCCGCGGCTGGCGATCGTCTCGCCGTCGGCGACCAGCTGATCGCCCGGCTCGACCACGATCACGTCCCCCGGCACGATCTCCTCCGCCAGCAGGTTGACCACGGCGCCGCCGCGGATGACCTTGGCGTGAGGGGCGACCAGCACCGCCAGCTCGTCCAGGGTCCGCTTGGCTTTCAGCTCCTGGCGGATGCCGATGTAGGAGTTGACGATCGCGATCACGCCGAAGATGGCGTCCGCGATCAGTCCCAGCGAGAGGATCAGCACGAAGAAGACGCCGATGATCGCGTTGAAGAGGGTGAAGACGTTGCCGGCGATGATGCTCGAGACCGAGCGCGAAGACGTGTCCGGAGGCGGGCCGAGCTTGCGCAGGCGCTTGGCCGCCTCGGCGCTGCTCAGGCCGCGCTCGGCGGCGTCCGGTGTGTCGGTTGCGGTGGCGGCCATCAGGGGACATTCAATAGGGTTCCCGGCGGATGGCTTTGAAACTCGGACTTAACCTTGGCTACTGGGGCATCGGCCCTGCTGGTGAGGACGCGGTCGAGGTCGTGCGGGCGGTTGAGGCGGCCGGCTTCGAGTCGGTCTGGGCGGCCGAGTCTTATGGCTCCGACGTGGTCAGCGTCCTTGCCTGGCTCGCCCCGCAGACGAAGACGATCAACCTCGGCGCCGCGATCCTGCAGGTGCCGGCGCGCCCGCCGGCCGCCGCCGCGATGGCGGGGGCGACGATCGACAAGCTCTCCGGCGGCCGCTTCCTCTTCGGCTTCGGCCCCTCCGGGCCGCAGGTCTCCGAAGGCTGGTACGGCGTTCCCTACGCGAAGCCCTGGGGCCGCACCCGCGAGTACATCGAAGTGGTGCGCGAGATCGTCGCCCGCGAGGGCAAGCTCGAACACGAGGGCGAGCACTACCAGCTGCCGCTGCCAGGCGGCGAGGGCAAGGCGCTGAAGCTCAACTTCCACCCCGAGCGCTCCCACATCCCGGTTTTCGTTGGCGCGATCGGCCGCAAATCGGTCGAGATGGCGGCGGAGATCTGCGACGGCTGGATCCCGATCTTCTTCAGTGTCGATGCCTTCGAGCAGACCTGGGGCGAGCATTTGGAGGCGGGTTTCGCCAAGGGCGGGCGG
>DATFVC010000022.1:0-47686 GCA_035260485.1 Solirubrobacterales bacterium | reverse complement strand
CCGACCGCCACTGGATCAGCGGCATGAACTGGTACCACCGGCTCGAGCGCCGCTACGTCGAGTACGGCTCCTCGCTGGAGGCGACGCGGGCTGTCGGCGTCTTTCGCGCCCTCTATGACCTTGTCTACAACATGAACCTCGCCCACCTCAGCCCTGAAGTCGAGACCCTCTTCGAGCGGCTCGACGATGCCGGAGTGCGGACCGCCTGCACGCCGTTCTTGATCTACCGGGGTCGCCACCGCCATCAGGTCTCGTTGGAGGGTCTGCTCCGGCGCGCGGTCGAGACGACCCAGCTCAAGTTCCGCCACCACACCTGGGGTCCGGCCGAGCTCTTCTACGGCGATCTCTATGCCAGTCGCGAGGTGCCATGCAAGTCGACCTCGATCCCCGGCAGCCGCGATGGTTACTCGGCCTGCTGTGCCGCCGAGCTGGAGCGTGCCGGAGACTACGACTTCCTGCTCCTCTCGCTGCCCGACAACGATAATTACTCGCACCGCTACGGGCCGGAGGCGAGCGTCGAGTCGATCGCCAAGGCTGACCACTGCTTCGCCAAGCTGGTCGAGGCGGGAGGGGGGCTGGAGGCGTTCCTCGCCGACCATGCCGTGATCCTGCTTGCCGACCATGCGCAGACTCCGGTCAGCCGCGGCCTGCCGCTGGCCGAGCTGCTCGCCCGCGAGTGGACGGTGTTGGCGCCCTCCGACGACCGACCCGAGCTGGCGCAGCTCGCGGTCAGCCCGACCGGCCGCGCCGCCCACGTCTACCTGCTGCCGGGCGAGGGGGAGCGGGCCGAACTCGGCGAGGTCGAGCGGCGGCTGGGGGAGACCGAAGGGGTCGACCTCGTCTGCCGGCTCGAGGCGGGGCAAACCGCGCTGGTCGAGCGTCAAGGGGAGTGGCTGAGATTCCGCCCCGGCAACCAGGTCACAGATCTCCGTGGCGTGCAATGGGACGTCGAAGGCGAGCTCGGCGTGCTGGCGGCGGTCGTGGAGGATGGCCGCATCAGCAGCAAGGAGTACCCGGATCCTTTCGCCCGCGTCTTCTCTGCTTTGACCGCGCCGCATGCCGGCGACCTGGTTATTTCCCTCACGCCTGGCTACGAGGCGGTCGATTGGGGCGGTGTCAGCCACGCCGGGGGAGGTAGCCACGGCTCCCTGCATCGCGGCGACTCGCTCGCCCCGCTCCTCTTCGTCGGCTGTGGGCCTGATGGTCCCAAGGACCGTTCGCAGTGGGCCTTGCGCGACGTGGCGCCGGTGGTGCTCGAGCACTTCGGGCTATGAGGCGAGCCTTTCTTGTAGCGACCCTCCTCGCCCTGCTGCTTCCCGCCGTCGCCCTCGCAGGCCAGGGCGACATCTCGGCCAAGCGAGCGACGAAAGTTGCGAATCGCGACGCGAACGTGGTCAAGGAGCGACGCGAGAACGGGGGGCTTACGCACAGCGCCTCGGTTGTCGACGGCAACTGGGAGGTCGCCTACTTCGCCGGTGACGAGGAGGTCGCGCTTGTCGTCGTCGACATGCGGACCGGAGCCGTGCTCGAGTCCTGGACCGGATACCAGGTGCTCTGGAAGATGGCGCGCGGCTATTCCGGCGCCTTCGGCCACAAGCTCAACGCGCCCTACGTCTTCCTGCCGCTCTGCGTTCTCTTCCTGGTCGGGCTGCTGGATTGGCGCCGTCCCTGGCGCGTCGCCAGCCTCGACCTGCTCGTCCTGCTCGGCTTCGGAGTCTCAAACTACTTCTTCAACCGAGCCGAGATCGGCGTCTCGGTCCCACTCCAGTACCCGCCGCTCCTCTACTTGCTCGGCCGAGCGCTGTGGATCGGCATGCGCGGCCGCGGCGAGGGCATTCGGCCTGTCTGGCCGGCGGCCTGGCTGTTGGTGGCCGCCCTCTTCCTGGTCGGCTTCCGAGTCGGGCTCAACATGGCTGACTCGGGGGCGATCGACGTCGGCTACGCGGGCGTGGTCGGCGCCGACCGGATCTCACACGGCGAACCCCTCTACGACAACTTCCCAGCCGAAGTCTCCCAGGGCGACACCTACGGCCCTGTCAATTACCTCGCCTACGTCCCTTTCGAGGCGGTTTGGCCATGGCATGGCAGCTGGGACGACCTCCCGGCCGCCCACGGCGCCGCGGTCGCCTTCGATCTCGCCACCTTCGCTCTGTTGATCTGGCTCGGCCTCCGCATCCGTCCCGGACCGGTCGGCCGCAAGCTCGCCGCCACCCTTGCTTTTGGCTGGGCGGCCTACCCGTACACGGCCTACGCCCTCGAGTCGAACTCCAACGACACTCTCGTAGCCGCGCTCCTAGTCGCAACCTTGCTCGTCCTCACCCGACCCGCCGCGCGAGCTGCGCTCGCGGCCCTGGCAACTCTGACCAAGTTCGCCCCCTTAGTCTTGGCGCCGCTGCTGGCCACCTACCGAGCTCGCCCCCGCACGATCGCGATCTTCGCTCTGGTCTTCCTGGCGACCATCGGTCTCCTGATGCTCTGGCCAGCAATCGACCCCGGCCTGCACACGGTCTACGACCGCACGATCGCCTACCAATCCAACCGCGACTCCCCCTTCAGCATCTGGGGCCAGGTCCCAAGCCTCGGGCCGCTCCGCATAGCCATCCTGATCGCCACGGGCCTCCTGGCAATCAGCTTTGCCTTCTGGCCAAGACGAAAGACGCTCATGCAAGTGGCAGCGCTGGGAGCTGCCCTGCTCATAGCACTCCAGTTGACGGCCCAGCACTGGTTCTACCTCTACATAGTCTGGTTCTACCCCCTGCTCCTCGTAGCGATGACGTCTCGAGAAAAGGCCTCTGAGGCCCATCCCTCCAGGGTCAGTCAGCAGGAGCGGGCACCATCACGTGCTCGATCGAATCAGCAAGCCCCCGCTCGTTGATCTCGACCACAGCCCCCATTATCCAAACGTCGTCCTCGGCGGTCTCGAACTTGACTGGCATCTGAGTCGTCATCGCCTCCAGCACCTGCGCCGGTTTTACCCCGAGCACGCTGGTCCGCGATCCGGTCATGCCGACGTCGGAGATGAAGGCCGTGCCGCCGGGCAACACCCGCGCATCGGCGGTGGGGACGTGAGTGTGGGTGCCGAAGACCGCGCCGACCCGGCCGTCGAGATGCCAGCCGATAGCCACCTTCTCGCTGCTCACTTCGGCGTGGAAGTCGACGACGACACAATCGGCCTCGATCCGCTCGAGGATGCTGTCGACCTCGTGGAAGGGCAGCCGCGCTACCCGCAGGCCGATCGCGCCGCTCAGGTTGATCACCCCGACCCGCACCCCACCCACCCCGACCACGACGTGTCCCTTGCCTGGGTTGGCATGTGGATAGTTGGCGGGCCGGATCACCCGCTCCGCGCGATCGAGGAAGTCGTAGGCGTCGCGGTGGCGATAGACGTGGTTGCCCGTAGTGATCACATCGCAGCCGGCGTCAAAAAGGGCCCCGGCGGTCTTCTCGGTGATCCCCATCCCACCCGCCGAGTTCTCGCCGTTGACGATCGTCAGGTCGGGCTTGTGCCGTTCTCGCAGCTCCGGCATCGCGGCCTTCAGCCCGCGTCGGCCGGGGCCGCCGACCACATCGCCGATGAAGAGCACCTTCATGCGGGGACCCTACTTGCGATCGGGCTGGATAGCGGGAGACGACCACAGCCGCCGATTGTTGCCTGTAAATACCACTTGCATTAAGTGGTTTTGGAGCGATAGGTTCCCCACGCATGATCGTCGTCAGGCCTGACCCCAAACAGCCCCTGACGTTGACCCAGGGCAACACCGCGAAGAAGCGGGCCAGGGGCCGCCGCGCCCGCCGCGTCTTCCACGGAACGCTTGCCGCCGAGCTGAACGACCGCGGCGCCGCAACGGTCGAGGAGCTCTACCTTCGCTTCGACTGCTTCCTGCTGCCGCTCGAGAGAGATGAGATCAAGCAGGTTCTCGAGTCGGCGCGGCGCGAGGGGGTGGTCGCTGAGGTTTCGGACAAGCGCGATGGCTATGGCGGCGAGGTGTCGGATCAGTGGACGACGACCGACAAAGGCAAGAAACTGCGACGGCCCCGCACCCTGGCGCTGCCCGATCTCGGCTACCTGGTCTTAGGAGAGCATGACGGGAGGGTGAAAGCGTTCGACATCGGCAAGACCGTAGTGACGATGGCGGTTCCCGTTCTAGCTCTGCTCGGGATCCATAGCTTGGACCCGGGCACGGTGACGAAATGGGCAACGTTTGCCGGCGCCGGCGCCGTAATCCTCTGGATGCTCGTCTACGCCATTAAAGGAGAGCTCGACCTGCGTGCCGCAGCCGCCGCCTGGCCGCGCTTGAGGCATACGCGCCGAAAGCGCTGGGATTACCAGATGAGTCGACTCCGCATCGCGTTCCTGCCCGCAGTCGTCGCTGTCGTCTACATCGGCGGCGGCCTCAGGCTGTGGCTCGGCTTCTTCGACTGGTGGGTGTATGTGGCGGCGACCGCCATCGCTGCCGCGGCCTATCTGACCTGGGTCCACCCTCTCTACCGCGCGTGGCACCAGACCGACCCCGATCTGTGTCGTGAAGAATGGGATGACCGCGGCGTCGCCGCGGTCGAGCAGGCGGCACGTGGCGCGCAGACTTCGTAGGCCGCTCGGTCAGACGGAGGCGAAGCGGCGCAGGGCGAGGCGGGCGATCGCGCCGTAGGCGACGACCAGGATCGCCAGGTGCAGGAGGGGTCCGCCGATGCCCGGGCCGGCGGAGTCGAGGGCGGCGGTCATCGCCTGCAGCGCCGGCTTGAACGGGAACAGGGCCGTAACCACGCGGATGCCGTCGTAGAGGGTTGCCCCGACGGCGCCCGAGGGGACGAGCGAGAGGAGCGCCACCGGCAGCGAGATCATGAAGGCCAGAAGCGAGACGGTCCGCACGTCGCGCGCCACCGCACCGAGGGCCGCCCCGGTCGCCGCCAGCCCTGCTCCGCCGGCAAGGATCGCCGCCAGCCAGAGCCCGAAGCGGCTCCAGTCAAGCCCGACGAAGATCTGCACCCCAGCCAGCATCAGCAGGGTTACGACCAGTCCCACAACGATACCCAGCCCGACCTTCTCGGCGAGCAGAGCCGAGCGGGAGACGAGTCCGGTGAGGCGGGGAAAGGTGTTCTCCTCACGCTCCAATGCCAGCGACCCGGCGACCAGGAGCAGCGTCACGAAGGTGAGCGTCAGGGTCGCTGCGACGGCGATCGCAAAAACATCCAGCGGCGGGGTGGAGGCGCTGACCGATTGCTTATCGACGGCGATTGGCTGTGCAAGCCGGTCGATCAGCGGCGCGGCGACGTCGAGGTTGTCGCGGGCAAGCGTCGTGAAGCGAAGCACCCGATCGAGCGAGCCGCGCATTTCCCTCGGCACCGCCGGCCGCAACGCCTGCAAGATGCTCGCGCTGGCGCGCAGGCCGAGGATCTCGATCCGTCTGCCGAGCACGTTGAAGCTGCCGCCGTCGACGACCAGGTTGAGGTAGCGGCCGCCTTCGCTGGCGATCTGCCGGGCGATGAAGAGGTTGGCCTGGGCCAACAGCGCGGTGATGCGGTCGTCGACGGCCTGCGCCTTAAGCGGGTTCTCCTCGTTGACGATCACCTCGACTTCAGGCGTTTCCGGGCTCAGGGTCGAGAGCGAGTTGAGCCGGGCGATCAGGTCGGCGGGCAGGATCAGTGCCGCGAGGACGTCACCAGAGCGGACCTTCTCGACAGCTTCGGCTCGGCTGCTGACGTGGACGCACTCCACCCGCTTGCAGATTTGCTCGTTGACCCCGATTGCGGGCAGCTTCGCGCCACCGCCGGCGATCCTCGATCCCGGTGGGATTTCGTTGATGAAGGCGACGCGGGGCTTGCCGGGTTCGCGCGAGATGGCGAAGCCGATCAGGAGGGCGATCAGCACCGGGTAGGCGATCAGCAGCACGGCCTGCAACGGCGAGCGGCGCAGGATCTGCAGGTCCTTGAGCAGCAGCCAGCGCATCACTCAGTGCCCGCGATGTTGGAGGAAGGCGACGAAAGCGGTCTCGAAGTCGCTGCCGGCGGCCCCCGGCGCCTCACCCCGAACCGCCTCCCGCAAGCCCTCGGCGGAGCCGTCGAAGAGACTCTCGCCGTCGGCGAGAACCAGGAGCCGCTGGCCATAGCGCTCTGCCTCCTGGATGTCGTGGGTGGAGAAGATCACCGTCGTACCGTGCTCGGCGAGCCTGGAGACGAACTCCCAGAGCCGCGCCCGCTGGCGCGGGTCGAGCCCGACGCTGGGCTCGTCGAGCAGCAGCGCAACGGGGCGCCCGAGCAGGCCGATCGCGATGTTGATTCGCTGTTGGTTGCCGCCGGAGAGCCGGGCGACGAGCTCGCCCCGCCGCTCGCTCAGCCCGGTCAGCTCGAGCATCTCCTCGACTGCCGCCCGCGGCTCTCCGCGCTTCTCCAAGCGCGCAAACAGCAACAGGTTCTCCTCCACCGTCAGCCGCCGGTAAAGCGCTGCCTGCTGGGGCACCCAGCCGACGTCCCCATTGGGCGAATGGACCTCTCCCTCATCCGGCTTCACGGTCCCGGCGAGAATCGACAGCAAGGTGGTCTTTCCAGCGCCGTTCGGCCCGATGATTGCTAGCAGCTCTCCAGGCTCGACGGCGAGGTTGATCCCCCGCAAGGCTTCTCTGCCCCCATAGCGCTTGACCAAGCCCCATGCCTCCACGGACGGGAACGCTACCCGGTGGGCGATCGAGTCTCCAGGAGACCCCCTCGCCCACCGGGCCCGCCCCCATACAATCGAGCTGATGTCCTTCCCGAGCACCCGCATGCGCAGGCTGCGCCGCAGCGAGACGCTGCGTGGCTTGGTCCGCGAGACCGAGCTGTCGCCGGCGCATCTGATCCAGCCGGCTTTTGTCGTCGCGGGCGAGGGTGTGCGCGAAGAGGTCGAGTCGATGCCGGGGATCGAGCGCTTCTCGATCTCCGAGCTGGTCGCGGAGGCGACCGAGATCGCCAGCGCCGGAATCGGCGCGATCCTCCTCTTCGGCGTCCCCGCGGCCAAGGACGAGACCGGCTCGGGCGCCTACGATGACGAGGGGGTAGTGCAGATGGCGGTGCGGGCGCTGAAGGAGGCCCACCCCGAGCTGACGGTGATCACCGATGTCTGCCTCTGCGAGTACACCTCGCACGGCCACTGCGGCTTCGTCCGCGACGGCGAGGTCGACAACGACCTGACGATCGAGCTGCTGGCGAAAACGGCGATCTCGCACGCTGAGGCCGGCGCCGACGCGGTCGCGCCGAGCGACATGATGGACGGCAGGGTGGGCGCGATCCGATTGCAGCTGGACGAGGAGGGCCACGCGGGCACGCCAATCATCGCCTACAGCGCCAAGTACGCCTCTGCCTTCTATGGGCCCTTTCGCGATGCTGCCGAGTCCACCCCGGAATTTGGCGACCGACGTGGCTACCAGCTCGACCCGGCCAATGCCGACGAGGCGGTGCGCGAGGCCAAGCTCGACCTCGACGAGGGCGCCGACATGCTGATGGTGAAGCCGGCGATCCCCTATCTCGACGTCGTGCGACGGGTCAAGGAGGAGACCTGCGCCCCGCTCGCTGCCTACCATGTCTCCGGCGAGTACTCGATGCTGAAGGCGGCCGCCGCCAACGGTTGGATCGACGAGCGGTCCGCGGTGCTCGAGACGCTGGTTTCTATCCGCCGCGCCGGCGCCGACGCGATCGTCACCTACTACGCGAAGGAGGCCGCAGAGTGGCTTCGGTGAAGGCCCCCCAGTCCAAGGCACGCTCCCGCAAGGACGGCGCGGCGATCCCGCTGGACGAGACCGACAAGCGGTTGATGAACCTGCTCCAGTCGAGCTTCCCACTCGATCCCGAGCCCTTCGCCCTCCTCGCCTCCGAGGGGGGCCTGGATCTCGATGACGTCCTCGCTCGCACCCGGCGTCTGCTCGACGCGCGGATCATCCGCGAGATCACCCCGATCTTCGACACGCGCGCTCTCGGCTACGAGTCGATGTTGGTAGCCGCCAAGGTCGACGGCGAGCACCCGCAGCGCGCCGCCGCCGCTGTGAACGCCCATCCGGGCGTCTCGCACAACTACCTGCGCACCCACGACTTCAACCTCTGGTTCACGATCGCCGTGCCCTCGGATTCCGGGTTGGGCATGGACGGCACCCTGGAGGCGCTGATGCGCGAGACCGGGGCTGAGTCGATGCGGCAATTGCCCACCCTGACTCTGTTCAAGATCAACATGAATCTGGAGATGGAGAAGGGCACCGAAGCGCTCGCGGCGCCGGTCGAGGCGGCGCCGCCTCGTGAGCTGGAGCGGCAGCCCTACGACGAGCGGGACATTGCCACGATCCGCACCGTGCAGGGGCCGATGGAGGCGGTCGAGCGACCCTACGACGCGCCGGCTACCGAACTCGGCATCTCAACGGAGGAGCTGCTCGAGCGCCTGGGCGCCATGGTCGACCGCAAGCTGCTGCGCCGCGTCGCTGCGATCCTCTACCACCGCCGCGCCGGCTTCTCAGCCAACGGCATGGGCGTCTGGAAGGTGCCCGAGGAGGAGATCTCGGAGACGGGCCGGCGCATGGCCTCCTTCCGTGGCATCTCCCACTGCTACCAGCGCCCGACCTACGAGGACTGGCCCTACAGCGTCTTCACTATGGCCCACGGCCGTTCGAAGGAAGAGTGCGACGCAATCCTCGACTCGATCGCCGCGGATTGCGGCATGGGTCCGGAGGACCGCGCCACCCTCTATTCCTCGACTGAGTACAAGAAGATCCGGCTGCACTACTTCACCGACGACTACGCCCAGTGGGAGGCTGAGCATTCGTAGCTACGACCGCTCGGCGGAGCTGTACCGCCGAGCGTCGAGGGTGCTTCCCGGCGGGGTCAACTCTCCCGTGCGGGCGATGCGGCAGATCGACCGCGATCCGATCTTCGTCGAGCGCGGCGAGGGCTGCGAGCTGGTCGACGCCGACGGTAACCGTTACATCGACTGGGTCTGCTCCTGGGGGCCGCTGATTCTCGGTCATGCAGACCCCGGTGTCGTAGCGGCCATCAAAGAGGCAGTGGATCGGGGGACGACCTACGGCGCCGCCACGGAGGCAGAGGTCGAGCTGGCCGAGGAGGTGGCGGCGCGAGTGCCCTCGGTGGAGATGCTGCGGATGACCAGCTCCGGCACCGAGGCGACGATGGGCGCTGTTCGCCTCGCCCGCGCGGTGACTGAGCGTGAGGTGGTGGTCAAGTTCGCCGGCGCCTACCACGGCCACTCCGACGGCCTGCTCGCCGACGCCGGTTCGGGCTTGGCGACGCTCGCGATCCCGGGCAGCCCAGGCGTCACCGTCGCGCAGGCGGCCGGCACGGTGGTGGTGCCGTGGAACGATCGCGACGCGGTCACTTGCGCCCTGGCGGAGCACCCGGTAGCCGCTCTGCTCGCGGAGCCGCTGCCGGCCAACATGGGAGTGGTCCCAGCAGAAGACGGCTTCCTGGAGTTTCTCCGCTTCGCGAGCCGCGATGCCGGCGCATTGCTCGTCTTTGACGAGGTGATCAGCGGTTTCCGCGTCGCCAGTGGCGGCGCCCAGCAGCTATACGACGTCGAGCCCGACCTCACCGTGCTCGGCAAGGTGCTCGGCGGCGGCCTGCCGGCGGCAGCCTTCGGTGGGCCGGCGCAGATGATGGAGCGGGTAGCTCCGGCAGGCGATGTCTACCAGGCGGGGACGCTTTCGGGCAACCCTCTTGCAGTGGCCGCTGGACTTGCCACCCTCCGCCAGCTCGATGCCGCCGCCTACCGGCGACTCGGAGTGCTCACCGAGACGCTCGCCGCCGGCCTGATCAAGCTTGCCGCCGGCCGGCCGCTGCAAGTTGCCTCGGCTCCCGGCCTGCTCACCCTCTTCTTCAGCGCCGAACCGGTGACTGACTTCGCCGTCGCCGCGGCCTGCGACCTCGAAGCCCACGCCTGCTTTTGCCGGGCGATGCTCGCCCGGGGCTTCTATCCGCCGCCCTCCCAGTTCGAGGCTTGGTTCGTCTCGCTCGCCCATGGAGACGACGCGATCGAGCGCACGCTCGAGGCGGCGGCGGAGTCTCTTGACGAGGCATTGCCGTGAGCGATCCCGCTGCTGCCCTCCGAGTTCTCGCGGCGCAGCTGCGCGAAGAGAGCACCCCGATCTCCCCGCATGTCGTCGATTCGGCTGAGGAGCCGGTCTTCGGGCCTCTCGCCGCCGCAGGCCCCCGCGCAGCCGCTGGGCCGGCCGAGTATGCGCTGGTCGTCGAGGCTGTGCGCGAGGGTTACCTCCTTCACTACGGCGAGCCGCGCCTGCTCGCCGGCCACGATCCCGACCTCGCCCTGCTCGCCGGCGACTATCTCTACGCGCTCGGCATCGAGCGCCTCGCTGCGCTGGGCGACACCGAGGCCGTACACCAGCTCGCCGACCTGATCAGCGCCTGCGCCCAGCTCCACACGGAAGGCCGTGAGGACCAGGCGCCGGGCCGATGGCGGGATACCGTCCGCGCCATCGGCGGCGCCTGAGCGCTACTTCACCGTGCAGTCGCGGACGAGCGTCGTCGTTACGTGCTTGCCGTCGGCGAAGCCGAAGTTCCCCCGGGCGAACTTGTAAACGGCGCCTGGGAAGCCGTCCGGGGCCGCACATCCGGCGCTGATGTAGCTGTGCTTTTGGCCCTGATAGGTGTAGATCCGCTGCAGCCTCATGTCGAAGTGAGTGACGTAGGCCCATTTTCGGGCCGACTTAGGCAGCGACGTCTTGATCACCGTGCCGTATTCACCCGGCACGGTGACGATCTTGAAGTTGAGCACGAACGCCGACGGGGGCTTGCGCCCGTAGACCTGTGCCAGCAGTCGCCGGTTGCCACCGGACCGTTTCGCGTGGAAGACGAGCATCGGACCCTTGAACGTGAACGGCGGCTGGTTGGCGAGGTGGACACGCACCTGGACGTGACCGCTACCGATGATCGCCGCGCGACAGATCCTCTTCGCCGCTCTTATCGTCGCCGGCTGGATCTTGCGCACCCTGCAGGTCGGCAGACCCTGGTCGAAGATCTTGCCGGCGTGGTTGATCCCGATTGAGATCGTTCGCAGCTGTGGTGGCGGGTCGGCCCCTTCAGAGGATTTGAAGCTGCTGTCGATTGTCACCGAGACCGGCGCCACGCCGGTGCGGGGCAACGCCCGAGGCGAGATCTTGCCGTCGAAGGCGACGATCACGTTCCCCTGCTGTTCGACCTCCGCTCGTGCCACCCCGGCGACACCGAGAGCTACGAGCAATGCGACGGCTACCAGCCCGGCGCGCCGCAACTTAGATGAACCTCGAGGAGTCGATCCGGCACTCGTTGAAGCCGAAGCTGATCACCGTGTTGTTGGCTTGGTTGTTGTTCTTGTTGAGTTCGACCGCAAGTTTCTGGGCGTGGAACTTGTCCCTCGCCTTCAGGGCCGTGCCGATCTTCTGCAGGAACGTCTTCTCGTGTTTCAGGTAGCCGATCCATTTGGTCAGCTTCGCCGCGTCTTCGCTTGGCTGTGGGACGGCGGAGATCTTCCCCACGGCCGTGCCGAGGGCCGATGAGGCGCGGATGAAACGCTTGCCTGCCGGCACGAGCTTGCCCTGCTTGACCTGGTCTTTGACACCCTTGAGGATGCGCGAGTTGGCTTCCGTGTTGGCTTTGCAGATCGGCTCGACCGTGGCGACGTATTTTTCCCGGGGCGTTTCTTCGGCAGCCAGAGCGACCGGCGCCGTGACGAGCAGCGCCGCGGCCAGAGCCAGGGTGAGCTTCGTTAGAGACGACATCCTTGCTGGGCTTCCCACTAGATCCATCCTCCTGTTTGCTCTGGCTGGTCCGGCGACGACGCAAGGCGCCCAGCCGATCCCCCTGTTCTCAACCCTGGTATCAAAAATACACGAGTTCCTAGGTCGTGCACGATTACTAACCCGCCCGTGAGCCATGAAGATCGATTTCGGGCAAGATTCGCTCCAGTGGCCGCGGCAGCCACCAGACCCGGTCGCCCAGCAGCAGCATCAACGCCGGCAGTAGGACGATACGCACCACGGTCGCGTCGAGCAGCACTGCCACGGTCAGGCCCGTGCCGAGCTGGCTGACCGTGGCGATGTTGGCGCCGGCGAAGGCGACGAAGACGGCCATCATGATCGCCGCCGCGCCAGTGATCACGCGCGCCGTCTTGTCAAGGCCGAAGACGATCGCCTCCTCGTTCGAGGCATTGTTCTCGTAGTGCTCTCGCATCCGCATCAGCAGGAACACGGCATAGTCGATCGAGAGGCCGAAAATGATCCCGAAGATCCCAGCGGCCCCGATCGCGTCGACGTAGGTATGGCCTCCAAGCGGCCATCCCTCGGGAACGTTGAAGAGGAGGGTGAGCACGCCGAACGCGACGGCGACCGTGACCAGGTTGAGCGCCACCGCAATCGCCGCCAGCAGCAATGCCCGCAGGATGACGACCAGGATCAGGAAGGTCGCGAGCGTGATCACCCCAATCATCAGCGGAATCCGTTCGGAGATCACAGTGGTGTAGTCGATCAGTTCGGCGGCGGCGCCGGTGACGCCGGTGGTGACGCCGGTCGCCGCCGCCAGGCCGTCCGCATCCCGCTTCAGCCGTTCGTTCAGAGCCGTCGAGCCGGTGGTGTTGAAGGTGTAGCGGGGAATCACGATCATCTGCGCGGCCTGGCCGCTGTTTTCGATATCGACGATGCCGGAGACGCGTTTCCGTTCTTTTGCCGGAGCCCCCGCCAGGGTGGAGAGGACGAAGTAGCCGGAGTTGAATATTCCCGGCGAGTTGTGGCGCAGGCGGTCGACCTTGCGATTGACCCGGCGGGCGCTGACCGACACTTCCGCGTGACCTTCGTGCAGCTTGGTCTGTAGCGGCTGCGAGCGCTGGAAGCCTTCGGCGAGATGTTCTTCGAGAGAATCGGCGCCACCGCGGAGCCGCCCCAGGCCATCGACCAGCTGCGAGGCGCCGCCTTCTAGCTTGCCCAGCGCGCCGGGCAGCTGGCCGGTGGCGCCGGCCAGCTTGGCGGCGCCTTTGTGCAGCTTGGCGCCGGCGTCCGCCAGCTTCGTCTGTCCGCTGTGCAACCGCGTCGCCTGGCCGTTGAGTCGCTGCGCTTCGTTGCGGGCGATCGCCAGCGATTCGACCAGCCTTTCCGCCTCCCGTACCTGCGGTGCGAGGCTCGGGTCGGTGCCTGCACGCTGCTTCAGCTCCGCGCGCAGGCTCCGCGCCCGTTCCAGTCCGTTGCCCTTGATGCCGTTCAACAGGTCTTCGGAGGCGCCTTCCACCGAGAAGGCTCCGAGCTGTGCGGTGCGCTGACCTTCAGCCAGCTTTCCGGAGCCGGCGGCGAGCTGGTCGAGCGCCCCGGCGGCTTGCGCGGCTCCCGAGGCGAGTTTCGCAATCCCCCCTTCGAGCTGCTTTGCTCCGTCGCCGGCCTGGCCCGTCCCGTTGGCGAGCAGACCTGCGCCGTAGCTGGCCTTTGAAATCCCGGAGCGGAGCTGCCGCACGCCTTCGGTTGCCGTGCCCAGCTTCTTCCCCAGCGCGGTCAGCTGTTCGGGGTCGGCTTCGCCGCGGCCGGCGATCAGATCGTTGCCGGTCTTTTGCAAGGGCTTCACCTGCCGCTTGATCTGGGCCGGGCCGATCACAGCCTGCACGCCTGGGTCGGCGGCGATCCGCCGCTGCCAGCGGCTCAGCGCGGCGAGGCTGTCGGCTTCGGTGATCGGTCCCTTGTTGGAGACGGCGATGACGACGAAGGGGGCTTCCCAACCGGGCCCGATCGCGTCGGCGATCAGTTCCGCTTCCTCGCGGGCGGGGTTGGAGGTGGGCAGCTGCTCGGCGCTGGGCGGCCCCGTCTTCAAGGAGAGCGCCGGCGCCGCCAGCAGCATCACGACTACCCCGATCAGGATCACCGCCACCAGCGGCCGGCTGAGGGCGCCGCGCACCAGCGTCATCACCCCCGCGCCGTCGCCGTTGCCGCCGATCCGCCAGCGGTTGACGTTGTGGCCGGTGACGACCAGCAGCGCCGGCCCGACCAGGGTCGCGACGAGGACGCTGATCGCGGTGACGACGATCGCCGTGCCCGCCAGCGAGATCAGCAGCGTCCCCGGCATCACGAACAGCGTCACCAGCATCGCCAGGAAGAGGGTCGAGCCCGCAAACGCGGTCGTGCGCCCTGCAGTGCGCCGCGTCATCCGCGCCGCCGCCAGCGGCGCCGCGCCGGCCCCCAGCTCCTCGCGGAAGCGCGAGACCATCAGGAGGGCATAGTCGACGCCCAGCGCTAAGCCCATCATCGTGCAGACGGTCAGCGCGAAGCCGTCGATCGTGATCCAGTTGGCGGCGATCGCGAGGACGCCGCGCGAGGCGGTCACCGTCACCGCGCCGAAGGCAAGGGGAATCGCCGCGGCGACCGGCGAGCGGAAGACGAGCAGCAGGACGAGCAGCAGGAAGGGGATCGCGATCAGCTCGGCTACTTCGGTCGAGTGGACCGACTCGTCGATGGTCGCCCGCGAGAGGCTGGCAAAGCCGCTCTCCGCCGCGTGGACCGGAGGAGTCACCTGTTCGTCGAGCGTGCGGTCCAGGTAAGGGACGGTGGTCTTGACCGCCTCATCGGCGCTGACGTGGAAGTCGATCAGGATCAGCGCTTTGCGCGGGCCGGGGCGCAGATTGCCGACGCTGCCCTTGTCCCAGGGAGAAACCGTCGTCACCGCCGGGTCGGTTCGCAGCTTGCGGATCAGGGCCGGCCCCTGCCGGTCGAGTTCGGCGGCTGGTCCCTGCAGCAGGATCGCGAAGGGGGCGGTGTCGCCGAAGTAGCGGTGCACCAGCTCGCTGGCGCGTCCCGAATCCGTCCCGGGGACACTGAGCGAGGTCGGTCGCAGCTTGTCCTCGACACCCTGGCCGATCGCGGCGAGGACGACGATCGCAGTCAACGCCACCGCTAGCAGGGCGCGTGGCCTGCGCAACGCAAGCGGCATCCGGCCGCCGGGCCCGGCAGCGCTGCGGTCGCCCTTTCCTCGACTCCACCTCATCGGTGGGCGGCGGCTGGACAGATTTTTCGCCTCCCCTCCCCAGTAATACCGCCGGCCCTGGCCGGCGAAGAAACACCGTGGGTGCTTATACCAGCCAGCCGGCCCGCGCCGCCCACGTCGTTAACCTTCTGTACACAAAAGCCCAGGCGAGGGAGTCGCCCGGGTCCCCTCGACTTCGGTCTCGCCGTCAAGCCAATAAACTTCCCACCCCTTGCACCTGGCGAACATTGGCTGACGAGGCGAACAAGCGAAACGGGGCCGAGGGCACGAGCCCGGCGGAGCGGGCGAAGCCCGACCCTCCTGGCTACTTCGAGGGCGAGTCGATGACTCGTCGACGTGCCTTCACGATCGCCGCCCAGGGCCTCGGCGGGGTCGCGGGCGCCGCGATCGTCCTGCCCGCTGTCGGCTTCGCGGTGGCGCCGATCTTCCACCGCGGCAAGGAGCGCTGGGAGGCGGTCGGGCCGGTCGGCGACTTCGTCGAGGACACCTACCGCCAGGTCGTCTTCACTGAAACCGAGGGAATCGGCGACGCCGGCAAGACGACGGCTTACGTGCGCAAGGGGTCCAAGCAGCTCGGCGAGGATCCGAAGCAGATCGTCGCGGTCTCCAACCGCTGCGCCCACCTCGGCTGCCCGGTGCGCTTCGTGGAGGCGGCGGGCAACTTCATCTGTCCCTGCCACGGCGGCGTCTACGACTTCCAGGGCAAGCGGATCGGCGGCCCGCCGGTGCGGCCGCTCGACCACTTCCAGACCCGGATCCGCAACGGCCAGGTCGAGCTCGGCCCCCGCTACAGTGTCACCTCACAGCTGGAGCCGGTCCGCGCCCGCGACCCGGGCGAGTTCACCGGCGGCGTCTGGGAATATCTGTACCCGCCCCGCCCGTCCACCTTCCCACCCCCGAGCGGTTGATGGATAGCCGACGATGAAGCTCGATTCGCTTATCCCCGCACCATTGCGCAAACCGGCCAAGCCGGGCGAGGGCAGCGGTTCCAAAGGCGCCGCGCCGGGGGATCTCAAGACCGCGCTGCCCGAGCGCCCGTCCGATGCGCAGCGCCTCGGCGATCGGGCTAAAGAAGCACCGGTCGACGTCCTCGCCTGGGTGGACCAGCGCACCGCTGCGACCGGCTTCCTCACCGGGATGCTCTTCCGCAAGGTGCCGAAGGGGACCAACTGGTTCTACACGCTCGGCTCCGCGACGCTCTTCGCCTTCATCGTGCAGGCGACGACGGGAGTCTTCCTGGCGATGTTCTACACCCCATCGACCACCCAGGCCTACGCCTCGATCTCCCACATCAACAACGATGTCTTCCTCGGCCAGTTCGTGCACGGGATGCACAAGTGGGGCTCGAGCGTGATGGTGATCCTCGTCTTCCTCCACATGGGGCGCACCTTCTTCTTTGGCGCCTACAAGTACCCGCGCGAGCTCAACTGGGTAATCGGCGTCGTGCTGTTGATCCTGACGATGACGATGGCCTTCACGGGCTACCTATTGCCCTTCGACCAGCGGTCCTTCTGGGCTTCGGTGGTCGGCATCAACATCAACGGCACCGGGCCGATCGTCGGTCCTTATCTGAGTGACTTCCTGCGTGCCGGCCCCGAGCTTGGGGCAACGACGCTGTCGCGCTTCTATGCGATCCACATGCTGCTCGTCCCGGGGGCGATCATCGCCTTGATTGGCGCACACCTCTACTTGGTCGTCAAGCTGGGCACCACGGCGCCGCCATGGCTGCGCGCCGAGAAGCCCAAGGTCGCCGCCCCAGTCTCTCGGCTCGATGCCGGCGTCGAGGGCAACGGCGGGGAGCCGGCGCGATGAAGCCCAGCGACAAGCAGGCTTACCTCGAGGAGTACGAGCTGTTGAAGAAGAAGGGCAAGCCCTTCTTCCCCTATGCGGTGATGAAGGACTCGACGATGGCGCTGCTGGTTGTCGGCGTGATCATCGTGATGTCGATCGTGCTCGGCGCTGAGCAGGGGCCGAAGGCCGACCCGACGACGACGACCTACGTGCCGCGCCCCGAGTGGTACTTCTTCTTCCTCTTCGAGGTCCTGCGCGTGATCAAGCCGCCGGAGCTGGTCCCGATCGCGACGATCGGCATCCCGACGATCTGCATGGTGCTTCTCCTCCTGCTGCCCTTCTACGACAGGGGCCCGGAGCGCAACCCGGCGCGCCGGCCGATCGCCACCACCGCCGGCGTGCTGACGATCATCGCCATGGCCTATCTCACCTTCCTGGGGGCCACCGGTGGATCGCCTACCGAGATCGACATGAAAGTGGCGCCGCGCTACGAGGCCGGCAAGGAGGTCGTCGCCGGCTCCGGCTGCCTCGCCTGCCACAAGATCGGCGATAACGGCAACAACGGGCCGGGTCCCGAACTGACGCACATCGCCGCCCGGGTCCCGCGTGCCGCGATCATCCGCTCGGTGGAGATCGGTCCCGGTATCATGCCCTCCTTCCGCGACCTGCCGCCGAAGAAGCTCAACGAGCTCGCCGATTTCCTCGCCTCACTCGACTAGGACCGTGTGTCAGAATCCCTGCGCGCGTCTGGCGGCGGCGGACACTGCGCGGTGCAGCGTCCTCAGTCGGCCGAATAGCGCTGCTATTCGGCCTCCCTGCGTCCTTGCCCCGCTTGGTCCGGCGGGCGCCAGCCACACACATGGATTCTGACACCCGGTCTAAACCCTCCAGGGACTCCGCCCAGTTCGCGGGGCAGGTCAACCGCATGTTCGACCGGATCGCCGGCCGCTACGACCTGCTCAACTCGGTGATGACCGCGGGCCTCCATCACGGCTGGCGGGTTCGGGCCGCAGATCGAGCCGAAGTGGGCTCCGGCGACTCGGTGCTCGATGTCTGCTGTGGCACCGGCGACCTGGCTTTCGAGTTGGCCCGGCGGGTGTCGCCCGGCGGCCGCGTCGTCGGCTGCGATTTCTCCGAGCCGATGCTGGACCTGGCGCGAGACAAGGCTTCGAGCCGGGGAGCCGAGTCGGTCCGGTTCGAGTGGGCCGATGCGCTGCAGCTTCCCTACGACGGCCGGCGCTTCGATGCGGTGACCGTTGGCTTCGGCGTTCGCAATTTCGCCGACCGCGACAAAGGCCTGCGCGAGATGGCGCGCGTGTTGAAGCCGGGGGGGCGCTTGGTCATCCTGGAGTTCACCGAGCCGACGCGGCCGCCGTTCTCGACCTTCTACTCCCTCTGGTTCGATCGGATCGTGCCGATCCTGGGTCGCCTCACGCCGAACCCGGACGCCTACTCGTACCTCGCCGAATCGGTCCACAGCTTCCCAGACCCGCCAAGCCTCGCCGCGAAGATGGACGCCGCCGGTTTGGAGCGGATCCGCTGGCTCCTCATGGCTGGAGGGATCCTGGCGATCCACAGCGGCGTCGTCGCGGAGTGACCCGCCACTCGGCAGTACCCCCTCCGGTCACTGCCGTCCTCGACGCCTCGAGCCGCTGGCTGCCGACCCGCCTCGGCCGGGTTGAGCAGTTGCTGCGTGAGCAGGGGACCGGCCACGGCAAGGTTCTGGCCGCGGATGCGGCGATGACCTTGGAGGCAGGGGGGAAGCGGCTGCGGCCGATGTTGGTCCTGCTCTGCGCCGGTGAGGAAGGGGGAGAGGAGGCGGTCCGCGGGGCGACGGCGATCGAGCTGATCCACATGGCGACCCTGGTCCACGACGATGTGCTCGACGCTGCGCCCCTGCGCCGCGGCCGGCCGACCGTCGCCGCGACTTCCGGCCGCGAGCGCGCCACGGCAACCGGCGACCTGCTCTTTTCGCGTGCCTTTGCGCTGCTTGCCGCCGCTGGCGACCTGCGCTCGATCGAGCTGCTCTCCGCGGCCTCCGTCGCCCTCGCCCGTGGCGAGCTGGCTCAGCGGCATGATGCCTATGACACCTCGATCACCGAGGATCGCTACCTGGAGCGCTGCCGGCTGAAGACCGCGACCCTGTTCGAATGCGCTTGTCTGCTCGGTCACGACGAGGAGGCGCTGGGCGCCTTCGGCGCTGCGATCGGCCTCGCCTTCCAGCTGCTCGATGACGTCCTCGACGTCTCCGGCCCGCCGGAGCGGACCGGGAAGGCGCGGGGCACGGACCTGCTTGACGGAACGGTGACCTTGCCGCTGATCCTTGCCGCCGAACGAGACCCAGAGATACGCGCCACCGACCTGCGCTCCCTCGACGCAGCCGGCGCCGAGGCGCTCTGCGACCAGATCGAGGCCAGCGGAGCGCTGCGGCAGGTCCGTTCGCGCGCCTTGGAGATGGTTGCCGAAGGCAAGCGGCGGTTGGGTTCGACGGGCTTCGACGCTGAACGGCGAAAGCTTTTCGATCTTGTCGCCGACGGCGTCGTCCAGAGGTACAGCTAAGCGCGGAAGTCGTCGGCGGTGATCAGGTCGGCCGCCAGAGCGGCCGAGAAGGTCTCGGCGATCTCCCGCATGCTCTCTCTTTCGAGGGCCTGGAGCTCCGCGGCAAGCGCTTCAGCCCCATCGTCGAGCGCCTCGTCGAAGGCGTCGATCTCGTGCTCTCCGTGGATGCCCTCGCAGCGCAACTCGCACTCCGGGCAGCGTCGCCAAAGACGCCAGTGCCCGCGCTTGGCCGTCTGCTCCCAGCGGGTCGGCTGCACGAGCTTCGAGCCGCACTCGGGGCAGACGTGAAGTCCGGCGTCAGCTTTCGTCCCTGTGCGGCTCGCGTTCTTCATCGCTCTGACTATCGAACACGGGAGACGACGTTTAAATCCGCAGTTTCCCGCGGGTATCGCAGAAAACCCCAGAACCGGGTAGACCGGCACGCCCAATTCGATGTGATCCGATCGCGACCAGCGCCCGTTACCATGGGTCGATGCTTGGAAACATCGGTCCCCTCGAGATAATCGTCGTCCTGATAATCGCCCTGGTGGTGTTCGGTCCTAAACGCCTGCCTGAGCTGGGTCGCTCGCTGGGCAGGGGAATCCGCGAGTTCCGCGGCTCGGTCAGCGGCGAGCACGACGATGAGGACGAGCGGCCCACGCCGCCTGCCGGGATCGAGGCCGGCGCGAGCAAGACTGCCGCGCCCGAGGAGCCGGTCGCCAATAAGCGACCCTGATCGGGGCCGGTCCGGGATGTCCCGCCGCATCGGGCCGGTCTCCCATGAAGATCGCCTCAGCCTCGTAGAGCACCTGGACGAGCTGCGCAGCCGGCTCATCGTCTGCGCAGCGGCCTTCGGCGTCGCGCTCGCCCTCTGCTTCTGGCAGAACCACCTGCTGCTGGAAATCGCCTCGGGCCCGCTGCCAGGCAACCACAAGCAGCTGCTCACCTTCGGCGTGACCGAGCCCTTTACCACCACCATCACCGTCGCCGCCTACGGCGCGATCATCCTCTCGCTGCCGGTGCTGATCTACCAGCTCTACGCCTACGTGCTGCCGGCCTTCAGCGACACTGAGCGCAAAGTGGCTCTGCCGATCATGCTGATGGCCCCGTTGCTCTTTCTCGCAGGCATCGCATTCGCCTATTTCGCCGTGATGCCGGCCGCGGTGAAGTTCCTGCTCAACTTCAACGACAGCCAGTTCAACGTCCAGGTCCGCGCCCGCGACTACTACAGCTTCTTCTCGATGACGATGCTCGCAGGCGGCATCATCTTCCAACTGCCGCTGGCGATCCTCGCGGTTACGCGGCTTGGCATCGTCAGCGTCGCCCAGCTCAGCGCCAACCGGCGCTACGCGTACTTGGCGATCGCCGTGGTCGCCGCGGCGCTGCCCGGAGTCGACCCGGTCTCGATGCTGATCGAGATGATCCCCCTGCTTGCTTTGTATGAGTTGAGTATCTTGCTTGCACGCGCCTTCGACAGGCCGAGGGCGGCGGGAGGCATGGGCAAACCCTCAACGCAGGAGCGATAGAACCGATGGCATCGAGCGGCGAGCGGCGACTGGTTTTCGACACCCGGGGAAAACGGAAACACGTGATCCGGGTCGTCTACGCGATCCTCGCGCTGCTGATGGGCGCCAGCCTCTTCCTCGTGGTCGGCCCGGTCAACATCGGTTCGCTGCTCGGCAACTCGAGCACCAACAGCAGCGCCAGCAAGGTGCTCGACGAACAGGCCGAACGGATCGAAAAGCGGCTGGCCAAAAACCCTAAAGACGAACAGCTGCTCCTGGCGCTGACGAGAGCCCGGATCTCGGCCGGCAACGCCCAGATCGAAGTCGTCTCTGAAACCGAAGTTCCGACCGTCACCGTTGGCGCCCGCCAAGACTTTGAAGCTGCTTCGAAGGCCTGGAACCGCTACCTGAAGCAGGCAGGCGACGAACCAAGCCCGACGGTGGCGCAGCTGGTCTCGGGAACCTTCTTCCGGCTGGCGGAATCCGGCTCCACCAGTCTCAGCGAAATCAAATCGAACATCACCAAGGCAACGGCAGCGCAGCGAATCGCAGCGGAACAGCAGCCCAGCATCGGCTCACTCAGCACCCTTGCGATCTATGAGTACTTCAGTGGGGAATTCGCTGCCGGCGACAAGGCGGCGAAGCAGGCAGAAGCCAAGGCCCCCGCCAAGTCCGAAGCCACGAGCATCGAAAAACAGCTCACCGAATACCGCCAACGCGCAAAGAAATTCCAAACGGGAGTAGAACAAGCCGCGAAACAGGAACAGAAAGCCGGCAAAGAAGCACTCCAGAACCCCTTTGGCGGCCTCGGCGGAGTTCCAGGCGGCTAACCCGAGGTAATGCATCTGAGGGTCGGCTGGTGTGAGTGGGCCGTGAAGGACTCGAACCTTCAACCTTGAGCTTAAGAGGCTCCTGCTCTAACCAGTTGAGCTAACGGCCCGGAGTCGGCAAGTATAGGAAGGAGGCGGGGTGGGGATCGGCTCAGCCCTTGGGGCGGCAGACCTTGAAGGCGCTGCCGTAGATGACGGTGCCGTCGGCGAAGGAGAAGTAGCCCTGGGTCTGGAGTATGTAGTCCGAGCAGCGGGCAGAGACGTAGCTGCGCTCGGCGCCTCCGGCGCGGTAGCGGCGGCCGATCGTCGCATCGATGTGGGTGAGCGAGCCGAGGCCGCCGGCGATCGGCGGGACATCGAATTCCGTCCGGTAGCCGTAGGTGCCCCGCCGGCGTTCGATCGGGATCACAACGACGTAAGTCTCGGAGATCGGGAAGGGCGCCTGGGCGTGGAGGATGACCGTCGGGTCGCCATTCCGGCGCGGCCCGTTGAAGAGGGTCAGCGGTGAGCGCATTTCGATCCGGCCGAGCAGCGGCAGCGGGACTGCCGCCGCAAGGTGCCCGGCGCCGACGATCGCGCTGCCGCAGCGCCGGCGCGCCTGTTCCGGGGTCGCCGTTTCGATGCCGGCCGGCCGGCAAACGCCGAGGCCGGCGGTGGTCAGTCGCCCGTCGTGGTCGAATTCGAGCTTCACGTGCTGCAGGGCAGGCGGCACCGAGCCGTCGGTGGTCTTGATGTCGCCGTGTCCCTGGAAGTGGATCGGCGCGTAGGTCCGTTTCGGCAGCAGCTGCGGCTCGAAGCCGCCGTCGGCGTGCAGCACGAGCGTGCCGACCCTGACCGTCGCCGCACCGGCGGAGCCGGCGAGCAGCGGCACGCACACCGCAAGCAGCGCGCCAATCGCCAGTAGCCACTTCCGCATCATCACCTCCTAGACACCCAGGTAACTACCAGGGTAGCGCTGGCTGCCAGGGAGGTCCGGCTACTTGCGCACCTTGCAAGGCTTGAACACGGTGCCCTGTACGAAGCTTCCATCCTTGAAGGTGAAGCTGGCCTTGGCCTGGAGCCGGCCGTCGGCGCAGCGCGCGTTGGCGTAGCTGAGCCGCTGGCCTTTGTACGTCCATTCGCGGCCGATCGTCAGGTGGCCGGAGATCGGCGAGCCGTAGTCGTTGACGATCCGCGGGAAGTTAGCGACCGTTTTGAAGCCGTAGCGGCCGTGGTGGACTTTCTGGATCTCGATCAGGATGACGTAGGTGGTCGGCCCGGGATAGTCGATGTGGGCATGTCCGAGGACGGTCGGGTTGCCGTGCTTGACCGGGCCGTTGAAGAGGGTCAGCGGCGAGGAAGCTTCGATCCCCCTTTGTTCGGGGAGTTCCACCAGAGCGGTGCCGAAGCCCGTGCCGACGATTGCGTCCGGGCACAGCTTGCGGGCCGTTTTCGTCGTCGTCGCGACCAGTTTCCCCATCGAGCATTTTTCCAGGCCCCGCGTCTCTACCGCGCCGTGCTTGTCGAATTCGAGCACCAGTTGGCGCAGTGGCGAGGGACGGGTGCCGTCGACGGTGCTGAACTTGGCGTGGCCGAACAGCTTGATCGGCGCGTTTTCGTGCTTCGGCAACGTCGTCGGCGTGAATCCGCCGTCACCGGTGATGACGATGTTGCCGATTCGCAGCTTCAGCGCTTCGGCCGCGCCAGCCCCGATCAGGGCAATGGCCGCAGCCACCACGAGCGTTCTTAACAGAGTCTTCCGCATCTCCAAACCCCCTCCGTATCCCCGGACCGCCAAACTAGCACGGTGGGGTTAAGGAGGAGCAGGGGGAAAGGGCGCAACGGCGCCGCGCGCGATCCAGCCGGGGATCGCGGCTCCGCCCTGCTGCGTCACCCACGCCGCGTGCTCGCCACGGCCTTCGTCGTCCTCGTCGTCCTTGGAATCCTCGGCGCCGGGGTCGAGGCGAAGCTCAGCCCAACGAGCCTCGAAATCCCGGGTACCTCCTCAGCCCGCGCCAATCGAATGTTGCGCGAACACTTCGGTGACAGCGCGCCGTTCGTGATCCTCCTACGAGGCCCCGCGAAGCAGCTCGACCGCCAGGGCCCGGCGCTGATCCGCGCCCTACGCCGGGATCCCAGCGTGACCACGCTCTCGCCGTGGGACCTGGGCGCCGTGCAGCGCCTCCGCCCTAGTCCGCGCCGCGCGATCGTCATCGCCGACTTCCACGTCGGCATCGACGAGGCGGTCAACGAGACGGTTCCGGAACTGAACCGGATCCTCGACTCGACCGTCCACCGGCCGGTGCGCTCGACCCAGACCGGCTACGCAACGCTCTCGCGAGCGATCCAGGACGACTCGATCGCCGCCACCCAGCGCGGCGAGCTGATCGCGCTGCCGATCCTGCTGCTCGTCCTGCTGCTCGTCTTCCGCTCGCCGGTCGCCGCCGCGATCCCCCTCGCCTTCGGCGCGGTAACGGTGATCGTCTCGCGGGGGC
Source organism: Solirubrobacterales bacterium (assembly GCA_035260485.1). Taxonomy (GTDB): domain Bacteria; phylum Actinomycetota; class Thermoleophilia; order Solirubrobacterales; family 70-9; genus VRUE01. Next base: position 23,572 of record DATFVC010000022.1, on the reverse strand, counting down.
TGCTCTGGTTCCTGACCGACTGGTTCAGCGTCGACGCCTTCGCCCTCACGGTCTGCACGATGATGGGCTTGGCGCTCGGGGTCGACTACGCGCTGCTGATGGTGTCCCGCTTCCGCGAAGAGCTCGCGGCCGGCGCGACGCCGGTCGAGGCGGCCCGGGCCACCCGGCATACCGCCGGCCGCACCACCGTTTTCGCCGGCAGCACCCTGATGCTGTCAATGTTGGTGGCGTTCTTCATCGTCCCCGGCTCGCTGCTCGGATCGCTGGCGGCGACGCTGCTGATCGTCGTCGCGCTCAGCGTCCTCGTCGCGGTCGTTGCCGGCCCCGCCGTCCTGGTGTTGCTTGGGCCCAACGTCGATCGCTGGCGGATCGGACCGGCGCCGGGCGAGGGCCACTCGCGCCTGATGACGCTGGTCACCGCCGCTCTGCGGCGCCCGGCGCCCGTGGCGATCGCGATAGGCCTGGTGCTGCTGGTGCTGGCTGTGCCGGCGGTCGGGTTGAAGACGGGGCCGCCGAGCCAGACCCAGCTCGCCCACGACGATCCGATCAGGAAGGACTTCGAACTGATCGAGCGGGCAATCGGGCCAGGCTACGACGCGCCGTTTGTAATCGTCGCCAGCGCCGACCATGGCACCGTCACCGAGCCACGGAGGTTGGCGGCGCTGAGCCGCTGGCAGCACCGGATCGCCGCCCAGCCCGGCGTCCAGGCTGTGATCGGACCGGCGCAGGTCTCGCATGCGGTCGCGCCGTTGCGCGAAGCGGGCGCCTTGCTCGCTTCAGGAGGTGAATCGGGGCCGCTGGCTCAGTTGGGGCGGTTGGGTCGCAACCTGGGTCGCGCCGCGGCGGGCATCGCCCAGCTGCGCGAAGGTGTCTCGAAGGCGAGCTACGGCGCCGGCCTGCTGGCCCAAGGGTCTGGCACGGCATCGACCGGAGCGGCGGCGCTCGCCTCCGGGCTGGCGCAGGCTGGCGCCGGCAGCGAACGGGCCGTGGGTGCGCTGCAGATCTTCGCCAAGGGCACTCGCCGCCTCGCCGGCGCCCAACATCGCGTTGCCCTCGCTGGCCTGAACCTGAAATTTGCGGCGCAGAGCCTCGCGCCGAACTTGCGCCGCAACGCCCTGCGGCGCTCGCGCTCGCTGCAGCGCTCGCTCAACGAAGAAGCGCACCAGACGGTACCCCGGCTGCAGCCTCCCGCCGAAGACGCCGAAGCGCAGCTGAAGACGGGACTGCAGCAGCTCGAAGGGATGACCACCGGCAAGGCCGATCCCAATTACGGTGCTGCGCTGGAAGCGATCCGGCACGCGCTGGCGGCAGTGAGCGGCGCCAACCCGGTAAGCGGAGCTCCCTACGCGCCGAGCTATGCCGGCCTACCGTCTGAACTGGCAGGGCTGCAGTCGCGGCTGGCCGAAGACGCCGGCGAAGCGAAGCAGGTGACCGACTGGCTGGTCTCGGGAGTAATCCTGGTCAAGCGATTGAGCTCGGGGGCGACCCGCCTGTCCGACGGGCTTCGGAAGCTGGAAGGGGCCGGCAAGAAGCTGGCCCACGGCTCCGCTCGGCTGGCTCGCGTCGCTGGCAGCCTCGAAGGGGGCCTCGCTCGCCTTGGCGCCGGGGCGACGGCTTTGGCCGCCGGTATCGCGCGGCTCAGCGGCGGCGCCGCGGCCCTCGAAAAAGGCCTCGCGCAGGGTTACAGCTCCTCCTATCCGCTGCAATCCGGGCTGCGGCGCGCCACCGTCCAGGTGTTGTCGAGCACCGCCTCGCTGAAGCACCGGGCACGGCGCCTTCAGCGCGCGACCCCTGGCCTGTTCGCCTCCGGCTACTTCGTCCTCTCGGCGCTCGACGGGGCCCGGCCGCGCGTTCGCGAGCGCGCCGCGCAAGCGATCGACCTGAACGGTGGCGGCCAGGCAGCGGCGATCCTGGTGATCTCCCGCTTCACCTTCAACTCGCCTGGCTCGATCGCCCTCAACAAGCGGCTCGAGGTCGAGGCTGCCGCGCTGGGTCGGGAAGCGGGGCTCCAGACCGGTGTCGCCGGCGGCGCCGCCCAGCTCAACGACTACAGTCAGGTCACCCGAGCGCGGATTCCGTTCGTGGTTGCCGCGATCACCATCGCCACCTTTCTCGTCCTCCTCTTCATTCTCCGCGCGCTGCCTCTGGCGGCGATTGCGGTCGGCCTCAATCTGGCCACGGTCGCGGTCGCGTTCGGCGTTCTCACGCTGCTCTTCAACCTGCCCGAAGATTGGCCGCTGGGGGGACGTACCTACGTCGACGCGGTCGGGGCGACGGCGATCTTCGGCGTCGTCTTCGGCCTCTCGATCGACTACGCGGTCTTCCTTCTGGTGCGGATGCGGGAGAGCTACGATCGCGACGGCGACAACGCCGCGGCCATCCGGTTCGGGTTGCAGCGGACCGCTCGTGTGATCACCGGCGCAGCCGCGATCATGATGGCTGTATTCGTTGCCTTTGCCGGCTCGTCGATCGCGACGGTGAGCCAGCTCGGGGTCGGACTCACGGTGGCGGTTTTGCTCGATGCCACCGTGGTCCGCATCGTCCTGCTGCCGGCGCTGATGCTTCTGCTCGGTGATCGAGTTTGGTGGCTGCCGCGCTCCCTGGACCGTGTGCTGCCCCGGCTCAACGTGTGAGCCCAAACGAGGCATCAGATGCAGCGCGTTGACTTCGAGTTAAGCCAGGCGAGGGCGCACGCGTGGCGGCTGATGCCTCGGATACGATTCGGCGGCGTGTTTCTCCGGTACGGAGGCGGGGAAACGCAAGCGACGATCCGTGGCTGCTAATCCCTTAGGCGAGGAGAAAAGCCCGGCGCAAGCCCGGGGAGTCACCCCCGCGCGCATTGCGGCGCTGGCGGGCCTTGCGATCGTCGTCATCGCCCTCGCTGTCGTCCTCTTCAGCGGCGGAAACAGCCACAACTACAAGCTCGTGTTCCAGAACGCCGCCCAGCTCGTGCCCGACAACCAGGTGCTGATCGGCGGCCAGGCGGTCGGCTCGGTGGAAAGCATCGGCCTCACCGACGACAACCTGGCCGAGATCGAAGTCAGCGTCGACCAGCAGCTGCATGAGGGGACGACCGCGGTGATCCGCGCCACCTCGCTCTCCGGGGTCGCCAACCACTACATCTCGATCAGCCCCGGGCCGAACAGCAATCCGGCGCTCGACGAAGGAGCCACGCTCGACCTCGGCTCGACCACGACCGAGGTCGATCTCGACCAGCTCCTCAACACTTTCCCGAACCCCGTGCGCCGTGCTCTCGGCCAGTTCGTGCGCGGCAACGCGGCGCAGTTCTCCAACCGCGGCAAGCAGGCAAACCAGACCTTCAAGTACTTCGGCCCGGCGCTGAACAGGACCACTGCTTTCGTCGGCGAGCTGAATGCAGATCAGAACTTGCTCGAACGGTTCGTCGTCAGCTCCAGCAAGCTCTCCACCGTCGTCGCCCAGCGCGGCAACGAGCTCTCCAGCGCGATCTCCAATGCCAGCACCGCCTTCGGCGCGATCGCCAGTCGCAACGAAGCCCTCGACCAGACGCTGCGGCTGCTGCCGCCGTTCATGCGGCAGGCCAACACCACCTTCGTCAACCTGCGCGCCGCCCTCGGCGACCTCGACCCGCTGGTCGAAACGGCGAAGCCGGCGACGAAGAACCTGGCGTCGTTCCTGAGCGAACTGCGGCCAGTGCTTTCCAAAGCGGTGCCGGTCTTCAAGAACTTCCGTCTCAGCGCCAGCCGCAAGGGCTTCGCCAACGACACCGCCGAAACGCTCGGCTTCCTGCCGGCCGTGCAGGAGCGGTCGGCCAAGGCCTTCCCGCATGCCGAGCAGGGGATCGAAGCCTTCCAGCCGACCCTCAACTTTGCCCGCGCCTACACGCCGGACATCTTCAACGGCTTCGGCAAGCTCGGCCAGATCACCGGCTACTACGACGGCAACGGCCACTACGCCCGCGCCCAGCTGGTCCTCAACCTGTTCCAGCGCAACAGTGGCAGCGGCGAGCTGGAACCGATCTCACCGAGCGAACAGTACGACGCCTTCGGCGGCTCCGCAAACGTGCGGCGTTCCTGCCCCGGCGGCGCCACTCAGCCGGCTCCGGACGGCTCCAACCCCTTCACCGAACCGCCTTTCGCCGGCTCCGGCGTAAGCCCATCATCCGCCTGCAACCCGGCCGACGCGCCACCCGGACCATGAGGAAATGGCTACTCGCAGCCGGGCTGGTCGCCGCGATCGTCGTGGTTGTCGCCCTGCTCGCCGGGGGGGGAAGCGGCAGCAGCGGCTACGTCGTCCGCGGGATCTTCGACAGCGGCGGCTTCATGGTCGCCGGCGAGGAAGTGCGGGTCGCTGGCGCGACCGTCGGCGAAATCGAATCGGTCAGCGTGACGATGCCGGGTGAGGTCGACAGCTACAAACACGGCAAGCCGCAGGCGGTTCCGGGCAAGGCCGTGATCGCGATGAAGATCGAAGATCCCGGCTTCCAGGACTTCCGCCGCGACGCCAGCTGCCTGATCCGGCCCCAGTCGCTGATCGGCGAGAAGTTCGTCGACTGCACCCCCACGCTGCCACGCGCTCCGGGCTCGGCGCCACCACCCTCGCTGAAGCAGATCCCCGAGGGGGAACCGGGCGCCGGTCAGTACCTGCTGCCGCTCGGGAACAACAGCACCAGCGTCGACCCCGACCTGATCAACAACATCAACCAGCTGACCTACGTGCAGCGCTTCCGCCTGATCCTCAACGAACTGGGCGCCGGGCTCGCCGGGCGCGGTGAAGACGTCGAGGAAGTCGTCAAACGGGCCAATCCGGTGCTGCGTGACGTCGACCGTGTCATCGGCGTGCTCAATGCACAGCGTGACCAGCTGGCGCAGCTCACCTCCGATTCCGAACAGATTCTTGGGCCGCTCTCGCGCGAGCGCAGCAGCGTTGCCGGCTTCTTCTCCAATGCCGGCGCGGCCGCGCAAGCCAGTACCGAAAAGGGCGCCGCCCTGGAAGCGTCGTTGCGCAAGCTCCCCGCCTTCCTGCGCGAGCTGCGACAGACGATGGGCAGCTTCGAATACTTCTCCAACGCCGGCACCCCGGTGGCCGAATCCCTGAGCAAGGCCGCCCCTGCCCTGACCCAGGCGACCCGGGCGCTGACCCCCTTCTCCGCCGCCTCGACCGTCTCGCTGAAGTCGCTCGGCGCGAGCGGCGAAATTGCCGGGCCTAAGATCCGCGCCGCCGACCCGGTCGTCACGAAGATCCGCGATCTCGCCCGCAGCGGCGCCGCTCCGACCACCGAACTGGCCAACTTCCTGGTCAGCACCAGGAAGACGAAGGGCTTCGATGGCATCGCCGACCTGATCTACAACAGCGCCGCGGCCAGCAACGAATTCGATCGGTATGGGCACTTCACGCGGAGCCTCACCGCGCTGACCAACTGCATCGACTATGTGAACGCGCCGACCAGCGGCTGCTCGGCGAACTTCAACGGCCCCGGCTCCAGCGAATCGTCGTCGGCGTCCGATGCGCGGGCGCTGTACCGGCGGCTGCTGGAGAACCTCGGTGGCCAGACGGGAGGCACCTCCCCCGAAGCCGCCGCCGTGCCCCCGGTGTCCCCTCGCCCGGCGCCCGCCCCGCAGGCCCCGAGCCTCGGCGAAGGCGAACAGCTCGGCGCCAGGGCGAAGCCCGCCGCCCCCCAGCGTGCCCTCCTCGACTACCTCCTGGGACCATGAGGAACCGCGGCGGCATACAGGGAGTCGCGAGCAGCCCGGTGATCGTCGGCGCGGTCACGGTGCTGGTCGTGATCGTGGCTGTCTTCCTCGCCTATAACGCCAACAACGGCCTCCCCTTCGTCTCCACCTACAACCTCAAGGCCCGGGTGCCGAACGCGAACGCTCTGGTCAAAGGCAACGAGGTGCGGATCGGCGGCTCGCGGGTCGGCGTGGTCAAGTCGGTGAAGCCGGTGCAGATCGGCAACGGAGCGATCGCCGCCGAACTCGACCTCAGTCTCGACAAGGGCGCCGAACCGATCCCAGCGAACTCGACGATGATCATCCGCCCCAAATCTCCGCTCGGCCTGAAGTACCTGCAGATCGTCCCCGGGGACTCCGCGAAGGGCCTGGCGGCGGGCGCAACGATCCCCCTCTCTGCCGCCCGGCCCGAACCGGTCGACATCGACCAGTTCTTCGACATGTTCGACCAGAAGACCCGAACCGCGATCCAGCGCAACAACGCCGGCTTCGGCAACGGCTTCGCCGGCCGCGGCCCGCAGATCAACTCGGCGCTCGGCGCCCTGCGGAGCCTGGTCGAACACGGCCAGCCCGTCCTGCGCACGCTGGTCGCCCCCGGCACCAACTTCGGCGGCTTCTGGGAAGCGCTGGAGGACCTCTCCGCCACGGTCGCCCCGGTCGCCGAGACGCAGGCGAGCATGTTCGTCGCCCTCGATCGCACCTTTGCCGCCTTCGCCAGGGTCTCGCGGCCGTTCATCCAGGAAACGATCGTCAAGGGCCCACCGACCCTTGACGCGGTGACCGCTGATCTGCCGGCGCTGCGCCCCTTCTTCCACGATGCGGGCCGCTTCTTCACCGCATTCAAGCCCGGCGCCCGGGCGCTCGGCGAAACCTCGCCGACGATCAACGCGGCCCTGCGCGCGGGTATTCCCGCCCTCAACCGCTCGCCGGCGCTGTTCGCGCAGCTGGCGCCGACCGCGGAAGCCCTGCTCGACTTCCAAGCCGAGCCAGGTGTCTTCAACGGCCTCGACCTGCTGATCAACACCAACGAAGTCCTCGAGCCCACGATCAAGTTCATCGCTCCCGCTCAGACCACCTGTAACTATCTCAGCCTCGTCTTCCGCAATCTCGCCGACGCCTTCAGCGAATCGAACGGGAACGGCAACTGGCTGGGCGCGATCGTGTTCGAGGCGCCCGACGGGACGAACGCCGAGTCGGCTCCCTCCTCCGCGCCCGCCAACGGCCCCGGCGCCAAGAATCACCTCCACTTCAACCCCTATCCGAAAACCGGCCAGGGCGGGGTCTGCGAAGCCGGCAACGAGCGCTATGCGGGCAAGCAAACCGTGATTGGCCACGCGGCCAAGCTCTGGGGCACGACGACGCGGGAAGGCGAAGGCTGATGGGACGCTTGCCGGAGCGCGACACCAGGGCCGGGGCCACCGACAGTCGCTTCAAGTGGCGGCCGAGCAACTCGGCGATCGCGCTGATCTTCATCCTCGTCTTCACGGTCGGCCCCTACCTGGCCTTCACCAAACACGTGCCCTTCACCGGCCATGGCTACACGCTCAGCGCCACCTTCTCCAACGGGGTCAACATCTCGACCAACTCGCCGGTGCGGATCGCTGGGGTCGACGTCGGCAAAGTGATCGAAGTCGGCCGCGACGGCGACAACACCAAGGTCACCTTCACCGTCGACGGCAAGGGCCGGCCGATCCATGACGACGCCTTCGCCGAGATCCGGCCGCGGATCTTCCTCGAGGGCAACTTCTTCATCGACCTCGACCCCGGCAGCCCGAGCGCGCCGGAGCTGGGCAGCGGCGGGACGATCCCGGTCAGCCACACCTCGACCGCGATTCAGCTCGACCAGATCCTCACGGCGCTGCAGTCACCGGTGCGGGCCGACCTCAGCCGCCTGCTGGAGAGCTTCGGCACGGCGCTGACGCACAAGCCGACCGCCGCCGAAGACGCCACCCAGCTGCCCGAGGTGAAAGGCAAGACCGGCGCCGAAGGTCTCAACGGGGCATTCCTCTACGGTGGTCCAGCCGGCCGCTACAGCGCCCAGGTCACCAACGCCTTCCTCGGCACGAGTCCGGGAGACCTCTCGCGCTTGGTCGCCGGCGCCGGGCGCACGTTTGCTGCGCTTGCCAGGCACGAGGCCGATCTGCAGGGACTGATCGTCAACTTCGACACCTTCACCGGCGCCCTCGCCGCGCAGTCGACGAACCTCTCGACCACCGTGCAGCGGCTCGCGCCGACGTTGAGGATCGGTCGCAAGTCTCTGGTCAGCCTCAATCGCTCGCTGCCGCCTCTGCGCGCCTGGGCAATCGAGTTCAGGCCGGCAGTCGCCGAGCTGCCCGCCCTGATCACCGCCGCCAAGCCGTGGCTCGCGCAGGCACGGCCGCTGCTCTCCGGCGAGGAGGCCGGCGGCGTCGCGAAGCTGCTGCGCGAAGCGACGCCAGGTCTTGCCGGTGCGACCCAGGCCGGCAAAGCGAGCACGATCCCACAGATCAACCGGCTCAGCCTCTGCACGACCAAGGTCTTCGTGCCGACCGGCAACGAGACGATCGAAGATCGTTTCCGCACCGGCCCGAACTACCGCGAGTTCTTCTACTACCTGGCGAACTTCGCTGGCGTGACCCAGAACTTCGACGGCAACGGGCCTTACCTGAGAGTGCAGCCCGGCGGTGGCGGTGCCCTGGTCAAGCTGGAGAACCCCTCGGGCAACCTCAGCACCGACAAACAGGACTGGGCGCACGTCGCCACGGCGCCCGAAGGAGTGCAGCCGCAGCTCGGCGGCCGGCCGCCCAAGAAGCCGGAAGTGCGCTGCTCGACTCAGCCGGTGCCCGACGTCAACGGCCCGCTCGGCCAGGTCGGTCCCCCCAGCCTGACGGCGGTGAGCCCATGACCGAGCCCACCCCGAAGGTGAGCCGCTGGAAGCACTTCCGTGCCTCGCTCGCGCGGCAGTCGCGTGGCCGCGGCAAAGACTCGATCGCGATCGCCCTCCTCACCACGGCGGCAATCGTGATGACGCTGTGGATCTTCACTCAGCAGAAGGCCTCCCTGCCCTCTTGGGCGCCCCTTGTCGGCGAAGACTTCGCCCATCTTTCGGCGGACTTCAGCAATGCCCAGGCGGTCACGCCGGGTCAGGGTCAGGCGGTGGTGATCGCCGGCATCCAGGTCGGCAAGATCTCCTCGGTCGAACTCGAAGACGGCCACGCCGTGGTCGGCATGGACATCGAGCCCAAGTACATGAAGCTGATCCATCCCGACGCGACCCTGCTGCTGCGGCCGAAAACCAACCTCAACGACATAACCGTGGAGATCGAACCCGGCCAAGGCAAGCAGCACGTCGAAGACGGCTACCGCTTCCCGCTTTCGCACACCGAACCGAGCATCCAATTCGAAGCGTTCCTCTCGACTCTCGACGCCGACACGCAGCAGTACCTGCAGCTGCTCGTCGCCGGTGGCGCCCAGGGGATCGGCGGTCGCGGCCACCAGCTCTCCGGCGCCTTCCGCCGTCTGCAACCGTTCTCCCACTACATCGCAGACCTCAACCGCGCCGTCGCCCAGCGCCGTATCGCGCTGGCCCGGGTGATTCATGACTTCGGCCTGCTGACGACCGAGCTGGGCAGACATGACGCCGAGCTGGAACGCTTCGTCACCTCCTCCAAGGGAGTCCTCGGCAACTTCGCCAACCAGCAGCAGGCGATCCAGGAATCGCTGGTCGAGTTCCCCTCGACGCTCTCTGCGCTGCGCTCAGCACTCGCCAGCTCGGACCGCTTCTCGACCGCGGCACGACCGGCGCTGCTCGGCCTGATCCCGCAGGCACAGGCGTCGGTGCCGGCGTTCAAGGCCAACGAGCGGCTGTTCAAGCAGACGACGGCGCCGATCCGCGACCAGATCCGCCCCTTCACCCGGCAGGTACGGCCGGTTCTCACTCATCTCAACGAAGGGGCATCGGCCCTCGACACGTCGGTGAGCAACTTTGGCACCTCGCTCGGCGCTATCAACAGCCTTCTCAACGAGCTCGCCTACAAGCCGAAGGGAAGCAGGCAGAGCTTCCTCTTCTACCTGCCCTGGCTCAACCACGATCTCAATGCGGCCTTCAATCTGACCGATGCCGGAGGGCCGATAGCGCGTGGCGTCGCAATGCTCTCCTGCAACGGATCCGAACTTGCTTACGGCCTCACCCAGTTGAAACCGTACTTGAGGACCCTGCTTCAGGGCATCAGGATCCCCAGCCCAGAAGAAATCCCTGCCGAAACCCCGTCCGGCCACTGCGAGCGCAGCGAAAAATGAGCAAGCGAGCCCCCAGCACCGCGCAGCTGCTCGTCATCGCCGGCTTCGCGCTGTCCTGTTTCGGCATTCTGCTCTTCCTCTGGATCACCTTCGGCGGTCCGACCCCGTTCGGGGCGAAGCCCTACGAGATCAAGGTGCCGTTCAACGAGGCGACCCAGCTCGCCCAACAGTCCGATGTGCGCATCTCCGGCGTCTCGGTCGGCAAAGTGCAGAGCATCGAAGAGTCGCCCGACGGCCAGCAGGCACAGGCGACGATCGACGTCGAAGACAAGTACGCGCCGATCCCAAAGGGAACGCGGGCGATCCTGCGCACCAAGACCCTGCTCGGCGAGACCTACGTCGAACTGACGCCGGGCAATGCCAACGGGCCCAAGCTGGCTGACGGCGCCACCCTGGCGAAAGCAAATGTGGCCGAATCGGTGCAGCTCGACGAGATCTTCCGCACCTTCGATACTCGCACCCGCGCCGCCTTCCAGGAATGGATGCAGGAAGGGGCCGTCGCGATCTCCGGCCGTGGCCAGTCCTTCTCCAACGCCCTCGCCGAGTTCGATCCCTTCTTCTCCGAATTCGACCGGCTCTTTCGCCTGCTCGACACGCAGCGCCTCGCGGTCAAGCAGCTGTTCAGCAACGGAGCTGTCACCTTCCGTGCCCTGCGCGGACGGGAAGGGCAGCTCGCCAGCCTGATCCGCAACTCGAACGCGGTCTGGCAGACGACGGCCGCCCGTAACCGCGACATTGAAGCGCTGTTCCGTGCCTTCCCCACCTTCCAGGACGAGTCGAGGTTGACCTTCGACCGGCTCAAAGAGTTCGCGCTCAACTCCGACCCGCTGTTCCGCCAGCTGGTGCCGGCGGCTGAACAGCTTTCTCCGACGCTGATCGCCTTCTCGCGACTGGCCCCCCAGGCTAAGGGCCTCTTCGAAGGGCTTGAAACGGTGATCGACCGCGCCCCCAGTGGCTTCCCCGCCCTGCGCAAGTTCCTCCGCGGCGACTTCCCGATCCTGCTGCGGGCGCTCGACCCCTTCCTGCGCAACCTCAACCCGATCCTCACCGGCCTCGGCCTCTACAAGAACGAGGTCACCTCGTTGCTCGGGAACGTGACGGCCGCGACCAATGCGGTCCATCTCAACGCGGCCGGCACGCAGATTCACTACCTGCGCCTGCTCGGCCCGCTCGGCCCGGAAACGTTGGCGACCTACCCGAATCGCACCACGACCAACCGCAACAGCGCCTACAGCCAACCGCTCGCGTCCAAGCGCCTCGCCGAAGGCCTGCTCAGCTTCGACACGCGCCAGTGCAGCTCGGGGATCACGGCGACGCTCGATCCGAACACTCCGAATGAGCCCGCCTTCAACCAGAGGACCAAAGGCGACGTGAAACAGGCGACGGACTTCTTCAACAGGCTCAAGCACTACGCCTTCGCCGAACAGAGCAGCTCAGCGAGCATCCCCGCCCCGGGCTGCAGCTCGCAGGCGCCCTTCAAGCCGATCTACGGCAGCGGGCCGGCGACGACCTACCAGCACACCTTCGAACAGGGCGAATAGAGCCACCACTAGCCGGTGGGCGTGCGGGGCACCGCGGTTCTGCCTTTCACCACCGTCGTGGCGGGAAACGCGATCTCAATATGGGCTTTGCCTTCCCCGAGAAGGGCGAGGTGGCAGGCTTTCAATACGCCGCCTTCGGGTTCCCTCGGCTCGGGTGAAACGCGGGCACCGAGCGTGACATCAGGTCAGCCGGCGGCAGCGTGTTCATCACGGCCCACGAGATCAGACCTTACGCATTTCCCCTCTTTCCTTTGTGGAGCGGGGTATCGGGAGCAAATGGGGTGGCCTTGGCCACCCCATTTGCTCCCACCCGCTAGCCCGTCGGCGTGCAGGGCGCCGCGACTGCGCCTTTTGCCACCGTGGTGGCTGGAACTTCTGGGATATGCGCTTCGTTCTTGAAGAGAAGCTTCGGAACGTTCACCTTGAAAACGCCATCGGGGCATTTCGCTTCGAAGTAGCCGATCTTCTTGCCTTTGTAGGAATAGATTTTCCCGAGCTTGAAGTTGAAATCGATCGCTGAGCCGCTGCCGCCGGCTGCCACTGGGACTTTCGAGATCGTGTGGACCCCGGTGCCTTTCCTCTGAATCGTCACGGTGGTGACGATCGCCGCCGGAGCAGGAACCGTGATGAAGACGTGGATCAGAAGCGTGACTTTGCCGCCCTTTTCGCCGCCGTTGAAGACGGTGATCGGGCTCGTGACGAGGATCGGTTTCTGTTCGGGGAAGGCGATCTCGACATGGGCGATGCCTTCGCCTAGGACCGTGCTGCCGCACACTTTCATTGCGGCTTTGGTGTCGCGCGCCTCGAGCTGGCCCGCTTTGCAGGACGGGTAGCCCTTGACGTTGATTTTCACGTCCTTGTCGATGTCGACGGTCGCTTCCCTCAGCGCCGAGGGATGGGTGCCGTCAGAGGTTTGGATCTTGCCGAAGATCATGGTCGTGACCGGCACGTATTTGCTCTTTGGCAGCTGTTTCGGCGACATGCTGCCACCGAACGTCACTATCAGGTTGCCCACCTGGGATTTGAAACGCACAGCGCTAGCTGCGGCAGCTACGCCTACGGCGAGCACAGCTGCAAGCGCGAGTGCCACCAACAAGTTTTTACGCATTCTCTCTCCTTTGATCCGCTAGATCGGGATGGCGATAAGGCCATTTGCGTTTCTCTAACGAATTGCCAACGTACCAGGTGAAATCCGGCAAGACGTTCCTGCACGCCTCATTCAGATACGGGCATAGAAAAGGGGGCGACCTCTCGGCCGCCCCCTTTGCTCGTCCTAGGACAAGCGTTCTGGAGCTCTAACTAGCCCTTAGGCGTGCAGGGCACCGCGAGGGCGCCTTTCAGCACCGTCTGGGCCGCTACGTTGGGAACCCTGGCTTCGTTTTTGAACAGGACCTTGTTCACGCTGGCTTTGAAGACGCCGTCTGGGCATCTCGCTTCGAAATAGCCCACCTTCTTGCCTTTGTAGCTGTAGGTTTTCCCGATCTTGAAGCTGAAGTCGAGCGCCGAGCCGCTGCCTCCGGCGACTACCGGGACTTTGGCGACCGAGTGGATCCCGGTGCCCTTCCGCTGGACCGTGACCGTGGTGACGACGGCGGCGGGAGCCGGCACCGTGATGAAGATGTGGAAGTACAGCGTGATCTTGCCGCCCTTTTCGCCGCCATTGAAGATGGTCAGCGGGCTCGTGACGATGATCGGTTTCTGTTCGGGGAAGGCGATCTCCACATGCGCGATGCCTTCGCCGAGGACGGTGCTCCCGCAGGCTTTCATCGCCGCCTTGGTGTCACGCGCAGTCAATTCTTTTTCCTTGCAGGCGGGATAACCCTTGACATTGACTTTGATGTCCTTGTCGATGTCGAATTCCGTTTCCCTGAACGCCGAGGGATGGGTTCCGTCGCTGGTCGAGATTTTGCCGAAGATCTTCGAGGTGACCGGCACGTACTTGCTCTTCGGCAGCTGTTTTGGCGAAACGGTGCCGCCGAAGGTGACGATCAGGTCGCCTGCCCGGAGCGTGGTGGTCACCGCGCTCGCGATTGCCGCTACGCCCAGCGACAGCACCGCTGCCAGGGCGAATGCCAGCATTAGGTTTCTACGCATTCTCTTCTCTCTCCTTTTTGGCCCTGCCCGTCTGAGCCGCGACCATTGAAAGCCATATTTGTCCCGGGCCAAAACTACCAGCGTCCGGGTTTGGCGGGAATGAAGGCACGAAGAAGGATTCCCCTTCCGTGACGAGATTCCCACCCCGGCTTATACATAAACCCGGTCCCCAGGCAAAGGAGCGGCCCGGATCTTCGGAATATCAGCCGTCGAGCATCGAGAGCCGGACCCGCTCGCGCTCTTCGGCGGCCCTCTCGGGGCCGAGGAAGGGCAGCGTGATCCAGAACATCAGGTCCGGAAGCCGGCTGGGCAGGCGTGAGGAGGCGCCGTGGAGGATCTCGCTGTAGAGCAGCTCGTTGATGCCGCCGGCGAGCGAGAGCGAGGTGATCCCCGGCAGCTCGACCGACGTCTCGGCCCGGCCGGCGTCGAGAAATCCGGTGAACTGGCGCAGGGCCGCGTCACGCCGGGCCAGCGCCTTCGGGCCTGCGGCCAGCACCTCGACGATCGCGAAGCGACCCTCGTCGGGGTGCTCGGCGAGGTGTTTGAGCAGCTCCGCCAAGCCCGCCGCGACGCGCTCGGCCCAGGGCGAGCCGGGCTTCGACTCGAATCCTCGTGCCGTGTCGCCAAGAAGATTGCCGAGCAGAACGTCGTAGGCGGCGAGGAAGCAGTCCTCCTTGCTGGCGAACAGCTCATAGAACGTCTTTCTCGACACGCCGGCGACGCCGATCACGTCTACCACACGGGTCTCCGGGTAGCCGCGCTCAGCGACGACCTCGATCATCGCCTGCAGGATCCGCTGCCGCTGGGACTCCGTCACCGCCTCCCGCGGTAGCCCATGACGGCCCCGGGGCAGCCGCTCGTTCAACTTAGCGGTGCGTCTACCGGAAGCCACATCAGGACTTTAAAGCACCCCTGGTTCTCCGCCAATCCAGATCACCTGGTCGCGCCCAGGCCCGACGCCGACCAGGCGGATAGGGACGCCGGCGAAGTCGGCGATGAAGTCGAGGTAGGCGCGCGCCTGGGCCGGCAGGTCTGCTTCGCTGCGGCAGGCGGTCAGGTCTGCCTCGAAGCCGGGCAGCTCCTCGTACTCGGGCTGCGCCGAGTGGAGGATCGACTGGTGGTAGGGGAAGCTGTCGAGGATTGCGCCCTCGCGCGAGCGGTAGCGCACGGCGACCCGCAGCGGATCGATCCCGCTCAGCACGTCGAGCTTGGTGATCGTCAGGGCGCTCATCCGGTTGAGGCGGACGGCGTAGCGGAGCGCCACCAGGTCCATCCAGCCGCAGCGGCGCTCGCGCCCGGTGGTCGTCCCGTACTCGTGGCCCCGTTCCAGCATGTGGCGGCCGACCTCGTCGTCGAGCTCGGTCGGAAAGGGCCCGGCGCCGACCCGGGTCGCGTAGGCCTTGGCGACGCCCCAGACCTCGTCGATGTCGGTCGGCCCGATCCCGGCCCCGACGCAGGCGGCGCCGGCGATCGGGTTGGAGGAGGTGACGAAGGGATAGGTGCCGTGGTCGAGGTCGAGCAGGGTCGCCTGGGCGCCCTCGAAGAGCACCGTGCGGTCGCTGTCGAGCATCTCCCAGCAGAGGCGGGCAGTGTCGGCGATGTAAGGCTCGAGCCGGTGGCCGTAGGCGGTGAACTCCTCGGTCATCGCGTGCAGGTCGAGGCGCGGGTCGGGGGCCTCGGCGACCGAGTGGTCAGCTCCCTCGCGGGCTCCCTCGCCGGCCTCCTTGCGCAGCTTGCGACGCTGCACCGAGAGCTCGCGCAGCGCCTGCTGCTTGGGCTCGAGCGCAGCCATGATCTTCTTGCGCAGGATCTTCTCGTCGAGCAGGTCCTGCACGCGGATGCCGAGCCGCAGCGCCTTGTCGGCGTAGCAGGGGCCGATGCCGCGTCGCGTGGTGCCGATCGAGAGCTTGCCCAGCTTCACCTCACCCGCCGTGTCGAGCAGCACGTGGTAGGGCATGATCAGGTGGGCGTTGGCGGAGATCCGCAGGTTGCCGACGTCGACGCCGCGGCGCTTCAATCCCTCGATCTCGCCGAGCAGGATGCTCGGGTCGAGCACGACCCCGTTGCCGATCGCGCAGATCTTGTCGGGGTAGAGGATGCCAGAGGGGATCAGGTGGAACTTGAACTCCTCGCCGTCGCGGACGATCGTGTGGCCGGCGTTGTTGCCGCCCTGGAAGCGCACGATCGCGTCAGCGCGGTCGGCGAGCAGGTCGACGACCTTGCCCTTCCCCTCGTCGCCCCACTGGGCGCCGACTATGACGATTCCAGGCATACCGCCGGAGATTGTGCCTGGTTCTAGGCGCCGACCGCGCGCGCCTGTTCGCGGCGGTCTGGCCCGAACAGTGGCAGGGGGTCGTCGCAGATCTCGATCAGCCGCGAGACGGTGCGGGAGCCGATCTGCTCCTCGAGCTGCTTGCGGCCCTCCTCGACGTCCTGGCCGGCGTTGCTGGTCACGAGCATCGAGCGCTGGTTCTCGTAGCGCTCGTTGACCAGCGCGTAGAGCTGCTCGACCACCCAGTCGGTGTGACGCTCGGAGCCAAGATCGTCGATATAGAGGAGGTCGACTGACGTCAGCCGCTTGAAGAAAGCGTCGTAGGCGTCCTCGGATTCGGTCGCCTGGTAGGTCTGGCGAATCTGCGTCAGCAGCTTTGGCGTGAAATACACGGCGACCGTCTTGCCGTCGGCTAACGCCGTCTTCGCAGCCAGCATCCCCAGCGTCGTCTTGCCGGTGCCAGTGTTCCCCATCAGCCACATCCCCTTGCCCGCTGCCAGGTTCTCATCGAGCTCATCGACGAAGCTCTGGACCGCGTTGACGACGTGACGGGTGGTCATGTCGCGCCTCATGTCGCTGACTGGCGGGCGGTCGAAGGAGACGCCGCGGTAGCGCGGCGGGATCACCGAGGCGACGCCGCGGACACGCCCGCGTTTGAGCCGCTGCGCGCGGCACTCGCAGGGACGGGCGACGTCCTCGGGACCGAGGATCCAACCGGAGCCGTCGCAGGTGGCCAGCGGGCAGGCCTGCTTGGCGAACGGTTGGCTGCGGGGAATCGCCGCCATCAGAACTCAGGCCCCGCGCTCGCGGCCTCCTCGAGCGGCGGCCCTTCGCCGGCTGGCTGTTCCACCGGCCGCTCGTGGCCGGAGAAGTCGGCGAATTTCGGGAAGCGGTCGAGGAAGACGAGTTTCGGCGACCCGATCGGCCCGTTCCTATGCTTGGCGATGATCACGTCAGCGAGGCCGTCCGGCTCGTCTTCGGGGTCGCGGTAGTAGTCCTCGCGGTAGAGAAAGGCGACGACGTCCGCGTCCTGCTCGATCGACCCGGACTCCCTCAGGTCCGAGAGCATCGGCTTCGGTGGGCTGCGCTGCTCCGGGGCGCGGGAGAGCTGCGAGATCGCCAGCACCGGCACCGCCAGCTCGCGGGCGAGGATCTTCAGCCCGCGACTCATCTGGCCGACCTGCTCGACCCGGTTGGCGCGCGGATCGTCGGCGCGCATCAGCTGCAGGTAGTCGACGATGACCAGGCCGAGCCCGCCCTGATCCTGGGTCTGGGCGTGTAGGCGTCGGGCCTTTGCCCGCAGGTCGAGCAGGCCGAGGTCGGAGGAGTCGTCGAACCAGAGCGGCGCCTCCTCCAGCTCGTTGCAGGCCCGCACCACCTTCGGCCAGTCCTTCTGTGCGACCTGGCCCTTGCGCAGCTTGTCGCCGGAGATTCGCGCCCGGCAGGCGATGAAGCGCTGCGCCAGCTCCACCTCCGACATCTCCAGGGAGAAGAAGGCGACCGGCATCTGCCGCTTCACCGCCACGTTCTCGGCGATGTTGGCGACGATCGCCGACTTGCCCATCGCCGGTCGCGCCGCGACGATGATCAGGTTTCCGGGCTGGAAGCCGCCGGTGATCGCGTCGATGTCGCGGAAGCCGGAGGGGGTGCCGGTCATCTCGAGCTCGCCGGTCGAGAGCTTCTCGAGCCGGTCGACCTCGTCGTGGAGGATCTCCGAGAGGAGCCGGAAATCGCTCGCCTGCTCTTTGTGGGCCACGTCGAAGAGGAGCTTCTCGGCCCGCTCGGAGAGCTCGCGCGGCTCGCCGTCGCGCTCGTTGACCCAGCCCTGGATCTCCTGGCCGGCGCCGAGCAGCCGCCGCAGCAGCGAGTTCTGTTGGACGATCTCGGCGTAGTGCTTGGCGTTGCCAGCAGCCGGCACCTTCGCCGCCAGCTCGGAGACGTAGTGCTTGCCGCCCGCCCCGTCGATCTTGTTGCGCTGCGCCAGTGCCTCGGTGACGCTGAGCTCGTCGACCGGCTTAGAAGCTGAATAGAGGTCGCGGGCGCAGGCGAAGATCAGCCCGTGCTTCTCCAGATAGAAGTCCTCCGCGTTCAGCTTCACCTCGTCGATGACGCGACTCAGCGCCGGCTCGGCGACCAGCATCGCCCCCAGCACCGATTCCTCGGCCTCGATGTTCTGGGGCGGAACGTGGGTTGCGGAAGGCTGCGGCATCTACGTCTAGTTAAGGGACCGGGGCGGCGGATTCGCCCTGACGCCAAGCAAACCAGAGTGCGCGCTCGGGCAGGGAAGCCTGTCTGCAAATGGCGAAGGAATCTTCCGCGCGAAAGTCGTTGCAGAGATTTTCCATTCGACGCGCCACACGCAACGCCGAAACGTTTACGGTGCAATCATGGAGGCGATGAGAGAGAGCTGGACCGACGACCGCTTGGACGACCTCAACGGCAAGGTCGATGCCCTGCGGGTGGAGATGAAGACCGAATTCGCCGCGGTCCGGGGCGAGATGCGCGGCGGCTTCGACAAGATCGACAAGCGCTTCGACAAGATCGACAAGCGCTTCGAAAAGGCCGACGAGCGATTCGAAAGGTTCGAGATGCGCAGCGACGAGCGATTCGAAGCGATGATGGACCGTCTCTATTCAATGCAGCGCTTGATGATCCAGTTCTGCGGCGGCGCCCTTGCCGCCCTGATCGGGCTCATCGCCACGCAGATCTAGAACTCGGCCAGCGGGATCTCGCCTGCCGCCTCCTGCCGCTGCTCGCCGCGGCGGAGCATGCGCCGGGTAAGGATCGCGATGCTGAGGATCGCCGTTGCGCCCAGGCTGAGCTGGACGCTGAGCAGGCCCTCGCGGGTCCAGTAGACGTCGCGCAGGTCGAGTAGCAATGCCGCCTCGTCGAAGGTCAGGCCCATGCCGGCGCCCATCGGGATCGCAAGACGGTCCTCCAGAGCGTCGTTGTCGGTTAGCAGCGCCGCCGTGCCGGAGCCGAAGGCGAGCAGGATCCCCGGCACGAAGTGATGGATGTGGCGCCCGCCGACGCTGACCTCGCGGAACGGCCACCATTGGTCGCGGATTCCCCAGGTCGAGATCCGCACCAGCGCGAAGGCGCCCAAGAAGCCGGCGAGCAGGTTGAACAGCACCGTCTCACTGCGCGGCGTAGCCGCGTAGCCGCTGACTGCGACGCCGACCGTGTCGAGCGCCGCGGCCGGCGCCGCTTCGACCAGGGGCTCGCCGTTGTCGCGCTCGTGCCTGCGGCGCTGCAGCAGCCGTCCGAACTGGCCTGCCAGGACCGTCCCGGCGCCGCCGAGCGCGACGATCGCCAACCCCACCGTCGCCCGCTCCGATCGGGCCCAGCCAAGCCGCGTCCGCGCTCTGGCGCGGCGGGATAGGCGGGTTGGAAGGCGTCGTGCGGCCACTGGCGGAGCCTAACGCCGCGACCCGTAGGAGCTCTTAGCTCTCCTCGGCGACGATCGTCTTCACCGAGGCGACGGTGCCGTCGGCCAGCTCGATCTCGACCATATGGGTGCCGATATCGCGAATCGGCTGCTCGAGGCGGACTTTGCGGCGGTCGATGCGCAGGTCGCGTGCCTCGCGGATCGCCTCGACGATCTCCTTGGCGCCGACCGAGCCGAACAGCTTGCCGCCGTCGTCAGCCCGCTGGTGGATCGTCAGCACCGTCTTGGAGAGCAGCGAAGCCGCCTGCTCTTCCCGCTCCGCCCGCAGCCGTTCAGCCTTTTCCGTCGCCGCCTGTCGCTGCTGCGCCTGCTCGAGGGCGCCGGCGGTGGCGGGAGCGGCCAGCTTGCGTGGGATCAGGTAGTTGCGCAGGTAGCCCGGGGAGACGTCGATCGGTTCGCCGCGCTGTCCGAGGCTCTCGACGTCCTCGAGCAGGATCGCCTGCGCCATATCAGCGCTCTCCGACGTAGGGCAGCAGGGCGATCTCGCGCGCCCGCTTCACCGCCACCGAGAGCTGCCGCTGGTGCTTGCGCGAGAGCCCGGTCACCCGCCGGCCCCGCGTCTTCCCCTTGTCGGAGAGGAAGCGACGCAGCAGGTTGAGGTCCTTGTAGTCGACCGCCTCGGAGTTGATCCGCGTGTATTTGCGCGGACGCACGCGGTCTGCCCCGCGGCGACCACGGCGCGGGGACGCTGATCCGTTTTCTCGGTCTCGGGCCATAAGCGAACGGGGATGCTACAGGCCCGACAGTGCCGAGGCCCTGGGGCCGCTAGAACGGGATGTCGTCGTCTCCGCCGCCCCCGCCCGCCCCGGCGCCAGCGGGCGCGGCGTCATAGTCCGAGGTGTCGGCCGGGGTGTCGCTCTGAGGGGTGAAGCCGTTGCCACTGCCGCCACCCGAGCCGTCTCGCGAGCCGAGGAACTGGACGGAGTTGGCGATGATCTGCACGGCCTGGCGTTTGCCGCCACCCTCTTTGGCCTCCCACTCGCGCCAGTCGAGCCTTCCTTCGACCGCCACCGGACGGCCCTTGGAGAGGTAGGTGGCGCAGTTCTCCCCCTGCGCTCCCCAGACGGTGACGTTGAAGTAGTTGGGCTTGTCGACCCATTCACCGGTCGAGCCGTCCTTGCGGCGGCTGTTGACCGCCACCCGCAGCTCACAGACCGGCGTTCCGCCTCCGGTATGGCGCAGTTCGGGGTCCTGGGTCAGGTTCCCGGTGATGACCACCACGTTGATGTTCGAAGCCGCCACGGCTCTCACTCCTCAAGATCGTTTGTCGAGACACCAGTCTAAGAGCGCAGGCGGCGCAACTCTCCCCCCCAATGCCGGAATCTGCGCGAAAAGGCAGCTACTCGGCGGAGTCGCCGGGCTCGCCCTCGGCCGGAGCCTCTGGCTCAGCGGCCGCGGCGGCGGGCTCAAGAGTCTCGGCAGCTGGGTCAGCGGCCGCGACTTCCGGCTCGGGAGCCTCGACGGCGGGCTCTGCCTCGGCTGGAGGCTCGGCGACGACGACGGGCGCAGCCGGGGCCTCGGGCGCCGCCTCGGCGGGTGCTTGCCGGGCCTCCGGGGCGGGCCGCTCGCGCGACGCGCCGGGGCCGGGGGCACTGGTCGCCGGCGGGGCCATCACGGGCGTGTCGGCGTCGACTTTGAAGATGCGGAAGCGCAGCACGCCGTCGGCGATCTTCAGGTTGTGGTCGAGTTGCTCGAGCAGCTCGGTCGGCGCCTCGAAGCGGAACCAGCGGTAGTCGGCCTCGTTGCATCGGTTGATCTCATAGGCCATCTTGCGCAGGCCCCAGACGTTCTCGTGCTTCAGCGTTCCCGTAGCCTCGATCTGGCTCTTCGCCTCGTTGGCGGCAGCGTCGCGGGCCGGGGCGTCCTGCCCCGGGTCCAGCATCAAGACCAGCTCGTATTCGCGTGCCGCCTCCAAAACGGCGTCGGACTATAGCTAGCGAGGCGCAAACTCCATGGACCCGTCGTCCGGCGGAGCGGGCATAGGCGCGGGAGCTGGAGCTTCGGGAACTGGTGATGACGCCGGGACAGGAACTTCCGAGGCAGGCGGAGGAGCTGTAGGGACGATGGCGTCAGCGGGCGGGTCCTGTCGCCGGGTGGGGGTGCCCTCCTGGTGCTGCGATCTGCTCCGGGCAGAGGGATGGAATCCAGCTGGAGGAATGGAGCGCTGCCCGCCGCAGACTCCGCACGGGCGGAGGACACCCCCACCCGACACCAGCCGCCCGAGTCGCCCGGGCGACCGATCACGTTTCCTTCGCCGCGTTGGTGCGTGCCTCCGCGCAATCGGCACACGCTGCCCAGGCACAACCACGCGGGGCAAGCCCACGTCAGCTGGCAAGGGCGCAGGCGCGGGCGGCTTTAGAAGCGCTGGCACAAGCTGAAGCGCCACGACGCCGGCAAGCACGACGCCAGCTCCCTTAGCCGCAAGCTGCCAGCGAACGCGGAGTCCCATGCAGCTACTAAGCGTTCAGCGAAGGAGATTCGCCCCCTTGTGCATCTCTGAGATGCACAAGGGGGGGCGGGTGCGGCGTTCGGGAAAGGAGGTCGGGGGTGGTTCCGGGAGTGCCTCGCGAAGCGGCTCCGCAGAGTGATTCCAGCCGCGAAGCGGCACCAAATCCGTGAGCGAAGCGAACATAGGCACCCCCCGGAACCACCCCCGACCTCCTACGCAACGGCTTCGCGCAGCTCCGCGATGTCCTTCAGCTGATCGTCAACCCAGTCACCGGGATTGCGCGAGTAGATGATCTCCTTCAGATGCTGCGCTCGGACCCGTCGCTCCTCGGGCTCCATGGTCAGCGCCCGGTAGATCGCATCCGCCTGCTCCTGGATGTCGAAGGGGTTGACCGAGAGGACACAGTCGGCCAGCTCCTCGTGGGAGCCGGTGTTCTCGGAGAGCATCAACACGCCGTCGCGAGTATTTACAGCGGGCGCCTCCTTGGCGACCAGGTTCATCCCGTCGAAGATCGAGTTGACCATCAAAAGGTCGAAGTGCTTATAGCGGGCGACTGCCTCGGGGAAGTTCTCATAGATGTTGAGGTCGATCGGCATCCAGTCGGTGGTGCCGTGACGGTGGTTGACGACGGCGACCAGCGCCTCGATTCGCTCCAGGTACTCGGCGTACTCGGGCACGTCTTGGCGCGAGGGCTGCAGGTGGGCGATGAAGGTGACCTTCTCGCGGAACTCGGGGTGCTGGGTGAGGAAGGTGTCGAAGGCGGTGAAGCCGCGCAGCACGTTCTTGGAGAGGTCGGCGCGGTCGACTCGGATGATCAGGTGCTCGCGTCGGCGCTCCAGCACCCCCCGCTCGTACTGGGCGACCTCGGGCGACTCCGCCGCCCGCCGCAGCCGCTCGGCGTCGATCGAGAGCGGGTAAGCGCGGGCCACGGTCTCCCCACCGGCGTGGCGCACCAGGCAGCGGTCGTAGTCGACGTCGACCTCGAGCAGTTCGTCGCAGCAGCGGATGAAGTTGAGGCAGTAGGCGTGGGTGTGGAAGCCGATGATGTCGTTGGCGAGCATGCCGCGGAAGATCGCCTCGCGGATCCGCCCAGGCAGGATCCGCCAGCTGTCGGGCTGCGACCAGGGGATGTGGACGAAGTGGTGCAGGAAGGCGTCCGGGCGCTCGGCGCGGATCATTCCCGGAACGGTGTAGAGGTGGTAGTCGTGGAGCATCACCAGCGGCCGCTCGCGGCCCTCGATCTGGCCGAGGACCGCGCGGGCGATGTCGCGGTTGACGGCCTGGTAGCCGTAGTCCCAGGCGTCGCGCTCCTCCTGGCGGATGTCGGGGGCGTTGGAGAGGTCCCAGAGGTAGTGCTGGATGAACCAGAGGATCGGGTTGGCGATCACGTTGTAGAAGCCGTCGTAGGCGTCGGGGTCGCTGCCGACCAGCAGCACCCGGTAGTCGATGCCGTCGATTGAGAGCTCCACAGGGCCGCCACGCTCCTCGGAGACGGCGACGTCCTCGTCGGTCATCGCCGAGGCGATCCAGAGCGCCTCGCGGTGGGAGACGAGACCGGAGAGCGCCGTCACCAGCCCGCCGCCACCGCGCTGCACGGTGCGCTCGCCGCTCTCGTCGCGCTCGAACTGAGCCGGCCCGCGGTTGGAGACGATGATCAGCGGATCGGACTCGGGCATCGCTTCAGCCTACCCCGACCGTTCAGGCTCTATTCGTCGAGCTCGCCGAGCAGCTGCAGCCAGTCGCGCAGCAGGCGCGGCGAGAGGAACTCGCGGCGGGCGG
>DATFVC010000021.1:0-15243 GCA_035260485.1 Solirubrobacterales bacterium | reverse complement strand
CCCCGCCGCGATCTTCTGCGCCAGCCGTTCCAGGGCCAGCTCGCGGTTGCGCGCCTGGCCGCGAGCCTCCTGGGCAATGGCAGTGATGATCGCCCCAGCGCGCTCGATCAGTCGCGCCCGCTGGGACTCGTCGAGCGAGCTCGACGCGCGCACGTCGAACACCGCTTCAACTCGCGAGGCGGTGACGTTGGCGTGCTGGCCACCCGGTCCCGAGGAGCGACTGGCGCGCAGCTCGACCTCCCCCAGCGGGATCGAGAGCCGCTCGTCGATTCTCAGCTCATCGGCCACCCGGCCACGGTAGCGACGGTGGGCGTCGCCAGGGGCTCTAAGCCAACGCGTCGATCTTTGCCGAGAGCTCGAAGTCAGCCGCGGTGACGCCGCCCTCGGAGTGGGTGGAGAGCGAGACGGTAACCGTGTCCCAGGAGATCTCCAGATCCGGATGGTGGTTCATCGCCTCCGCCGGCTCGACCAGGCTCTGAACGAAATTCACCGAGCCGACGAAATCGCCGCGCTTGAAGTTCTTGCGTATCGTTGAACCGTCCCGCTCCCAGCCGGGATGCTCGGCCAACCTCGCCTCGATCTCAGAATCCCCCAATAGCGCCATCGCCCCTATGCTTCCACAAATCGGACTGTTCAAAACATGAGCGACGAGCTCCCCACTCTCTGGCAGATCGACGTCTCGCACTACAGCGAGAAGGCGCGCTGGGCGCTCGCCTGGAAGGGCGTCGAGCACCGCCGCCGCTCCCCAGTCCCCGGCGCCCACATGGCCGTCGCCCTCTGGCTGACCCGCGGCGCCCAGTACACCCTCCCTGTGCTGAGCATCGGCGGCCAGCGGATCGGCGATTCGACCGCGATCATCGCCGCTCTGGAGGAGCGCTTCCCCAACCCGCCCCTGTATCCGGCTGACATCTCCCAGCGGCGCCGCGCGCTCGAGCTGGAGGAGTTCTTCGACGAGGAACTTGGACCGCCGATCCGCCAGCTCGTCTGGCATGAACTGAGCAACGACAGAGATCGCTTCGCCTCGGTGCTGAAGCGCACGGCTCCCGCGCCACTTGCTCGTTTCAGCGCCGCCACGGTGAGCTACGGTCGGGTCTTCACCGGCCTGCGCTTCAATGCGCGCGATGCCGAGATGGCCGAGCGCTCCCGCGCCAAGGTGCTGGCAGCCCTCAACCGGCTCGACGCCGAGCTCGAGACGACCGACAGCGACTACCTCGTCGGCGACGCCTTCACGGTCGCCGACCTCACCGCAGCCTCGCTCTTCTACCCACTGGCCGGCCCTGAGGGAGCGCCGCTGCCTCCCGACCAACCGATGCCCGAGGGTTTCGAACGCTTCCGCGCGCCGCTGAAAGAGCGCCATGGCCTCAAATGGGTGCGCGAGATGTTCCGTCGCCACCGCAAGCCGACCCAGGCGCGGGCCGCAGCACCCGCGTCAGGCTAGCCGGCGCGCTCAGCCCCCGATCGGCGCCCGGGGATTGGAGCCGTAGAAGATCAAGGTGCCGAGCATGCCGACGATGTGGACGAGGATGATGTTGACGACCATGGATTTGGCGGTCGCGGTCCCTACACCGACCGGCCCACCCGAGGCGGTGTATCCGTAGTAGCAGCCGACCAGGACTATGCCGGTCGCCATCACCATGCCCTTGGTCAGGCTGAAGAGCACGTCGAGGAAGTCCTGGAACGTCCAGAAGATCAGCAGGTAACCACCCGAGGAGACATCGCCGATCTGTTCGACCACAGC
The DNA here is from genome assembly GCA_035260485.1 of Solirubrobacterales bacterium. GTDB lineage: Bacteria > Actinomycetota > Thermoleophilia > Solirubrobacterales > 70-9 > VRUE01. Next base: position 13,505 of record DATFVC010000021.1, on the reverse strand, counting down.
CAGGTAGCTGGCGAAGTAGACGATCCCTACCCCGACCAGATAGATGATCGGGAGCGCGATCCAGGCGCCCAGAAGGCGAGTCGCGGCGAGGAAGGTGACCGGCGGGATGCCCATCACCTCGAGCGCGTCGATCTCGTCGGAAATCCGCATCGCGCCGATCTCGGCGACGATCCCGGTGCCAACCTTGGCCGAGAGGATGTAGCCGAAGGCGTAGGGCAGGCCCTCGCGCAAGTCGCAGTAGGCCGAGAAGATGCCCGACAGAGCGGGGGCGCCCTGAGAGCGGACGAAGTAGGCCCCGATTATCCCGCAGTTGAGGCCGAGGATGAAGACGAAGGCCCAGATGATCAGCGCCGAGCCGAGAATCAGGATCCCGGCCTGGCGCAGACTCTCGCCGAAGAACTTCAATACGCGTCCCGAGTAGACGAGCCCGGCAACACGGGCGCCGAAACGGGCGATCTCGCCGAAGGAATCGAGCCAGCCGCGCGGGACTTCGAGCCAGCCGGTCATCACACAGCTTCGCGCCTCTCTTTCGGCGGGAAGAACCAGAGATGCACGCTTGGTCGTTCCGCGCTCATCGAATCGACTGCAGTTCGGGATTCGATGCGAGCAGGACCGCCGTGAAGACGTAGAGAAAGGCGAAGACCCCCATGAACGCGATCACCACCGCCTGGTTGACAGCCCGACCGACCCCGGCCGGACCGCCCGAGGCGGTCATCCCTTTGTAGCAGCAGACGACCGCGATGATCCCTCCGAACAGCGAGCACATCAGCACCGAGGCCCAGACGTCGGTGATGAGAGCGTTGGTGAAGAGGGTCGCAAAGAAGCCGCCGAGCGACTGGTTGTAAAGAAGCTCCGCGACGATTCCCGCGGTGAGACCGAAGACGATCGCGAATACATCGAGCAATGCCGTAATCACGATCAGCGCCAGGAAGCGCGGCACGACGAGGTTCTTGATCGGATCGACTCCGAGCACCTGCAGGGCATCGAGCTCCTCGCGGATCTTGCGGGCGCCGAGGTCGGCGGTGATCGCGGTTCCGGCGACGCCGGCGACAACAGCCGCCGTGACGATCGGGCCGATGAAGCGCACCGCGGTCACGACGAAGAAGCCGCCGAGCCGGTCGAGCGCCCCGAAAAGGGAGAGAACTCCCGCCGCCTGAAGACCCGGCGCGCCCAGGCAGAGGGCAAAGGTTGAGATCGTCATCGGGAACCAGGAGAGCTTGAGGACGAAGAGGAACTGTCCGACCAGCTCCTCCCCGTACGGATAGGGCGGCCTCATCGCGGAGACGATCGTCCGCGCGGTGAGGATCATCATCTCCCCCACCTGCTCGAAGAACGACTTGGCGGGCAGGAACGCCCGCGCTAGAGCTTGTGCCGCCACCAGTTCATCGCCCGCTCGAGGGGACTGGCCTCCTGCACCCTTTCGCGCCCCGCCCGCCACGCCCGCTGCTCGGCCGCCCGCTGAGCTTCGGAGAGCTGGGCGATCAGCGTGTCCCGCGTCTGCTCCAGCTCCTCGACCCCGGCGACATGGGCGCTGGCGCGGCGCGGCGCCGTCGGCAGGTCGCGCGGCAGGTCGCGCGGATAGGCGGCCAGCTCGGCCTCGAGCCTGGCGATCTGGCGCCGCAGCTCGTGGCGGACCTCGATCGCCTCGCTCTCCTCGGCCAGGTCGGGGAGGTCGACTGGCGGCTCTCCGCGGGCGTCGTCCAGCGCTCCGGGCATGCTCGCGCAGGCCGAGGCGACGATCGCCAGCTCACGCGGGCTGAGGCCGGCCTCGTGGGCGCGGCGCAGCGCATCGGTCGCGATCTCCTCGAGTTGCGCCGCTGCTTCGATCCCCTCGGCGACGAAAGTGCCCTGGCCCTGCAGGCTGACGACCAGCCCCTCCTGCTCGAGCCCGGCGTAGACGGCGCGCACCGTGTTGACGTTGACCCCGGCCCACTCGGAGAGGCGGCGGAAGCTCGGCAGGCGCTCGCCGGAAGCGAGGCGGCCGGTGGCGATCAGCGCCCGCAGGCGCCAGGTCAGCTGCAGGCCGACCGGCAGCTCGTCGTCGGGATCGATCGAGAACGGGTTCGGCTCGCGCGCGGCTTGCTGTGCCATTGAAGCGACACAGTAGAACAGCTTAGTGTGTTAGTCAACTAGCACAGCTAAGCCCCAGACTGGTCGGGCGACGCTCCTCTTGGCCCGAGTGCCGCGCCGCTGATCGAAGCTTCCGCGGCGCAACGACCCCGCAAAGCCCGCCCAGCCAGGGGCGGCCTTGACCCGCCCCCCTTTTTGCATCCCCGGGATGCACAACGGGGGGCGCATTCAGCAGGAGGCCATAACGGCGCCCGGTCTGGCCGGGTAGGCCACATGCCGTGGACTCGCTCGCGCTGTGCACCGAGATCGTCCGCCCGCGCCGGATCCCCGGCGCCCGCTTGTAAACGCGCTGCACCCGGTAGCGGTAGTCGGCCTGAGAACGGCTCCTCGGAACCACCTTCACCAGGCGGCCGACAATCGCCGCGTCCGCCTGCCGCATCGCATCGCCCGGCGCCATCGGCACGCAGGAGCAGGCCTGGGCGCTCTCGATGAAGACCAGCGCGCCCAGGGTAGCCCCGATCGCCGCAGCAAGTGAAAGGCGCCTCACCCGCACTCGTCCCACTGTAGAGAGAAACACCTAATTTCACAAATCCGCCGGAATCTGGCGATCGGCTAGGGCGTCAGGACGATCTTCAAAGCCTCTCGATGGTCATAGAGCTCATAGGCTTCGGCAGCCTGGTCGAGCTTCATGTGGTGCGTGACGAGCGGCGAGGGATCGAGCTTGCCCGCCTCGAGCAGACCGAGGACGCGGTCGACATGGGCAATCACGTTGGCGAGGCCGAGCCGCAGCGTAAGTCCCTTGAGCCAGGCGAGTCCGAGGGGAACCTCGCCCTTGCCGGCGTAGGCGCCGATCCCGGAGACGGCGCCAGCATCGCGGGCAAGGCTGACCGCCATCGCCAGCGGGCCCGGGTCGCCGACCGCGTCGACGACGACGTCGACGCCGCGGCCCTCGGTGGCTGCGCGCACGGCGCGCTTCGGCTCGTCCTCGCCGAGATGGAGCGGCACGGCACCGAACCGCTCCGCCATCGCCAGCCGCGCCTCGACCGAGTCGATTGCGAAGACCTTGGTCGCACCTGCCACCACCGCCGCCTGGACCGCGCAGAGGCCGACCGGGCCGAGGCCGAGCACGGCAACCGTGTCGCCGGACCGCGTCCCGGCGTGGGCGACGGCGTGGTAGCCGGTGCCCATCACGTCGCCGGCAAACAGCGCCACCTCGTCCGACATCCCCTCCGGAACCGCCCGCAGAGTCAGGTTGGCGTGCGGCACCAGCAGCTGCTCTGCCTGGGCGCCCTGCAGATCGCCGAGCTTTGAGCCGTGGCCGAAGGTGCGGCCCCGCTCGCAGCGGTGGTAGTCGCTGCGCAGGCAGGCGACACAGGTGGCACAGGCAGTGTGGAAGCAGCCCAGCACGCGGTCGCCAACGGCGACCCGCTCGACCTCGTCACCCGTCGCCAGCACCGTGCCGACGAACTCGTGCCCGACCGTGAAGCCGGGCTCGACCGGAACCCGCCCGTGGTAGATGTGAAGGTCGGAGCCGCAGATCCCGCTCGCCTCGACCCGCACCACCGCGTCGTCGGCAGCCACGATCTCAGGATCGGCCTTCTCCTCGATCCGGACCTCGCCAGGAGCCTGAAAAGTCACCGCGCGCATGACGCGGAACCGTATCGCCCGAGGGCCGATGGGCCGAAAACGCGTCTATATCTGACGTTTTAGGCCCGTCGGCGGGTTGTTAGCCGACGCTGACGCCGGCGACCTGGAAGCGGCCGGAGTCGATGCCCGGACTGGCGGTCTCGGCGATCCGGGCTTCCAGCGACAGCTCGCGCTCGAAGTCCGCCTCCTCGCCATGACGGAAGGAGACGTCTTTGTCCTCGAGCAGCTCGACGAAGACCTCGACGAAGCGGGCGTCGAGCTGTTTGCCGGCCACCCGCCGCAGCTCCTGGATCGCCTCATAGCTGGAGGTCGGCGTGCGGTAGGAGTCGCGTGCGGTCATCACGTCGTAGGTGTCGGCGACCGAGATGATCCGCGCCAGCTCGGGAATGCTGTCGCCTTCGAGGCCGCGCGGATAGCCCTTGCCGTCGATTCGCTCATGGTGGGCGAGGATGATCTCGGCGACCGGCCCGTAACCGTCCAGCGAGGAGACGACGCGGGCGCCCTGCTGGGGGTGACGGCGGATCAGCATCCAGTCTTCGTCGGTCAGCGGCACGTTCGCCTTCAGGATCCGGTCGGGGAGGATGAACTTGCCGATGTCGTGCAGGAGCGCGGCGATGTGGACCAGCTCCTCCTCGCGGCGCGATAGGCCGGCGCGCTGGGCGATCGCCCGCGAATAGCGCGCGACGGCGGCACTGTGGCGGGCGGTCATCTGGTCCCGCAGGTCAAGCGTACGCAGCAGCGCGCTCAACATCCCGACCTGGAAGCTGGCCAGCTGGTTGGTTCGAACCTCCAGCTCTCGAGCGCGCTCCTGCGACTTGAGCAGAGCGCCGAGCAGGTACTGGAAGGTGACCAGCACGATGCCGAACAGCGCGACTCCCGCCAGACCGATCTGGATGTAGATGAAGACGACCCCGACCGCCATCAGCGCCGCTGCCAGCTCCGAGGGAAGCAGCGGGATCATCACCTTGCGGACTTTCTCGACGAAAGAGCTGCGCTCCAGATAGCAGGCGTCGACCGCGATCATCGTGAAATTCATTGCCAGCGCCGCGAGGAAGGCACCGAAGACCAGGACATAGAAGGCCGGTTCGGCAGAGCTGATCTGGGTGGCGACGACGACTTCGTTGAATCCGGCCCCGACCACGAGCGGAAAGGTGATGTAGGTCAGCGAGTTGACGAGAAGATCGTGCAGGCCTTCTCGAAAGCGCAGCCATCCGGCGAGAATCGAGACGATGCCGATCAACGCCGCCGGCGTTCCGCCGAGGAGGACCATGGCCAGGACGAGCGCGAGGAAGTTGCCGGAGATCTTCAGGCGCGATTCCGTTTCGATCGACATCACATCGCTGAAGATCGAGAATCCGAGCAGGATGCCGAACAGGGCGAGATTCCAGTTCGCATTCGGGGCCTGCCAAACCGCAACCGCGATGGCTCCGACAAGGCCGGTCACCAACAGCGCATGGTTCAACCGCGTGGGCCGCTCGTTTTCCATGGTCGTGATTGAGACAATCGCAGCGCGCCTGCCTCAGTCTAGGGTTCCACAGATCGCAGGAAGCACCTTGGCTGGGCAGACCGCCGCGTGCAGTCTGCGAAATGACCGTAAACGGTCGTCATAGCCTCGGCAACCCACTTAGATCAACTGGCCAAGACCTTGCAAACTGCGCAAAAAGCCGCCAAGAGACCCCAAAACGCACGAAAGGCGCCCAGGGGCGCCTTTCGATCTATGGCGATACTCAAACGAGATCGCCTTGCTTCTAAAGCCTTATTTACTTTTTCCAGCCCATGTGCCTCATCCCTTCGTCGAAGCCCGTGCGGGGAATCTCGCGCAAGACTCGGCGAGAAACGTCTTATCTGCTGTCAAGTTTGTAGCACAACCTGGCGGAAACTTGTGCATCTGCACGGAAAGTTGTGCATAAACATGTGGGGATTCCAGTCAAATAATGGGTAGTCCACGCTTGCGCGACCCGCTGCGACGACCGGCCTTCCGGCGTCTGGCGCTCTCTTATGCGGTCAACGAGATGGGCGACTGGCTCGGCGTCATCGCCCTCTCGGTGCTCGTCTTCGAGCTGACCGACAGCGCCCTGGCCACGGCGCTGCTCTTCATCGGGACCGGCTTCCTGCCGGCGCTGCTGACGCCGTTCTTCGTCGTCCGCCTCGAGCGCCCCCCGCCCCGCTTCGTGCTGCCGGCGATCTACGCCGCCGAGGCGGCGGCCTTCGGCGTCCTCGCGCTGCTTGCCGGCCACTTCTCGCTGGTCGCTGTCGTCGCGGTCGCGGCGCTGGACGGCGCCCTCGCGTTAACCGCGAAGACTCTGACGCGCGCTGTCGCCGCCGCGATGCTCGAGCCAGAGGGCGAGCTGCGCGCCGGCAACGCGGTTCTCAACATCGCCTTCACCGGCGGGGCCGCGGTGGGGCCAGCGCTGGCCGGCGCCGCGGTTGCCGCTTTCGGTGTCCAGTCGGCGCTGCTGCTGGACGCCGCCTCCTTCTACCTGATCGGCTGGATCCTGCTCACCGCAAAGCCCCTGCCGCAGGCCGAGCCCGAGCCCGGCCAGCTGCGTGAGCAGGTGCGCGCCGGGCTGAGATACATCCGCCGCAATCCAACCCTGCGGCGCCTGCTGGCCGCACAGGCCGGGGCGCTCGTCTTCTTCTCGGTCGTGATTCCGATCGAGGTGATCTACGCGAAGGAAACGCTGGGGGCGGGTGACACCGGCTACGGCTTGCTGCTCGGCAGCTGGGGAGTTGGGATGGTGCTCGGCAGCGTCGTCTTCGCCACCCTGCGGCGCGCCTCGCTGCCGGTTCTCCTCTTCTTCAGCACCGTGGCGATCGGCGCCGGTTACCTCGGCATGGCTGGCGCCCAGGTGCTTGCGATCGCCTGCGCGGCATCTGTCCTCGGCGGTGCGGGGAACGGCATCCAATGGGTCGCCGTGGTCAGCGCCGTCCAGGAGCTGACGGCGCCGACGATGCAAGCGCGGGTGATCGGCACCCTCGAATCGGTCGCCTCAGCGGCGCCCGGTCTCGGCTACATCCTCGGCGGCCTGATCGCAACCCAGTGGAGCCCGCGAGCTGCATTCCTCGTGGCGGGAGCCGGCGTGATGGCGATCGTCGCGATCTCGGTCTTGGCGCTGGGCAGGAATTGGCCTCTGGACCGCGCAAAAGAAAGTCCAGGGAGCGTTGACGCCGCCGCTGACGAGATTATGGTGGAGTTAATTCCCGCAGAGGTTCTGCCCAGCCCGGAACGGAGGTCGTGACGTGAGGAAGCTGCATGCAGCCCTGACCGTTGTCGGACTGGCGGTGGTAGCTCTGAGCCTCGCGTCGTGCGGCGGCGGCTCGGAAGGCAAGGAAGGCGGCACCCTGACCGGCACCTACGCCTCATTCCCCGACTACATCGATCCGGCGCTCTCCTACACCCAGGAAGGCTGGACGGCGATGTACGACACCTACCTCCCGTTGCTGACCTACGCCCGGGCCAACGGGGTCGCGGGCAGCAAGGTGGAACCGGGGCTCGCCGAGAGCATGCCCAAGATCACCAATGGCGGCAAGACGTACACGCTGACGCTGCGCAAGGGTCTCAAGTACTCCGACGGCGCCCCGGTCAAGGCCTCCGATTTCACCAGCACGGTAGAACGCGTCTTCAAGATCAACTCCCCCGGCTCGCCCTTCTATGCCGACATCGTCGGCGCCGAAAAGTTCGCCGAAACCAAGAGCGGTGGCATTCCGGGCATCAAGACCAACGACAAAACCGGCGAAATCGTCATCGACCTGACCAAGCCGCGCGGCACCTTCACCAACGAGCTGGGCATGCTGTTCGTCGCGCTCGTTCCGCCGGGCACGCCCGCCAAGAACCTGACGGCTGACCCGCCTCCGGCTACGGGGCCATACGTGATCACCAAGTCCGAACCGGGCCGCGGCTGGTCCTACGCGCGCAACCCGCAGTGGGCGAAGAACAACGGCAAGCTGATGCCACACTTGCCCAGCGGCCACGTCGACAAGATCGACATCAAGATCGTCGGCAACAGCTCGACCCAGGTCAACGAAGTCGAACGGGGCAAGGCCGACTGGATGCAGACCCTCGTCCCCGCCGACCTGTACAGCAAAGTCAAGGAACAATACGAAGGAACCCAGTTCCGGATCGAGCACCCGATCAACCTCTACTACTTCTGGATGAACACGACCAAGGCGCCCTTCGACGACCCCAAGGTCCGCCAGGCCGTCAACTACGCCGTCGACAGCGCGGCGCTGGAACGGATCTACGCCGGGTCGCTCGCCGCGACGCACCAGATCCTGCCGGAAGGAATGCCGGGCCACAAAACGTTCGACCTCTACCCGCACAACATGGCCAAGGCAAAGGCGCTTTTCAAGGAAGCCAATCCCACCGACCGCAACATCACGGTCTGGACCGACAACGAAAGCCCCAACGACGAAGCGGGCGCCTACTACCAGGACGTTCTCAGCAAGCTCGGCTTCAACGCCAAGCTGAAAACGATCAACGCCAACAACTACTTCACGATCATCGGCAACGCCACGACCCCGGACCTCGACACCGGCTGGAGCGACTGGTACGAGGACTATCCGAACCCCAATGACTTCTTCCAGCCGCTGCTGGCCGGGGAAAGCATCGCACCCACCAGTAACACCAACGTCTCCTACACCAACGATCCGAAGCTGAACGCGAAGATCGCAAGGCTCGGTCGAGAAGCGCTCGGGCCAAAGCAGGAAGCCGAATACGCAGCGATGGACCGCGAATACATGGAACAGGCTCCGTGGGCGCCTTACGGCGCCAACACCGTCTCCACCTTCGTCTCCAGCAAAATCGACCTCGAAAAGGTGATCTTCAACCCGACCTTCGGGCACAGCCTGGCCAGCTTCCAGTTCAAATGATGGAAAGCCGCAGCCCCTGGTATCTGGCCTACCGGCGGCTGCGGCGTAACCGGGTTGCGCTGGCCTTCCTCGGCCTCTTCGTCGTGATCGTCATCTTCGTCCTCGCGGCGCCATTCTGGGCGGACCATGTCGCTCATACGAGCCCAAACGCGACGCACACCTTGCAGAAGGTCGAAGTCGACGGCGAAGTGCGCGAAGTCGTCAACCCGGAAGGCAAGCCGGTCGGCCCACTCTGGTTCGGCGCCGGCGGCAAGTTCTTCCTCGGCGCCGACGGCCGGCTGGGCCGCGACGAGATGGTGCGGCTGATGTACGGGGGGCGGATCTCGCTCTTCATCGGCATTGTCGCGGCACTGATCACCGTCCTGCTGGCGACGATCCTCGGACTCTTCGCCGGCTACTACGGTGGCTGGGCCGACGCGGTCGTCTCACGGGCTATGGACGTCATCTGGGCCTTCCCGGTGACCCTGCTGGCGATAGCCCTCGGCCTCTCGCTTGCGGTCGGGGGGCTGCAGATCGGCCCACTCCACCTCTCGGGCGGCTCGATCTGGATCCCGATCCTGATCATCGGCTTCGTCTATACGCCGTACGTGGCGCGGCCGATCCGAGGCGAGGTGCTCTCACTGCGCGAGAAGGAGTTCGTCGAGGCGGCCGTGGCGCAGGGAGCCGGCCCCCTGCGGGTGATGTTCGGCGAGATGCTGCCGAACCTGCTCTCGACGATCATCGTCTTCTTCACCCTCAGCATCGCCAACAGCATGCTGCTCGAGTCGGCGCTCTCCTTTCTCGGCATCGGGGTGCAGCCACCGAATACCTCCTGGGGCACGATGATCGGCGGAGGCTTCGAGCTGCTCACCAGCGCGCCCTTGCTGACCGTCATCCCGGGCACGATGATCCTGCTCACGGTGCTCTCGGTCAACGTCTTCGGCGACGGGCTCCGCGATGCGCTCGACCCCAAGTCGAAGGTGCGGCTCGAGGCACACGCGGGCATGGCCGAGCCCCAAGGGACGGCGATCTGATGGGTCGCTTCATCGTCAGGCGCCTGATCGGCATGGCGGCGGTTCTGTTCGCCGTCTCGGTGCTGACCTTCCTGATCTTCAACGTCGTCCCCAGCTCGGATCCGGCGCAGCAGATGGCCGGCAAAAGCGCGACCCCGCAGCTCGTTGCCAGCATCACCCAGGAATGGGGCTTCAACGACCCGCTGCCCCAGCAGTACCTGACGATGATGAAGAAGATCTTCAGCGGTGACGTGATCTCCTACGAAGGGCGGGAAAACGTCGACGAACGGATCGTCGAAGGGATCCCTGCAACCTTCTCGCTCTGCGTCGGCGCCGCCGTGATCTGGATGTTCTTCGGGATTCTCTTCGGCTACCTCTCGGCGGTCAGGGCTGGGGGCCTGCTCGACAAGGCGCTCACCGTCATCGCCGTGGCTGGGATCTCGATGCCGGTCTTTTGGCTCGCGGCGATCTTCCTCAACTACCTGACCTACAAGATCGAACTGTTTCCCTCGGGCGAATACGTCGAACTCACCGCCGACCCGGTCGAATGGGCAAACCACCTGGTCCTGCCCTGGATCACGCTGGCGATCCTCTACGTCGGCTTCTACAGCCGCGTGCTGCGCTCCAACATGCTCGACGCGATGGGCGAGGACTACGTGCGCACCGCACGCGCCAAGGGCCTCGGCGAGCGCCGCGTGATGACCCGCCACGTGCTGCGCAACTCACTGGTCCCGATCGTCACTCTGTTCGGCCTCGACTTCGGCGCGCTGCTCGGCGGCGCGATCCTTATCGAAGCGATCTTCGGCCTCAACGGCATCGGCCAGTATGCCTACGACTCACTCAAAAACTTCGACCTGCCGCCGATCATGGCGATCGTCCTCTTCGGCGCCTTCTTCGTCGTCCTCTTCAACGCGCTTGTCGACATCGCCTACGCCTACCTCGATCCCCGGGTCAAGCTGGGGAGCTCGGCGCAGTGAGCGTGGGTCCGCCGTGAGCGAGAAGCTGCTCAGCGTGAGCGACCTGCGGGTCGGCTTCACGACCGAAGGCGGTCGGCTGCAGGCAGTTGACGGCGTCTCGTTCGACCTCGCCGCGGGTGAAGTGCTGGCGATCGTCGGTGAGTCGGGCTCGGGCAAGAGCGTCACCGCGCAGACGATCATGGGGCTGACCCGCTCTCCCAACGCGCAGATAGACGGCTCCGTGCGGCTGCGCGGCGCCGAGCTGGTTGACGCAAGCGAGGCCGAGCTGCAGAGGGTGCGCGGCGAGGGGATCGCGATGGTCTTCCAGGATCCGATGACCTCGCTCAACCCGGTCTACCGGGTCGGCGGTCAGATCGTCGAGGCGATTCGCGCCCACCGGTCCGGGGTCAGCAAGAACGAGGCGTGGCAGGAAGCGGTCGGGCTGCTCGACTCTGTGGGAATCCCGGAGGCGCAACGCCGTGCCGGCGACTATCCGCACGAGCTCTCAGGTGGGATGCGGCAGCGCGCGATGATCGCGCTGGCGCTGGCGCTGGCGCCTGAGGTGTTGATTGCCGACGAGCCGACCACCGCCCTCGACGTGACGATCCAGGCGCAGATCCTCGACCTGTTGGGCCGGCTCAACCGCGAGCGCGGCCTGGCGACGATCCTGATCACCCACGACCTCGGCGTCGTCGCCGAGGTCGCCGACCGGGTGCTGGTGATGTACGCGGGGCGGGTGGTCGAGCAGGGGACGCTCGATCAGCTCTTCTATGACCCCCAGCACCCCTATACCTGGGGCCTGCTCGGCTCGCTGACTCGGATCGACCGGCCACGTCCGCACCGCCTGCCCCAGATCCAGGGCATGCCACCCTCGCTGCTCGACCTGCCCGGCGGCTGTGCATTCCGGCCGCGCTGCCCGCATGCGTTCGGACGCTGCGCGGAGCTCCCCGACCTCGCCGCACGGCTTCCCGAGGCTCCCGAGCACCGCGATCGCTGCTGGCTCTCGCCTCAGCAAAAGCGCGAGCTGCGCGAGGTCGAGGGGCAGATCGGCCTGGAGAAATCGGCATGAGCGCCGCGAGCGAGAACCTTCTCGAGGTGACCGACCTCGTCAAGCACTTCCCGATCAAGCGCGGGCTGCTGATCGACCGCGAGGTCGACCAGGTGCGCGCGGTCGACGGCGTCAGCTTCGGCGTCGCCCGGGGCGAGACGCTGGGCTTGGTCGGCGAGTCGGGCAGCGGCAAGTCGACGGTCTGCCGCACCGTCCTGCAGCTGCTGAAACCGACCTCTGGCTCGGTCCGGTTCGAGGGCCGTGAGATCGCCGGCCTCTCGCGCCGGCAGATGCGGCCGCTGCGGCCGGAGATGCAGATGATCTTCCAGGATCCCTACGCCTCTCTCAACCCTCGCAAGCGGGTCGGCCAGATCGTCGGCGACCCGCTGCGATTGCAGCGCCGCGCCTCGGGCGCCGAGCTGCGCCACCGCGTGCAGGAGCTGCTGGAGCGGGTCGGCCTCGCGCCCGAGCATTACGAGCGCTACCCGCACGAGTTCTCCGGCGGGCAGCGGCAACGGGTCGGAATTGCCCGCGCCCTGGCACTGCAGCCGAAGCTGATCGTGGCCGACGAGCCTGTCTCCGCCCTCGACGTCTCGATCCGCTCCCAGATCGTCAACCTGCTCGATGACCTCCAGGACGAGCTCGGCCTGACCTATGTCTTCGTCGCCCACGACATCGGCGTCGTCCGCCACGTCTCCGACCGGATCGCCGTCATGCACAACGGCAAGATCGTCGAGCAGGGACCGGCGGACCGCGTCTGCGAGCAGCCCTCCGACCCGTATACGAAGACGCTGCTCGCCGCCATCCCCGTCCCCGATCCGCGCGAGAGCCGAGCGCGGCAAGCGAACTCCACGCCACTGTAGGCGCGGAGCCGAGCCGGGCACGCCACACTGTCGGGGTGTGACGCTTCCGCTCGAGCCGCCGATCAAGCCGCAGCTGGCGCTGACCCGCAAAGAGCTGCCACGGGGCGATGAGTGGGCCTACGAGCAGAAGCTGGACGGCTTCCGCGCGATCGTCTTCGTCGACGGCGAGGACGCCTACATCCAGTCGCGGGGCGGGAAAGACTTGACCCGCTACTTCCCGGAGCTGAGCTTTGCGCCAGGCCGCTATGTGCTCGACGGCGAGCTGGTCATCCGCGACGCCGAAGGCAACCTCGAATTCGACGCGCTGCAGGAACGCATCCACCCGGCCGAGTCCCGGATCGCGTTGCTGTCCAAGGAGATCCCGGCCGGCTACATGGCCTTCGACCTGCTCGCCGAGGGGGACGAGGCGCTGTTGGAGACGCCTTTTGGCGAGCGCCGCGGCCGGCTGGAGACCCTGGCAGAGAAGACCGGCATCGAGCTGAGCAAGCTGAGCGCCGATCCGGAGCAGGCGGAGGAGTGGCTGCGCAGGACCGAGGGGGCGATGGCGAAGCAGCTCGATGCGCTCTACCTCCCCGGCAAACGCAAAGGGATGGCCAAGGTCAAGCGGGAGCGCGAGATCGACTGCGTCGTGCTCGGCTGGCGCCCGGGCAAGGAGGAGGGCACGGTCGGCTCGCTGATCTTGGGGCTCTACGCGGGTGACGAGCTGCGCCCGGTAGGCCACATCTCCGGCTTCAGCATGGAGGCCAAACGCGGCATGCGCAAGCTGCTGGCGCCACTCGAGACTGGCGAGCGTGGCGGCGCCGAGCCAAGCCGCTGGACGGGCGGACGCGACCTCGAGTGGGTCGCATTGCGACCGGAGCTGGTGATCGAAGTGGGCTATGACCACGCGGCTGCAGGACGCATTCGGCACGGCGCCAGGTTTCGACGCTTCCGGGACGACAAAGATCCTCGCGAGTGCACGTTTGATCTGTTGGACGAAGGGTGACTTGAGGGGGGAGCGTGGGGGGTGTCCGTCCGCGGCTTCAGAACAAAGCGCCCTGGCTGGGAGGGGCGGGGGAGG
>DATFVC010000020.1:0-72107 GCA_035260485.1 Solirubrobacterales bacterium | reverse complement strand
CCACCGCCGATCACCATCACCTTTTTGCCTTTGAAGAAGGCGCCGTCGCAGACGCCGCAGGTGGAGACTCCGCAACCGCTCAGCTCCATCTCGCCGGGAATGCCGAGCCGGCGCGGCTCCGCCCCCATCGCCAGGATCACGGTTTTGGCGAGATGCTCCTCGTCGCCGAGGAAAACCCTGTGCACACCACCGTCGTCGCTGAGCTCGACCCGATCGACGTCGTCGGTGACGAAGCGGGTGCCGAAGCGCTCGGCCTGGGCGCGAAACTGGTTCATCATCTCCGGCCCCATGATCCCCTCCGGGTAGCCGGGGTAGTTCTCGACGTCGGTCGTGTTCTGCAGCTGGCCGCCCCACTGGAAGCCCTCGAAGACAAGGGGCTCGAGGTTGGCTCGCGCGGTGTAGAGCGCGGCCGTATAGCCGGCCGGCCCGCCGCCGACGATGATCACGTTCTCGACTCTGTTTTGCTCGCTCATATCTGCCGCCAGAAGTCTAATACTTTACTTTGTATAGTAGCTCTTGGGTCAAGCTACTTCGCCCGACTCGGCGGGCGCCGGCACCTGCTTCAGATGCCTGCCCCGCTCGACCGGCAGCCCTTCCTCTTCCCAGTGGGTTACCCGTTTGCGCAGCTGGAAGAAGGCGACGATTCCGGGCGGGATCGGTAGCCAGAAGGCAACCAGGCGATAGACCAGGATCGCCGGGAAAACGGTCTCCTCGGGGATGCCGAAGAGGACGAAGGCGCCGATCATGCCGGCGTCTACAGCCCCCACTCCAGCCGGCGCGAACGGGAACAGGTTGGCGACCATTCCGAGGAAGAAGCCCTGCACGACGACGGCCAGCGGCACTTCCACGCCGAAAGCCTGGAAGGAGGCCCAGAGGATGCCGATGTTCGCCGCCCAGAAGCCGGCCGCCCCGATCACGGCGAGGCCACCGCGGGAGGGATGGGCGAAAAGGCTGAGGGCGAACCTGAACCCTTCCGCGGCGATCGCCGGAATTTTGGCGACGCCCGCGGCGATCGTCTGCGCCCGTTCGCTCCTGGCGTGGGCCGCAACGCGCCGCCCGAGGTCGGCGGGTATCAGCGCCAGCAGCAGTCCCAGGAAGAGGAGAACACCGGCCACCGCCGCCGGCACGACGGTCAGCTCGACCGAGTGCTTGCCGGGAAGGACCCCAGTACGCAACAGAATGCCGAAAACGATCAGCGCAACGGGGTAGAAAACGTAATGGAGGGAAATGAAGGCGACCATTCGCCGCCCCACGTCGCGCCGCCGCATCCCGGCTTTGCGCAGGGCCCAGTAGGTGAGCGCGATGCCGCCGGCCCCTGCCGCCGAGAAGAGCAGCGTCGCCGCGACTCCAGCCATGTTGATCTCATAGGTCTCGGCCCAGGTGAGGCGCAGAACATCTCCTCCGACCACGGCCTTGAAGAGGGCGATGTAGGTGGCGATCGCGACGAGGTTGAAGCCGATCGCAACCGCTATCCAGGCCGCATCAGCATCGTCCAGCTTGCTCAGCGCATCGCCGAGCCCGACCAGCTTCGGAAAGAGGAAGTAGATGCAGATCAGCAGGGCGAGGACGACGAGCAGCGTCTGCACCACTCGCCGCGGCGTGAATAGCGGCAGCTCGTAGCCGCCGTTTCCGTTCGCCGGCTGCTCAGGAGACACACCTGAGACGCTACCCGTTGGCCAGGCGCTCCAGACTCAGCAGGCGTCGATTCACTGCCAAGACCGCCGGTTCGGCCACCGACTCGCCGGCCCGCACGGCGGCGACCAGCCCGACGCCGGCAGCCAAGTCGGTGACGTAGTGCTCGCCCAAGTAAACGAGGGCGAAACCGAGGGTCAGCGCGTAGGCCCAGCCCGCGGCGCCGGCGGTTCGGCCGGTCTCGGCCAGCGAGATCGCTGCCGTCATCGACGTCGCGAAGTGCAAGGAGGGCATCGCCGCCCAGGGATTGCCGCCGAGCGCCCCGTACATCGCCGGCCAGGCCGATTTCCAGGTGTCCTCGCCGACCTCGACCATGATCCGGCGCACCTCTTCGCCGGTATAGCCCTGCTCCGAGGCCCACCAGGGCGGCGCGGTCGGGACGGCGAAGTAGACGCCGCAGCCGATGTCGAAGACGGCGGCAAGACGGCGCGCGGCGCGCGGGAAGCGATCGGGGTGGCGGATGAGGATGAACGCGAGCGCCACATACGGCTCGAGGAACCAGAGCCAGTGCGCCCAGGTGAGGAAGCGATTCAGGGTTCCGACCCTGCTGAAGCGGGCGAGGCCGCGCTGCAGGCGCACGTTGGGCAGCCGGCCGAGGCCGATGGCCCGGTCAGCGACGATCGGATAGTGGATCCGGAGCCGGGCGCGGAGGCCCTCCGGGTCGTCGTAGGGAAGCTCGTGGGTCATCGTGAAACCCCACATCTGCAGCATGTACATGAGGACATCGCGCTTGCGCGAGCGCGGACGCAGAACGGCGAGTCCCAGCGGTCCGCCGGCGAGGGCCGCGATCGTCACCGGAGCGGGGATGCGAGCCCGGCGCCGCAGCAGCGGCGCCGCGACAGCGGCGCCGATCGCCGCCGCCGCTCCGGCACGCACGGCGTTGCGCAGCGCCGGAGTTGGGCTGGAACGGGTCGCCATGAGGCCGGCGAGTATAGGAGCACTCTGCGCGCCGCCGGACGCAGGCGCTGGCCGCGGGGCGCCGCCTTGCGTGATTAGAATGGCCGCGCTTTGGCCCCTCACAGTCCTGGCACCGACCAGATCGACACCCTGCTTTGGATTGGCTTCGTCGCCGCGGCGATCCTGATCGTCGCTGTCAACGTCGGGTTGCTCTACGCGCTGCGCCGCTATCGCGCCGAGCGCGGCGCCGAGCCGCGCCAGATCACCGGCGGCCGGCGCATCCAACTGCGAGTGGCAGCAGTGCTGGGAATCTTCGCCGTTGCGATCTTCGTGCTCAGCGTCCTCTACACCGACAAAGCCCGCGAGACGCCGGTAACCGGCGCCGCCGGCCTCCAGGTCTCCCATTCCGAGCCGCTGAAGATCACGACGACGGGGCAGCAGTGGCTTTGGCGCTACGACTACCCGAACGAAGCCTTCTCCTATTACAAGCTCGTCGTCCCCGTCGACACCGCGGTCGAACTTGACCTCGTCTCGACCGACGTCGTCCATACCTGGGACGTGCCCGACCTAGCCGGCAAGCGCGACGCAGTGCCCGGCAAGACCAATCACGTCGTCTTCAGCGCCGACGAAGAAGGGACCTACTTCGGCCAGGCGGCAACCCTCTCCGGCCAGGCCTACGCGGCGATGCGGACCGAAGTCGAAGTCGTCTCGCCCAAAGAATATGAAGCCTTCATCGAAAGCCAGAAGGAAGACATCCAGGCCGCCCAGGACCGGGTCGTAGGCTTGATCGAAAACGGGGAAACGCCGTGAGCGCACCGGCGGGTCGCCCCGAGCTGGTCATCGACGGCTTCCCGCCGCGGCGCCCGCGCTGGGTGGAGATCGCGACCAGCCCCGACCACAAGGATCTCGGGCGCATCCTGATCACCGGCGCCCTCGGCTTCCTCTTCATCGCCCTGGTCGAGCTGCTGCTGATGCGCCTGCAGCTGGCAATCCCCGAGAACACGTTCCTCACTCCGGTCACCTTCAACCGGATGCTCTCGCTCTACGGCGCGACCGCGATCCTCTTCTTCGCGGTGCCGCTCGCGCTCGGCTTCTTCTGCTACGTAGCGCCGCTGCAGATCGGCGCCCGCGGAACGGCCCTGCCGCGGCTCGGACAGCTCGGCGCCTGGCTCTTCATCGCCGGCGCCACGGTCCTCTACGCCGGCTTCCTCTTCACTCCGACCGAGGCAGGAGTCAACCCGCTGCCACCTCTTTCCGGCATCGCCTTCCTGCCGAACAACGGCGTCGACGCCTGGGCCGCCGCGACCGGCCTGGCAACGCTCGGCTTCGTCCTGATCGCGATCGACCTGGTGGCGACGCTGCGCCGCCTGCGCGCCCCCGGAATGGCCTGGCGGCGGCTCCCCATCTTCTCCTGGGCAGCGGCAATCTGCTCCTGGCTGCTGCTGGTGATCGGCCCGGTGATGCTGGCGGCGATCACGATGCTGCTGATCGATCGCAATTTCAACGGGATCTTCTTCGCCGGCGACGCCGGTGGCGCGCCGCTGCTCTGGCAGCACCTGAGCTGGATCTTCTACACCGGCGCCTACATGCTTATCTTGATATTCGCCCTGGGCGCGATCGGCGAAATCGTGCCTGCGCTGGCGCGCAAGCCGCTCTTCAACCGCGGCGCCGTGATCGCCTCGATGGTCGCGATCGCCGTCCTCGGCACCCTCGCCTGGATGCAGAACATGTACACGGCGCCGATCGGCATCGGCTGGATGTACTTCGCGATGGCGATGTCGCTGGCCCTCATCGTCCCCTTCGGCTTGATCTTCTTCAACCTGATCGCGACCCTGACCGGTGGCACGGTGAGGATGCGAGCGCCGCTGCTCTTCGCCGCCGGGGCAATCGTGGCGATCTCGATCGGCCTCGCCTCCGAGGTATGCCACTCGATGGTGGCGCTCGGCTGGCGCCTCCAGCACACCACCGACAGCACCGCGGCGACCCACTTCGCCCTCGTCGGCGGCGCCGTCTTCGGCGGCTTCGCCGCGCTGCACTGGTGGTTCCCGAAGATGACCGGTCGCACGATGGGCGAGACCCTGGGGCGCCTCTCCTTCTGGACGATGGCCATCGGGATCCTGGTCGCCTTCGTGCCGCTCTTCATCGCCGGGGCCGAAGAGGGCCAGGTAGTCGACGCCTATAAGTTCTTCAATGGGACCGGCGTCAACGCCGACAACCTGATCGCCACGATCGGCGCCTTTGTCCTCGCCGCCGGGATCTTGATGACCCTGGTCAACGCGATCCTCAGCCGCGAGGGCGGCGCCCCGACGGGCCACGATCCCTGGCAAGGTGACTCGCTCGAGTGGTTCGCGCTCTCGCCGCCAGAGCCACACAACTTCGACCTGCTGCCGGACGTTCGCAGCGCCAGGCCGATGCGCGACATCCGCAAGGCGATCGCCCGCCGCAGCGCCCGTGTCGAGCGCCCGGGTCGCGAATCGCAGCCGGTAGCCTGAGCTGGTGGTCCGGATGAGCGGCGCCCAAACGGCTGCCATTCCGCAGCGCCCCGCGGCGCCTTCGCTCCTGCGCGACTTCGTCACGCTGACCAAGCCGAAGGTCCAGTCACTGCTGCTCTTCACCACGGTGACGACGATGTACGTGGCGGGCGATCCCTCGCTCGGGCTGGTCTTCCTCACTTGTCTCGGAGGCGCGCTCTCAGCGGGCGGGGCCGGCGCCATCAACCACGCGATCGACCACGACATCGATCGCACGATGGCTCGTACCGCCGACCGACCGGTGGCGAGCGGCCGCATCTCCCCGACGACCGCGATCGGCTTCGGCGCCCTGCTCGGGCTCTCTTCCTTCGTCCTGCTGTCGCTGACCGTCAACCCGCTCGCGGCGGCGCTCTCGCTCTCCGGCCTCTGCGGCTACGTCTTCGTCTACACGCTCTGGCTGAAGCGCTCGACGCCACAGAACATCGTCATCGGCGGCGCCGCCGGGGCGGTGCCGCCGCTGGTTGCCTGGGCGGCGGTCACCGGCGGCCTCAGCGGCACCGCCTTCTATCTCTTCGCGATCGTCTTCTTCTGGACGCCACCCCACTTCTGGGCGCTTTCGCTGCTGATGAAGGACGAGTACGCAAAGGCCGGCGTGCCGATGATGCCGGTCGTCCGCGGCGAGGACGAGACGCGCCGTCAGATCCTCCTCTACACGATCCTGCTCTACGCGGTGACTCAGCTGCCCTTCTGTGCCGGTGGCTTCGGCGTCGAGTACCTGGTCGCCTCGATGACGCTCGGGGCGGGGTTCATCTACTGCGCGGTGCGGCTGCTGCGCAGCGCCGACCGCCGTTGGGCGCTGCGCACCTACCTCTTCTCGCTCGCCTACCTGGCGCTGCTCTTCCTCTCGATGCCGCTCGACCAACTGGTCTAGGGCCGGCTTCCCTGATAGAAATCCGGCCGTGGATCGCGAGACCTCGAGACGAGACATGGCGGCAGGCCTGCTGGCCGCCGGAATCGCTGCGGGGGTCTTCGCTCTCTGCTTCGTCGTCGCAATGCTCTACATCGCATCGTGAGCGCAGAGCGGAAGATCCCCGAGCCGAGTGAGCTGACCTACCCGCCCCGACCCTCTTGGGCGCCGGCCTTCTTCGCCCTCGCAGCCGCCCTCGCAGTCTGTGGGATCTTCGCCGGGGGCTTCATGTTCCCGGCCTGGATCTACTCGATCATCGGCGCCATCGTCCTCGCCTACGCTCTGCGCAGCATGATCCGTGGCGCAATCCGCGACTATTTTCGTCTGCCGCGCAAACAGAGGGTGCGCGGCGCAGTGCTACCGGTCGAGACGATTTCCCCTCCACACCCCTGACCCGCTGAGATGGGATCAGTCGGGGGTCATGCCTGAAGTAGCGCCATCGCTGGTCCATACCCGCACGATGTCGCGGATCGAGAGGACGCCAACCAGCTCTCCCTGGTCGAAGACGACAAGGTGGCGTATCCCCCGCGTCGACATCTCAGAGGCGGCGTGCTCGAGGCTCCAGTCCGGCGAAGCAGCAACCACGCCCTCGCTCATGTGCTCGGAAACGAGCTCGACATCTGGATCTTGTCCGCGACCGAGCGAGTTGAGGATGTCGCGCTCGGTCACGATCGCCGGCACCGGGCGCTCGTCGTCGGTCACCAGCGCAGCGCCGGTGCCCTTGTCGACCATCATTTCGGCCGCATCGCGAAGCGTGTGCGATGGCCCGACCGTGAGAACGATCTCCGACATCCCGTCCCGTACCTGCATTCTCGTCCCTCTCCTTCGCGGTTCGCAGGTTAGTGAGAATCGCCTCAAGCGTACCCGACGATCGACGCCCTTTGGGGGTGGCCTCGCCCTATAGACTCCGGCGCGCTCAGCGCCGCATGACGATGCTCAAGCCACCGAACCCGATCCGTGTCCTTCTCGCCCTTCTCGCCCTCGCGGCGATCGCTGTCGCGGCTTCCGGATGCGGGACCAGCACCGCCAACGTGAACCATGGCCGAATCCTCTTCGTGCAGAAGTGCGGCGTCTGCCACACCCTTGCCCAGGCCGGCACGACCGCGCAGATCGGGCCCAACCTTGACGACGCCTTCGCCGCCGCCCGGGCCGCGGGTGAGGGTGGCGAAACGTTCGAAGGGATCGTCAAGGCGCAGGTCGAGTTCCCGCGCCCAAGCACCGGCAACCCCGATAACTCGATGCCCGCCGACGTCGTCACCGGCCAGGATCTCGAGGACGTCGCCGCCTACGTCGGCCGCTACGCGGGGGTGCCGGGAGCGGCGCCCCCCACGGTGGTGGGCGGACCGGGCGCCCAGGTCTTCGCCAGCAACGGCTGTGGCGGCTGCCACACGCTCGCCGCCGCCGAATCGGGCGGCACCGTCGGCCCCAACCTGGACGAAGCGCTGCCCGGTCAGAGCGCGGCGATGGTCAAAGAATCGATCGCCGATCCGAATGCCAAGATCGTCAAGGGCTACCCCGCCAACGTGATGCCGCAGAACTTCGCCCAGACGCTGACCTCGAAAGAACTCGAAGACCTCGTCCAGTACCTGCTGCAGAGCACGAAGTCCGGCGGCGGCTCAAAGAGCAAGGGCGGCTGAGCCGCGCGGGGCCGCTGACATCATCTCGGGAACGATGGGCGCCCGCCTCAGAGACCGCCTCGACATCTCCCCGCGGCGCTACGCGCAGGTCACGCTTGTCGCCCTCGCGGCGCTCTCGCTGATAGTCCTTACCGGCGCCGGGGTGCGCCTGACCGGCTCGGGGCTCGGCTGCCCGGACTGGCCCAAGTGCTACGGCGGCACGGCGCCGCCGCTCGACACCCACGCGGTGATCGAGTACGGCAACCGTGTCCTCACCGGCTTCGTCGGGATCGCCGTGATCGCCGCCAGCGCCCTCGCCTGGTTCCGCCGCCCCTTCCGCTGGCACCTCGCCTTCTTCGGCGCCCTGCTGCCCCTGGGCGTGATCGCGCAGGCGATTCTCGGTGCTCTCGTCGTCAAGTACCACCTCGCCCCGGGCCTGGTTATGAGCCACTTCATCCTCTCGATGCTGCTGCTCGACGCCTCCTTCGCCCTCGCCTGGTGCTCGCGCTACGAACCGATGGAGCGACGGCGCTCCAGCGACCGGCTCGGCGTCTGGGCGGTGCGCGCGCTGATCCCCCTGGGGCAGCTGACGATCATCGCCGGCACGATCGCCACGGCCTCCGGTCCCCACGCCGGCGCCCACGCGGGACAGCTGGTCCACCGCTTCACCTTCGAGGGCGCCGGCACGCTCGAATGGGTCGTGCAGCGTCACGCGGCGATCGCGACGGTCTTCGGAGTGGCGGCAATCGCGGTCTGGCTTCTCCTGCGCCGCCCTGGCGGCGACAGACGCGCGCTTCGTCCCCTTTCCGCCGTGATCGGCCTGCTCGCCTTACAGGGCGCCGTAGGCGGCCTCCAGTGGTGGCTGAAGCTGCCGGGCGAGCTGGTCTGGGTCCACGTAGCCCTCGCCACGCTGACCTGGCTGGCGATGCTGTGGACGGCAGCCACGGCCGGGAGGCTCGAGCCCCGCAGGGTGATGGCCGAGCCTTCCAGCCAACGGCAGGATCGGGCGTCGCTAGCGCAGGCACCGACCGGAGCCTGAGCGAATCATCTCCAAGCGCAGGGGCGTGAATGTCCGCTCGCTGTGATCGCACCTCAATCGTTCAACCGACGGATCAGAGAGTTTGCTGGCTCAGATCTGCGTGAGGATCGGCCCGAGCTGGGTCGCGAGGAGACCGACGAGCGCCGCGATCATGACCGCGGCAAACTGAATCATCAAGCGCTGCATGGCACTCATCTCCTGACGCAGCTCACGAAATCCATCCTCCACCTTGCTTTCGAGTCGGTCGAATCTCGTGTCGACATTGCGGGCGAAGTCGTCAAGGCGCCAGTCGGTCCAAGCTTCTCTCACGTCCAACATGGTCTCAGATCCTGAGACAACAAGTTGCGCGAGTGGCGCGCTAGATCAAAATCTTGTGCGACGCCTTCGTCAATTCTTTGCAACAGCTTCGGCGGTCAGGTCGACGACCACGTGGGTTATCGGCAGATTGATCTCACTGCGCGCCCGCTTGACAACTTCGTGCTCCAGCCAACGCGAACGGTGCGGCGGGTGGGTCGAGATCAGGATCTCGTCGGCCGGGAATACTCGCAGCGCGTCCTCGATCGCGGTGTTCGGGTCGGAGTCGCCGATCTCGCCCCTCGCCTTCAAGCCTAGTTCGTCGATCGCGATCAGCGACAGCTCCATCCGCTGGCGCGCCAACTCGATCGCTTCGTCGATGTCGGATGCCCAGTGGGATGCACGGGATCCCGCCAGCGCCGGCGTCACGACGAGGATCTCGCAACTCCGGTTGCGGCAGCGATCGCGAATCTCCTCCAACAGGGCCTCACCGCCGACGGTCTCGTTGGCAACGACGAGCAGCCTGTGCTTGCCGTCGCCGCCCCGGGTCAAATCGACGCTGCGCGGCAGCGAGCCGCGCGAGTTGCGATAGGCAAACCCCGCCCCGAACCCGATCAGCGCCGCCGCCCAGACGACCCCGACCACGGGACGCGTGAGCAGCGTCAAAGCGATAACCGACGCCGACGCCACACCAATAACCACAACCCAGCGAAAGGCGTCTGCCTCAGACCTCATGGGATTGTGCATGGCATCAGTTGTACTACCCAACGCCTCGTTTTCTATCCATCCACGATGACCTCGAGATGCGCCGCTCTGCAGCGGCCGCGCCTAAAGGATGTACACGGCCGTATAGACGATCAGCCACATAACGTCGACGAAGTGCCAGTAGATGCCTGGCACCTCGACGCCGAGGTGGTCCTCCGCCTTGGGGCCGAAATGGCCGCGGAAGGCTCGGATCGTGGCGAAGCTGAGCAGCATCAGGCCGATGAAGACGTGGGCGCCGTGCAGGCCGGTGAGGCCGTAGAAGATCGAGCCGAAGGCCAGATCGCGGGCGCTGAAGCCGATGTGGACGTACTCGTTGATCTGGATGAAGAGGAAGGTCGCGCCGAGCATCCAGGTCAGGACCAGGCCCAGTTTGAGCCCTTTCTTGTTGCCGCGGCGGATCGACTCGAGCGCGTAGTGGATCGTGAAGCTCGAGGAGACCAGGATCGCCGTGTTGACACCGGCGACCGCCACCGGCAGCTTGTACGGTTCCGGCGGCCAGACCGGCGGATGGACGACGACGCGAAGGAAGAAGTAGGAGGCGAAGAAAGCCCCGAACAGCATCACCTCGGAGACGATGAAGAGCAGGATCCCCAGCGTCTGGCGGTCGATCCGGGAGCTCTGGTTGGCCTCCGGCGGGCCGTGGTGGTGTTCCTCGTGACCGTGGTCGAGGGCAACCGTCGCGCTCTCCATCAGGACCCCTCGCCTTCGGCCACAGCGGCGGCGACCGCCTCGGCGGGCCGGCCCACCTCGAGGTGCTCGACCTGCTTCTCGGTGATCTCGCGAGTGCGGCCGATCAGGTCCTCGTCGAGCCAGCGCGATTC
This sequence comes from Solirubrobacterales bacterium, assembly GCA_035260485.1. Classification (GTDB taxonomy): domain Bacteria; phylum Actinomycetota; class Thermoleophilia; order Solirubrobacterales; family 70-9; genus VRUE01. Next base: position 61,545 of record DATFVC010000020.1, on the reverse strand, counting down.
CTCGCCGGCGAAAGTCGAGATCAGCACCTCGTCGATCCGGTAGTGCTCGATCGCGTTCTTCACGGCGTGGAAGGGGTCGGGGCTCATCGGCTGCCCGGTGGCGTCGATGTCCGCCCGGTAGAGCTCGGCCAAGGTCGAAGCGAGGTCGCGGACGATTTCCGCCTCGGAGACCCCCTCGGCACGCGGGCAGATCATCGTGTAGCGGTGCGGACGCTCGGCAGCCCGCTCCTTCAGCCGCTTGACCAGATCCGGCGCGGCCACCGTCTGAGTGGCGACGACCAGCGTGTGGATCACGTCCCAGCGAATCGAGTCGTCCTCGATCCGGACCGGGATGTGGGTGATCGCCACATCCGGTTCGAAGCGGCCCCGTGCCCACTCGACCAGGTCCTTGCGGGCGAAACCGAAGCGGGTCTCATGCAGGCAGGAGAGCAGCACCTCGCGGGGTTCATGGGCACGCACCGCATCGTCGAGCGCCAAGGCCGGATCGCGGTCCATGACCTCGCCGACCGACTCGATGCCGTACTCGGCCAGGATCGACATCGTCACCTCGACCCTGGCGCGAGCCGCATCGCGCAGCTCGCCACTGTCGATCAGCTGGCCGACCGCGGGTTGGTTCTGCGGCGCGGCAACAGCAACTAAAGGCACCTTCTCGGCCCGCTCGCGAACCGCCTGGAGCAGCTTGCGACCACCAGCGACCTCGTTGAGGAAGACCAGCAGCGGCCTTGCCTCCGCAGCCTCGGCGCTCATGGCGAGCCCACCACGGTCGGCTCGGGTTTCGCTGCCCCGACCCCTTCGCCGGCCATGATCGCGTGACGAGCACCGGGAACGCCGTACTCGTAGGGCCCGCCGACCACCCGTGGGATCTCGTCGAAGTTGAAGATCGGCGGCGGCGAGGAGACCTGCCACTCGATCGAGTTTGCCCGCCACGGATTGGCTTTGGCGCGCGGCCCGAAGCGCCAGCTGACGATCATGTTGTAGAGGAAGACGAGCTGGACGGCGCCGAGCATGAAGGCGAAGCAGCTGATCAGCAGGTTCCAGTTGCCGAACTGGGCGGCGTAATCGGCGACGCGACGGGGCATCCCGTCCATCCCGATCCAGTGCATCGGGATGAAGGTGCCCCAGGTGCCCAACAGGGTGCCCCAGAAGTGCACTCGGCCGAGTTTCTCGTCGTACATCCGCCCCGTCATCTTCGGGAACCAGTGGTAGATCCCGGCGAAGATCGTGAAGACGGAGCCGCCGAAGAGGACGAAATGGATGTGAGCGACGATGAAGTAGGTGTCGGAGACGTGGATGTCGAGCGGCACCATGCCGAGCATGACCCCGCTGATGCCGCCGATCGTGAAGGTGACGATGAAGGCGAGCGCGAAGAGCATCGCCGTCGAGTAGGTGTGGATCTTGCCAAAGTAGAGCGTCCCCAGCCAGGAGAAGATCTTGATCCCGGTCGGCACCGCGATCAGCAGCGTCGTGATCATCATCGGCACCCGCAGCCAGCTGAACATGCCGGCGACGAACATGTGGTGGGCCCAGACCGAGTAGCTGAGGACGACGATCCCGATCAGCGCCAGGGCCATCAACCGGTAGCCGAAAATCGGCTTTCGCGCATGGGTCGAGATGACCTCGGAGATGATCCCGAATCCGGGCAGCATCATGATGTAGACGGCCGGGTGCGAGTAGAACCAGAAGATGTGCTGATAGCTGATCACGTCGCCGCCACCCGCGAACTGGAAGAACTGGGTGTGCAGGACGCGATCGAAGAGGACCATGAACTGGGCGCCGGCGATGAACGGCGTCGCGGCGACGACCAGCAGCGAAGTCGAGAGGTTGGCCCAGACCAGCAGCGGCATCCGCCAGAAGGTCATCCCGGGGGCACGCATGGTGATGATCGTGACCAGGAAGTTGAGCGCGGTGGCGATCGAGGAGGCGCCCGCGAACTGGACGCCGAGGTTGAAGAACGACTGCCCCAGCGGGGCGCCGGTGGAGAGTGGCGCGTAACCGGTCCAACCGGCGTCGAAGGCGCCGCCCGGCGCGAGGAAGCTGCCGATGAAGAGCAGCCCGGCGAGCGGCAGCATCCAGAAGCTGAGCGCGTTGAGGCGCGGGAAGGCCATGTCCGGCGCGCCGATCATCAGCGGCAACACGTAGTTGGCGATACCGGCGAAGACCGGGATCACGAAGACGAAGATCATCAGCACCGCATGGGTGGAGAAGAGACTGTTGTAGGTGGCGGCGTCGACGATCTGGGTGCCCGGCTGCGCCAGCTCGGCCCGGATCAGCATCGCCATCAGGCCGCCCACGAAGAAGAAGAAGAAGGTCGTGCAGATGTACTGGATGCCGATCACCTTGTGATCGGTGTTGAAGCGGAAGTAGTCGCGCCAGCTCTTGGCGCCGTGCTGGGAGTGATCGTCGGGAATCGTCGGCATGCCGGCGGCCCAGCGCAGCCAGTAGTCGAAGCAGCCGAAGCCGGCGAGGAAGCCGAGCGGGCCGGTGATCAACGGCACGACGACGTGCGGGTAACCGGTCTGCTCGGTCTGGAAGACAGGCAGCCCGGAGATCGCGCGCAGCGCGACGACCAGGCCGAAGCCGAAGGCCGCGGCCACCAGCGCGCCGAGGGCGCCGCGAATCCATCCCGGTCGCTTGATCGCAGCCACCATCAGGTCCCCCTCATTATGCCCCGCCTGCGCCTATGGGCTGCGTCGGGTTGGTTTCCGTGTCTTGGCGGATCGATTCCATGTAGGGGGCTGGCACCTTTTCCTTCAGGCCGCCGACCCACTTGCGGAATTCGGCTGGCGGTTCGACCACGACCTTGGCCCGCATCGAGGCGTGGCCGAAGCCACAGAGCTCGGTGCAGATCAGCTGATAGGTGCCGACCTTGTCCGGGGTGACGATCGCGGTGGTGGTGATCCCAGGCACGTTGTCTTTCTTGATCCGCCACTCCGGCACCCAGAAGGAGTGGATGACGTCCTGGGAGTGCATCTTGAACTGGACCTGGCGATCGACCGGGACGTGCAGCTCGCCCTGCGACCAGACGTTGCCTTTGCCGGGATAGCCGAAGCTCCAGGCGTACTGCTGGGAGAAGACGTCGACGGTGAGCGGGTTCTTGTGCAGTTCTTCGATGTCGTTCAGCACCGACCAGCTGTAGCCGGCGCCGAAGAGGACGATGATCGTCGGGATCAGCGTCCAGGCGACCTCGAGGCGAGTGTTGCCGTGGATCGGCTCGCCATCCGATTCGTCGCCCGGTTTGGCTTTGAATTTCCACAGCGCGTAGAAGAGCATCACCATCACCAGCGAGAAGACGAAGGCCGATAGAACGATCATCACGTTGAGCAGCGTGTCGATCTTCGGCGCCGCCGTGGAGGCCTGCTGGCCGTCCCAATTGACCTGCAGCATCACCACGGAAATCGCCGCGGAAAGCGCAACGGTGGCGGCGAGCATCTTCGCTATCGGGAGGCGACCGATCATCGGCGGGGGCGCATTCTATGCAAGCGGCAGACGGTCAAGCTCGCCCCGCGAAACGGCGATCACGCCGCGGGCGACGCCCTCCCAGCTCCAGAGCCGCCGGGCGGTGGCGACGAGCCCCTCGCGGGCCGCAGCCCGGCGCTCCTCCGGAAGCTCGAGCCAGCCGTTCAGCCGCCCGGCGATCGCCTCAACGGCCCCCTCCTTGACTGGGAAGGAGACCAAATCAGCGACCTCAGCCGGCAACGCCGACGCCAGCTGCCGTGAGACCTCCAGCATCCCCGAATGGCCTGCGGACAGCGGCAACACTCCACAGGCCGCCGCCTCGGCAGCGACCATCCCGAACGCCTCGGGGAACGTGCTGGGCATCACAAGCGCCTCCGCCCCGGGCAGCAGCTCAGCGACCTCGTCGTGCTCGAGTCGCCCGATGAGCTCAACCGAGTCGGCAACGCCCTTGGCTGCATCGAGGTACCCATCGGGCGGATTCGTCAGGAATGCCGAGAGGATCGACAGCGGCTCAGCGGAACCGCCCTCCAGCGCCCAACCGAGCTTCGCGACCTCCCGTGCATCGTCCAAGTCGCCGTGATCGAGCGCGCCCAGCAGACGACGCAGCCCCTGCTCGTACTCGCCATAACCCGCGATCTGCAGCCTGACGCCCGGGTGCTCAGCTCTAACCAGAGGCCAGGCTGCTATCAGCAGATCGACGCCCTTGGAGACGATCAGCTTCCCGACGAAGACGACACGGGTGCAGTCGGCCGCGGGTCCTGTCACGGGATTGAAGGCCCCCGTGTCGACACCCGGAGGTCCCAAGCGAGTTTTTCCTTGCAAGCCGGAGACATTCGGGAGCGCATTCCAGAGCGATTCCGCCGTGTGGCGGGAACCGACGAGGACGCAGTTGGCGGCGCGCATGCCCTCTTCCGCGTAGGGAAGGAAGCGCGGATGCGGTTTGACCGTGTACTCCAGGGCGGAGCCGTGGATCTTGGCGGCGAAGGGACCGATATCGGCGCGGGCGAGGATTGCCGGGCCCATGACCAGATGGCCGGCCAGCGCGGCATCGAAGCCCCCGGTCGCGGCGACGGCGTCGCGAACCGCGGCGACGTTGGCGTCGATGTAGCGGTCGAGCTCCTCGTCGGTGAGCTCCGGGAAGGCCTTGACCTCGAAGCCCTCGTAGGGGTCTTTGACATAGACCGGCAGCAGGCCGTGGATGTCGGGGTTGTGGATCTCGACCCCCTCGATCTCGATCTCGCGGTCCTGGCAGAGCAGATGGACCTCGTGCCCCAAGCCCGCCAGGGCACGAGCGAGATTCGCCGTGTAGATGTTGCTGCCAGTGCCGCGCAACATGTAGCCGTGGAAGAGAAGGACGCGCATAGCTGCCGCGCAAGCTATTAGTGTTCCCGGCCGTGAACGCGAAGCAGCTCTACCGGATGCGGGCGCCGGCCTCGGGTCGAGAGGCCCTGGCCCATGCCGAACCCGGCTCGGTCTACGTCGATCGCGAGACCGACGAGGAGATGGTGCCGGTGGCGATGGTCCTGCCGCTGGCGCCCTCCGCCTCAGCCCTGCCCCGCACCCCGGAGAACCTGCGCGCCTGCCGCCGCTGTGACCAGCTGATCGGCCTCGACGTCAGCGACTGCCCCTACTGCGGCCTGCGCCAGGAAGCTCTCGGCAGCGCCCCGTCCGCGCGCAGCTGAGCCTCAGGGCTGGGGCTCGGACCCGCGAGCCCGCTTCTTCAGCTTTCGTACATAGAGGAAGGCGAAGCGAGCCGCGGTTCGCAATCCCCCGTCGACCGCGGTCAGCACCCGGCGCCGGATGTTCTCCGGGGGCACGGCCGGATCGGCCTCGACGTCTTTCGCCGCCTTGCGGAGCATCCCGCGCAGGACGAACGCGGCGCGGGCTTTGAGCCCCGCGATCCGCTCGGCGGGCAGATCGCCCATCCTCGCTTCCCCCATCTCGTTCCCGTAGAGGTAGGCGTATACATTGCCCTCCGGAGCCTCGTGGCCCTCTTCTTCGAGGATCTCGCGGTGGATTGCCTCCAGCACCGGCCCATGCTCCACGGACGATCCGTCCATGATCGCGCCAACCAGGATCTCCGCCGCGTCGATGCGGCCCCAAAGCAGGTCGTTCTCGCGCCAGCCTTCGTCGAGGAAGCCGCCGAAGTGCCCCGCCGTGTCGCCGGCCAGCTTTTTGGCGGCCGGGATCCCGGTGCGGGTCGCCGTCGCCGGGCTGATCTGGGCGTGCGCGACGAGATCGCGGTGGCGCAGGCCACCGCCCGCTTCGATCGGCAGCAGGACGTCGTCGCGATAGGGAAACGCCTCGAGCACCCGGTCCAGCGCCACCTCGAACGCCGGCGGCTGTCCCTCGGCGGGCTCGGGGTGAAGGAGCCAGATCGAGACGCCCTCGACCGCCGCCGCGACGATCTCAGCAGCCTGGGCGCGCGTCTCCTCGAAGTCCATCAATGCCGGGGGGAACCGCTCCTGTGCGAGGGCGAAGGCCTGATGGCCTGCGTCATCGGAGCCTTGCTCCTGGCCAATGGGGACGGGTGGGATCGCGAGGCCCTCCCAGAGCGCGTCCGTGATCAGCTCGAACGCCCGCCACAGATCGGCCCGGGCGGAATCGAGTCGGCCCGACCCGCCTCCATCGCCGCCGTCAACAGGGTCCATCGCCATGGCGATCAGCTTGATCAGGTAGTAGACACGGCGCAGCTCGAAGGCGAGATCGGGGAGCTCGGCCCAGCCCTCGCGCTCCCAGCGGTCGTCCCGCAGCATCCGGTAGGCCGCTTCGACAAACCTCTGGTGGACGGCGCGAGCGTCGAAGCTATCGGGACTGCTCGGTCGCACCGCAAGCATCAACCTGTCGGCGATCGCCTCGGCCCAGGCCCTGGTTCGCAGCCGCCGGTACGCCGGCGAGGTCTTCTCTGAAGGGTGGTCCTCGCCGCTCATGCCCAACTCGAGGTCGGCCACCATCGCGTTCACCCGCCGCACCGCGGCGTTGTGCTCTGCGAGCGATTCGAGATCGCTGGCGATGCTCTGGTAGCGGGGAATCTGGGTGACCGCACTCACCCCGATCTGGTCGAAGGCCGGCTTGGACCCGGGCGCCGGCGGCCGTTCGAGCGGCTTCGGGTCGGGATCGACGCTGAGCAGCCAGCGCCGCACAGGACGGTCCGAGGAACGGGTAAAGATCGTCTGCAGGGCCTCAGTGAACGGCTTGTTGTTGAGGATGCCGCCGTCGGCGAACCAGGCGCTCGGTTCGTCCTGAGGGCCGAGGAGGTCGTCGGCCGGGTCGATCCGAACCGGCTCGAAGGCAACCGGGAAGGCACTGGTCGCCCGCGAGAGCTTCACCAAGCGCGCGTTCGGATCTCTCCCCACCTCGGAGCGCGGCGCGAAGTCATCCCGCGCGTAGCGGGGGCGAAGTTTCAGCTGAAACACGTAGCGGTGCTTGAGCGTGTCGAGAGTGGCCCCGAGCGAGTCCCGGAACCGGCGCCCGTCGCCGCGCAGGTGGGTCGCCGAGACGAACAGGTCAAGAGCGCCATCCATACCGGGACCGCCGCCTTTGCCCAGCTCGTCGAATCCTCCCGCCAGCTGGCCCTCCATGACATCCGTGCTCAGCAACGACTCCGGGTCAGCCTCGTCGAGGCGGTGGAGGAGCCTTCCGATGTCGCCCTCCTCAATCCAGATCTTCCTGACGCTCTCAACGTCACCTCCGCTCGCCAGCGCCTTCGCCAGCAGGATCCCGTTGATGCCGCCGGCCGAGGTGCCCGCGATGATGTCGACGCTGGCCCTCGACAGACCGCCGTCCCGCAACGCCTTGGCGTATCCGGCGGACCCCGGCTTGTCGACGCGTCCCTTCGTCGCCTCGAACTCGGCCGACGCCCGCAGCAGCCGCTGAACCTCGACCACAACGCCATATATGTAGACGGCCAACGACACGCCGCCGTAGAGAACCAGCCCGATGCGCAGCTCCGGATCTTTGCCGCCCGCCATGCGGCAATACTAAGCCGCTTCCGCGCGCTCAGCGCGTCTAGAACCTAGGGCTGCTTGACGACGGTCGCGGTGTACAGCAGGCGGGCGTTCGAGTAGTAGCAGCCGTAGGTCTTGGTCTTGCCGACCCCCTGCTGGGGATGACCGCCTTGGATGTCTTCTTTCGAGGAGCAGTGTTCGGGCAGACGGCTGCCGCGCCAGGTGTTGTCTTCTTCGACGTTGAAGGCGAACATCGGCGCCCAGGTCGGGACCGTCAGGGCGACGACCTGGCCCTGCAGGACGCTGAGCGGGTGATCGAGGGCGAAGATCACGGTGCTGCCGAAGTAGGGGTTGAGGACCTCCAGGGGGCTCTGTCGGACCAGCGTGAACTGGGGCGGCTTGGAGCCTTCTACCGGGCGCAGGACGCCGATCCGCGCCTCCGATGGCTTGCCGAGGAATTCGTTGAAGAAGCCGACCTCGTTGGTCATCTTGTTGGTGTCGGTGCGGGACGGGCGCGCGAGCGTGATCGACCAGGCGACCACCTTGCCGTCGAAGGGGACCTCGTAGGGACGGGGGACGCCGCCGGCAATTGCCTGAAAGCCGGTCACGTGGCCCTCGACCCGGCAGGGGATCACCTCGACGTTGTTGACGATCTTGCCGGGACAGGATGGCGGCGGGGTCGAATCGGTCTTGCCGAGCACGACAACGCGAGCCGGCGCCGAGTCGGCAGCGCCCGGCCAGGTGACGGCTACGAGCAGCGCCAGCGCGCAGGCGAAGCCCAGCGCGGCCAGGGCCCGGCTTCGGTGGGGTCGGTTTTCTGCTGCTCTCACCAAGGTCTCCAGCGACAACCCGGGCCTGCAGCCAGGGTTGCGGCACCGGATTCTGTCGTTCGCCGCATCTTGGCGCGGTCCTCCGAGGAGACTGCACGATCCCTCCCCGGTAGGGTTGCCAGCCGAGATGGAGGGCGCGGCCCCAGCAGACGAGTTCATACCAGCCGGCCTCGCCTCGCTCGGGATCGAAGCCGACGAGGTCGACCTGGCCGTGATGGGCGCGGTCCACCAGATGCTCTGGCCGGCGGTTCTCGAGCTGCTCGCCCTCGACACCGAGGGACTCGAGCCGGAGCGCTGCCCCGACCTTTCGAGGGCGCCGCAGTGACCGCCGTGCTCGATCGCGGCCTACGCGCGCAGGCGGCCGCGATCGCCGCCGGCGAGGTCGACCCGGGCGATCTGCTCGACGCCGCCCTTGCTCGGATCGAGGAGCGCAACCCGGCGCTCAACGCCGTGGTCGAGACCTTCCCCGAGCGTTCGCGCGAGATGCTGGCCAGCGCACCCGCGGGGCCCCTGCGCGGTGTGCCCGTTGTGATCAAGGACGAGTGGCCGCTGCCGTGGCGCGCGCAGCGCTTCGGCGCCGCCGAGCTGATGGCGCCCACCGCGCCAGGGGAGTCCGGCCCCTACCGCGCCCTGCGCGATGCCGGTGCCGTCATCGTCGGCGTCGGCAACATGCACGAGCTCGGCGCCGGCAGCACCGGCAACACCTCCTTCTACGGCCCCGCCCGCAATCCCTGGGACACCGAGCGCTGCCCAGGCGGTTCGTCCAGTGGGCCAGCCGCTTCGGTCGCCGCCCGTCTCGTCGCGGGCGCTGTCGGCGCCGACGGCCTGGGCTCGGTTCGCTTTCCCGCCGCCTACTGCGGCCTGACCGGCCTCAAGCCGACCTTCGCCCGCTCGGCCATGGAGGGTCACCATATGGCGCCGATCACGAACCTGATCGTCTCCGGCCCGCTCTGCGCCGATGCAGCCGACTGCCGGCTGCTGGGCTCGGTGCTCTGCGGCGAGGAGCTCGCCGCAGGCGACGCGACCGGGCTGCGAATTGGCATCGTCCGCGACACCGTTTCCGAAGACGTCACCCCGGAGGTGCGCGAGGCCTGCGACGCGGCGATCGAGGCGCTGCGGGGGGAGTCCGGCGGCGAGGTGCGCGAGGTCTCCCTGCCCGACCTCGAAGCGGCGACCCTCGCCGCGATCCTGATCATCAACTCGGAGAGCATGAACGGCGTGACGCCCGAGCGGCTCAACCGCCTCCACCCCGAGCTGAGCGCGGTCGCCCGCGGTCTGTTCAAGTACCGGATGCTGCTGCCAGCCGCCGCGACCGTCCAAGCCACCCGGGTGCGGACGCTGATGCGCCGCCGCCTCGCCGCCCTCTTCGAGGATGTCGACGTGATCGCCTGGCCCACCGTCCCAGCGCCCGCCCCCCCGCTCGAGCAGCCGATGGTCGAGCTGCCCTCCGGCAACCTCGGCGCCGACCAGGCCAACGTGCGCGGCGCCGCCCTCGCCAACCTGACCGGGATTCCGTCGATCAGCATGCCCGTGGGACTGAGCGGCGAGGGGCTGCCGATCGCCCTGCAGCTGCAGGCTGCCTGGGGTCGCGACGAGTTGCTGCTCGACGCCGCCGAGGCGCTCGAGCGCGCCAACGGGCGCCGCTGGGTCGAGTCGCTGCCGCCTCTGGCGCAGGCCTCGCCGACAGAGGTCTAGATGGCTGCCTCCACGGCGATCGCGGTCGAGGGGCTGGAGCGGGCCTTCGACGAGGTGCTGGCGGTCCAGGGCATCGACCTCGAGGTCGGCGAGGGTGAGATCTACGGTTTCCTCGGCCCGAACGGGGCCGGCAAGACGACCACGGTGCGGATGCTGACGACGCTGCTGCTACCGACCGGCGGGCGGGCAACGGTCGCCGGCCACGACGTGGTTGGCGAAGCGCGCTCGGTGCGCGCCTCGATCGGCGTAGCCCTGCAGGAAGCGGCGCTGGATCCGCTGATGACCGGCCGCGAGCTGATCCGCCTGCAGGCGACCCTCCAGGGACTGCCAGGCGCCGAGGGTCGTCGGCGCGCCGACGACCTGCTCGAGCGCGTCGACCTCGTCGCCGCCGCGGACCGGCGCGTCGGCACCTACTCGGGCGGGATGCAGCGCCGCCTCGACCTCGCTGCGGCGCTGGTCCACGAGCCACGCGTGCTCTTCCTCGACGAGCCGACCACCGGTCTCGACCCGGTCAGCCGCAAAACGATCTGGGAGGAGGTGCGGGCGCTCAACGACGAGGGCACGACCGTCTTCCTCACCACGCAGTACCTGGAGGAGGCCGACCAGCTCGCCGACAACGTCGGGATCATCGACAGCGGCAGGATCGTCGCCGAGGGGACGCCCGCTTCGCTCAAAACCGAAATCGGCCACCCCCACATCCGCCTCCAGATCGAGGAGGGATCGATCGCCGAGGCGGAGGAGATCTGCGGCCGGATCGGCCCGCTGCTGCCGCCGGTCGACGGCAGGACGGTCCTGGTCGAGGTCGAGCACGGCGCCGCCGACATCCCGCGTGTGGTGCGGGCGCTCGATGAGGCCAGCATCGCGGTCGGCTCGCTGGAGCTCGTCCGGCCCAGCCTCGACGACGTCTTCGTCGCCAAGACCGGCTACCACCTCGAGCACGAGGGGGAGGAGAGCGGCGAGGACGAGGAGGCCGTTACCGCGTGAGCGAGCTGGCCACGAACCTGCGGGTCGTGTGGGCGCTGGGGATGCGCTCGATCCGCCAAACCTTCCGCCGCCCGCAGCTGATGGCGCCGATCGTCGTCTTCCCGACCATCCTGCTGGCGATCCAGACCGGCGGCGCCGGCGGCGCCGTCAACCTGCCCGGCTTCCCGCCCGTGCAGAGCTTCCTTCAGTTCATGCTCGCCGGGGCGATGATGCAGTCGCTGATGCTGGCCGGCAACAGCGGTGGGATCGCGCTCGCCGTCGACATCGAGATGGGCTTCACCGACCGCCTCTTCGCAGCGCCGATCTCCCGCTACACGATCGTCCTTGGCCGCCTCGCCGGCACGGCAGCCCTGGGGTTGTTCGCGGCGCTCTGGTTCCTCGCGATCGGGCTCGTCTTCGGCGCCCATATCGAGGGCGGCGTCCCGGGGGCGCTGCTGGCGATCGCCCTGGTCACCGCGACGGCGATGGCAGTCGGCGGGATCGGCGCGGCGATCGCCCTGCGCACCGGCAGCGCCAGCGTCGTCCAGGGCCTCTTCCCGCTCGTCCTCGTCGTCCTCTTCCTCTCTTCGGCCTTCTTCCCGGTCGAACTGATGATCGAGCCGGCGCAGACGATCGCCGAATACAACCCGCTCAGCTTCGTCGTCGAAGGGGTGCGCGAGCCGATCATCTCCGGCATCAACGCCTCCGACACCGCCGACGCCCTGCTGGCGATCGCCGGCATCGTCGTCCTCGGCCTCGTCCTCAGCGCCCGGGCGCTGCGCCACCGTCTGCGGGTCGGCTGATGGAGGCGACCGCGGCGATCCCCGCCTGGCGGGCCAACCTGGCGACGATCGGCGCATTGATGTCGCGGGCGAAGAACGAGCTGCTGCGGGTGCCGGGGGCGGCGATCCCCGGCGTGCTGGCGCCGACGATCTTCTTCCTCGGCCTCAACGGGGTCTTCGGCGCGCTGACCCAGCTGCGCGGCTTCAGCACCGGCTCCTATGAGAGCTTCATCGTCCCGATCAGCATGCTGCAGGGCGCCGGCTTCACCGGGGCGGCGGCGGGGGTCAACCTCGCCCGCGACATCGAGCAGGGCTGGCTCGACCGTCTCCTCGTCTCCCCCGCTCCGCGCTGGGTCCTGCTGGCCGGAACGGTGCTCTCCGCGAGCGCCCGCTCACTGATCCCGGCCACCTTCGTGCTGGCGATCGCGCTGCTGCTCGGGGCCGGCTGGCCGGGGATCGACGGTCTGCTCGTCACCTACTTCATGGTTGCGGCGATGGCCGCGGTCGCCGCCTGCTGGGGATCGATGCTGGCGCTGCGCTTCAAGAGCCAGTCGGCAGCGCCGCTGATGCAGGCCGGGATGATGGCGCTGATCCTGACCACGACCGCCTATGCGCCGCTGGCCTTGCTGCAGGGATGGCTCCAGGACATCGCCCGTATCAATCCGGTCACCCAGGTGGTCGAAGCTGCGCGGCAGGGCTTCGTCGGCGAAGTCAGCTGGGCCGAAACCTGGCCAGGCCTACTAGCCCTGGCGGGCCTCCTGGCAATCCTAGGCGCCCTAGCTCTGCGAGAGATGCGCCGCACCGCAGCGTGAATCGCAAACCGCCCGCCGACGGGACAAAAACGGGACTATGCGTCCCGTTGTAGGCCCATCGGCCGCCAAGATTGCGGAGGGGGTGCTGCGGCGGGGCTGGTGCGAGGGGGGTCGTGAGGGCGTTCCGTACGCTTATACGCGGCCTAGCCCCGGGAGGTATCCGTGGCAGTGGTACTGGGATTCCTGCTTCGCGGCGATCGTCTGGCGACGCTTCGACCCGGGACGGGCACGAGCGGAGCTGCAGAGTCTGCTTGCCGCGCAGCGCGAGGACGGCTTCATCGGCCACACGATCTTCTGGGACCGGCCGGTCTCCCTTCGCCGCTACCCCTTCTACAACGTCGCTTCCCGTCACGCCTTCCAGACCGAGACGATCCAGCCGCCGCTGCTCGCTTGGGCTTGGCGGATTGCCGTCGGCGATCCGGCCGCCGAGCCCCGGATCGCCGCCCAAGCGGACTGGCTGCTGCGACATCGTGACCTCGACGGCGACGGCCTGCTCTGGATCGTGCAGCCGGACGAGTCCGGGCTCGACGCCTCGCCCAAGTTCGACCCGGTCTGGGGCTGGCGGGCAAACGGGCGGATCGGCTTCCCCGGCCTGGTGCGCCGCAACCGGCGGCTCGGCTTCGACGCCTGTCGGATTCTTGACCGGGGCAGGCCGGTCCTCTGTGAGACCCTCGTCAACACCCTCTGGTCGCTGTCGCTGCAGGCTCTCGGTCGCCCCTCCGCGACCCCCGCTCTGGTCGAGCGTCTCTGGGACGAGCGCCGCGGCCTCTTCCTCGACGAGGCGCAGCCGAGCAGCGGGAGGCCGGCGATCCTCACCTGGGCGGCGCTTGCCCCTCTCGCCCTCCCCGACCTGCCGGAGGAGATCGGCCGGCGCCTGGTCGAGGAGCACCTGCTCAACCGGGACGAGTTCCTGACCCCGGTGGCGCCGCCTTCGGTAGCGGTTTGCGAGCCGAGCTACAAGCCGGGCGGCGGCCATGGCCCGATCCGCCGCTACTGGCGCGGCCCGACCTGGGTCAACGCAGCCTGGCTGCTCTGGCTCGGCCTGCGACGCCTCGGCTACCACCAGGAGGCCGACCGGATGGCAAACGGCCTGATCGGCGCGGTCGAGCGTGAAGGCCTGCGCGAGTACTACGACCCCCGAACTGGCAAGGGGCTCGGCGCGAAGGACTTTGCCTGGTCGGCGCTGATAGCCGAGCTGGCTGCGCCGGAGCCGGCTGCCGCGAACAGCTATTTGTAGCGGTACGTGATGCGGCCGCGATCGAGATCGTAAGGGGAAAGCTCGATCTTTACCCGGTCGCCGGGGAGGATGCGGATGTAGTGGCGGCGCATCTTGCCCGAGATGTGGCCGAGGACCTCATGGTCGTTGTCGAGTTTTACGCGGAACATCGTGTTGGGGAGGGCCTCGGTGATCTCGCCCTCCATCTCGATCTTCTCCTCTTTGCCCATGCGGCGGGGAGCGTACCTGACGCTGGGTCTCCAAGGTCAACCGCGCAATCGGCGGGCACGCTCCACGGCCTCCTGGCGCGTGCTCACCTCTCCCGCGTACTGGGCAGCCTCGAGGTCGGCCATCAGGTCGCCCAGCTCAGGGCCGGACGCGATCCCAAGCGCAGCAGCAAGCTCGTCGCCGCGCAGCAGCGGTTTGGGCGGGCCGTCTCGGCGCCAGTCGAGCGCCGCCGCCAGCATCCGCCGCGCCAGGCTCAGGTGCGCCTCGATCGCCTCCTCGGTGGCGAACGGCCCGCTGCCCCGGGCGGATAGCCGATCGGCGACGGTGAGCAGGGTGACGTCGGCGGCCACCGGCTGGGTCGCCCGCAGGTACTCGTGGACTCGTCGCGGCGGCAGAGGCGCCTCGTGGACCATGAAGCCGAGCCTCAGATGGTGCCGGGTCAGCGCCTGCAGGTGCCTGGTCAACCGCCCGCTGGCGCGCAGGCGCCGGCAGATCCCGCCGACGATCTCGGCGCCCTCGCTGTCGTGGCCGATGAAGGTGACGTAGCCGTCGCGCTCTCCCCGCGTCGCCGGCTTGCCGATGTCGTGCAGGAGAGCGCCGAAACGCAGCGCCGTGCCGTGGCTCATCTCGTCGGCGAGCGGCTCGGCGAGCAGCGCCCGCGTCTCGGCGGCCCGCTCGCCGGCGAACCGCTCCAGGTCGGACTCGACCGCAAGCGTCTGCTCGAGCACGGCCAGGGTGCGCCCGTGCACGTCGAGGTGGTGGTTGGGGCCCTGCTCGACTCCGCGCAGCGCCTCCAGCTCGGGCAGCACAACTGCGGTGAGACCCAACTCGTCCAGCAGCGCCAGACCGCGCAGCGGGTCGGGACCACCGACCAGCCGCCGCAGCTCGGCCAGCTGTCGCTCACCCGCCGGCTCGGCGGCGAGGCGGGCCTCCGACCTGGCCAGGGCCAGGGTGCCGGGATCCACGTCCAGCCCGAGATCGACGGCGAGGCGAGCCGCGCGCAGCAGACGCAGTGGATCGGCGCGGAAGCTGTCCTTGGCGACCACCCGCAGCAGGCGCCGCTCGAGATCGCCGATGCCGCCATAGGGATCGATCGGCTCGCCGCCCGCGAGCGGAACCGCGACCGCGCCCAGGCTGAAGTCGCGCGCGGCCAGATCGGCCTCGATCGTCTCGCCGCGCAGGGCGGTGGCGTCGACCTGCCAGCGGTGGTCGCGCGCCACGGCCCTCCAGGTCGCGAACTCGGCCGAGAGCTCGAAGGCGTGCCCTTCGCCCTCGCGCGCGACCGCCTTCGCGGTCTGCTCGGGATCGCCTGCGACCGCGAGGTCGAGGTCGGTGACCTCACGACCGAGGGCGGCGTCACGCACCGCCCCTCCGGCGATCCAGATCCTGGGATCCCCCGCCAGCGCCCGCCGGGCAAGGCCGACAAGAGGCGAGGCATCGAGGCTGTCGGAGAGGCTCACCCCTCCACCCTGGGAACGCGGGCCGAGATACCGCAGGTGATCTCGTAGTTGATCGTGCCCAGCCGATTTGCCAGGTCCTCGGCGAGGATCGTCTCCCCGTCCTGCGCGCCGATCAACACCGCCTCGGCGCCAGGCTCGACGTCGGTGTCGGGGCCGAGGTCGACCGTCACGTTGTCCATCGAGACCGTGCCGACCAGAGGGAAACGACGGCCGCCGACGAGCACCTCGCCGTTGTTGGATAGACCGCGCCGGACCCCGTCGCCGTAGCCCAGCGGCAGCACGCCGACGCAGGTCTCCCGCTCGGCCCGCCAGGTCTGGCCGTAACCGGCGCTGTCGCCCGGCTCGAAGCGCTTCACGTCCGCCACATACGAGCGCAGGGACAGCGCCGGGCGCAGGCCCCGCTCCGTCGGGTCGCCCTGGAAGGGATCGAGGCCGTAGACGGCGACACCGCAGCGCGCCATGTCGAAGTGCGAGCGGCGGTCGCGGAAGACCGCGGCGCTGTTGGCGGCATGGACAGCGATCCCGGGAAACTCGCCCCTGGCCGCCTCGGCCACCGCGGCGAAGCGATCAAGCTGCTGGTCGAAGAAGCCGGAATCCGGTTCGTCGGCGGTGGCGAAGTGGGTCCAGACCCCGACCGGCTCCAGGTCAGTGCTCTCCGCACAGGCGCGCAACAGGTCCAGCACCTCCGCCGGATCTGGGCTGCCGAGCCTGCCCATGCCGCTGTCGTGCTTGACGTGGACCCGCGCCGGGCGGCCGTGGGCGCGAGCCCGCGCGGCGACCAGGTCGAGGAAGCCGCGGCGCCAGGCCGCCACCTCCGAGCCCGCCTCGAGCGCCGTGTCGAGCTCCTCCGGGACCAGCGCCCCCATCGTCAGCAGAGGGACATGGGCGAAGCGACGACCGATCCGCTCGGCCTCGCCGGCGGTGGCGACCGCCAGCCGCGTCGCGCCGCCCGCCAGAGCCGCCTCGGCGCAGGCCACGTCGCCGTGCCCGTAGCCGTCGGCCTTGACCACCGCGCAGAGCTCCGCGCCCGAGTCGAGCTCAGCCTTCAGCCGGGCGCAGTTGTCCCGCACCGCGCCGAGGTCGATCCGGGCGACCGCCCGCGCCATCGCTACTCCACGAGCGCAGCCAGCGCGTCGGCCCGCGTGACCATTCCGACAAAACGGCCCTCGTCGTCGACCACGGGGAGATGATTGTGATGCTTGTCGGCGATCGTCCTCGCCACCGTCTCGGCGCTCGCGTAGTCGTGGACGACGACCGGGTCGGCGGTCATCAGCTCCGAGACCTTGGTCGCGAATGCCTTCTCGAGCCGCTTCTCGAAGCCCTTCATCGAGCCGACGAAGACGATGCCGCCCATGATGTTGAGGTAGTGGGGAAGGTGGAGGTCGGACTCCTCGTCGCTGAGGATCAGGTCGGACTCGCTGACGATCCCGACCACGCGGCGATCCTCGTCGACGACGGCGATCGCGCTCTTGTCGGTCTTTGCCAGCAGCTCGATCGCGCTGCGGGCATCGGCCTCCGGTGAGACGGTCGGAACGGATCTGTCCATGATCTCGGCGGCGGTCTTCATCCCGGCGAGATTATTCGACGGCGAGGTCTGGAGACATCCCCACCGCGATCGAGTCGATCACGTCGGTGGCGATCACCGACTCGGCGGCGCCGATACGGGTGCCGGCATCGCGGCCGGCGCGGGCATGGGCGATGACCGCCGCGCAGGCCGCGGCAAAGGGCTCGAGGCCGCGAGCGAGCATCGCCGCAGCGATGCCGGAGAGCACGTCCCCAGTGCCGGCGGTGGCGAGGGCGGGTGCGGAAAGGGAGTTGACGGCGACCCGCTCGCCGTCGGTGACGATCGTGTCGTCGCCCTTGAGCACGACCACGGCAGCGGCGGCGCGCGCCGCCTCGCGCGCCGCGGCGAGGCGGCGCTCGGAGATTTCCTCCGAGGAGCGACCGAGCAGACGTCCCAGCTCCCCCGCGTGCGGCGTGAGCACCGTCGGCGCTTCGCGCGCAGCGATCCGGCCGAGCTCGCCGGCGAAGGCGTTGAGGCCGTCGGCGTCGAGCACCAGCGGGGCCTCGATCGCGCCGAGCACCTCGCGGGCCAGCTCGACCGAGCCAGGGTCGCGGCCAAGGCCCGGGCCGAGGACGCCGGCGGCGGCGCGCTCGAAGGCGCGCAGCAGGGGCTTGGCCGAGGCCGCCGTGAGGCAGCCGTCACCACCCGGGCAGCCGACCGACATCACCTCAGGCTGGCCCTGCTCGAAGATCGGCTCGAGGTCGGCCGGCACCGCCACCGTCGCGTAGCCCGCTCCCGCCCGGATCGCCGACCGCGAGGACATCTGTACGGCGCCGGTCAACCCGCGCGAGCCACCCGCGATCGTCACCTGGCCGGAGCTGAACTTGGTCGATCGGGACCCGCGACGTGGCGCCAGCTCGAGCACCGAGGTGTCGATCGTGCCGGCCACAGGCTCCCCCGGCGCGCCGTCTGGGATCCCGATCGGGGTCACCCGCAGCGCGCCGGTGTGCCACTTGCCGGGGGCGACCCGATGGCCCACCTTGGCAGCGTGAAAGCTGACAGTGAAGTCCGCCTCGACTGCGGCGCCCGCCACCTCGCCGCTCGAGGCGTCGACGCCGGAGGCGATGTCGCAAGCGATGACCGGGGCGCCGCAGGCATCGATCGCGGTGATCGCCACAAGGGCCGGCTCGCGCGGCTCGCCGGTGAAGCCGGTGCCGAAGATCGCATCGACGATCGCCCCAGAATCAGCCAGCCGCGGCGCGAGATCGCCGCTCACATAGGCAGCGGCGAAGCGCTCCAAGTTTGCCGCGGCATCGCCGCTCAGCTCCTCGGCCGGCCAGAGCAGCAGCGCCTCGACCTCGAAACCGGCCTCCGCCAGGTACCGGGCGGCAACCAACCCGTCGCCGGCGTTGTTGCCCTTGCCGCAGACGACCCGCACCGGCCCCTCGAGCGCCAGCTCGCCGACCGCCTCGGCAACCGCCCGGCCGGCCGCCTCCATCAGCTCCAGCGAGGGCACCCCCATCTCCTCGATCGCCCAGCGATCGACAGCCCGCATCCCTTCGGCGTCGTAGAGGGGCGAAAGCCAGGGCTCCATCGATCCAGCCTAACCCGGCGCCTGCCAACTCGGGAAATCAGCGCCGCTCATTTACAAAACGTCATTCCGTCGCCGCGACGAGAGCCCGGTGCCGGTGAAGGCGGCAACAGCCCCACCTGAACCCGGTTCTGATCCACCCCTTCAGCGATGGCAATGGGCGCAGCCGATGTGGGCGCTGCTAGCCGGGTTTCAGCGTCACCCGCCGTCGTTCGACCGGAGGAATCCGGGCGCCGTCGTTGCGGATCGCGCGCAATAGGGGCACCCCTTGTCGCGACGGCTTGACGGTGATTTCGAAGGTCTTCCCGGACTCGCCCGCCGCGAAGGAGCCGAAACGGGCCTCCAGCAGCCGGTTGCCCTGCGCGGCGCGGAGCAGGATTTCCGTGCTCGAACCGGCATCGCTCACGACCACGTGACTACCGGGGCGGAGCGGGGCGCCGAGAGCCTGGACGATCCCGCGCGTGGTCGCGCTGAGCCTGCTCCTCTTGCCCTTGGGGGTGGTCACCGTAAGTGTGAGCCCACCACTGGGAAGTTCTTCCGGGGTCCGCAGCCCACGCGCGAGCGCGCTCGGATTGCAGGCAAGCACCGAGACGACCGGGCCGAGCCAGTCGCTGCAGCCCTGGGCGGCTGAGTCGCAGGTGAGCGCGCCGTTCTGGGTCGAGCACCAGGGCGTGTGGAAACGAGTCTGCAGGCCAGGCGATGCCGGAGACTGGGGATGTTGGGCGTGACAGCGCGTACCGCAGGTCGCGCCCCAGAGTCCCGCCCAGGTGGTCCACGTGGTTTGCCCGGGTTCTGCGCTGGGCAGGGGGCGCAGACAGGAGCCGGCGCCGCCGGGCTTGCAGACTTCGTCGTTTCGCGCCCACGGCCGCCGCCCGTCGATGTCGGTCTCAGGCACGTGGGCGATCCCGCCGAAGACGTTCGGCTGCCAGCAGGAGATCAGGGCCTTGCACGGACGCGGATAGGAAGCGTGACTGCCGGTGGCGACGTACACGACCGGCCGCTGGCTGTGGTGTTTGGGCGGCGGGGCGGGGTAGCGGAAGGTGCCCTTGTGGGCCGCGTAGACAACGTAGTCAAGCGTGTGGGCGTCTTCGGGCGCGGTGACCAGGGTGACCCCCTCCCAGTCGCCCTCGTGCTCGTCGCATATCCCGCTCGACCCGGTCGAGCAGCTCGTCAGGCCGAAGTGATTGAAGCGCAGGAACCACCAGTAGTCGATGTAGAAGCGTTCGTTGGAGGAGGTGACGTGGTAATAGATCGCCGATCCCGGCTGGTTGTCGCAGTCGAGCAGCCCGCTCTGCCGGCAAGCGGGGTCACGTTCCGGCGCCTTGTATTCACCGCTCTTGCCGTTGATGTCCAGGTAGGTGGAGTTGCCGAGCGCACGGTTTTCCGCCACGAGCGTTTCGAACTGCTCGATGCTGCCGACCGGCTCGCATTCGTCTTCCTTGCCGAGCGAGCGGATGCAGAATTCGTGCAGGGGCCTCCCATCGGGCCCTTTCTCTGCAAGTAGGCTCGCGATCGACTGTGGCCGCCACTTCTCGCTGCTGTCGAACATCAGCCGGGGGCGGAATCGACTTGCCAGTTCTCCAGCTTCTCGGCCCTCGACCGGCGCGAACGCCCTACCCTCGTCCGGCGCCAGCGGGTTGGATTCGTTGCTCGCCTTCAAGGCGAAGACGAGCACGCCCCCAGCGAGGATCCCGACCACCAGGGCCGCCCCCACGACGCCGAGCCACTTCCAGATCGACACGACGCCAACCTACACTCAGATCGTGTCGATCGATCAGGTCTACTTCAGGCCGACGATCAGCTTCGCCATCGCCAGTTCTCCCTGGGTGGCGGAGCCGAGAGCCAGGAAGCGGACGTGCTTCAAGTACTTCTTCGCTTCCTCGAAGCCGCTTTCGGAGATGAGCGAGTCGGCAAGGCTCAGCGCCGCAGGCCCGTCGGCGAAGCCGCCGATCGGCGTCTCGCCGAGCGCCGCCACGGCGTCGCCGTAGGCCGGGTTTTCGGAGAGCGTCTTGCCCTTGCCCGATTCCGAGAGCAGGCCGTTCAGCGCCGCTGGCAGGCCGTAGCCGATCGCGATCCGCCCTTCCCTGGCGACGACGACCAGCGGCTTGTTGCCCAGTTCGGGGCTGCGGACCGAGAAGCCGTCGTACTTGCCGCTCAGCGCCGTCACGCCGGCGACGTGGACGCCGCGGAGCAGCTTGCCGATGTTGGCGATCGTTTCGGTCGCCTGCGAGCCCTTGGTCGTCAGCACCAGGGCGCCACCGAGGCTGTTCTCGCTGTCGCCGACGGCAAACACTCCACCGTCCTGCAGCGATTTCGTCAGCGCTTCCAGGTCGATGCCGAGTTCTTTCAGGCCCTTCTTCAGCTGGTTCGGCGGGATCGTGCCGGGAACTCCTTTTTCGTCGAGGCTGTCGATCGCTTCCTTGACCTGCTTGCCGAAGCCGGACACCGCGATGCCGGCAAACGCATTGCCGGGCAGTTCGCCGAGCAGCGCGGAAGCATCGCCCGTCGGCGCTTCCTTGCCGGCCAGGTCGCTGCTCAGCTCGATCGTGACCTGGCCGGAGCCCGGCACGATGCTGGCGACCGCGGTCGCTTCGCTGGGGTCGATGCCGGCGTTCTGCAGGATCTGGCGAGCCGTCGGGTCGATCTGGCCGCCCGACTGGTCGATCAGGTTGCCGACGTCTACGTAGACGTCGGCGAGGCTGCCGTCCGAGGCGGCCGAGATCGCGCTGGCAAAGGTGTCTTCGGCCGCGAGCGAGTCCCCCTGCGAGGCTTTCACGGCTTCCTTGAAGACTTGGGCCCCTTCCGCGACGACGAGGAAGTCGCCGATGACGCCGATCGCGTTTCCTTCCGAGCCGCCAATCTCGTAGTCGACCCCTTCATAGGAGACGGCGCGGTAGGGGTCGTTGCTGGCCTTGACCTGAGTGTCGATGAATTCCTGCGTCGCGCCCGTATCGATGGATTCGACGATCGCCCCAGCTCCGCTGAAGTTGTTGCCGTCGAACTTCTCGAAGAGGACGCCCGCTCTCTCGCCCAGCCAGGGCTCGACTTCCTTCGCGTAGTCGAACGGCTCGCCGTTGCCTCGCGCCGAGCTTTCCAATTTGGAGACGATGTAGGCCCCGAGGTTGTCGATCCCGGCCACCTGCTTTGCGATCGCGTCGATATTCGACTTCAGCGCGCCCGCCGGCCGCAGGGCGCCTTCGATGAAGACCGGCGTGCCGGGAGGCGCGAGGTCGGCGACCTTGGAGCCCGACGAGCCGCCACCGCAACCGGCGGCAACGGCGATCAGGGCGGCCACGGCAAGCGCCACGAAGAGGAAACGAGACTTCATGCGGCCCGGCATCCTAGCCGGCCACCGGCCGTCACTCGACCGTGACCGTCTTGGCCAGATTCCGAGGCTGATCGACGTTGAGCCCGCGGGCGCGGGCAATGTCGTAGGCGAGCAGCTGCAACGGCAGGATCGCCAGGATCGGCTGCAGCATCCAGTCGCTGGCGGCGACCTCGATCGCCTGCTCGGCGACCTCACCTGCCCGCTCGTCGCCTGCGGTCACGATCGCGATCGTCTCGGCACCGCGCGCCCGCACCTCTTCGACGTTCGAGAGCACCTTGCCGAGGATCGGGCTGTCAGTTGCCACGCAGACGACCGGCGTCGACTCGTCGAGCAGGGCTATCGGGCCGTGCTTCATCTCGCCCGCCGCATAGGCGTCGGTGGGGATGTAGGAGATCTCCTTCAGCTTCAGCGCCCCCTCGAGGCAGACCGGCAGGCCGATGTGGCGGCCGAGGTAGAGGAAGAACTGCTGGTCGGAGTGGGCGGCGGCGACCTCGCGGACGCGGTCCTCGCAGCTCGCCAGCGTCGTCTCGACCTTCGAGGGCAACGACTTCATCTCAGCCACCAGCTCGGCCAGGCGCTCGCGTGGGAGCGTCTCGCGCAGCTCCGCCAGCCGCAGCCCGATCAGGTACATCGCCGCGACCTGGGCGACGAACGTCTTGGTCGCCGCGACGCTGATCTCCAGGCCACTGCGGGTGTAGAGGACCGCGTCGGCATCGCGGGTCGCCTGGCTGCCCAGCACGTTGGTGATCGCAAGCACGGTCGCGCCGCGCTCGCGGGCCAGCCGCATCGCCGCCAGCGTGTCGGCGGTCTCGCCGGACTGGGTGATGCCGATCACCAGGTCGCCCTCCCCCACCACCGGGTTGCGGTAGCGGTACTCGGAGGCGACGTCCATCTCGACCGGCACCCGCGCCCATTCCTCGATCGCGTAGCGCCCGACCAGGCCGGCGTGGTAGGAGGTGCCGCAGGCAACGATCACGATCCGCCTCAGGCCGCGCAGGAAGTCGTCGTCGATCTCCAGCTCGGAGAGGTCGACGCCCTCGTCGCCCGGCAGGCGGTCGGCGATCGTTTCGGCGACCGCGTCGGCCTGTTCGTGAATCTCCTTCAGCATGAAGGTCTCATAGCCCCCCTTCTCCGCGGTGGCTTCGTCCCAGTCGATCTCCTCCGCCGCACGCTCGACCGGGCTGCCCTCGGCGTCGGTGATCGTCACGCCCGAGCGGTCGATCGTGACGATCTCGTCGTTTTCGATCGCCACCGCCCGGCGCGTCTCGGCGAGGAAGGCGGGGATCGCCGAGGCGAGGAAGGTCTCCCCGTCGCCCACGCCGGCGACGAGCGGGCACTCCTTGCGGGCCCCGACCAGGCGACCGGGGCTGTCGGCGTGCATCGCGACGAAGGCGTAGTGGCCGCGCAGCTCGGCAAAGGCGGCGCGGACGGCCGCGGCCAGGTCGCCGTCGTAGTGGCCGGCGATCAGGTGGGCGACGACCTCGGCGTCGGTTTCCGAGCTGAACTCCTGCCCTTCGGACTCGAGCCGCGCGCGCAGCTTGGCATGGTTCTCGACGATGCCGTTGAGGACGATGTGGACCCGATTGGAGTTGTCGCTGTGCGGATGGGCGTTCTCCTCGGTGACGCGGCCGTGGGTCGCCCAGCGGGTGTGGGCGACACCGGTCGTCGCCGGCTCCGCGGCGACCGCGACGCCGCCTCCCTGCGCCTGCTCGTCCATCGCCGCCCGCAGGTTGGCGAGGTTGCCGACCGCGCGCACGCTGTCGACCCGGTCGTCCTCGATCACCGAGACGCCGGCCGAGTCATAGCCGCGGTACTCGAGCTTCTCCAGGCCGGCGACCAGGAGATCGCGACAGGGACGCTCCCCGACGTATCCGACGATTCCGCACATAGGAAGTCGTCAAGCGTAGACGGTGAGCTGCTCAGCCCAGCTCGGAGCGGACCAGGTCGGCAAGGCGCTTGCAGACCGCGTCGGCCTCCACGGCGCTGGGCGCCTCGACCATGACGCGGACCAGGGGCTCGGTGCCGGAGGGGCGCAGGAGGACGCGGCCACGGCCCTCGAGCTCGGCGCCCTCGCGCTCGACCGCCTCCCAGACCGCAGCGGCGCCGGCGATCGCCTCACGGTCGGCGACCTCGACGTTGACCAGGGTCTGCGGCAGCTTCTCCATCGCCTCGACCGTGGCGAGATCACGGCCGGCGAGCTCGCGCATGGCCATCAGCGCCGCGGCGATCCCGTCGCCGGTCGCGGCGAAATGCATGTCGATGATGTGCCCCGACTGCTCGCCGCCGAGGGCCCAGTCGCGGTCGCGCAGCTCGTCGAGGACGTAGCGGTCGCCGACCTTGGTGATTGCGACATCGATCCCTGCCTCCTCCATCGCTCGGTGGAAGCCGTAGTTGCTCATCACGGTCACGGCGACGCCTCCGCCCAGCTCACCGCGCTCGGCCATACCGGTCGCCAGCAGGGCGATCAGCTCGTCGCCGTCGTGAGCTCGGCCACCGCCGTCAACCGCCAACACCCGGTCGCCGTCGCCGTCGAAGGCGAAGCCGATCGCGGCCCCAGAAGAGGCGATGTGCTCGGCGAGGTTGCCAAGGTGGGTCGAGCCGCAACCGTCGTTGATGTTGCGGCCATCGGGCTCGGCGGCGACCGCCTCGACCTCGGCGCCAAGCCGCTCGAAGATCGCAGGGGCAACGCGGTGGGTGGCGCCGTTGGCACAGTCGAGCGCGACCTTGACACCCGAGAGATCGAGCGGGAACGCCGCCTCGAGGGCGCGCAGGTAGTCCTCGACGCCGCCGTTCAGCTCGCGAACGCGCCCCGGGGCGGCGGGCTGTGAGCCGGCCTCGAGCACCGCCTCGATCTCGGCCTCGGCCTCGTCGCCGAGCTTGGTCCCGTTGCCGCTGAAGAACTTGATGCCGTTGTCCTTGTAGGGATTGTGTGAGGCGGAGACGACCGCGGCGAGGTCGAGCCCGAGGCGGCGAACGAGAACTGCGGCAGCGGGCGTCGGCAGGACTCCGCCGAGCAGGGCGTCGCCGCCGGCCTCGGCGACGCCGGCGGCCAGGGCAGCTTCCAGCATCGGTCCCGACTCGCGCGTGTCGCGAACGATCAGCACCTGCGGCCGGGCGGCCTCCAACGATGCGGTCGCGGCCCGGCCCAGAGCGAGAGCCAGCTCCGCGGTGAGGAACGTCCCAGCCTCCCCCCGGACCCCGTCGGTTCCGAAGAGCTTGCGCTCCGCGCTCACATCGACCTCGTCAGCGCTTGGAGAACTGCGGGCGCTTGCGGGCCTTCTTGAGCCCGGCCTTGCGCCTCTCCTTGGCGCGCGCGTCGCGGGTGAGGAAGCCGCGCCGCTTGAGCTCGCCGCGAAGCTCGGGGTCGACCTCGGTCAGGGCACGGGCGATGCCGTGGCGCATGGCGCCGGCCTGTCCGCTGACGCCGCCGCCGTGGACCCTGACTCGAACGTCGACGCTGCTCTCATAGCCGGTGATCGCAAGTGGCTGGGTTGCCGTCGTCTGATGCAGGGGACGGGGAAAGAACTCCTCGAGGGGGCGGCCGTTGACCTCGATCTTGCCGCTCCCCGGCAACAGGGTTACACGAGCTATCGCGTTCTTCCGTTTGCCGGTCGCCAGGTAACGGGAGCCGCCCTCCATCTTGGCGGGGGCTCGGCTCGCCGCCTGCTCCTCCTCGTCGGAGTCGCCGGTCAGCGCCGCCTCACGCCGCGCCCGCTCCTCCTCCTCGGCTTCCTTGCGCGCCTTCTCCTCAGCGCTAAGCGGCCGCTCGTCCGACTCAACTGAGATCGGCTCCAGGTCCGCCCCGGGAATAGCGTCCTTCTTCTTCTCGCCCTTGGGCTCCTCAAGCTCCTCTGCAGCCTCGGGCTCCTCTGCAGCCTCAAGCTCCTCTGCAGCCTCGGGCTCAGCCTCCTCCTGCTCGGCCAGGGGAGCCTCGGCGGGCTCCTCCGCAGGCGCCTCGTCCTGATCCCCGGAGGTCTCCTCCGCGGGTGGCATGGGAGTGGGGTCCTCGGCCTGCTGATCGTCCGAAGTCTCGTTCTGCGGCTCGTCTTCCATCACTTGATCTCCATCGGCTGTGGTTTCTGCGCCGCGTGCGGGTGATCCGGCCCGGCGTAGACCTTGAGCTTGGTCAGCTGCTTGCGGGCGAGGCGGTTGCGGGGCAACATCCCCTTCACCGCCTTGCGGATCACCTCCTCGGGGCGGCGGTCGAGCATCTCGGCCAGGGTGCGGGACTTGATCCCACCCGGATAGCCGCTGTGGCGCCAGTAGCGCTTCTGCTCCATCTTTTTCCCGGTCACATGGATCTTCTCCGCGTTGACGACGACGACGAAGTCGCCGGTGTCGACGTGGGGGGTGTACTCGGGCTTGCGCTTACCGCGCAAGGCATCGGCGATTCGCGTCGCCACCCGGCCCAGGGTCTGGCCCTCGGCATCGACGACATACCAGTCTCGCTGGCGGTCGGCGGCTGTGGCGACGTAGGTCTTCATCGTGCAAAAACCGCGCGGAGCACCCAGCGCGGCCGGCGGATCATAGCCGTAGGAGCGTTTATACTGCCGCGCCAGCAACTGCCTAATCCCGTCCGACCATCGGGCGGGAGCGGAGGAACCGCAGGGACCTTGCAGGTCCCAGGGGCGAATCGGACGAAGAACGATCCGTAGCGCATCTCTTTCAGCGCGAGCCCGACAGCTAACTCCGCAGGCAAACGAAAGAGAGGGCACGTGGCACGCGGCGCATGGCTGGTTGTACTTGCAGTGACGATCGCGCTTACCGCGATCCTGGCGAGCCCTGCCGCGATCGCCTCGGCCTCGACCGGTGGCGCGCCGACGCCGAGCGGCAGCCCCCCGCCGCCGCCCAGCCAGAGCGGCTCGCCCGACCCGGCCCCGAGCGATGGCGCGCTGAGCCTGGTCTCGGCCAAGACCTGGCCCCGAAAGTCCTTCTACTACGGCGTCAGCAATCCGCGCCTGCGCTACGAAATCGGCAGCGACCAGGCGACCAACGACCTCCGCATCGACCTCGTCGCCGACAGCGGCGAAGTGATGAAGAGCTTCTACCGCAACGACGTCGCCCCCGGAACCCCCGACAGCGTCCGCTGGGACGGGACCACGGGCGAAGGGCGGCCGGCCCCGAGCGGCCACTACTCGTTCCGGATCGTGCCGCAGGCCGGAGGTCAGTTGCCTCGCCGCGCCTCCTCGTCGGCATCCTCGGCATCCCTCAGCCTCAGCTTCGACCTCTATGGCTACGCCTTCCCGATCCTCGGCGCCCACGACTACGGCGGCGCCGCCGGCCGTTTCGGAGCAGCTCGCTCCGGCCACACCCACGAGGGCCAGGACGTGATGGCAAAGTGCGGAACGCCGCTGATCGCCGCCCGCGGCGGCCGCGTTCAGTACTCGGGATACCAAGGCGCCGCCGGCAACTACATAGTCATCGACGGCAAGGGCACGAGTTTCGACATGGCCTACATGCACCTGCTCGAACCCTCGCCGCTGCAGGAGGGGATGACGGTCCGCACCGGAGAACCGATCGGGGTGGTCGGCCAGACCGGCGACGCCACCGCCTGCCACCTCCATTTCGAGATCTGGACCGCCCCCGGCTGGTACGAGGGTGGCAGCCCGATCGACCCGCTGCCCTACCTCCAGGAATGGGACAGCTACAGCTGAGGCGCTAGCCTGAAGCGCGATGTGCATTCAGTGCATGGCCTCGGCGATGACCGCCGGCGCGGCGGCGACCGGGATACGGGCCTGGTTGGCCGCCCATCAGCCGAACTGGATCAGTCCTCGCCGATTCAAACTGGCCACTGCGGCGATCCTTGCCGTCGGAGTGCTGGCATCGGGCACTCACCTGGCGCCGAATGGATCGGGCTCGACCGCAAAAGCTGCGTCGAATTCGATCTCGGCGAGCAGGTAGCGCCGCCTCGGTCAGACACCGGGGATTGCTGAAGCAGCGAATCAGTCGGCGCAGCGCTCGCAGAGACCGCGGATGACCACCTCGTGCTCGGCGGCATCGAAGCTCATCCGGCCGCTGACCTCGTCGATCGCGCGCTCCAGCGAGGCGTCCTCGAAGGGGATCATGCGACCGCAGTCGCGACAGATCGCGTGATGGTGGTGCTCGCCGCTCGGCTCGATCCGCTCGTAGCCGGCAATCCCACGGGAGACCTCGAGGCGCCGCAGCAGGCCGAGCCGCTCGAGCTGCTCGAGGGCGCGGTAGATGCTGGCGCGACCGACCGCGGGCTTGCGGCGGCGCAGCTCATCGTCCAGCTCCAGCGCGGTGACGGCGCAGTCGTGGCGGGCGAGCGCTTCGACCACGGCGGTACGGGCGCCTCCGTGGCGATAGCCGGCCGCCAGCAGGGCGGCGACGGCATGCTCGGCCCACTGTGTCTGCGTGACGGTCTTCATGCTTCGATCCTAGAGATCGGCCTCTCCGCGATTCATCAAGGGGACCGGCGCCGCGGAGCGATTGCCAGAGCGCAGCCGGGCACGAAGGGCAGCGAATGCGAAGAGTGCGCTGGCGATCGCGATCACCGCGAAGCTGGGCGGCAGCGAGACGATCTCGTAGCTGAGCACCAGCCCACCCCACATCGAGGCGAGTGCAAGGACGGCGGACAGCGCCAGGCCGCGCCAGGGGCTGTCGGTGAGAAGCCGCGCGGCGCCGCCGGGGGCAGCGAGCAAGCCGAGCAGCAGCAGGGCGCCGACCGCCTGGGTCGCCTCCGCCGCGACCACGGCCAGGAGGACGAAGAAACCGACGCCCACCGCGCGCAGCGGCAGGCCGAGGCTGCCAGCGACATCGGGGTCCAGCGAGGCGAAGAGCAGGGGTCGCGCGATCGCCAGCAGGGCCAGCGCAACGAGGATCGCGATCACCGCCGCGAAGCGAGCGTCGACGGCCGACAGGCCGAGGATCGAGCCAAAGAGGACCCGCACCGCGGCGGTGCCGTTGGAACCGCTGGAGCCGCTGACGAAGATGGAGAGGAAGAGCGCCCCGAGCCCAAGCACCCAGGCGAAGACCGAGCCGATCACGACGTCGTCGGGTCGCGCCCTGTCCCCGAGCAGCCCCATCCCCAGAGCCACCGCGATCGTCGCGACGAAGAGACCCAGTCTGATGTCGACCCCCGCCGCCGCCGCGGCCAGCGCCCCCGTGAAGGCGACATGGCTTAGCGCATCGCCGGCGAAGACCTGGCTGCGCAGGACGACGAAGTAGCCGGCGAGACCACAGGCCACCGCGACGAAGGTGCCGGCCAGGAAGGCGTTGCGCATGAACTCGTGGGCGAACATCAGGCTGGCGCTCCGAGGGGCTGCGAATGGTGAAGACGCGCGAGGGCGATGAGCAGGAGTCGCACCACCAGGTAGAGGCCGAAGGACAGGCTCGTCACCCAGAACCCGACCGGGTAGGGCGAGAAGTAGGCGATGCCGAGGCCGAGCCAGGTGACCGCGAGGGCAAGTGCCACAGAGAGCGCCAGGCCCGGACCGGGGCGCGCGGTGACCTGCTGGGCGGTCGCCGCCGGGGTTACCAGCAGGGCGAAGACCAGCAGGGCGCCGGTTATCTCGGCGGTCGCCGCCACCGCCAGCCCGAGAAGGAGCAGGAAGGCCAGAGCGAGCGCCTCAGCCGGCACGCCGGCGGCGCGGGCGACAGCCCCGTCGACCGAGGCGAACAGCAGCGGCCGGCCGATCAGGGCGAGGATCGCGAGCGCGGCTAGGCCGATCCACAGCAAGGTCTGCACCTGGGCAGCGGTGATCCCGAGGAAGGTCCCGAAGAGCAGCGACTCCAGGCTGGTGAGCTGACCGCCGTAGAGGCTGACGAAGAGGAATCCCAGGCCGAGGCCGAAGGCCCCTACGGTGCCGATCGCGGCGGACTCGCTGCTGAGGCCGCTCTCCTCGGAGCGGCTGACCCGCGACAGCACCAGCGCCCCGACGCCGCAGGCACCGAAGTAGCCGAGCGCCAGTGGCAGCCCCGCCAGAGTGGCGCCGGCGGCACCGGGAAAGGCGATCACCGAGAGGGTGTGGCCGGCAAATACCTGGCGGCGCAGGACCATGAACCAGCCGATCGTCCCGGCCATCACGGCGACGATCGTCCCAGCCTGGAGCGCCTGCACCATGAACGGGAATTCGGTCAGCGCTTCGAAGTCGCTGACCGGATGCCAGGAGAGGCCGGCGAGCTCAGTGGTCGTGCTCATGGCGCGAGTGGTGGTGGGCGGGTGGCTCGGGCGTGCCGACGACGACGAGGCGGCCGTCGGAGGTCTCCAACACCTCGACCGGCACGCCGTAGAGGCCGCTCAGGGTGGGGCCGTCGATCACCTGGCGCGGGGTGCCTTCGACGCCCCGGCCGCCGGCGAAGTA
The DNA here is from genome assembly GCA_035260485.1 of Solirubrobacterales bacterium. Taxonomy (GTDB): domain Bacteria; phylum Actinomycetota; class Thermoleophilia; order Solirubrobacterales; family 70-9; genus VRUE01. Next base: position 31,409 of record DATFVC010000020.1, on the reverse strand, counting down.
GATCACCCGGTCCAGGTAAGGCAGGATCGGGTTGACGTCGTGGGCGACCAGCAGCACCGTCACTCCCTCGCTCTCGCAGATCCGTTGCACGAGTGCCGCCACCGCGCCCTGGTTGCTGAGGTCGAGGCTGTCGAGAGGCTCGTCGAGCAATAGCATCCGTGGACGGCGAACGAGCGCCTGGGCGATCAACAGCCGCTGCTGCTCCCCGCCGGAGAGCGCCCCGATCGGACGCCAGGCGCAGGAGCCGGCGCCAACCAGCTCGATCGTCTCCTGAACCCGGCGTCTGGCGGCCCGCCCGGTTGCACTCAGCGCCGCCGGCAGCGGGAATCCCCAGCGCGTCCCGTCGAGGCCGAGGCGCACCAGGTCTGCGCCGCGAATCCGCGTCCCCGAGTCGAAGCTGCGCCGCTGCGGCAGGTAGCCAATCTGGGATTTCGCGGCCCCGGGCGGGCGGCCAAGGACCGTTGCCCTGCCTTCGCTGAGCGGCAGCAGCCCGAGCAGCACGTAGACCAGCGTCGACTTCCCGGACCCGTTGGGACCGAGGACCGCGACGAACTCTCCCTGGCCGACGCTGAGGTCGACACCCGACCATATGGGACGGCCGCCGCGCCTGGCGGTAGCGCCATGGAGGCTTATCGCCTCCTCCGCGGCCGGTTGCTCAATGGGCTCGACGGGCTCGACGAGCGGTGCCTGCATGCTCATTCCCTTTCGGCGGCCTTGGCGAGCGCCGTTCGCAATTCCTCCAATTGCCGTGACATCCAAGCCTGGAAGCTGGCTCCCTCGGGCGTCATCGTCTCCGTGACCGTGGAGATCGGGATCGCCGCCGATTTGGCGGCTTCGTTGAGACGCTGTACGTCGGGGGTTGCATTCTGGCTGTTGTAGACCCAAACCTCGATCTGCTTGTCGGCGATCTGCTTGTCAGTTGTGGCCTTGTCGGCTGGGGTGGGTTCGGTTCCCTCGGAAATCGCGTCCAGGAAGCCTTGAGGCGTGATCAGCTTCAGGCCGAGCGCCGGAGCCAGCGGTTCGAAGATGCTCTCCGAGGCCCCAACCGGGGTTCCGCCGTAGCGGGCCTTGATCTGGGAGATCAGGCCGTGGTATTCGGCCAGGCCTTTGGCTTCGAAGGCGGCGCGCTGCTGGTCGAAGTAGGAGTCGTGGCCGGGATCCGCCTTCTTGTAGTCGGCGGTTATCTCTTCGATCAGCATCTGCACCGAGGTGGGCGAGTACCACTGGTGTGGGTTGTCGCCGTCCTTCAGCCCCAGCAGATCGCCGACCGTCAAAACCGTTCGCCCCGAGCTGGGGTTGGCGGCGAGCAACTTCGTTGCCCACTGGTCGTAGCCGATGCCGTTGACGATCGCCAGTTGGGCGCCGGCCATCGTGCGCGCATCTTCGCTGGTCGGTTCGTAGTCATGTGGATCGGCTGCCGGATTGGTGATGATGTTGGTCACCTGCACCCGGTCCCCACCCAGCTGTTCGGCGAGGCTGCCCCAGAAGTCCTCGGCGGCGACCACGTTCAGCCTGCCGCCGGAGCCGGCTGAGCTGGAGCCGGACCCGCAGCCGGCGAGAAGCGCGACGACGAGGGCGACCGGGGCGAGAGCGAAGGCGAGGGCGCGAGGGCGCGGTGCGGACATCGAGTCTCCTTGTCGGGGCGAGATTGGAATGCGGCGGGTGGACTTGGTCCGCTCCGGCGAGCGCAATCTAGCATAAGAGTGAGACTCATTCTCTTTTGATTGAGGCATGGGAGCTCGTCCGGATCGATGATGCCTACAGCTCCACGCCAGAGGACCAGCCGGCGGCCGTTGCGACGGCGATCAAGCGCTTTGCGGCCTAGGGGCGCGGCGGTCGCACAGCTCGGTCAAGGCCAGCGCCAGCGCAACCGGGACCGTTGCCGGCAGCGTGTCGACCGCGAAGAAGAGCAGGTCGAAGGCGAGGGCGAGGATGGCAACCAGCAGGGCGGCGCGTCGCTGGCGCCCCCGGTTGCGGGCCAGCAGACAGCCGAGGGTTGCGGCGACGAAGAGATCGCCGAAGCCCATCATGGCGGAGCCAAAATGGATCGCCTGCAGACGCGGCAGGCCGGCTGGAGCGGCAACGGTGAGTACCGCGTTCGGGCCCTGCAGCAACTCGGTGGCGACAAACCAGGTGTCGACCGCGGCCATCGCATAGATCCCCAGCTTCAACCAAAACGCTGGCGCAACGGAGACCAGCAGCCAGCCGAGCCCCACGCAGCCGAGCGCGGTCAGCGCCGTCGCCGCGGCCTCGCCGGCGAGCGATCCCGGCGACGCCCAGGCGAGCGCGAAGAACGGCACGGTCGCCACCGCCCAGGCGGGGCGGCCGCCGCGGATCAGCCAGCCCAGAGCCAGCGCCGCGAAGGGCGGCACCGCGACCAGCGCCAGCCAGGAAAGGACAGTTGCCGATTCGCCCTCCAAGGCGACGACCCCAATCACGACGACGATCGAGAGCGCCGGAACGAGCGCCCACCAGGGACTGCGAAAGGCATCGAGCCAGGCGAACCGGCGCGGCTGCGGCAGGGCGACGAGCGCCGCCTGCAAGAGGCTGAGGATCGCAATCGAGACGGCGAAGGAGGGCATCGCCGCCGACCCTAGCTTCCGATCACTCCCACTCTATGGTCGCCGGAGGCTTCGACGAGATATCGAGTGCCACGCGGTTGACGTCTTTGATCTCGTTGATGATTCGGTTGGAGACGCGCTCGAGCAGGTCATACGGCAGGCGGGCCCAGTCTGCGGTCATCGCATCGTCGGAGGTGACGGCGCGGATCACGATCGGGTAGGCGTAGGTGCGGCCGTCACCCTGCACCCCGACCGAGCGCACGACCGGCAGCACGCAGAAGGACTGCCAGAGCTGCCGGTAGAGCTCGGCGGCGCGGATCTCCTCCTGCAGGATCGCATCGGCCGCACGGAGGATGTCGAGGCGCTCTCTGTTCACCTCGCCGCCGACGATCCGTATCCCCAGACCCGGCCCCGGGAAGGGCTGGCGCCAGACCATCCGCTCGGGCATGCCCAGCTCGGCGCCGACCGCTCGCACCTCGTCCTTGAACAGCATCCGCAGCGGCTCGACCAGCTCGAACTCGAGGTCGTCGGGCAGGCCGCCGACGTTGTGGTGGGACTTGATCGTCGCCGCATGATCGCTGCCGCCCGACTCGATCACGTCCGAGTAGAGGGTGCCCTGGACGAGGAAGCGGACTTCGTCAAGCTTCGCCGCCTCCTCCTCGAAGACACGGATGAACTCCTCACCGATGATCTTGCGCTTGCGCTCGGGGTCGTCGACTCCGGCGAGCTTGGCGAGAAAGCGCTCTTCGGCGTCGACGTGGACGAGCGGGATGCCGAACCGGCCGAACGCCTCGACCACCTGCTCGGCCTCGTTGAGCCGCATCAGGCCGTGATCGACGAAGACGCAGGTCAGCTGCTCCCCTACCGCCTGATGGACGAGCAGCGCCGCGACCGAGGAGTCGACCCCGCCGGATAGCCCGCAGATCACCTTGCCCTCGCCCACCTGGGCGCGGATCGCCGCCACCTGCTCGGCGATCACCGACTGCGGCGACCACTGCTCCTCGCAGCCGGCGATCTCGCGCAGGAAGCGAGTCAGGACCTCGGTGCCGTAGGGGGTGTGGACGACCTCGGGGTGGAACTGGATCCCGTAGAGGCCCCGATCGGGCGCCTCGCAGGCGGCGACAGGCGACGCGGGGGTGGAGGCGAGCGCGGCGAAGCCGGGCGGGGGCTCGAAGACGGCGTCGCGGTGGCTCATCCAGCAGCTCTGCTCCTCCGGCAGCCCGCCCAGCAGACGGCCACCAGCATTGCGCAGGGTCAATTCGGCGCGTCCGAACTCCCCCGACTCGGCCGCTTCGACCTTCCCCCCCAGCGCCTGGACCATCGCCTGCATGCCATAACAAATCCCCAGCATCGGGATTCCGAGGTCCAGCAACTCGGTAGGAAACGCCGGCGCACCGGGCTCGTACACAGAAGCCGGCCCGCCGGAGAGCACCAGCCCCTTCGGCGCCCGCTCCCGAATCGACTCAGCGGATGCAGTTGCTGGCAACAACTCCGCAAACACCCCACATTCGCGAATCCGCCTCGCGATCAGCTGCGAGTACTGGCCGCCGAAATCAAGGACGAGAACCTCCTCGGAGGCCTGGGCCGGCGCCGTGGAAGCGCCGGCCTCAGTCGTCGGCGACTCCAACACCGGCGGAAACCGCCGCGCGACCGTTCGAGCCCATCCCGACCGACTGCTCGTTCTGCAGCTTCTTGCCCTCGCTCATCAGCGCCGGAGCGACCATCACCTCGGCCCGCTGGAAGGAGCGGATGTCCTCATAGCCCGTGGTGGCCATCGAGGCTTTCAGCGCACCCATCAGGTTGAAGGTGCCGTCGTTCTCCTGGGCGGGGCCGAGCAGGATCTCCTCCATCGTCCCGTCCTGTGTGGTCGAGACGCGGGTGCCGCGCGGCAGCGAAGGGTGGAAGGTCGCCATCCCCCAGTGGAAGCCGCGACCGGGCGCCTCCTTGGCACGGGCGAGCGGCGAGCCGACCATCACCGCGTCGGCGCCGACCGCGATCGCCTTGGAGACGTCGCCGCCGGTGCGCATGCCGCCGTCGGCGATCACGTTGACGTATTCGCCGGTCTCCAGCATGTGCTGGGCGCGGGCCGCGGCGACGTCGGCGATCGCGGTCGCCTGCGGGACGCCGATCCCAAGCACGCCGCGCGTGGTGCAGGCGGCGCCAGGGCCGACTCCGACGAGGACGCCGACGGCGCCGGTCCGCATCAGATGCAGCCCGGTCGAGTAGGAGGCGCAGCCGCCGACCACCGTGGGCACCGGCACCTCTGAGATGAACTCCTTCAGGTTGAGCGGCTCGACCGTGGTCGAGACGTGTTCGGCCGAGATCACCGTGCCCTGGATGACGAGGATGTCGATTCCGGCCTCGATCGCGATCTCATAGTGCTCGCGCACCTTCTGCGGGGTCAGTGAGCCGCAGGCGACGGCGCCGCGCTCCTTGATCTCGGCGATCCGCTTGCCGATCAGCTCCGGCTGCACCGGCTGGGCGTAGATCTCCTGCATGATCCGGGTCGCCAGGTGCTTGGGGGCAGCGGCGATCTTCTCCAGCTGCTCCTCGGCGTTCTCGAAGCGGGTCCAGATTCCCTCCAGGTTGAGCACCCCGAGACCGCCGATCTGGTTGACGAGGACGGCGGTATCGGGACTGACCACCCCGTCCATCGCCGAGGCGACGAGCGGCAGCTCGAAGCGATAGGGGCCAAGGTCCCAGCTGATGTCTATGTCGTCGGGATCGCGGGTGCGGCGCGACGGAACGATCGCGATGTCATCGAATCCGTAGGCGCGCCGCCCCTTCTTGCCTCGACCGATATCGATCTCCAAATCGATCCTCCAGGGAAGTTGTGGCGGTGAACAGTCAGCCTACACTTCCGCGTGGACCTCCAGATCACGCACCTCGACCTCGTCGAGCAGGCGCTCGACTCGATTGGGATCGATGGTGCCGGCGCCGAAGTGCTGGGTCGACTCGGCGCCGCAGGCGACGCCATAGGCAAGGCACTGCTCCGGCTCACGGCCGTCGTAGAGGCCAGCCACGTAGCCGGCGAGGAAGGCGTCGCCTGAGCCAACCGTCGAGACCGGCTCGAGCGCTTTGGTGCGGACTTCGAGCACGCGCCGCTCGGCGCCCTGGCCGACCACCGCGACACAGCCGTCAGGCCGCGTGATCGCCGCTTCGCCGGCGCCCAGGCGCACCAGCTCGGAAAGGCCCTGGACGAAGTCGTCGCCGTCGGCAAACTCCTGCCCGACCAGCTCCTCCGCCTCGCGCTCGTTGGGGGTGACGACCGAGGCGCCGGCGCGCAAGCCAGCCAGCATCGCCTCTCCCTCGGAGTCGAGGATGGATGTGGCGCCGCAATCGCGCAGGTCCTCGACCAGGCGCGCATAGAGCTCCGCCCCGGCGCCGGGCGGCAAGGTGCCGGCCAGCACGCAGATCTTCGCGCCGTCGGCGAGGTATCGCAGCCGCTCGACGAAGCGCTCCACCTCCTCAGGGCTGACCGCCGGACCGCGCTCGTTGATCTCGGTCTGCTCGCCGGAAGTCGGGTCGATTACCGCCATGTTGATCCGCGTCTCGCCCGCGATCCAGGTGAAGTCGGTCAGGATCGCCTCCTTGCGCAACTGCTCGAGCATGCGGTTGCCAGTCGGCCCGCCGGCAAAGCCGGCGGCGACTACCGGGCGCCCCAGCAGGCGCAGGGCCCGAGCGACGTTGATGCCCTTGCCGCCGGCGACCGTGCGGCTCTCGACTGCCCGGTGACGGTGGCCGAGGCGGAAGTTCGGAACCGCGACGGTGCGGTCGATCGCGGCGTTGAGGGTTACGGTCAGGATCATTGTCGCCTAAGGCGCCTCAGAAGGACGGCTGCGATCAGTATCGCGGACAGCGCCAACACGATCCAGAGCACATTGTCGTCGAGGAAGCTGCGCACCCGGTCGAGTGTGCTCGCCTTCGGCACGGCGCGGCCGGCGCGCAGCGGCACCGAAGCCGCCCGCAGCCCATCGACCAAGACGACCGCCTGACCCAGCACGGCGCCACGGCCGAGCGGACCCTCGACCTCCTCAGGGGCTCGCACTCTGACCGAGAGATGCTGGCCGCGCCGCAAGCCGACCGCGGCGGTCCTCGCTGCGCGCAGCGGCAACGCACCGCCCGAGTAGCGGATCGACGGCTCGGCGAACGCCTGCCCGGCGTGGATCGGCACTCGCCTGCGGTACTTCGAGAAGCCATATTCGAGCAGGCTCAGCGTGTCATCGAAGCGCTCTTCGTCAGTCTCGGTGCCGACGACGGCGGCGATCAACTCGACCCCCTTGCGCCGACCCGAGCCAACCAGGACGTACTTGGCGCCGAAAGTGTGGCCGGTCTTGACGCCATTGACCCAAGGCGCCAAGGAGAGCAGCTCGTTGATGGACGAGATCCGCCGCGGGGGATGGACGCTGCGCAGCAGTGCGCGGCGCGAGGCCGCGATCTTGGCGAAGGCGGGAATCTCGAGTAGCCGCCGGGTCAGCGCGACGAGGTCGCCGGCGCTGGAGTAGTTGCCGCGCTGGTCGAGTCCGATCGGGTTGGCGTAGTGCGTGTCGGCAAGGCCGAGTGCCGCGGCGTATCTGTTCATCTGGCCGACGAAGCGCCGCTCCGATCCAGCCGCGGCGCGAGCGAGATCGTAGGCGGCATCGTTGCCGCTGCGCAAGATCAGGCCGTAGAGAAGATCGCGGACGCTGATCCGCTGGCCGGGCCGCAGCACGAGCAGCGACTCGCCGTATTCCGCCCTGTATGGGGCCGCCCTGACGATCCTCTCCAGCGCCAGCTCGTGCAGGGCGACGTAAGCGGTCATCAGCTTGGTCGTGCTGGCGACCGGCAACCGTCGCCCGGCCGCATGGGACGCCAGCACATCACCAGTGCGAGCGTCGACCAGCGCCCAGGCGCGCGCTTCGAGCCGAGGTGCAGGCACCTCGGCCGCGGGTACTGTCGCTGCAGGGGACCCACCGCCCCCGGCGGTAGCTAAAGCTTCCTCGGGGGCGGTCCCCCCTGCAGAGCCACCCGCGGACGAAGCGAACATCACCGCGAGCAGGCCGAACAGAGTGGCCAGCCTGTTGCGGCTCACCGCAGCTTCAGCTTTTCGCCCGAGATCAGGATCTGTGGATCGACCCCGGGATTGAGCCGCAGGATGGTGGCGACCGGAACGCCGACTTCGTGGGCGATCGAGGTGAGCGTGTCGCCGCTCTGCACTTCATAGGACTTCGGGGTATGGACCTTGGCATGACCCTGCTTCACATGCCCGGCGCGGTTCGAGCCATTGCCGGAACCGCCGCCGCCATCACCGCCGCCGAGCGCCGTCGCGATCACGACGATCACGACGGCGAAGCCGCAGAGAACGGCGGCGGCGGCGAGAAATCTGGCGGGTGCTCTGGAGCTCAGCCCTTGACCTTGGCCTTCAGCGCCGAGCCGGCGGAGAAGCGGGGGACTTTGCCGCCCGGGATCGTGATCCGCTCGCCGGTGCGCGGGTTGACGCCCTGGCGCGGGCCGCGCTCGGCCACGTGGAATTTGCCGAAACCAGTGAAGCTGACCTCACCTCCGCCGCTCAGGGTGTTGGTGATCGTGTCGAGCACCGCGTCGAGCGCGTCGCTCGCGGCTTTCTTGCTGCCCACACGCTCGTCAGCTGCCAGTTGGTCCAAAAACTCAGCCTTGGTCACGTCGATGCTCCTCCGTCGTCGTTGAGGTCGGGCGGCAATCTAACAGCGCACTCGGCGTAATGGCGCACCTGGCGCTCAGGAGCCGCTAACCGTCATCTCGCCGATCAGCAGCGGCGGGGCGCTGACCGAGCCGCCAAAGGGCACCCAACGAGGCTCCGATCCAGCCGCCCGCACCGCCCGCAGCATCGAGACGAGGTCGCTGGCAATGGTGAACTCGCGCAGCGGCTCGGCCCGCTCGCCACCCCTGATCGCCCGCCCGGAGGCGCCCACGGAGAAGACGCCGGTGACCGGATTGACGCCCGAATGAAGGCCGGCGACGTCGTTGATGTAGACGCCGTCACCCGCCTCGCGCAGCAACTGCTCGAGGCTGGCGGCCCCCGGACTGACGATTAGGTTCGAGGCCGCGACGCCGGGCGGCGAGCGGTATCCGGAGCGCCCCGCGTTGCCGGTTGAGACAGCGGCGCCGCGCCGGGCGGTGTAGGAATCGTGGAGGAAGGTCCGAAGCCGGCCGGCTTCGATCAGCGTCGTGCGCCGGCGCGGCGTTCCCTCCGCGTCGATCGGCGCCGCCGCGAAGCCATCTGGGTCAAGGCCGTCGTCATGCAAGACGAAGGCCTCGGCTGCTACCTCCTCGCCGAGCCGCTCGGCCAGCGGAGAGCGGCCCCGCTGCACCGCGTCGGCGCCGACGGCTTTGCCGAGCAGGCCGACAAAGCTGGCGGCGACGGTCGGATCGAGGACCACCGGGCAGCTGCGGGAGGCCGGCTTGATCGAGCCGATCATCTCGGTGGCACGCTCAGCGCCCTCGCGCCCGATCGCCACCGGGTCGAGTCCGGCCGGACTGCGAGCGAGATCGAAGCCGAGCCCGGTCTCGCGGCCGTTCTCGCCCTCGGCCAGAGCCTGCAGGTAGGCGTAGCAGCTCGTCGCCTCATACTCGCCTCCGACCGCGGAGGAAGAGACGATCGCGACCCGCTCGGCGCTGTCGAAGTAGACCGCCTGCTCGACCGCGGCGATCCTCGAGTCGGACTCCAGCGCGGTCTGCTCCACAGCCAGCGCCAGATCGGCAATCTGGGCCGGCGGCCACTCGCCGCGCGAGGGATCGCTTAGACCCGCAACGGCCGGTCGCTCACCCTCGGCGTCGGGAGGCCCTGCGAACTCGTCCTCATCAGCGACCCGAGCGGCTTCGACGGCGCGCGCGGCAATCGTCTCAACCCCCCGCGAGGAGAGGTCGGTACCAAAGCCGTAGCCGACCCGTCCGTCAATCCAGACGCGCAGACCGAGGCCGCGCTGGGTCGCCGCCGCCAGGCTCTCGACCTCGCCGCCGTGGACACGGACCTCGCGGTTCTCCGCTTCGCTTGCGTAGGCCTCGGCGTCCCCGGCGCCTGCCGCGACGGCCTGCTCGACCGCGCCTGTGGCCTGCTCGGCGAGAGCGCTCACGCCTCCGTCCCCCCCACCGTCATCGCGGCGATCCGGACGTGGCCCTGGCCGGTCCCGACCGGCACTTTCTGACCCCCCTTGCCGCACATCCCGGTTTTCATCCAGAAGTCGTTGCCGACGGCGTCGATCGCCGCCAGGGCCTGGAGGCAGTTGCCGACCAGCGTCGCTCCCCGGCATGGCCGCGTCACCCTGCCGCCCTCGATCAGATAGCCCTCGTTGACGCCGAAGACGAAATCGCCGGTCGCTGGGTCGACCTGGCCGCCGGCGAAGGAGGCGGCGTAGAAGCCCTTCTCGACCTCGCCGATGATCGCCTCGGGCTCTGCCTCACCGGGGGCGATGTAGGTGTTGGTCATGCGCGGGATCGGCAGCTGGCGGAAGCTCTCGCGGCGGCCGTTGCCGGTCGAGGCGACGCCGTCGCGATCGGCGCTCTGCCGGTCATAGAGGAAGCCGACCAGGCGGCCGTCCTCTATTACCCGCGTCTTCTGGGTCGGCGTCCCCTCGTCATCGATCGCGTCGCTGCCCCACTCCCCCGGCATTCCGCCGTCGTCGTACGCGGTCAGCAACGGCTGGGCCACCATCTCGCCGAGCTTGTCGGAGTAGACGCTGGCGCCCTTTTGGACGTGGTCGGCCTCGAGCCCGTGCCCGGTCATCTCGTGGAAGAGGACGCCACCGAAACCACCGCCGACCACGACCGGCATCGAGCCGGTCGGCGCCGGGCCGGCATCGAGCAGGGTAAGAGCCTTGCGGGCGGCGGTCGCCGCAATCGCAGCCGGGTCGTCGTCGAAGAGCTCGAAGCCACGGTGGCCGCCGAGCGTCTCGGCGCCGGTCTCGACCCGATCGCCGCGGCGGGCGACGGCCTGGGCGCCGATCCGCACCCGGGTGCGGTCGTCGCCGCTGAAGAGACCGTCTGAGTTGGCCACGGCCACCTCGCGCCTGGCCTCGCCGTATGAGGCCGTCGCCTGCTCGATCTCGCCGCCGGCCGAGCGGGCCCGCTCGTCGAGCTCGCGCAGCAGCTCCGCCTTGCGCGCGGCGGGAACTTCCTCGGGCGGGCGCTCGATCGGCTGCGGGCTCGTCTCCTCAGCGCTCAGCGGCTGCGGCACGGCGCGGTCACCCCGCAGGGCCGACGCCGCCTCGTCGGCTGCCCGCTCGAGGTCGGCGGGGTCGAGACCGTCGACATGGGCGAAGTAGGTCGTGGCGCCGCTCAGAACCCGCACGCCAGCCCCCTCTTCGGCGCCGGACTGGACCGACTCGATCCGCGACTCGTCGATCGCCAGGGTCAAGCCCGCGCGCCGTTCTGCGAACACCTCGGCGAACTCGCCGCCGTGGGAGAGAGCGCGGGCGAGAACGATCTCGGCAACCGCCGGGTCGAGCAGCTCCTGTCCTCCCTGGCTCACGGCTTCGGCCGCTTCCCGGCAACCTCGATCAATCTGCCGGCAGCGACGAACAGCTCGCTTCCGGCCGTCGAGTCTTCTGCGTGGTCCTCGGCCCGGCCGCCCGAGTAGTAGAGACGGGCGAAGGGCCGGCGCGATGCGCGGCGGCGGCGCATGTAGGCGGCCGCCTCGTCGGCGTAACCGGAGACACGGTCGAGCAGCACCCGGTGCGGCTTAGGTGGCATCGCCGGTCCCTTCCGAGCGGCGCTTCCGACTTTTTCCACCCTCCTGTGGGGTGAAAGTCGGAAGCGGCGTTCCCGCCGCGAGATCCCGCAGCAGCGAGCGCATGTCGAAGAAAGTCAGCGAGGCCAGCGCGAAGCGCTCGGTCACCGCCACCGCGGTCAGCCCGGCGTGGCGCAGTGCGAAAACCTCGCCCTGCTCGGTGCCGATGTGGACCTGTTCGACCGCCCCGTCGCCGGCCCGGTCGGCGACGTCGAAAAGCGTCGCGACATCCTCCCCCCAGCGATCAGGCTGGGCGCTGGCCGCCAGCACGGCGCCGCCGGGGCCGACGATCGCGGCGGCGCGCAGGTCGGGAGACATCTCGGTCAGATAGGCGAGCGCGCACGCGGCGGCATCGCCGGAAACCGTCCCGCTCGCTTGTGCGTCTGGCATCTGGGTGAAAATACCGGCCCCGTGTCTTTGGCCCGAGCCTCCTGGATAACCGTCGTCGCCGTCTGCGCGATCGCCGCCATCCTCTTCGCGATCAGCGGCTACACCGGCTACACGGTCACCGTGATCGCCGTCGGCCTCGCCGCCGCGGTGAATCTGCTGCCAAATCCCTAAACCGGCCTAACCGGCACGAAAGGGACCGGAGCGCTCTTGGCGCGGGTCGCGCAGGGAGGTCTCTGGCTCGACGTGGATCAGAACCTCAGCGCGGCGCAGGCTGGCCTCGATCTCCCCGCGCATCTGGTGGGCGAGCTCGTGGGCGCGCTCGAGGCTGGTTCCCGAGCGGTACTGGACGTGGAAGTCGATGTAGCGGCGACTGCCGGCGCGGCGGGCACGCAGCCTGTGGTAGCCGGCTACCTCGGGGGTGCGGGAGGCGGCAATCGCCGCCTCAATCCGGTCCATTTCCGCGTCCGGCAGCGCTTCATCGACCAGAGCTCCGGATGAGCGGCGGATGATCCGCAGCCCCGCGATGACAATCGCGGCAGCGACGAGGAGCGCGGTGATCGAGTCGAAGGCGACGATGCCGGTGACCTGGACGATCGCGAGGCCGGCGAGAACCCCCGCCGAAGTGAGCGCATCGGTGCGGAGGTGGGCGGCGTCGCCCTCCAGCGCCGCCGAGTCGTGCTCCCTCGCCTGGCGCGAAAGGACCGTCGAGACAAGCAGGTTGGCGAGGACCGAGAGGCCCATCACCGCGATCCCGACACCGAGCCTCTCGACTTCGGAGCCGACCGCCAGCCGGTGGGTCGCCTCGAAGACGATGACCCCCGCGCCGACCAGGATCAGCATCCCCTCGATCGTCGCCGCCAGGTTCTCCACCTTCTCGTGTCCGTAGGGATGGTCCGCGTCGGCCGGCTCGTCGGCTTTGCGGACCGAGACGAAGGCGACGACCGAGGCGACCAGGTCGATCAGCGAGTGGACCGCCTCGGTGACGATCGCGATCGAGCCGGTGATCGCCCCCGCGGCGAGCTTGATCGCGATCAGGATCGAATTGGAGGCGATCGAGAGTCCCGCAGCCCCACTCTTGGTGTGAATCATCGGCCCGCCGGCGTCGCCCCGCCGGCGCTCAGGCGCCGGGCCAGCAGCCGTGCGGCGCGGCCGCGATGGCTGATCTCGTTCTTCTCGGCCTGGCTGATCTCCGAATACGTACGGGGGTCATCAGGCCCCGTCGCGTCGGGGACGAACGCGGGGTCGTAGCCGAATCCTCCCTCGCCACGCGGCTGCTCGATCAGGCGCCCCTCGCAGCGGACCTCAAAGACGTGCTCGGAGCCGTCCGCTTCGACCAGCGCCAGAGCGCAGACGTAATAGGCGCCCCGCTCGCTTCCCGCCACGGCAACCTCGTGCAGCAGCTTTTCCAGGTTCTCCCCGTCGCTCGCCCCCTCGCCGCCGTAGCGGGCCGAGTGAATGCCCGGCCGGCCACCGAGCGCGACAGCGCCGATCCCAGAGTCATCGGCGATCGCCGCCTCACCGGTCGCCTCGTGCGCGGCGCGCGCCTTGTCGAGGGCGATCGCGGCAAAGCTCTCGCCGTCCTCGGGCGGGAGCTCGACTCCCTCCGGCAGCGGCTCCAACTCAACCCCGGGCAGCAGTTCGCGCATCTCGCCCAGCTTGTGCCTATTGCCCGTGGCGAAGATCAATCCGGCTACCCGGCTACCCGCTCCTGCACTTGGCGCAGCCGCGAGATGCCCATCTCGGCGAGGCCCAGCAGCTCGTCGAGCGAGGCGCGCGAGAGCGGCGTCCGCTCCGCCGTCGCCTGCACCTCTACCAGGCCGCCGTCGCCGGTCATCACCACATTGGCGTCGACCTCGGCGCGCGAGTCCTCGCCATAGTCGAGATCGCAGAGCGCCCGCCCGTCGACCATACCGACGCTGACCGCCGCCACCGACCCAGTGAGCGGCATGGTCTCGATCTTCTTCGCATCGAGCAGCTTCTGCATGGCCAGCCGCAGCGCCACGTAGCCGCCGGTGATCGCCGCGCAGCGAGTACCGCCATCGGCTTCGAGCACGTCGCAGTCGACGTAGATGCTGCGTTCCCCCAGCGCCTTGAAGTCGACAACGACCCGCAGCGAGCGCCCTATCAGCCGCTGGATCTCGACCCCGCGGCCGTCCTGCTTGCCGCGCGAGATGTCACGCGCCTTGCGGTCGCCGGTAGAGGCGGGCAGCATCGAGTACTCGGCGGTGACCCAGCCTTTGCCCCGCCCCCCCATCCACTTCGGCACCGTCTCGTTGACCGAAGCGGTGCAGATCACCCGCGTTTTGCCGATCGAGATCAGCGCCGAGCCATCGGCGCTGGCGACGAAGCCGGGGTCGATGTCCACCGGCCGGATGTCGGCCGGGGCGCGGTCGTAGCTACGCGAGGCAGGCATAAACGCGAGTCTGTCATGCAGGTGACCAGCGGGGCGCGGTGGTTGGCCTCTCACTTCTCCGGCATCACGCGCAGGCCCCGTTGGGAGAAGTGGGCGTCGAATGCAAACGCCTCGCCGCCCCCGTCACGCTCGATCAGGGCAAACGAGGTCGCGTCGACGTAGCTCCAGCTCTTGTCGCGGTGGCGCTCGAGGATCTCCCAGGCCTCGTCCTCCACGTCAGGCTCCAGCCGCACCAGCTCGATTGCCTCGCCTGCCCGGAAGCGGCGGCCCCACTCGATCGCCTCCTCCCGCCCCACCCTCACCAGCAACGCGGTGTAAGTCTCGGCAAAGACATAATTCGAGGTGAACAGGGTCGCGCCGGCGTCGATCAGGCCCGACAGCGCCGTCCGCGCTCGCTCGTGCTCAGCCTCGGATTCGTTGCGCAGCGCGACGAAGGCGCTGGTGTCGACGAAGACCGACCTCATGAGCCGTAGAGGTCGCGGTCCAGCGTCGTCACGCTCGTCTCTTCGCTGCCGCGGCCGGGCGACTCGTCGACGAGGAAACGGAGCAGCGGATCGGCAGCTGGATCGGCAAGCCGAGCGCGCTCGGCGTCGATCAACTCGCGCACGGCGGCGGCGATGCTGCCCGACTTGCCGGCCCGTTGACGGAGCCAGCGGTACTGGCCCTCGTCCAGATATAGCTGGGTTCGATGCTTCATGCTGGAATACAGCATAAGTGCCACGTCGGTCGTCATCGCGGCGCCGAGCGCGTGCGACCCGGTCATCAGAGGCGTTGCCGGCGCCGCGAGCGGGGCGGCCCGCATCGCAAGCCGCCCCTCCTCCACCCTCATTTGAACGCCACCTTGTCGACCGCCTCCTTGATCTTGTCGACGATCACTCCGGCGAGCTCGGTGCCCTGTTTGCCGTTGAATCCCTTCATCGCAGCGACCATCCCGACCATCAGCAACGAGACGAGCAGGATCAAGCCCACGTACTCGACCGTGCCCTGCCCCCGCTCACCCCCGATCAGGGTCTGGATCGCTCGCACCCGCCGCTCGATCGCAGCGTGCGCAAAGCCCATCAGCTCGTAGATCATCGAAGCCTCCTTTGGGGTTTGCCCCGATGCTGCAAGGCCTCTAATCACGGATCTAGACGTAAATGGGCCAATTCTGCGGCCGAAATGTCAAATGTTCGGAACAAGCCGCCGCCCGCCCCCGCTGCGGATACGCTCAGCGGCCGATGCGGGTGCTGGTCGTGACCAATTTCATTCCGGACGCCGCTGCCCCACAGCGGGGTCGGTGGGTGCTCGACCAGGTCGAGGAGACCCGTCGCCTCGGGGTCGAGGTCGAGCTGTTCACCTTTCCGCCCGGCTCCAGCCACTACGTCCCCGCCGCTCTGCGCCTGCGGCGGCGGCTGAGGCACGAGGCCTTCGATCTGGTCCACGTCCACTACGGATTGACGGCCTGGTCGGCGTTGCTCGCCGGCGCCCGGCCCCTGGTGGTCACCTTCCACGGCACCGACGTCCGTCATTCCATCGTCGGCCCGCTCTCGCGACGCATCGCCTGGCGCGCCGACCTCGTCGCCGCTGTCTCGCGTGCCCTCTTCGGGCCCGAGGACGGCAGACCGGGCCTCCCGCCCGTACCGGGCTCCGCTGTCCTGCCCTGCGGTCCCGACCTTGGCCGCTTCCGTCCGCTCCCGCGCGCCGAGGCTCGGCGACAGCTGGGGCTCGACTCCGATGGCCGCTACCTGCTCTTCCCCGCCAACCCCGATCGACCAGAGAAGCGCGCCGACCGTGCGGCGGAGGTGGCCGCGGCGAGCGAAGCGGAGCTGCTGACCGGAGGCTCGATCGAGCCCGAGCAGATGCCGCTCTGGGTAAATGCCGCCAACGCGGTGCTCGTCACCTCCGACTACGAGGGCTTCGGCCTCGCCTGCGTCGAGGCGCTCGCCTGCGATGTTCCTGTCCTCTCGACCCCGGTCGGAATCGCCCCGTTCGCCCTCGCGGGGATCGCGGGGGCGGTCTGCGCCCCCTTCGATGCGGCCGCCTGGAGCGATGCGGTGCGTCCTCATCTGACCGCGCCGGACCCACGCGTCGCGGGGGTCGCGCGAGCCGCCTCGCTGTCGGCGGCGCGGATGGCCGAACGAACGATCGCCGCCTACCGCGACGTGCTCGATCGCGATCGTCTGCCCAAGTAGATGGCAAGTAATAGATTGAGTCGGGAGATGAGCGAGGAGATGCGCGACCCCGGCAGCGGAAATCTCGGCGAGCAGGTCGAGGCGGCAGAGCGCCGGCTGCGCGAAGCGGCGAAGGCCGCCGCTGCGGCCGAGGAGCGAGCCATCGCCGAGATCAGGGCGCTCGAAGCGGATCTGGAGAGGGAGCGGCTGACCCACGACGAAGAGCTAGAGCGGCTGCGTCGCGGGCAGGCCGAGGAGCTGGAGCGCGAGCGCGATGCGAAGGAACAGGCGATCGCCGCCGCCGAGGGCCGTCTGGCCGAGATCGAGGCCCAGGCTGGGGCGGCCGAGGAGCGGGTCGAGGAGGCGGAGCGACGCGCCGCCGCCGCCGAGGGCACGAATGCCGACGTCGAGGCCCGCGCTCGCGAAGCGGCCGCCGCCTGGCTGCGAGGCCAGATCGAGACGATCAGGCGAGAGGCGGCGAACCGATAGCGGCAGAGACCGACTGCGACGTCGCTGTCATCGGCGGCGGGGCGGCGGGGCTCTGGACGGCGCTGCGGGCGGCGGAGCACGGCGCCGCGGTTTGCGTGGTCTCGCGAACGCCGCTCTCCCAGAGCGCCAGCTTCTGGGCTCAGGGCGGCCTCGCCGCCGCGCTCGAGCCAGGCGACTCGCCCGCCCAGCACGCCACCGACACGATCGCGGCCGGGCGAGGGCTCTGCCGCCCCTCGGCCGTGCAGACGCTGGTCGAGGAGGCGCCGGCCGCGGTGCGCGAGCTGCGTGAGCGGGGAGTCGTCTTCGACCTCGATGCCGGGGGTGAGCTGGCACTTGGCCTGGAGGGCGGTCACACCCACCGCCGCATCGTCCATGCCGGCGGCAGCCAGACCGGTCATGAGATCACCGGAAAGCTCGCCGCCATGGTTGCCGCCGAGCCGCGGATCGCAGTCCGCGAGAAGACTTCGGCGGTGGCGCTTTGGAGCGACGGGGAACGCTGCCACGGACTGCTGACCGACGCCGGGCCGATCGGCGCGGCGGCGACGGTGCTCGCGACCGGGGGCGCCGCGGCGCTGTGGCGGCGCACCAGCAATCCCCGCGGAGCGATCGGCGCCGGACCGGTGCTCGCGGCCGCCGCCGGCGCCGAGCTGGCCGACCTCGAGTTCTGTCAGTTCCACCCCACCGCCCTGGCCCTGCCGGGCAGCCGCTTCGACGGCCTCCTGATCACCGAGGCCGTTCGCGGCGAGGGCGCCACCCTGCTCGACGCCTCCGGGCGCCGCTTCACCGACGAGCTGGCGCCGCGCGACGCGGTCACCGCGGCGATCCTCGACCGGATCGAGGCCGACGGGGGCGGCAACGTGCGCCTCGACCTGCGCGAGCTCGACTTCGCTCGCTTCCCCAACGTCTTCGAGTCTCTGCGCGAAGCCGGGCTCGACCCCCACGCCGAGCCGGTCCCGGTCGCCCCCGCCGCGCACTACACGATGGGCGGGATCGCGGTCGACCTCGAGGGCCGCTCCTCGCTTCCGGGTCTCTTCGCGGTCGGCGAGTGCTCATGCACCGGGCTGCATGGCGCCAACCGGCTCGCCTCCAACTCGCTCAGCGAGTGCTTCGTCTTCGGCGGTCGCGCCGCCCGCGGCACCCTGGAGGAGAAGCCGGCGAGCAACCGTCCGCCGCCTACCGAGTGGCGCTTCAAACCACCTACCGAGGCCACCCGGGACGCCGTCTGGCGGCTTGCCGGTCCGCTGCGCGAGCCGCAGCAGCTGCGCGAGCTGCCCGACGACCCCTACCCGCTCGCCGCCGCGATCGCGACCTGCGCCCTGGAGCGGGCCGAGTCGCGCGGCGGCCACCTGCGGACCGACTGCCCGAGCTCCGACCCCGAGCTCGACGGCATCCACATCGTGCTCGACCCGGATGGCGAGACCCGGCGCGAGGAATGGCGCTGAGGCATCTCGGCTAGCTTCAACTTGTGCTGCTCGGAGTCGACGTAGGCGGAACCTTCACCGACGCTGTCCTCTTCGACGGCGAGGGGGTCCACACCGCGAAGCTGCCGACGACGCCGGAGGACCAATCTCTCGGCGTCCTTGACGCTGTCGAGGAGGTGCTGCGAGGGGCCGGCGCCGAACCCGACACGGTCGAGTCCTTCGCCCACGGAATGACGGTCGGCACCAACGCGCTGCTCGAGGAACGCGGCGCCCGCACCGCCCTGATCGCCACCGAGGGCTTCGCCGACCTGCTCGAGATTGGCCGTCAGGACAGGCCCGAGCTCTACCGGCTCTGCAGCCCGAAGCCGACGCCGCTGGTCGAGCCGGAGCTGCGCTTCGAAGCGGCCGAGCGGATCGGCCCCGAGGGGGAGATCGAGCCGCTCGCAGACGGCGAGGCGCGGCGGCTGGCGGACCTGGTCCGCGCGAGCGGCGCCGAGTCGGTCGCGATCTGCTTGCTCTTCTCCTACCTGGACCCCTCACACGAGCGGGCGATCGCCGAGCACCTGCGCCGCGAGCTGCCCGACGTCCACGTTTCCGCCTCGCACGAGGTCCTGCCCCGCTTCCGCGAGTACGAGCGCTGCTCGACCACCGCGATCGACGCCTACCTATCGCCGCTGCTGGGCCGCTACCTGGGACGGCTCGGCGAGGCGGCCTCAGGGGCTGGGCTGCCGCGGCCGCTCGTGATGCAGTCCTCCGGTGGCGTTGCGCGCGCCGAGGAGGCGGCGCAGGCAGGAGCTTGGAGTGTTCTCTCCGGACCGGCCGGCGGCGCGGTCGGCGCCGGGTTGCTCGCCCGAGCCTGTGGCGACGGCAACGCCCTCGGCCTCGACATGGGCGGCACCTCCTGCGATGTCTGCGTGGTCGAGAACGGCGAGGTGAGGCGAACCGACTCGCGACAGATCGGCGGCCGCACGATCCAGCTGCCAATGGTCGACGTGCACACTGTCGGCGCCGGTGGCGGCTCGATCGGCTGGCGCGACCCCGGCGGGGCGCTGCGGGTTGGGCCGCGCTCGGCGGGCGCCGAGCCGGGGCCCGCCTGCTACGGGCGCGGCGGGACCGAGCCCACCGTCACCGACGCCAACCTGCTGCTCGGCAACCTCGCCGCCGACTCGACCCTGGCCGGCGGCGTAGCGCTCGACCTCGGCGCCGCCCGTACCGCCGTCGGAGCGCTGGCCGAGTCGCTCGGCCTCAGCGAGCTCGAGACCGCGGAGGGGATCGTGCGGGTCGCCAATCAGGAGATGGTGCGGGCGCTGCGCGTGGTCACGGTCGAGCGCGGCATCGATCCGCGCCGCTTCGCGCTGCTGCCCTTCGGCGGCGCGGGCCCGATGCACGCGGCGGCGATCGCCGCCGAGCTCGGCATCGAACGCGTCCTCTGCCCGCGGGCCGGCGGCGTCCTCTCCGCCCTCGGCCTCTGCGCCTCCGACCGGCGCCGCGACACCACCCGCACGGTGATGCTGAGCGGCGCCGACCTCAGCGCTGAGCGAATTGCCGCCGAGGTCGACGAGCTGGCCTTCCGACTGGGCGGTGAGCTGGACGGCGCCGAGCTGGAGGTCGTCTACGAGATGCGCTATGCCGGCCAGGCCTTCGAGCTGGCGGTCGCCGGAACCACGCGCCCGGACCCCGCGGACCTCGCCGCCCGCTTCGAGCGGGCGCATGAGGAGCGCTACGGACACCGCGACCCCGACGGCGAGGTCGTCCTCGTCGATATCCGTCTAGCGCTGGTTGCACCCGGGCCGCGTCCGCGTCTGATCGCTGCGCCGGGGGACCGACTTCAGACGAGCGAGCGCCCGGTGCGGTTCGACAGCGAATGGCTGAGCACGCCGGTCCTGCGCGGCGAGCCGCCCGCTGGCCTCGAGGCCGAGGGCCCGGTCGTCTTCGAGCTGCCCGAGGCGACCTTCGTCGTCCCCCCTGGCTGGAGCGCCAAAGTCGACGCCACCGGCGCCATCCTCGCGGACGTGCCGGGACTTAGCGGTCCCTATGGGTGCATAAGTCCCGGCACGTGCCCGGAGAGATCGTGAGCGGATTGGATCCCGTCAGCTTGCAAGTGATGATCGGCGGTCTGCGCGCCGCCTGCGACGAGATGGGCGCGACGCTGATCCGCTCCGCCTACTCGGCCAACATCAAGGAGCGCCACGATTGCTCGACCGCGCTCTTCGACGCTCGCGGCGAGCTGGTGATGCAGGCCGAGCACATCCCCGTCCACCTCGGCTCGATGCCGGATGCGGTGGCCGCCGTGCTGGATGAGGAGCACCGTCCCGGAGATACCTGGATCCTCAACGACCCTTACCGCGGCGGCACCCACCTGCCCGACGTGACCCTGATCTCACCGGTCTTCGCCGCCGGCGAGCTGCTCGGCTTCGCCGCCTGTCGCGCCCATCATGCCGACATCGGCGGCCCCAGCCCGGCCGGGATGCCCGCCCACTCGCGGACGCTCGAGGAAGAGGGCGTGGTGATCCCGCCCACCCAACTCGAGGACGGCGAGCTGGAGCGACTTGCCGCGCAGATGCGCTCCCCGCGCCAGCGCCTCGCCGACCTGCGCGCCCAAGCGGCAGCCAACCGGATCGGTGAGCTGCGGCTGGGCGAGCTGGCGGAGCGCCACGGCCTCGAGCTGCTGAGTGCCGGTATGGAGGAGATCCTCGCCTATGCCGAGCGCCGCACCCGCATCGCCCTGGCCGACCTGCCCGACGGCGCCTACGAGGCAGAGGATCTGCTCGAGGACGACGCCGGTGGCGAGCAGCGCGACGTCACGCTGCGGCTCGAGGCGACCATCCTGGGTGACCGGCTCGTGCTCGACTTCAGCGGCACCGACGCCCAGATCGACGGCAACCTCAACTGCCCGTTGTCGGTGACCAAATCGGCGGCGTTCTTCGCGGTGCGGGTGCTGACGGATCCCGATGCCCCTCCCTGCGCCGGCGCCTACCGGCCGATCGAGGTGATCGCCCCCGAGGGCTGCCTGCTCAACGCCCGCTTCCCGGCCGCGGTCGCCGCCGGCAACGTGGAGACCTCCAGCCGGGTCGCCGACCTGACGATCGCCGCTCTGGCAGGAGCGCGACCGGCGCCTGCCCAGGGCCAGGGGACGATGAACAACCTGACGCTCGCGGGCGAGGGCTTCACCTACTACGAGACGCTCGGCGGTGGCCAGGGCGCCTGCCCAGATGCCGCCGGGCCGAGCGCGATCCACGTCGCGATGTCGAACACGCTCAACACCCCGGTCGAGGCGCTGGAGACCGAGTTCCCGCTGCGCGTGCGTGAGCTGGCGTTGCGCCGGGGCAGCGGCGGCGAAGGACGGCGCCCAGGCGGTGAGGGAATCGCGCGCGAGATCGAAGCGCTGGCGCCGATGCGCTTCACCCTGATCGGCGAGCGGCGGCGTTACCCCCCGCGCGGCCGCGCGGGGGGCGGCGACGGCGAGACCGGCGCTGATTTCCTCAACGGCGTGCCGCTGCCGGGTAAGAGCGAGGGGGACCTGAGGCCCGGCGACAGGCTGCGGATCGAGACGCCGGGAGGCGGCGCAATCGGCTCATCGTCCACTCCGGGTCAAATCTAATCGCCCGTTAATTTGGCGATTTGGCCAGCCTCGTCTAGAATGCGCGGCCTTGGGTGGGCTCTCGCCTGGACAGGGGTCCAAAGGCGCCACCTTCCCAGTCACAAGACTTACCGACCTTCTCAGGTACGACTTCAATATGCCAATCGCTTTAAAGGAATGGGCCGTAACGGTGCGCGCGCTCGCCGAGGGCGAGCAGCTGCTGACCCTGCGCAAGGGCGGCATCCGCGAGGACAACAAGCACTTCGAGCTCGACCACGAGCGCTTCTTCCTCTACCCGACCTTCGACCATCAGCGGAACAACCTGGTCCGCGAGTCCCACCATCCTGAGCTGCGGCGCGCGCTCGAGGAGGGTGTCTGGCCAGACGAGGAGCCGCCGCCCGCCGCTCTGATCCAGGACGGCGGCATCCCGCAACCCGATCGGGTCCGGCTGCGCTGCTGGGCCGAGGTGACCGATCACCTGACGGTCACCAATCCGCGCATCGTCGACGACCTTTCTCCGTACTACGTCTGGACCCCCGACTACGCCGAGAAGCGGCTCAGCTGGAAGCGGCGCCACCCGCTGCACATCCTGCTGCTGCGGGTCCATCGCATCCCGCGGCCGGTCACGGTCCGGGTCCGCGACGAGTACCACGGCTGCCGCTCCTGGGTCGAAATCGACCGCGACCTGCCCTTCGAGGGCACGCCGGTGATGGCGGACGAGGAGTTCGACCGTGCCCGCAGCGAGATTCACTCGGTTTGCACGGCGTCCGAACCCGTCCTCGTCTAAGACGGCCTTAGTAGGCTCGCGGCAATGCCGTGGGTGGAGACGCATTCCCTGAGTTTCACCGCTCGGCACGACAGCGGCGACGCGGCATTCGCCGAGCGCTGCCTCGACCGCATGGAGGAACTCCGCCTGCGACTCGAGGACCGCTTCGCAACCGTTCCTGGCGAAGTCACCGTCGTCGTCCACACCAACCCGGCGCTGCTCGCCCTGGCCCACCCTTTCCTGCCTGCGGCGCGCTGGTCAGCCGCGCCGGCGGGACGCCGATACCTGGCCGGCTGGGCGATGGCGACCGAGCTGCACGTGCTCAACGATCCCCATATGGAACGGCGTGCCGCCGGAGACGACTCGCGCGAGGCGCTGCGCGGGACCGCCGAGCGCCTCTACGCGCAGCTCGTGATCGCCGCCAACAACCCCGACCTGCCCCCCTCCTGGACGCCGCGCCGCTTCGCCCGCTACCTCGGCTGGGCCTGGCTGGTCGAGGGCGCCGCCCAGTACTTCGCCCGCCAGGTCGGCCTCTACCGGGCGGCGGTGATCAGACGCCTGCGCGAGAGCTCCGGGCCGTCCTTTCCACCGTCCCGTCGCGACGCGGTGATCCTCGGCGGCACGATCTTCGACCTGCTCGAGACCGAACGCGGGCCCGAGGCCTGCGAGCGCCTTGCCCTCAACATCGTCCCCGGCGGCTCGACCCCCACCCTCGAAGCGGCCTTCGATGCCCCGGTCGGCGAAATCGAGGGTGCCTGGCGCGACTACCTGCGCGCCATCGCCCGACCGAGCACGGCCTGAACCACATCACTGACGCTCAGTCTTGGCCGGCAAGTGCCGCAACCGCGTACTGGGCGTCGGGCAAAGCCCGGGCCGCCGCCGGACCGAGCACACGACGCCACAGCCACGCCATCGAACCCTGGATATAAATCGTGTTGGTGAGGCGGCATCCGCTATCCCCGGCGGGCTCGACCAGATGGCGGTGGCCCATTCGGGCGCCGGGAAGGCGTGCCTCGTCGGTGAACAGGCGTCCCTCCTCGTACTCGACGACGCGGAATCGCAGACGCAGCCCAGTGCGAAAGACGATCCGCGCTTCCACCCCGAGAGCCAATGGCTCGCCCAGCGTCGCGCTCTTGATCTCGGCATTCCAAACCGGCCATGCCGCAGCATCGACATATGCCTTGGACCAAACCTCGCTCGTGGCAACGCCCGCCTCCAAAGTGCTCGTCGTCTCCCAGTGACTCATCGGCGGAGCTGTTCAGCTCAAGCCGCCGAGCGACCGGCAACAGCGAGCGTGACAGAGCGATCTGGAGCCGCAAGGGCCGCCTGAGCCGCGGCGATCAACGCCTCCACGTCCAGTCCATAGCTGCGCGCAGCAACACCAAGGGGCTCATCGACGCCGAGATCGGGATAGAGGAGCTGCAGCTCGACCGGGCGATCGCCGCGTAGTGCCACGATCGCGCGCGAGTGAACCTGACCGGCGCGTTCAGCGCCAACCTCGCGTGAAAGCGTAATCGAGATCGCGTTGGCCTTGCTGTCGTAGTCGGCGCGCATCGTCGTTTGGAAAGGTAGTAATGACGAAATCGGGATTGTCGTCGGCAACGACCACAATGATCGCACGGCTTTCGCGGCCCATTCCCGTCAACAGGCGATACCCTCTGCAGGGAGCGCCATCGTGATCGTCTCCGTGCATCTCGTTGAGGTTGGTTGGCGTCGAGCGCCGGGCCTGCTCCGCGGCCGGCCGGACCCCTTCGATGTTCCAGGCCTGACCTATGCCGAACAGGTTCTGAGTGTCCCGCTCCGCGATGGGCCGGTGCCCCGGCCTGGACCCGGGCGGGTAGGTCTGATCGCTGCCTGGGACGACGATTGCGCTTTGGACAACTTCCTCGCCGGCCACCCATTCGCCGAGCGCCTTGCCGGTGGTTGGCATGTGCGACTCGAGCCTCTACGAGTTTTCGGGTCATGGTCGGGGATGCCCGACCTGCCCAAGCGAGAGCGCCCCTGTGACGACGAGGAGCCGGTGGCGGTGCTGACGCTCGGTCGCCCGCGACTCGGCCGCATCGTGCCGTTTCTCCAGAGTTCCGCCCCGGCCGAGCGTGCAGCAATCGAGAGCCCGGCCGTGCTCGCCTCGACCGCGTTCGCCCGGCCACCACGTTTCGTCTCCACCTTCTCCCTCTGGCGCAGCGCCGCGGCAATGCGCGAGTACGCTCACCACAGCGATGGCGCCCACCAGGGCGCGGTCAGGGCCGACCGTGCCCGCCCGTTCCATCACGAGTCCGCATTCGTCCGTTTCCGCCCCTACGCCTCGCAGGGCGCCTGGGACGGCCGTGACCCGCTGGCGGCGATCTAGTCGGTTCCCGGCGTTCCCTCGAGCACCTCACGCGCCTGCGCCGCGAGCTCCTCGGCGACGAGGACTTCCCGCGGTCCGGCGGCGAGGAAATCGGGAACGTCGAAGCCCGCCGCCCGCCTCAGCATGCTCGGGATGCCGTACTCGGAGAGCAGGCCCTGGATCATTTCCGCCTCCGCCTGCTGCTGGGCGTAGGCGACCTTGATCAGCTTGCCGCTACTCGAAGACAAGCTCGGCCTCCGCGATCTCTCCATCCCTGATCCAGAAGCCCTTGAGGTCGGGCGCATCTGGGTCCGCCAGCGAGACGATCAGGTAGACGGCGTCGGGCCAGCCGGCGAGGTTCACGTCCGTCTGAGAGGGATAGGCCGGGCTCTTGGTGTGAGAGTGGTAGATCGCCACCAGCTCCTCCCCCGCCTCCTCGATCTCCCGCATCAGCCGGAACTGCTCCTTGGCATCGATCGAGTAGCGCAGCGGGCTGGCCTCGGCGTTCTCGGCGCGGTAAACCGTACGCGCGGCGCCAGCGCTGCCCCCAACCATCCCGCAGCACTCATTCGGCAGGTCCTCGCGCGCGTGCGCGACCATCTCATCGATCAGCGACTGCGGAATACGCATCAGCTACGGAAGCGCTCGGCTACCACCAGACCGTCGAGTCGAGATTCTCGATCTCGTCGATCGGGCGGGTGTAGACGCCGGAGGAGAGGTACTTCCAGCCGTCGTCGGGGATCAGGAAGACGACGTTTCCGCCGTCGAGCTCTTCGCCGATGCGGACCGCGATGCGGGCAATAGCGCCCGAGGAGACGCCGGCGAAGATGCCCTCGTCGTCGAGCAGCTTGCGCGTCCAGACGATCGCGTCGCGGTTGGAGACCATGATCTTGCGGTCGAGCAGCGAGATGTCGATGATCGGCGGGATGAAGCCATCGTCGAGCGAGCGCAGGCCGTGCACCATCTCCCCCTGCATCGGCTCGGCGGCGACGATCAGCGTCTCGGGGTCGTGCTCCTTCAAGCGCCGCCCGTTGCCCATCAGCGTGCCGCCGGTGCCGAGGCCGCCGACGAAGGCCGTCACCTCGTCGAGCTCCTCGAGGATCTCCACCGCGGTGCCGTCGTAGTGGGCACGCGGGTTGGCCTCGTTGCCGTACTGGTAGGGCATGTAGTAGCGCGAGTCTTTATCCATCTCCAGCGCCACCTCGACCGCCCCGTTGGAGCCCTTGGCCCCCTCTGAGTAGACGATCTCCGCCCCGTACATCTCCAGCAGCTGGGTGCGCTCGGCGGTGACGTTATCGGGCATCACGACCTTCAGCGGATAGCCCTTGCGGCGACAGATCATCGCCAGCGAGATGCCGGTATTGCCCGAGGTCGGCTCGAGGATCGTCTGCCCGGGCTCGATCGCACCCTCCGCCTCGGCCGCCTCGATCATCGATTTGGCGACCCGGTCCTTGACCGAGCCGGTCGGGTTGCGGCCCTCGAGCTTGGCGTAGATCCGCACGTCGGGCTTGGGCGAGAAGCGCGGCAGCTCGACCAAGGGCGTATTGCCAATCGACTCGACGATATCGCCGAAGCGTCCCCCGCAGGGCCGGTTGAGTAGCTCGTCGCGCGGCATCTCGATCTCCCGTTACTTCAAAAAGTATAGCGCTGGGATCGAGCTGCGACTGGCTCGTCTCAGCCGCCGGCCATCGCCGGCAATATGACCACGGTGTCGCCATCAGACACGGCAGTCTCGAGCCCGTCGAGCACGCGCACGTCCTCGTCGTTGAGATAGACGTTGACGTAGCGGTTGAGGTCGCCGTCGGGGCCGAAGAGCTGCGACTCGGTGTCGGGATGCGCGGCGGTCAGCGCCCGCAGCACCTCACCGACGTTGGAGCCGGCCGCCTCCACCTCGGTTTGGCCCCCGGTCTGGGCGCGCAGGACTGGTGGAATTCGGATGGTGGCCATCGACGCGATCCTATTGAAGGCAGGCCGCAGCGGCCCTCATCCGGCGCAGAACAACTCGTAATCCGGGAACTTGCCGAGATCCTCGTCGGCGATCTCGGGCGCGTCGGGGCCGCAGATCGGGCAGCTGGGGTCGCGGCGCACCTTCAGCTCGGTGAAGCGGGTGCTGAGCGCCTCGAAGAGCAGCAGGCGGCCGATCAGCGGCTCGCCGATCCCCAGCACGAGCTTCAGCACCTCGTTGGCCTGCAGCAGGCCCATCGTCCCCGCCATCACGCCGAGCACCCCGTTGGCGGAGCAGCTCGGCGCCAGCTCGGCCGGCGGGGGAGTCGGGTAGAGGCAGCGGTAGCAGGGCCCCTCGAAGGGGACGAAGGTCGAGATCTGGCCGTCGAAGCTGAGGATCGAGGCGGAGACGACCGGCTTGCGCAGCCGCACCGAGGCGTCGTTGAGCAGGTAGCGGGTCGGGAAGTTGTCGGCGCCGTCGACGATCACGTCGTACTCGCTGAGGATCTCGACGATGTTGGAGGCGTCGAGGCGGAGGCGGTGCTCGACCACGTCGACGTCGGGGTTGAGCGCTTCGATCGTCAGCCGCGCTGACTCGGTCTTCGGCACGCCGATCCGTTCGGTGTTGTGGATCACCTGGCGCTGCAGGTTGGAGGCGTCGACGACGTCGTCGTCGACCAGGCCGAGGGTGCCGATCCCGGCAGCGGCGAGGTAGAGCGCGGTCGGCGCCCCGAGCCCGCCGGCGCCGACCACCAGCACCTTCGCGTTGAGCATCTTCAGCTGGCCGTCGACGCCGACCTCGGGCAGCAACGTGTGGCGCGAGTAGCGGTCACGCTGCTCGGGAGTCAGCCCGCTGGCGGCGACCACCGGCAGCCCCTGCTCCTGCCAGGCGAGGATCCCGCCGGCCATCGAGGCGACGTCCTCGTAGCCGAGAGCCTGCAGCTGCTCAGCCGCCTTGTAGGAGCGGTTGCCGCTGCGGCAGTAGAGGATCGTGCGGGCCGACTTGTCGGGCGCCGCGGCGGCGATCTCGTCGCCGATCAGTCCCGGCGGGATGAGCTTGCCGTTCTCGAGATGGGCCTCCTGATACTCGTGCGGCTCGCGGGTGTCGATCAGGACGACGTCGCCGCCCTCGATCTCCTGCGCCGCCTCGAAGGGCTCGATCTCCTCGACCTGCTGCTTGGTCTGCGCGGTGGCCATGGCTCTCCTAAATACCCTAATTCCGATCCGACTTTACTTCAAAAAGTATAGCGCTTCGTCGTGAGCGTCCCAGATAGTCGAGTGACAGCAAATTGAACGTCGGCGACTGCTCGATCTGCTCTCCACCCCAGGTGCGTTGGAGCTCGACGATCCCGAGGTCATGCACGGCGCATGGCGCTGAGTCCAGGTGCCCACCTATTGATAGCTGCCTGTGCGGAGCTGGCCGGCCTGGCGGCCTTGCACTACGACGCTGACTTCGAGCGGATCGCAAAGCTGACCGACAACCCACGCGATGGATCGTGCCGCTGGCGGCGTCTCCTAACAGCTCGGCCCAAGCGGACATTGGGGCATCAGGCAGCCTGGTCGGCAATTCGCTTCGTCTCCCCCGGATCGAGGTAGGGGATCAGCAGGAAATGGACCAGCTCTGCGGTCGCGTCGGAGAGGCGCTCGGTGCGACCGGCGTCGACGTAGCGAGCGATGTGGGCGAAAACGCCGCCGACGAGCAGCTCCTCGAGATCGGCGTGGAGGTCGGGACGCCGCGGGCGTCCGGCTCGCAGCACCCCGGCCAAGCGGGTGATACAGGCTTGCCGGCGGCGGCGGGCGGCTGCTCCGGCCTGGAGGGCCTCGACCGCGATCAGGTGCGCGAGCGCCGGGTTGGCAGCAAGCAGGCGAAGTGCCAGCGAAATGCCGGCGCTGACGCGGGAGGACCACTGCTCATCCGCCGCAACCGTCCCCTCGACGCGCTCGCACAACCACTCGGCCGCAAGGTCATAAGTCGCCAAAAAGCACTCTTCCTTGCCCTCGAACTGACCATAGAAGGCCGAGCGCGAGACGCCCGCCTCCTCGGTCACGTGGCCGATCGTCGTCGCCGGATAGCCGTGGCGCGGCAGGACGCGCAGCATCGCGGCGATCAGGCGAAGGCGCTGGTGGCGCTCGACGAAGGGGCGCGGCAGGCCGTGGCGGCCGCCGGGCAGCTGCCCGAGGGCGAGCTCGGGCGGCAGATCGATGAGTTCGCCCGGCTCGAAGCGCTCCGGCTCCGCGTCAGCCGGCGGCAACCCGCGCATTGGCCGCAAGGGAGGGCGCGAGCAGGTACGCGAGCAGGAGATCGTGATCCTCGCCGAGGCTGTCCGCTTCGCCGGCCAGCACCCGGCCCGAGAGGTGGGAAGCGAGCCCGCCGGCGAGCAGCCGCACCGTCTCCTCCGGAACCCTCTCGCCCCCAGGCAGCTCAGCCGGAGGGCGCAGCGCTTCGGCGAGGCGCACCAGCGAGCGCTCGTACTCCAGCCGGGCGGGGCGCGCGGCGGCGAGCGCCTCGACCAGGAGCAGGTGGGCCAGTGCCGGGTCGACAGCGAGGAAGTCGAGGCCGGTGGCCAGTCCAACCGAAAGACACCAGGCCCAGCCGCGCTCGCCCTCTGCGGCCGCCTCGACCGCGGCGGCGAGCCGCTCCACCCCGTCCTCGTAGGCGGCCGCGAAGCAGGCCTCCTTGCTTTCGAAGCGCTCGTAGAAGGTGGCGCGAGAAACGCCCGACAGTTCGACGATGTCGGTGATCTTCGTGTCCTCGTAGCCGTGATGAACGAGGGCGACGGCGAGGCCTTCGAAGATGCGGAGCCGCTGGTTGGCGATCACCTCGGCCCGCGAGAGCCCCGAGCGAGGTGGAATGCGCTCGACCTTCGGCGGCACGAGATCCGGCCGGCGCCGCTTACCGCGTCGCTCGCGAGTGGCCATACCAGCTCCGTTCTCAGCCGAAGACACTCCTCAATACAAACACGTCAGTACGCGTTTGTCAAGATACGCACGTGGTATAGCTAATGGTTAGCGGTGGTGGCGTTTATGGGCTTTGCCCCCGCCACAGTCCGCCCTCATCACCGGATTAGCGGTGGACTGCTTGCCGTTTTGCCCGCTGAATTCCACGTTGGCCCTCGAGATGGCCCCGCAGAGGTTGCGGCTGTTGACGATCAAGCCCTTCTTGCCGCCCTGCATGCGCAAGAGGACTTTGGAGAGCGGTGCGTCGGGGGTAGATTCGACCGTGGCCCTGATCCCACCCCCGGCCGAGTCGATGCGGGTGCTGACCTCGACATCGACCAGGCCGTGCAGGTCAAAGACGAGGTCGGGCAGCTTGTGGTTCGATGACCTCAGGTAGACCGGACCTTCAAGCGGCGTGTCGAGCAAAGGCGTCCAGGCTTTGATGAAGCCGTACTGGGCTCCAGCCGGGCAGGCCTTGGCGGCGAACTGGACCCTGGTGCAGATCGTCCTGATGTGAGCCTGGTCGAGGAAGGCAGAGCGGGGCAGTCTCACGACCAGGCCTTTGACGTTGGCATCGCCTTTCCTCGGCGTATAGGTGGCCAAGAGGCCGGGGTGACCGCCACGCTTGGTTCCGCCCTCGAGCTTCAGAGCAAGGTTCGGCTTGAAGCCCAGATTCAGGCAGTTGGCCGCCTGGTAGCGGCTCGAGAGGTTGACCGGGACGTCGTCGGCTGGGTTGAAGACGTCGAGGTAGGAGCCGAAGAGCGTCGCCTTGGCCTTCGATTCATCGCATGAGGTCGGGTTCAAGGTGAAGTTTGGCCGATCGACGTAGACCCGCAGGTCCCTGACCTTCAAGACGATCCCCTTGAGGATGTGGGGGATCGGGTCGGAGTTGGCGCCGTCGACTTCGACTTCGGCGGTCTTCGGGTTCAGGGTCAAGGCCAATCTGACGACTACAGTTCCCGCGTCAAATGGCCCGGCAACGGCAGGCGTCACCGAGATCACGCTGAGTGGATCGCCGTGGAAGGGCCCTCCGAGGTAGACCTCCCCCCCTACGTAGGTCAAGGCCTCCCCCACTCCGGCTCCGGCCAGGGTGTGGCCGATCAGCGAGTTTGCGGGGCAGCTCGGAGAGGCGATCTCCTGGCGTCCGGTCTTTGACTTGGCGATCGCGATCGCAGAGTCGGGGCATTTGGAGACTCCCGCCAAAGAGCCGAGCTCGCCCGGGGGCAGGATCGAGGAGAACTTGGTCATGTCCTGTTCTCCGTCAGCTCTGATCAAGCGCATGTTGAAAGGCGAGAAGCTGCCGGCGTTGTTGTTGACCGCTCCCGCTTCGAAGTGGGGGTGGAAGGGGGCTGCTCCTCCCGGCGGGCAGGGCCCTCCACCTACCCCCCTGGTGATCTGGAAGGAGGCGGTCGTGGTCAGCGGCCTGGCTGGATTTGACCAGGGGGTGAAGACCGCCTTGGTGGAGTAGTTACCACAGGCCGCCGGGGTGATCAGCGCCGCTCTTGCGCCGGTGCGCAGGTGGGCCTCGAAGTGAGCCAGGGGAATCTGGGGGATTTCGTCGAGGGTCGCGACCAGCTGTCCGCTCCTTGGATCCGGCTCGACCTTGAGCGCTTGGGTGACGATCACGCCCAGGTTGGTGTTCCTGAGCACGAAGTAGAGGGCGATCAGGGAGTCGAAGGGGTTCTC
>DATFVC010000019.1:0-123503 GCA_035260485.1 Solirubrobacterales bacterium | reverse complement strand
TTCGGCGATCGTGGTTTGGCCGAAGCCCTTGCGCAGCGAGGTGACGCCCTCCGCCCAAATCCCGCCCGCCTCGTCGGCCTCCTGGCCGACCTTGCCATCGAGGGTCTGGACTACCTCGAGCACGGTGATCTCGTCGGCGGGGCGTGAGAGCGTGTAGCCGCCCTTCATGCCGCGATGGCTGGTCAGCAGACCCGCCCGGCGCAGGGTTGAGAAGAGCTGCTCGAGGAACTGCTCGGGGATGCCGCGCCGCTCGGCCAGCTCTTTGATCGGCACTGGCCGCTCACCCGAACGGGCCAGCTCCGCCATGGCGACAACCGCATAGCGCGACTTCGAGGTGATGGAAATCACAGGACCTTTCTACCTTACGACGCGGATTTGACTGGGTATAGGATCGACGGGTCCCGAGCGAGCGCCCACAATGCCTTGTGATTGACCCCCACCCGCTGGTGCGGCTGGGCATGCGCGAGGCCCTGGCCGACGACTTCGAGATCCACGAGAGCGAGACCCGCGGTGAGGCTGTCGGCTTGATCCGGGACGTCGGCAGCATCGACGTAGCGATAGTCGACCTGCGGCGCGGACTCGGCGAGGGTGACGATGCGATGCACGGGAATGAGGCGATCCGGACGCTGCGCAAGACCGCGCCTGGCATGGGGATAGTCGCCCATGGCGAGCGACCCGACCGGCACCTAGCGTCGATTGCCCTGCAAGCCGGCGCCAGCGCCTACGTGGCACGAACCGCCAGCGCCGAGCTGATGGCCAAAGCCGCCTGGGCGGCATTCGAGCAGGAACGGTTCATCGATCCGGCGGTCCCGCCGCGGGGCAGCCGCGGCAAGCTGACCCGGCGCCAGCGCGAGATCCTGCAGCTGCTGGCCGACGGCGGCTCGACCGTTGTCGCGGCGCGCGAACTCGGCCTCAGCGAGGAAACGATCAAGACCCACACCAAGAACGCCCTCGGCCGCCTCGGAGCCCGCAACAGGACCCATGCGGTCGCGATCGCGCTGCGCGAGTCCCTTATCGACTAGCCGCCGGCGACTTAGATCCAGCCGCGGTCACGCGCGGTGAGCACTGCCTGGGCGCGGTCGACCGCGCCGATCTTGCCGTAGACGTTGTGCAGGTGAGTGCGGATCGTCGAGACCGAGAGCTGCATTTCGCCGGCGATCTGCTTGTAGACCATTCCCTCGGAGAGGAGCCTGAGAACGTCCAGCTCACGGCCGGAGAGCGGGCAGGGCTCGCTGACCCGGGCATCGGCTTCGCGCGGGTAGGGAAGCTCGTAGAGCAGCGCGCGCAGGCCCTCGGGCCCCAGCCCGCAGCGCTTGGCGCTCTCGCGCAGGCGCTCCGGGGTCACCGCCTCACCCTGTGAGTAGTGGGCGACCATGTCGGCGGTGGCGACGATCGCGGCAAGGCCCTCGGCATCCTCGGCGTGGTGGCGCTCGATCGCCACGGCGATCCGCTGCGGCACGTTCCAGCGCCGCGCCAGCACCCCACCGACCAAGGCGTGGTCGATACCGAGCTGGTCGCGTTCCTCCCGAATCCGCTGCTCGGGCGTACGCGAGGAGGCATCGAAATAGGCCCTGCGGCCCGGGTGGAGTTTTGAGATCACCAGCCGGCCGATGTCATGGAGCAGGGCGGCGACGAGCAACTCGTCGCGATCGTCCCAGCCGACCTCACGCCCGATCCGGGCTGCTGCCTGTTGGGTGGCCAGCGCATGAACACGGAATTGCTCCGGCTTCAGCTCCCAACCGCCGTTGGACTCGAAGAAGTCGAATATCGGCGCCGTTCCCGCAATTGCCAACACTCCGGACGGCTTCAGGACTTCGACCGCCTGGGGCACGCTGCCGATGCCGGCGCCGCTGGTCGTGGCATTGGCGAAGCGCAAGACCGCGATCGTCAGAGCGACATCCGCCTCGACCGCTTCGACCACCTCGCCCACGCGTGCGGTCTCTGCAGTGGCCGCTTGCATTACCCGAGCGCGAGACTCGATCAGGGCCGGAAATTTCTCCACCGCCTCGAAGGCCGATGCCAGCCGGGCTCCCGGCGCTGCCGCTCCAGCGGCGCTTCTGCCGTGGCTCGTATCGGCTTTCTTGACCTTGCCGTTGCTCTGTTGTCTGGTCGACGCCATAGGGGACTCGCTCTGCCCCCGTCATCGGCAGCAGAGGACGCACGGTTTAGCGCCAGCCTCCCCATTAGTGAGGTCAATTTGCTATTTGGTTATCCACTGCGGAGAGCAGCGAGCGACCTTGTTGTCCGTCAGGGTCGGAGGCGTGCGATTGCGATGTCGATACGGGCCAGCGATTCCTCGCGCCCAAGCACCGCCAGCGATTCGAAGATCCCCGGCGAGACCGTGCCGCCGCTGATCGCGACTCGGATCGGCTGGTAGACCCGCCCTGGCTTGACGCCCAGACGCTCCGGCAAGGGTGACAGCGCCGCCTCGACCGCTTCGGAGCTGAAGTCGCCAGCCGCTGCAATCGCCTCGCGGGACGCTTCCAGCGCCTGCAATGCCCCATCCTTCATCACCTTGCGCCAAGCCTTCTCATCCTCCACCGGCGCTTCGAAGAGGAAACGGATCAGCGGCCAAACCTCCGCCAGCGTCTGCGCTTTCTCCTGCACGATCTCGCAGGCGGCTCGCAGCCGCTCGTCGGGATCTCTCCCCAGGTGTGCCGCCACGGCAGTTACGTACTCGTCGAGTGGCATCTCCCGCATATAGCGGCCGTTGACCCAGCGCAGCTTCTTCTCGTCGAAGATCGCCGCTGCCTTGCCGACGTCCTCGACCCGGAATCGCTCCACCAGCTCCTCGGTCGGGATCAGGGTCGCGTCGTCGTCGGCTCCCCAGCCGAGCAGGGCGAGGTAGTTGCGCACCGCCGCCGGCAGGTAGCCCGCCTCGCGCAGCTCCTGCACCGAGGCGGCGCCGTGGCGCTTGGAGAGCTTGCGCCCGTCGGGACCATGCAGCAGCGGCAGGTGCGCGTAGCGCGGCGCTTCGAAACCGAGCGCCTCGAGCACCAGCAGCTGCTTCGGCGTGTTGGAGAGGTGGTCGTCGCCGCGCACGACATCGGTGACTCCCATTTCCGCGTCGTCGACGGCGACCGCGAAGTTGTAGAGGACCGAGCCATCGCCGCGGGCGATGACGAAGTCGTCATAGCTGCGGTTGGGAAAGAGAACCGCGCCGCGGATCAAGTCGTCGACCACGGTCTCGCCCTCGTCCGGCACCCGCAGCCTCACCGCTGCTTCCGGCGCATCACTCGGCTCGCCGCGGTAGCCGCGGTCGGCGCCATGCTCCGCCTTCCAGGCCTCGACGTCCTTGCCGGTAGCCGGGTCGCGGTATGCGGCGCCGCTATCCAGCAGGCGCTTCAGCGCCGCCTGGTGGCGATCCGAGCGAGACGCCTGCGAGACCGGCCCCTCGTCCCAGTCGAGCTGCAGCCAGCGCAGCGCGTCGAGGATCTGCTCGATGTTGTCCTCGGTCGAGCGCTCACGGTCGGTGTCCTCGATCCGCAGCACCAGCGAGCCGCCCTCGTGACGCGCCGCAAGCCAGTTGTAGAGTGCCGTCCTCGCCCCACCGATGTGAAGGGCGCCGGTCGGCGAGGGGGCAAATCTCAAACGGGGGTTATCGCTGGTCATGTTGATCGGGGCGCATGTCTCCACGGCGGGTGGGCTCGCCAACGCGATCGAGCGCGGCGAGGAGCGCGGCTGCGAATCTATCCAGATCTTCAACCAGAGTCCGCGGATGTGGCGGCCGACCAAGTACGGCCCCGACGACTTTGCCGCCTTCCTCGAGGCGATGGAAGCCTCCCAGATCGAAGCGGTCGTGATCCACGCCGTCTATCTGATCAACTGCGCCAGCAAAGACGCCGAGCTGCGCAAGAAGTCACTGGCCTCTCTCACCCACGCTCTACAGACCGGTGACGGCATCGGCGCCGCTGGCGTCGTCCTGCACCCCGGCGCGCAGAAAGGAGAGCCGCTCGGTCCCTCGATCAAGCGGGCGGCCAAAATCATCGCCGCGGCCTTGAAGGACAGCGAGAGCTGCCCGCTGCTGCTGGAGCAGACCGCCGGTCACAAAGGCTTGCTGGGACGCGACTTCGACCAGACCGCGGAGTTGATCGAGCTCGCCGGTGGCGGCAAGCGGCTCGGTCTCTGCCTGGACTCTTGCCATCTCTACGTACAGGGCTACGACGTCACCGACCCGGACTCGCTGGCCGAGATCGTCGACGAAGCCGACGAGAAGGTCGGCTTGGAGCGATTGCGCTGCCTCCACGTAAACGACGCAGCCGCCCCGCTCGGCTCCTGCCGCGACCGCCACGCCAACATCGGCAAAGGCGAGATGGGCAAGCAGGGCCTCGCCGCCTTCCTCTCCGAGCCCCGCTTCGAGGGCCTGCCGGCGACCTTGGAGACCCCAGGTCCGAACAGGAAAGGCCCCGACAGGAAAGAAGTGGCGGCGGCCAAGCGTCTGAGGAAAGCCGGGCTCAAACGTCGCAAAGTGTGAGGGGACGACAACCCCCTGCGCGGCGTAGCCGCGCACCAAATCAGTCGCTAAGCGCGAAGCGCGTGCGACCTGAATTCACGCACAGGGGGTTGTCGTCCCCTCACATCAAGCGTCGCAATTGATCCAGCGACCCTGAATGCGGCCGAGAGTCATCCCACACGCTGGAAGGCCCTTACCAGCTCACCGAAGACGAAGCCAACGCCAGAGGCCCTCTTCATTTTGAGCTGGGGCGACGGGATCGAGGCGTGTCTGACTTCGTGTGGATAGGGCTCCCCACACCAGCGGCCTGATCCCTATCGGATCTGGACACCTGAGATCGCGCGGGAGATGACCAGGCGCTGGATCTCGGAGGTGCCCTCGAAGATCGTGTAGATCTTGGCGTCGCGGTGCATCCGCTCGACCGGGAACTCGCGCGTGTAGCCGTTGCCGCCGAGGATCTGGATCGCCCGCTCGGTCGACCAGACCGCGACCTCGCCGGCCTTCAGCTTCGACATCGAGCCCTCGGCGTTCTCGAACTTCTGGCCGCTGCGCCCCATCCAGGCCGCCCGCCAGACCAGCAGCCGGGCGGCGTCGATCTCCATCTTCATGTCGGCGAGGGTGAAGGCGATCGCCTGGTTCTCGACGATCGCCTTGCCGAACTGCTGGCGCTCTTTGGCATACCCGAGCGCGTACTCGTAGGCTGCGCGGGCGATACCGATCGCCTGCGCGCCGACCGTCGGCCGGCTCGCCTCGAAGGTCTGCATCGCCGCCTGCGATTTGGAGCTCTTGCCCTCGCGGACCCGCGCCAGGCGCTCGTCGAGCCTCTCTTTGCCGCCCAGCAGGCAGGAGCCCGGGATGCGACAGTCGTCGAGGTGGACGTCGGCGGTGTGGGAGGCGCGCAGGCCGTGCTTCTTGACCTTGGCGCCCTGCTCGCAGCCCTTGGTTCCCGGTGGGATCACGAAGGCGGCGTGGCCGCGCGAGCGCAGCTCGCGATCCACCGAGGCGATCACCACATGGACATCGGCGATACCGCCGTTGGTGGCCCAGGCCTTCTGGCCGTTCAGCACCCATTCGTCGCTCGCCTCGTCGTACTTGGCGCTGGTGCGGATCGCCGCCACGTCGGAGCCCGCATCCGGCTCTGAGGAGCAGAAGGCGGCGACCCTGGGCTCCTCGGCAGTGCCGAAGCACTGCGGGATCCACTCGCCCATCTGCTCCGGGGTTCCCTGCCCGAAGATCGCGGCGACGGCAAGCGAGGTGCCCATGATCGCCATGCCGATGCCGGCATCGCCCCAGAACAGCTCCTCATTGGCGATCGGCAGGGTCAGGCCAGTGTCGTCGCCGAAGAACTGGCCCAGCGCTTCAAATCCGTAGAGGCCGATCTTGGCGGCCTCCTGGATCACCGGCCAGGGAGTCTCCTCGCGCTCGTCCCACTCCGCCGCGGCGGGCCGGACGACGCCCTCGGCGAAGCCATGCACCCAGTCGCGAATGTCCTCTTGGTCCTGATTCAGCTCAAGCGTGAACCTGGGTCCATCCTCCCCCGCGACATCCGTCGCCGCGTCCGCCACGAGCTGCTCTGCCTCTGCTACAGCTGAAGAATCGCTCATTTCGCAAGCCTACACGGAATTATGTCGTCTTATATGCCCGGGGACTCCGATGCAAGATCGCGCAGGTCGAAGGCCCGCAGTCCCTCCGGGCCGCCGTCGGTGCAGTCGAAGAAGCGCCTGTTGACGCAGTCGTACTCCTGGCCCGAGCCGAGGTAGGCGTGCTCGACCGAGAAGGGGCAGTGCGGCAGCGGCGCGCCAGTCATCTTGACGCCGCCGAAACCGCCGGGCTGAAGAACCGCGTCGAGCTCGACCTTGGCGCCAAATACCTCCTGCATGCAGCCGACGTATTGGGTGCCTGTCAGCCCGTCGATGACGCTGTAGAGGAAACGGCAGCCGATTTCGACGCAGCCGCGCGGCTCGACCATCTTGTCGCAGAACGAACGGCACTGACGACACTCACCGGTCTTCGCGCGCGTAGCGGGCATGGCGAAAGTCTAGAGCGGTCCAGGGTCGGTCTACGCCGCAAGTGCGCTGGCACTGAGGACGTGGTCTAGCTCGGCACGCAGCTTGCTCGAGTGGCGAACCTTGAACTCCTCGCCCAACTTCCACTCGCGCGCCTTGCCGTCCTCGCCAGGGATCGCCAGGTACACCTCGGCGTCGCCCTTGTGGTCCTCGAAGACCGTCTTCAGTTCCTCTATCAGGTGAGGATTGCCGAGGCTCACCGCGTCGATCGTCAACCTCAACGGCGCCGCCGGCGCCGCCGCCGCGGCGCTGGCCCGGGCCATCTCTTCCCCGTCGGGTTCGAACCGCTCGGCCTCCTGTACGACGAGCTTGGTCTCACCCCGATCCTTGTGGTCGATCCGGCCGCGAACGAGGACGACGGCGTCGGTCTCGATCGCGGTCGCGCTCTCCGCCTGATCGGCCTTGAAGACCAGCATCTCGACCTGTCCCTCGACGTCGTCGAGGGTCGCGAACATCATCTGGTTGCCGCTCTTGGTGCGGATCTTCTTGCTCTCGGCGACGATCCCGCCGACGGTGACCCAGGCGCCGTCCGGCTTGTTCGCCAGATCGGCCAGGCTGCAGTCGACCCGAGCACGCAGCGCCTCACGCACTTCGGACAGGGGGTGCGAGGAGAGATAAGTGCCGAGCGTCTCCTTCTCCATCGCCAACAGCTCGCGGCGCTCGAACTCGGCCGCTGAGATCGGCGGTCGGTGCTGGGCGCTGGAGCCGCCGTCCACCCCACCGCTCGCCGCCGCGTCGCCGAAATCGAAGATCGAGCCCTGCCCGAGCTGCGCGTCCTCCTGGGCTTTCTGCCCAGCCGACTGCGCCGCCGGCAGCGCCTCCAGCATGCCTCTGCGAGTCGCCCCGGTCGAGTCGAGGGCGCCACACTTGACCAGGCACTCGATCGCCCGTTTGTTGACGGCGCGCGAGTCGACCCGCTCGCAGAAGTCCCAGATCGAGCCGATCGGGGCATCCTCGCGGGCGCCGAGAATCGCCTCGACGGCGCTGTGGCCGACGTTCTTCACCGCGTCGAGGCCGAAGCGGATCGCCTTCTCGCTGACGACGAAGTCGTGGTCGGAGGAGTTGACGTCGGGTGGGAGCACGTCGATCCCCATCTCCTCGCAGCGATTGACGAAGAAGGGCACCTTGTCCTTGGTGTTCATCACCGAGGAGATCAGCGCCGCCATGTACTCGGCCGGATAGTTGGCCTTGAGGTAGGCGGTGCGGTAGGCGATCAGCGCGTAGCAGGCGGCGTGCGACTTGTTGAAGGAGTAGTCGGCCGCAGCCTCCATCAACGACCACATGTCACCGGCCACGCGGGCGGCGGTCCCGGAGGCCTCCATCCCTTCCATGAACTTGGCTTTCATCGTCGCCATCAGGTCGCGCTTCTTCTTGCCGATCGCCTTGCGCAGGTCGTCGGCCTCGGCCGGGCTGAAGCCGGCCATCCGCTTCGCGATCTCCATCAACTGCTCCTGATAAAGAACGCAGCCGTAGGTCGGTTCGGTGATCGGCCGCAGGCGCTCGTCCGGGTAGGTCACCGAGTCGGGGTTGTGCTTGCCCTTGGCGTAGTCAGGGATGTAGCGCATCGCACCGGGCCGGTAGAGAGAGACGAGGGCGACGATGTCGTCGAACCCGGTCGGACGCACCTTCTTCATCGCCTCGCGCATGCCCTCGGACTCGAGCTGGAAGACGCCGGTGCCGTCGCCCCTGGTGAGCATCTCGAAGGTCTTCGCGTCGTCCATCGGGATCTCGGTCATCTCGAGCTCGACGTCGCGCGAGCGGCGGATGATCTCGACCGCGTCCTCGATCACATCGAGATTGCGCAGGCCGAGGAAGTCCATCTTGAGCAGGCCGATCTCCTCGATCGGGCCCATCGAGTATTGGGTGACGACCTTGTACTGGCGCTCGGCCTTGCCGCCGCCATTGCCGTTGGCGGGCGCGCTGCGATCCTCGGCGAGCTGTAGCGGCACGATCTCCTGCAGCGGGCGGTCGGCGATCACCACCGCGGCGGCGTGGATCGAGTTGTTGCGGATGATCCCCTCTAGGCCCTGGGCAACGTCGAGGATCCGCTTCGCGTCGGGCTCGGAGTCGTAGGTCCCTTTCAGCTCCTGGCCCGGTCGCAGGCATTCCTCGAAGGAGGGATTGCGGCCGAGGATCGGCTCCGGGATCTGCTTGGCGAGACGGTCGCCGCTGCCGTAGTCGAAGCCAAGCACTCGGGCGGCGTCGCGGGTTGCGGCGCGCGGCGCCATCTTGCCGAAGGTGATGATCTGGGCGACGGACTCGCGGCCGTATTTCTCGCCGACGTAGCGGATCACCCGCTCACGCCCGCGCACCGAGAAGTCGATGTCGATGTCCGGCATCGACTTGCGACCAGGGTTGAGGAAGCGCTCGAACAGCAGGTCATTGGCGAGCGGGTCGAGGTCGGTGATGTCGAGGCTGTAGGAGACGATCGACCCGGCCGCCGAGCCGCGACCGGGGCCGACGGCAATGCCGTTTTCCTTGGCGTAGCGGACAAAGTCCCAGACGATCAGGAAGTAGGACGAGAAGCCCATGTCCTCGATCACGCCGAGCTCGAGCTCGAGCCTCTCGACCGCCTCCGCGGGTGGCGGGTCGCCGTAGCGGGCGCGCAGGCCCTCAGCGGCGATACGACGCAGCATCGCTTCCGGCTCGGAGCCATCCGCCGTCGGGTAGCGGGGCAGCAGCAGCTTGCCCAGCTCGATCTCGATCTCGCAACGCTCGGCGATCTCCAGCGTGGTCGGGATCGCCTCCGGCCACTCGGCGAACGAATCGGCCATCTCCTCGTTGCTCTTGAGGAAGAACTCGTTGGTGTCGAAGCTCAGCTTCGGCGCCTCCAGTGTCGACTTGGTCTGCACACAGAGCAGCGCGGCGTGGTTGTCGAAGTCCTCGCGACGCAGGTAGTGGACATCCGCGGTCCCAACCAGCGGCCGGTTCAGCTCGCGGGCGAAACGGACGATCCCCTGATTGGCCTTCTCCTGCTCCTCGATGCCGTTCTTCTGCACCTCGAAGTAGACCTGCTCTAGACCGAAGGCCTGCACCAGGTCGTCGAGGTGGGCCCGGGCATCGTCGGCGCGCTCTTCGACCAAGCGGCGGCAAAAGCGGGACTGAAGGCAGCCGGTGAGGACGATGACGCCCTCCGCATGGGCGGAAAGCAGCTCCATGTCTACGTTGGACTTGCCACGCGAGAAGCCTTCCAGGAAGCCGGCCGAGGTCAGCTTGACCAGATTGGCGAAACCGGCGTCGTTCTCGGCCAGCAGCGTCAGGTGGTTGCGCTCGTACTTGGGCTTCTCCTTGATCGTCTTGACGTCATCGACGAAGTAGGCCTCGAGTCCGGCGACCGGCTTGATGCCGTGCTTCTGGCACGCCTTATAGAGCTCGACGGAGCCGTTCATCACGCCGTGGTCGGTCAGCCCCAGCGCTGGCTGCCCGAGCTCCGCTGCCCGCGCCGCCATCGCGTCGATCTTGCAGGCGCCATCGAGCAGCGAGTACTCGCTGTGGGCATGGAGATGGGCGGCGGCAGGCGAACTCATGAGCTGCGCTCGATCATGCCAAGCGCCGCAGATGGCAACTGCCAAGGAACCCGCGCGTTGCGCGCTAAATGCATGTGTATCTCGCAGCAGATTGCCCGCTTGCTACGGTGCCTATGCAGAACCCAGCTAGGACCCATCTGCGGCCTAGCCCATCTCCAAGCACGGCTTGGAAAAGGAAGGGATGCATATGGCAAACGCAGCAGAGCTGCGCATCCTGCCAATGACTACGGCGGGTACCCAGCATTTCATCGAGCGCACCTATCGCGAGGGAGGAGCCTTTCAGTGGGTCCGCGAGACCTACAAGAACGCCGAAGAGGCTGGCGCTTCTCAGATTGAATTCGGCATCGAGTGGCAGGCTGTCGAGAATCTTGGCGTCTACCGCAGGCTGATTGCAGACAACGGCAGAGGCATGTCACCGGAAGAATTGGTGGAGTTTTTCAATACTTTCGGGGGCGGGGGCAAGCCGATCGGCGGGTTGCACGAGAACTACGGAGTGGGTTCGAAGACTTCGCTCCTTCCATGGAATCATGCGGGCATGATCGTTGTGTCCTACCTTGAGGGCGAAGCAGCAATGATCGAGGTTCAGCGCGACGCCAGCACGGGCGAGTATGGCCTTCGACTCCAA
Source organism: Solirubrobacterales bacterium (assembly GCA_035260485.1). Lineage (GTDB taxonomy): Bacteria > Actinomycetota > Thermoleophilia > Solirubrobacterales > 70-9 > VRUE01. The sequence goes on along the minus strand of DATFVC010000019.1, from coordinate 112,832 downwards.
AACGTCATTGACGAGGAATCTGGCGAAGAGAGTCTCGATGAGGTTTATGAGCCTTACGACGATCCGGACCGGGGCTGTGATTGGTCGGCACTCAAGCCGGATTGGATCGCCGACCACGGCACCGTCATTGTCCTGCTCGGCAACGATTCAAACGAAGATACGGCCCTTGGTGATCGCGGACGCTCCGAGGAGGACATAAAGGGCATTTCGACCTACTTGAATCGACGTTTGTGGGAGATCCCGGACGGAGTTGATTTGTATGTAGACGAGCTGAGAACTCAGTCCCGTGGAGACTGGCCTCGGTCGGAGGATGAGGCTCACGGCGTGCAGCCAGAAAGGGGGCCCGACCGACGCACGAACAGACGGCAGATCCAAGGAGCTGAGTACTACATCGAGTACCCCGCACCAAGGTTCAAAAAAGGCAAGCTCAAGGCCTCCGGGTCCATTATGCTCAACTCGGGCACGACGATTCGCTGGTATCTCTGGGGTGGGGATAGGCCAGCGATTCAGTCATACGCAGCCCTTGGCGGCTTCATCGGCGCGCTCTATGACAATGAGCTCTACGACGTGACCTCACATCAAGCGACTTATCGCTCGTTTGGCGTCGCAGAGCGAGATGTTAGGAGTCGGATTTGGCTGATCATACAGCCACCCCTCGCCGATTCAGCCAATGGGAAGCACGGCGTGTACCCGCGTACCGACCGGAACGCCCTGCTTGTAAAAGGCGGGCCTCAAGCAGGGGGTGAACTACCGATAAATGAATGGGCGGCTGAATTTGCCACCAACATGCCGGCTGCGATCATCGCTGCGATAAACGAGGCCCGAGCAAAGGGGGGCGGCTCGGTGACCGACAGGGCTTGGCGCAATCGGCTTGCCGACCGGTTCGGCTCGCGCTGGCGGATACCGAAGCTTCGGGCCCGTCGAGGGGGATCCTTAACGGTTGATCCAACCCAAGCCGGATCAGCGTCCAGAGGAACCAAGAAGCGTGTGAAAAAAGTCAAACGGCGTACGCAACGCAAAGGAGGCGCCGGTGGAACCGGAGGCGACCACAACACCGGAACGAAGTCTGGTGCGGTATCTGCAGTCCGCATCCAGGTGGGCGGCGCAATTCCCAATTTTAGGACGGTCACGGCAGACGAGGTCGACGACGGCATGCTTGCTGCTTGGCAACCGAACGACCCAATGGAGCCAAACGGAGTGGTCCTCATTAATGTCGAGCATCCCGTTCTTCGAGGCGAGATAGAGCATTGGCAGTCTCGGTATCCAGACCATCTGGCCGAACAGGTAGGTGAGGAGGTGGTCAAGGTCTATGGGGAGATGGCCGTCGCCAAGGTGGCACACTCGGAGCACCTCAAGGGGATTATTCCGTCAAAGGAAGTTGATGATGGGCTTCGATCCCCTGCGGCTCTAACGATGGCGCTCCTTGGGCTGATTGGCGAGGAGGCAGTCCTGGCCCCCCGTATTGGTGGGAAGTTCACTAAGCGGTCTGCGTAGTCTGGGTCGTAGAAGACGACTCAAAGGGTGGTTCCGCGGAACCGCCTTGAGAGTGCCTAGTCCCTTGCAACTTTCTGTCCGACCATATATCTACTATCGAACATATGTTCGTAGAGGGAGGGACAAAGCCGGAGGTTAAGCTCGAGGCAGAGCAGTCCGCACTTCTGGACGCCCCCACCGACTGGATCGAGCGGGAGATCGGCGAGCTGGCGGCGCATATCGCTGCCGCTACCTATCGCTGGCTGGAGCTGGTGGCGGAGTTCGACCGGCGGAGTGCCCATGAGGCCTGGGGCTTTCGCTCCTGCGGGGCCTGGGTAGCCTGGCGCTGCTCGATCGATCCCCGCTCTGCGCGGGAGCACGTACGGGTTGCGCGTGCACTAGAGGAGCTGCCACTCGTCCGCGAGAAGTTCAGCCACGGCGAGCTGAGCTACTCCAAGGTGCGAGCGATCACCAGAATCGCCACGTCGGAAATTGAGCATGAGCTGGTCGAGATGGCGCGCTTTGCCACTGCGGCGCAGCTGGATCGACTGGTGCGTGGCTACCGGCGGGCAGTCTCGCTGGAGAGCGCCGAAGTAGCGCACCGCGACCGTTTCCTCTCTTGCGAATGGGATGAAGATGGCAGCCTCTGCATCCGCGGACGGCTTGCTCCTGAAGACGGTGCCCTGTTCTTGAAGACAGTCGAGGCGGGACGCGGGGCGATCCGCGAACGTGAAGAGGCCGATTCGGCGGTCTCCCAAGGCGGTTCCGCGGAACCAACACCAACCAAGCGTGTCAACGACGCCGACGCGCTGATGGAGGTGGCAGAGCGCTCTCTTGCTGGAGGTGCCTCACCCCGCCCAGCAGGAGAGCGCCACCAGGTCATCGTGCATGCCGATGCCGAGGCACTCGCGGGAGACGGAGGGCGGGCGGGCTGCAGCCTCGACGACGGACCTGCGATCTGCGCCGAGACCGCGCGGCGCATGGCTTGCGATGCCTCGCTCGTCTCGATCCTGCACGGGCCCAAGGGAGCGCTCGACATCGGCCGCAAGACCCGCGCCATCCCACCCTCTATGCGCCGGGCTTTGGACGTTCGCGACGATGGGCGCTGCCGCTTCCCGGGCTGTGAGAACCGCCGCTGGGTTGATGCCCACCACATCGTCCACTGGGCGCGCGGCGGGGATACGAAGCTCGACAACCTGGTGCTGCTCTGCGGACACCATCATCGGCTCGTCCACGAGGGCGGGTTCAGCGTAGTTCCCAAGAGAGATGGCTCGCTGGTCTTTCGGCGACCCAACGGAGAGGTCGTGCCCGAGGTGCCCCTCCCTACTCGCGGCAGGAGCACCGAGCTGCGGTCACGCAACCGCGAGGGCGGGTTGGACATCGTGCCGGGCGCTTCGATGTCGCTGGGGCGAGGCGACCCGTTTGATCGGGAGTTGGCGGTGGCGGGACTGCTGGCCTTAAATTCACCCTAAAGGCAGCGAGGAATCGTGGTTTGCCGGGCTAACATCGATTCGATGCTTGCCAACGAGACCGATCCTGCCGGCGGGCGCGTGCTTGTCGTCGAGGACGATGAGGAGATCGCAGACGTGCTGCGCCGCTCCTTGCGCAACGAGGGCTACGAGGTCCGCACGTCCGGCGACGGGATTGAGGCGCTCGATGTCGCTGTCGGCTTCGTACCTGATCTAGTCGTGCTCGACCTCGGCCTGCCGCGCATGGACGGGGTCGAGGTCTGCCGCCGGCTGCGCGCCGACAGCGACGTGCCGATCTTGATGCTGACCGCACGAGCCGAGACCGAGGACCGGGTTGGCGGCCTTGACAGCGGCGCCGACGACTACCTGGTCAAGCCGTTCGAGCGCAAGGAGCTGCTGGCCCGGATTCGGGCCCTGCTGCGCCGCCGCCCGCCGCGCGGCTCCGCCTCACTGCAGGTCGGCGACCTCACCCTCAACCCAGATACGCGCGAGGTGCAGCGAGGCGAGCGCGAAATCGAGTTGACCAACCGCGAGTTCGAGCTGCTCGAGTACTTGATGCACAACGAACGCCTCGTCGTCTCACGCGAGCGCCTGCTCGATGAGGTTTGGGGCTACGATCCGATGGCGGCGACCAACACGATCGATGTCTTCATCTCAAATCTCCGTCGCAAGCTCGAGTCCGGCGATGAGAAGAGACTTCTGCACACCAAACGCGGCGCTGGCTACGTGTTAAAGGCCTAACGGTGTTCCATCCCGGCAACTGGCCGGTGCGCTGGCGCCTCGCCGCTGTATCTGCCGGACTGACCCTGGCGATCCTTGTCTTGTTCGGAGCGATCATCGGCAACCTCGCCGCGCAGCGCATCCGCGACGACTTCAACCGCGAGATCAAAGGCGCCGTCACGACGCTTGCCTCGCAGGTGCGGATCGTCGACACGATCACCAACACCCTGATCATCCGCGAGCCCGACCTGGGCGATTTCGTCAGTCCCAATGACGCCTCGGTGCGAATCTACGACGCCCGCGGTCAGCAGCTCGACGCCAGCCCGAACGCGGCGGCGCTCGGACCACCGGCCCCGGGCATCCACAACGTCGGCGCGATGCGAGTCGCCACGGTCACCTTGCAGAGCAGTCAGAGCGGCAGAATCGCCGGCTACGTCCAGTATGGCCGCAACGAGCAACCCATCGACTCGACCATCGACCGCCTCTGGCTGTTTATCGCCGCGGGAGTGCTGGGCGCGACCCTGCTCGCCAGCCTTGCCGGAGTGGCGATCGCCCGTCGAGCGATGCGACCGATCTCCTCGCTGACCGCCACCGCACGCAAGATCGCCGAGACGGGCGACCCTTCGAGCCACATGCCGCAGCCGCGGGCCGACGACGAGGTGGGTGAGCTCGCGAAGACGCTGGAGCAGATGCTCCGCTCGCTCGACGCTGCCCGTGCCGAGCGAGAAACAGCTCTGAAAAGGCAGCGCGAGTTCGTCGCCGACGCCTCACACGAGCTGCGCACCCCCCTTACCAGCATCCTCGCCAACCTGGAGCTGCTTCAAGCGTCGCTGGATGAGACAGCTCTCGAAGACGAGCGGGCAATGGTCGACTCGGCGCTGCGCTCCTCGGGCCGCATGAGCCGGTTGGTCGGTGACCTCCTGCTTCTTGCCCGCGCCGACGCTGGGCGGATCGGCGCGCGAACCCACTGCGATCTGGCCGAGGCAGCCGGCAGTGCCGCGGCTGAGGTCGCCCCGATGATCGGCGAACGCACGCTGCGGGTCGAGAACGAGCGGGCGCTGCCGGTTGACGGCAATCCCGACGAGTTGCATCGCATGGTCCTCAACCTGCTCGACAACGCCGTCCGTCACACGCCCGCTGGCTCGGCCATCGATCTGCGCCTGCGCGCCGAGGGCAGTAATGCGGTCGTCGAAGTCGCCGACGACGGCCGCGGCATACAGCCGGAGCTTCGTGAGCAGATCTTCGAGCGGTTCGTTCGCGGCGAAGGGTCAGCTGATACCGCTGTCGGCGGCGGCAGCGGTCTTGGCCTGGCGATCGTCAATGCCGTCGCAACCTCACACGGCGGCAGCGCCGAAGCTGGTGAATCCCAAGAAGGCGGCGCTCTCTTCCGCATCCGGCTGCCGCTGCGCAAGTCTAAGAAATCGATTACCGGAGCTTTAGACCGGCTTTAGCGCACCGGCTTAGCTTTCCCCACGGACGAGACACAAGGGGCCCGCCGGTTCTCCCCAACGCGGCCGGCGGGTCCTCTTTTTTGGCCCTGGTTGCTCGCGTGACTTAGACCTCGACCACGACGGGCAGGATCATCGGGCGACTGCGCAGCTTCTCGTAGATGAGCTTGGCAATCGCGTCGTGGAGGTCTTCCTGGATCAGGTGCAGCTCGCGAGTGCCGGCCTCGGCGGCATCCTCGAGCGAGTCCTCGACGACGTCCTTCAGCTCGTCCACAAGGGACTCCCCCTCGTCGGTCAGCGCGACTCCGCGCACGATCACCTCGGGGTCGGCGACGACGCTGCCGTCGTCGGAGGAGACGGTCGCGACGACGATGAAGATGCCGTCGGCGGAGATCTCGCGGCGGTCGCGCAGCGCCACGTCGTTGGGCTCGCCGACGTTGACACCGTCGACGTAGACGACGCCAGCGTGAATGTCCTTGCCGAAGCGGGCCCCGTTCGCATCGAGCTCCAGCGGCAGCCCGTTGCGACCCTGGAACACGTTCTCGGGGTCGATGCCGACAGAGTGGGCGAGCTCAGCGTGCAGCCGCAGACGCTTGTGATCGCCGTGGATCGGCATCACGTAGCGAGGCTTGGTCAGGTTGATCATCAGCTTCAGCTCCTCCTGCCAGCCGTGGCCCGAAGCATGGATCGGGGCCTCCTTGGCGGTCACGACCGAGGCGCCGATCTCGTAGATGTGATCGATCGTTTCGTTCACGGCGCGCTCGTTGCCGGGCACCGGCGTGGCCGAGAAGACGACGGTGTCGCCGGAGTGCAACTCGACGTCGCGATGGTCGTTGTTGGCCATGCGCCTCAGCGCCGAGAGCGGCTCACCCTGGCTGCCGGTGGAGATCACGATCACCTTCTCGTCGGGGAAATCCTCGATCTCGCGCGGCTGGATGAAGAGGCCGGAGGGCGCATTGGCGATCCCCAGACTGGAGGCGATGTTGAAGTTCTTGCGCATCGAACGGCCGACCAGGGCCACGCGCCGGTCGAGCTCAACGGCGGCGTCGATCACCTGCTGCACGCGGTGGATGTTGGAGGCGAAGGAGGTGACGATGATCCTGCCTTTGCAGGCCGAGAAAGTCTCTAGCAACGCCGGCCCGACACTCGACTCCGAGGGCGCGATTCCCGGACGGTCGGCGTTGGTCGAGTCGCCACAGAGCAGCAGCAGGCCGTCCCGGCCCAGCTCAGCGAGCCGCGAGATGTCGGCCGGACGGCCGTCGACGGGGGTCTGGTCGAACTTGTAGTCGCCGGTCATCAGGACCTTGCCGAGATCGGTGCCAAGGATGACGCCGCGGGCATCGGGAATCGAATGCGAGAGGTGGACCAGCTCCAGCTCAAAAGGTCCGGCCCGGACTGTCCTGCCCGCCGGCAGCTCCTCCAACGGCGCGTCCTTCAGCTTGTGCTCGTCGAGCTTGGAGCGGACCATGCCGATCGTCAGCATGCCGCCGTAGATGACCGGTGGCATGCCGATTTCGCGCAGCACGTAGGGCAGCGCGCCGACATGATCCTCGTGCCCGTGGGTGAGGACGATCGCTTCGATGTCCTCGGCCCGGTCGCGCAGATAGGAGAAGTCAGGCAAGACGAGGTCGATGCCCAACATCTCGGCGGTCGGGAACATCAACCCGGTGTCGACGACGACGATCTTCCCGCCGTACTCGACCACGGTCATGTTCTTGCCGATCTCACCCAGACCGCCGAGCGGCAGCACTCGCAGCTTCGCCGCCATGGACTAGGAGACCACCGCGACGCCGACGGCGTCGAGCGCCTCGCGCACTGTGGTGCGCTGGTCTGCGTCGAGCTCGAACATGGGTAGTCGCAGGCTGCCGTGGGGGATCAACCCGGTCATCTCCAGCGCCGCCTTCAGTGGGATCGGGTTGGTGACGAAGCCCATCACGTCGTAGGCGGGCCGCAGTTTGACGTCTATCTCACGCGCGCGCTCTAGGTCGCCGGCCTGGGCGGCGTCCCACATTTCCCGCATCCGCGGACCGACCAGGTGTGACGCAACGAGAATCCCTCCGGCTCCGCCCAGCTCCAGAACGCGCATGAAGCCGTCGTCATTGCCGGCGAGGAGCGCCATTCCCTCAATCTGTTGCAGTTCCTGATTCTGGGCCTGCTTGACTGCGACAACGCTGTCGATCCTGGCCAGCTCCGCGAGTTCAGCGGGGCTGACGTTGATCACCACCCGCGAAGGGATGTTGTAAGCGATCAGGGGCAGGCCGGGGACCGCGGCAGCGATCGCTTCGAAGTGGCCGAGGATGCCGGGAAAGGTCGGCTTGTTGTAGTAAGGCGTGACGACCAGCGCGCCGTCGGCGCCGGCCTCGGCAGCAGCCTTGGTCAGCTCGACTGAGTGGCGCGTGTCGTTGGTGCCGGTGCCGCAGACCACGGTCGCCTCGCCGCCGATCTCGTCGACTATCGCCGCCAACAGCGCGATGTGCTCTTCGTCGTCGAGGGTCGCCGCCTCGCCCGACGAGCCGGCGACGACGACGCCGTGTGAGCCGTGCTCGATCAGGTGGGAGGCGAGCCGTCGCGCCGCCGCCTCATCGACCCCGCCTTCCTGGTCGAAGGGAGTGGCCATCGCCGTCATGACACCGCGGATCTCGCTCATCGCTGGCAGGGTATCGGGGCGGTCATATGGCAAAGGTGGGCGCCGTGCGGTCGGCCCAGGGAACCGCTTGCTCGAGCTGCGAGGCGACCCGCAGCAGCAGGTCCTCGCGGCCCAGCGGGGCGACCAGCTGGACGCCGATCGGCAGGCCGTCCTCGCTCCAGTGCAGCGGCAGTGATATCGCCGGCTGTCCGGTCGCGTTGAAGGCGGCGGTGAAGCAGCCGTCGAGGAAGGCGCGCTCGAAGGCAACCATCGGCTCGGGGCCCGAGTCGTCAAAGGCGCCGAGTGGAGGTGGAGGCTCGCCCAGGGTCGGAGTCAGCAACAGATCAAAGCCAGACTCGTGGACGTTGGCGAAAATACGGCTCATAACCTGGTGCTGGCCGACCGCGGCCAGGTAGTCGCCGGCGCTGCGCTGGCGACCGATCTCGGCCAACGCCCAGGTCAGAGGCTCGACGTCCTCGGGCCCGATCGGCTGCCCGCCGACCGTGCCGAGCTGGTCGAGCGCCTGCGCCTGCCCAGCAGCCCAACGCACCAGGAAGGGCTCGATGATCTCGATGCTCTGAAAGACGCTCAGGTCGGGCTCCTCCACCTCATGGCCGCATCCTTCCAGCGCCTTCGCGCCGGCTCGCGCAGCGACCACGACCTCAGGATCGGCGTCCTGCTCGATCACGGTCTCGGTCCAAAGAGCAATGCGCAACTTGCCCGGGTCGGCGCCAACCTCCTCGGTGTAGGGACGCAGCGGCGGCGGCGCGACGTATGGATCGCCCGGTGCCGGTCCGTGCACGGCCTCGAGCAGCGCAGCGGTGTCGCGGACGGATCGCGAGACGCACAGCTCGGCGGTCAAGCCCGACATGAAGTCGCCCACCAGCGGGCCCTCGCTGGTCCGCTGCCGGCTCGGCTTGAGTCCGACCAGGCCGCAATTGGACGCCGGGATGCGGATCGAGCCACCGCCATCGTTGGCGTGGGCCATCGGCACCATGCCCGCCGCAACGGCGGCTGCCGAGCCGCCGCTGGAGCCGCCCGGAGTGCGATCCAGGTCCCAGGGATTGTGAGTCGCGCCGTAAGCACGGGGCTCCGTGGTCGGCAGAATGCCCAGCTCGGGTGCGTTCGTCTTGCCGATCGTCACCAGCCCAGCAGCGTGGAACCGCTGTGCCAGGTAGGTATCCACGGGGGCGCGGAAGTCGCGCTCCTTCAGATAACGCATTCCCAGGTGCAGCGGCTGGCCGGCGAAGGCGGCGCCAAGGTCCTTGAGCAGGAAGGGAACGCCCCGGAAAGGACCGTCTGGGAGATCACCGCGAGCCGCCTCGAGGCCCTCTTCGAAGAGGGGGTGGATGACGGCGTTGATCTCGGGGTTGGTCGACTCGATGCGGCTGATCGCGGCTTCGACCAGCTCAACAGCGGTTGCCTCGCCGCTGCGGACCAGGTCTGCCTGCGCGGTCGCGTCCAGGCGCGCCAGCTCCTCGCTCATGTCATGAACCTACAGCAGCTTCTCGAGGCCGACGGTGAACCGCTCAGGCAGTGAGGCGACCCTGCGAACGGCGAGCAGGACCCCTGGCATGAACGAAACCCGGTCGATCGAGTCGTGGCGCAGCGAAAGCGTTTGTCCCTCGCCGCCGAAGATCACTTCCTGGTGGGCAACTAGGCCCGGCAGCCGCACCGAATGGATCGGCTCGTGGACGTTGCCACCGGCGGCGTGGATCAGCTCCGCGGTCCGCTTGGCCGTACCCGACGGGGCATCGAGCTTGCGGTCGTGGTGAAGCTCGACGATCTCGCACTCGGGCATATGCTCGGCGATCGTCTGTGCCGTCTCCATCAACAGCACGGCGCCGATCGCGAAGTTGGGAGCGACGAAGCAGTTTGCCTCCCCCGCCTCGGCCGCCTCGCGCAGAGCGTCGAAGTCGAATCCGGTGGTGCCGACCACCACATCGACACCGGCCTCGAGACAGGCCCGCACATTGCCGAGCGCGGTATCGGGGGTGCTGAAGTCGACGACCACGTCGGCGCCACCCAAGACGTCGGCAAGGTCGACTCCCAGCGCCGGGTCGACTTTCGCCGCCAGCTTCATGTCCTCGGCGCCCTCGACCGCTTCACAGACGGTTTGCCCCATACGGCCGGCCGCGCCTGAGACGGCGACCCGGATCATGCCGCCGCCAGCTCCCCACTCACGGGCGCCAATGCCTTGCGGAAGCAGTCCTCGTCGCGACCTACGCAGGCGGCGGAGAGTCGCTCGGCGCTGTACAGCTCGGTGGCAAGCTCACTCAGCTCATCCACCGTTACAGCGTCGACCTTGGTCAGCATCGCGTCCAGACTTTCAATCGGCAACCCGAACAGGGTCGCGCGCGAGATGCGAGACATCCGCGCCGCCGTCGACTCCGAGGAGAGGACGAGACGACCCTTGACGTTCTCCTTCGCCCGCGCCAGCTCCTCGCCGGAGACCGGCTCGGCACGCAGCCGCGCCAGCTCGGCGCCGATGACCGCACAGGCTTCCTCGACGTTGTCCTCGCGGGTGCCAACGTAGGTTGCGACCAGGCCGGAATCGGTGTACTGCTCGTTGTAGGAGCCGACCGAGTAGGCGAGGCCGCGTTTCTCGCGCACCTCGCGGAAGAGCCGCGAGGAGGTCGAGCCGCCGAAGATCGAGTCGAGCACGGCGAGCCCGTAGCGTCGTTCGTCGTCGCGAACGATCCCGGTCGCACCGAAGCAGATGTGGTACTGCTCGGTGTCCTTGGGGTAGAAGCGCAGCCGCGCGGCGCCGTCGGCGGCCACCCGTTGCGATCCGTTCTCGCCGCTCGGCGGTGAGACCAGACGCTCGGCCAGGGCGACGATCCGCTCGTGGTCGAGGTGGCCGGCGGCGCCGACAACGACGTGCGGGCCGGTGTAGCGATCCTTGCGGTAGACCTCGATATCGGGCACCGGGATCGAGGAGATCACCTCGGCCTCGCCGAGCACCCGGCGGCCCAGCGGGTGCTCGCCGAAGACAGCGCCGGCGAGGATGTCGTGGACCCGGTCCTGCGGCTCGTCCTCGTACATCGCGATCTCCTCGAGCACGACCTCGCGCTCGGAGTCGATGTCCGGATAGGTCGGCGCCAGCAGCATCTCGGCGAGCAGGTCGAAGACCTCCTCGGTGTGCTCGTCGAGGAAGCGGGCATGGAGGTGGGTCGTCTCCTTGCCGGTCGCCGCGTTGACCGAGGCGCCGAGGCCGTCGAAGCGCTCGGAGATCTCGATCGCGGAGAAGCGCTCGGTGCCCTTGAACAGCAGGTGCTCGAGAAAGTGCGAGACGCCGGCCTGGGCCGGCGTCTCGTTCCTGGAGCCGGTGCGAACCCAGAGCCCGAGCGCGACGGAGCGGACCGAGGGAACCTCCTCGGTCACGACCCGGACGCCCGAGCCCAACTCGCTTAGCTTCGCGGCGGCCAAATGTCTAGCTGCGCTGCTCGCGCTCGCGCCTGCGGCCACCGCCCCGGCCACCGCGGTCACGGTCGCCGCCGTTGCGACGCGGGCCGCCGCCTTCACCGGAGCCAACCGCGGCCAGCTCCTCAGGCGATTTGCCGGCCACCGAGGGATCGTCGGAGAGGCGCAGGCCGATGCGGCCGCGCTCGCGGTCGACCTCGACCACGGTGACGTCGATCACGTCGCCGGAGCTGAGCACGTCGTCGACCGAGTCGACCCGCTCGCCGGGTTTCACGTTGGAGATGTGGAGCAGGCCGTCGGTGCCCTTGACCAGCTCGACGAAGGCGCCGAAGGTCGTCGTCTTCACCACTTTGGCGGCGGGGTACTTGTCGCCGACCTCGGCCTCCTTGGTCATCGACTCGATCCGTGCGACGCAGGCTTCGACCAGTTCGCCGGTCGGTGCGTAGATCCGGATCGTGCCGTCGTCCTCGACGTCAATTTCGGCCTCGAACTCATCGCAGAGGGCGCGGATCGTTTCGCCGCCTTTGCCGATCACGGCGCCGATCTTCTCCTGATCGATCTTGATCGCCTCGATTCGCGGCGCATGCTGAGAGAGCGTCTCCCGCGGACCGTCAATCGCCTCGGCCATCTTGCCGAGGATGAACTGGCGGCCCTTGTTGGCCTGCTCGAGCGCATCGGTGAGGATGTCGAAGGTGACGCCGGTGATCTTGATGTCCATCTGCAGCGCGGTTATCCCGTCCGCGGTGCCGGCGACCTTGAAGTCCATGTCGCCGAGGTGATCCTCGACGCCGGCGATGTCAGTGAGGACGATGTAGTCGTCACCCTCCTTGATCAGGCCCATCGCGACGCCGGCAACCGGCGCCGAGACCGGCACGCCCGCTGCCTGCAGCGCCATCGAAGAGGCGCAGACCGAGCCCATCGACGAGGAGCCGTTGGACTCCAGCGTCTCCGAGACGACCCGGATCACGTAGGGGAAGTCCTCTTCGGAGGGAATGGTCGCGACCAGCGCTCGCTCGGCGAGCGCGCCGTGGCCGATGTCACGGCGCTTAGGGCCGCGCATGAAGCCCGCCTCCCCGACCGAGAAGGGCGGGAAGTTGTAGTGGTGCCAGAATTTCTTCGAGGTCTCCAAGCCGAGCGTGTCGATCCGCATGTCCATGCGCGTCGTACCGAGCGCGGCATTGGAGAGGATCTGCGTCTCGCCGCGGGTGAACAGGGCGGACCCGTGCACGCGCGGGGAGATGTCGACCTCGCACTCGATCGGCCGGATCTCGTCCTGAGCGCGACCGTCGGGACGCTTCTTGTCGACCGCGATCCGCTTGCGGATGATGTCCTTCTCGATGCTCGAGAAGGCCGCCTTCACCTCGGTGCGACGGGCCTCGTCGGGCTCGCCGTCCGTACCGGCGGGAGCAAGAGCCTCGAGGACTTCCTCCTTGACTGCGCTGGCTGCGTCCTGGCGGGCGAGCTTCTCCTTGATCGAGGTGGCCTCGTCGATCTTGGCGCCGAATGAGGAGCGGATCTCCTCCAGCAGCGTCTCGTCGATCGAGGGCGCCTCAACCTCGATCTTCTCCTTGCCGGCCTTCTGCTGCAGCTCCTCCATCGCCGCGACGAGCTTCTTGATCTCGGCGTGGGCGATATCGAGCGCATCGAGGATCTCCTGCTCAGTGACGCCGCTGGCGCCGGCCTCGACCATCAGGATCGCCTCGTCGGTGCCGGCGACGATCAAGTCGAGGTCGAGCTCGGCGAGGTCCTCCTCGGAGGGATTGACGACGAAGTCGCCGTCGAGCTTGCCGATCCGCACCGCACCAACGTGGGCGGCGACCGGAACTGGGGAAATCGCCAATGCGGCCGAGGCGCCGTTCATGGCGAGGATGTCGTAGGGGTGGACCTGGTCCACCGACATCGGGATCGCGACCAGCTGCGTCTCGTAGTGCCATCCCTTGGGGAACAGCGGCCGGATCGGTCGGTCGATCATGCGCGCGGTCAGCGTCGCCTTCTCGCTGGATTTGCCCTCGCGACGGAAGAACGAGCCGGGGATCTTGCCCGCGGCGTACATCCGCTCCTCGATGTCGACGGTGAGGGGAAGGAAGTCCACGTCGCGCAGACTGCCGACGGTTGCGGTGCACAGGACCATGGTGTCGCCGGCCTGGACTACGACCGCGCCGCCCGCCTGCTTCGCGAGTTTTCCGGTCTCGAAGGAGATCTGGCTGTCGCCGACATCCACCGAGACGCGGGTAACGTCAAACATGCTCATTTAGTTGTCCTACCTCCGGCCGCCCGGATGGCGGCCATTTGCTTTCAGAACTCTCGTTCTCTTTCACCGGAGAGAGTACAGACGCCGGGACGTGCCGGGAGTTATGCACCTATGTGGACCGCTAAGTCCCGGCACGTCCCTGAAAGATCGCGGGGGTGCCGGTTACGCCGGCGCGGATTCCGGATTCGAAATCGCGGCGGACTCGAGTGGCCACCTCCTCCAAGCGCCGGTCCGCCTCGAATCGCTCGAGGTCGAGGCCGAGCCCCTTCGCCCGCTCCCAGAGGTGGGGGTCGTCGACATGACCGCGGTCGGCGTAGAGGGAGTCGACCATCTCGAAGAAGCAGCCCTGCATTCCCGCTGCCTCGGCGGCCGCGTGCAGGGCGAGCGCGCGCGGATGCTTGCTGGTCACCGGAAAGTGGCGAAATACGACCCGCGCCGGCCGGTCGCAGATCTCCGTCCAGACGCCCGCGCAATGCGGGCAGCCGAGATCGGCGTAGACGATCAGCAGCTTCCCTTCCCCGCGCACATGGTCTTCGGGGCCGGGCGGAGGGACCGCGGCGCTGGTCAGCTCGGCGGTCAGGCCTCAACCGACGCCAGCGCGTCGAAGATCACGTTGGCGCCCGGGATCTCGAGCGGCGTCGGCGACTCGTGCACCCACTCGACGACGCCCTCCTTGTCGATTAGGACAAGCGAGCGATTGGCGTGGCCGGTCTTCTCGATGTAGGCGCCGTAGGCGCGGGCGACCTCGCCCTTGGGCTCGAAATCGGCAAGCAGCGGCGTATCGATGCCAAGCTTCTCCTGGAAGGCCTTGTGGGCGAAGCCGTGGTCGACGCTGATTCCGACCATCTCGACGCCCTTCGCTTCGATCTGAGGCTTTACCTCCTGGTAGATCGAGAGCTGGTCGGAGCAGACCGGACTGAAGTCGAGCGGGTAGAAGACGAGCAGGACCCTGCGGCCGCGAAAGCCGGAGAGCGAAACTCCCTCGCCGTCTTGGTCTCGCAGGGTGAACTCGGGGGCGGGTTCCCCCGCGGCGATCATCGCCGCAGGCCGAGCTCGGCAACCAGGGAGCGGTAGCGCTCGAGGTCGGTGCGCTCGAGGTAGCGGAGCATGCGACGGCGCTTGCCGACCAGCATCAGCAAGCCGCGGCGCGAGTGATGGTCTTTGGCGTGAGAGCGAAGGTGCTCGGTGAGCTCGTTGATCCTCTCGGTGAGCAGCGCCACCTGGACCTCGGCTGAGCCGGTGTCACCGTCGGCGCGGCCATACTTGCCGATCAGCTCGGTCTTCTGTTCCTTGGTCAGGCTCATGATGCGCCGGTGAAGCTAGCACAGACCCGCTTCGCGTCCTCGACGTCGATTCGCATCTGGGCAATCAGCTCCTCGACGCTGGCGAAGCGCTTCTCGCCGCGCAGCCTCTCGACAAAGGCGACGCGCAGCGTACGCCCGTAGAGGTCCTCATCGCGGTCGATCAGGTAGGTCTCGATCAGAACCCCGCGACCGCTGTCGAAGGTGGGCCGTACACCTACGTTGACGGCGGCGGGAACGCCGTCGGCGAAGGCCGCGTAGACCCCATGACCGGGTATCGCGAGGCGATCGTCGGGGACGATGTTGGCGGTCGGGAAACCGAGCTCGCGGCCACGCTGGTCGCCCTCGACCACCGTCCCCTCGACCATGAAAGGGGCGCCGAGGCAGTGTCGCGCGCCTCCCATGTCCCCCGCAGCCACCAAAGCCCTGATTCGAGTCGAGGAGACCGTCTCGCCGTCGACCTCGACCAGAGGCACCACCCGGGTCTCGAACTCCGGGCGGGCGGCGAGCATCGCTGGGTCCCCTTTCGCCTTTGCGCCGAAGCGGAAATTCTCCCCCACCGACACCTGCTTGGCGCTCAGCCGCTCGATCAGCACCCGCTCTATGAAGTCCTCCGCGGAGCGAGCGGCGAACTCACGGTCGAAGGGGATGACGACCAGCTCACGCACGCCGAGACCCTCGATCACGTCGCGCTTTACCTCGAAGGGCATGATCAGCTTTGGCAGCGCCGCCGGGTGGATCACCTCGAGCGGGTGGGGATCGAAGGTGAGCACGGTGTCGGCTCCCTCGATCACCGCCTGGTGGCCGCGGTGTACCCCGTCGAAGGTGCCGATCGCGACGCGACGCGGCCGTGGATCGGCGTCGGACAGCTCGGTGACTTCGATCTTGGCCATTATCTGAGCGCCTCCGCCGCGGCGGGGATCAGCTCGCCGATGCGCTCCACGGAGATCTCCTCGCCCGCGTCCTCGACCCGAAAGGGGCCGATCGCGGTGCGGCGCAATTCGACGCAGTAGGCGTCACCAAGGGTCTCGATCAGCGTGCGCACGTAGGTGCCGCTCGAGCACTCGATCGCATAGCGGGCGGTTTCAGCGTCGCGATCGAGCAGCTCCGCGCGGTACACCTCGATGTCGCGAAGCGGCGTCGGCACGGTCTCACCGCGGCGCGCCTTGCGGTAGAGGCGCTCGCCGCCGACCCGCACCGCCGAGGTCATCGGTACTCGCTGGCGCACGGCGCCGGTTGGCAGCTCAAGCGATGCCGGCAATCTGCCGGTCTCCGTCAACTCACCCTCGGGATCGCCGCTGCTGGAGCGCCAGCCGAGCCGGGCGGTGGCGAGGTAGGTCTTCGGCAGGTCGGTGAGGAAACGCTGCAGGCGGGTGGCGGGCCCAAGCAAGACAAGAAGCAGACCAGTGGCGAAGGGGTCGAGCGTGCCGGCGTGCCCCGCTTTGCAGCCGCGCTCGCGTCGAACTCTTCGTACCAGGTCGTGCGAGGTCATCCCCGCCGGCTTGTCGCAGATCAGCACCGTCAAGAATCGAGCTGGGCAAAGACCTCTGCACAGAGGAAGGAGACCAGCGGCTCCAGCTCGAGGTCGGTGGAAAAGCCGGCGGCGCGCTTATGGCCGCCGCCACCGCGCTCGCGGGCAATTGCCGAGACGTCGACCGCGCCGTCGCCGGAGCGCAGGCTTACCTTGCGCGCGGCGCGACCGCGATCGCCGAGATCACGGATCAGGGCTGCGACCCGGGCGCCCTCGACCGAGCGCAGGTGGTCGATGATCCCCTCGGTCATCTCCTCACTGGCGCCGCTTGCCTCATAGTCGGCGGCGGCGATGTAGGCGAGAACGAGAGCGCCATCACAGTGACGCTGAATGCCTTCCAGGGCCCGCGAGAGCAGCCGCAGCTTCTCGATCGGCACATGCTCGTAGAGGCGGCGGTAGGTCTCATCGACGTCGACCCCGACTTCGATCAGGTCGGCGGCGATGCGATGGGTGCGCGCGTTCGTGTTCTCGTACATGAACT
Organism: Solirubrobacterales bacterium; assembly: GCA_035260485.1. Lineage (GTDB taxonomy): Bacteria > Actinomycetota > Thermoleophilia > Solirubrobacterales > 70-9 > VRUE01. The sequence goes on along the minus strand of DATFVC010000019.1, from coordinate 96,109 downwards.
TGCCGGTGTCGGTTACGAGGCCGACATAGAGGGCGGCGGCCATCTCGGGAGTGATCTGCGCCCCTAGGAGCACCGCCAGCTCGTAGACAATCTCGGCGGTACAGGAGGCATCGACCTCGACTAGGTTGACGTCGCCGAAGAGGGTGTTGTCGTGGTGGTGGTCGATGTTGATCGTGAAGACGCCCTCCTCGGAGAGAAAGTCGACCGGCATGCGGTCGATGTTGCCGCAATCGAGGAAAATGGCTGCCCTGTCAGCCATATCGGCCGGGGCCTCGTGGAAGACCTCCTCGAGTGGCAGAAAGCGATACTCGATCGGTAGCGGAAACTCCTTCGCCGCCAGGAACATCACCGAGTCCTTGCCCAGTTGGGTGAGCAGGTGGTGCATGCCCAGCAGCGAGCCGAGGGCGTCGCCATCGGGCCCCTCGTGGGCAGTGAGCAGGAACCGGTCGCGACTGCGGATCTCACCGGCGACCCGCTCGATTGCGGTGGCGCCGATGTCGGTGGTCTCGCTCATTCCGCTTCACCCTCCCTTTCGAGAAGCTCGGAGATCCTCATTCCCTGCGCGACCGTCGGGTCGTAGTGGAAGGTCAGGGTCGGGGTGCGCTTCATTCGGGTCTCGGCGGCGATCTTCGACTGCAGTACCCCGTGCGAGGAGCGTAGCCCTGTGAGTGCTTCCTCCCTTGCGCTCTCGTCACCGAGCACGCTTACATGCACCTTTGCAGCGCGGAGATCTGGGCTGGTTTCGACTGAGGTCACGGTGACGAAGCCGATCCGAGGATCGCTCAGCTCGGTGGTGATCGCTGCGCCGATCACCTCGCGAAGCACCTCATTGATACGGCGCATGCGAGGCGTGGCCATCTTAATCCAGCGTCTGCTCGACCTGCTTGGTCTTGTAGAACTCGAGCGCGTCGCCCTCCTTGACGTCGGCGTAGCCCTCGAGCACGATGCCGCACTCCTGGCCCTCCTCGACCTCCTGCACGTTGTCTTTGAAGCGGCGCAGGGAGCCGAGCTTGCCGTCCCAGATCACCGTGCCCTCGCGGATCAGGCGCACGCTGGCGTCGCGGGCGACTTTCCCCTCGCTGACGATACAGCCGGCGATGCGCCCGACTTTGGACGCCTTGAAGGTCTGTTTGACCTCTGCCTCGCCGAGAATCTCCTCGACCTCGACCGCCTCGAGCATGCCCTCCATCGCGTTGCGCAGGTCTTCGGTGATTTTGTAGATGACCGAGTAGGTGCGGACGTCGACACCCTCGCGCTCGGCGGCGCGGCGGGCATCGGCCAGGGGCCGCACGTTGAAGCCGATCACGATCGCATCAGATGCCGAGGCCAGCATCACGTCGGACTCGTTGATGCCACCGGTCTGCGAGTGGATGATGTTGATTCCGACCTGCTCCTGCGGCACTTTGGCGATCTCGTCCTGAAGCGCCTCCAGCGAGCCCGCGACGTCGGCCTTGAGGACGATGTTGAGCTCCTTGATGTCGCCTTCCTGGGCGCGGGAGAAGACCTCCTCGAGGCTGACCTTGCGCGCTTGGCGGCGGGCAAGGGCCTCGGTCTTCAACCGGTTGCCCCGCTCCTGGGCAAGCTGACGGGCACGACGGTCGTTCTCGACCACGCGCACGTGCTCCCCGGCCTCGCAGACGCCGTCGAAGCCGAGCACCTCGACCGGCATCCCCGGCCCCGCCTTCTGCACCCGGTCTCCGGTGAAGTCGTGCATCGCACGCACCCGCCCCCATTGCGGACCGCCGACCAGGGCGTCGCCGACCGCGAGTGTTCCGCGCTGGACCAGGATCGTGACCACGGGGCCGCGACCGGGGTCGAGCTGGGACTCGACCACCGTTCCCGAAGCTGGGGCGTCGGGGTTGGCGCCCAGCTCCTCCAGCTCGGAGACCAAGAGGATCATGTCGAGCAGGTTGCCGAGACCCTCGTGGGTCTTGGCGGAGACGTCGCAATAGACCGTCTCGCCCCCCCAGTCCTCAGGCGTAAGCCCGTCGGCGGCGAGCTCGTTGCGGACGCGGTCGGGCTGCGCCCCCTCTTTGTCGATCTTGTTAACGGCGATCAGGATCGGCACGTCGGCGGCGCGGGCATGGTCGATCGCCTCTTTCGTCTGCGGCATCACACCGTCGTCGGCGGCGACCACGACGACGGCGATGTCAGTGACCTTGGCGCCGCGGGCGCGCATCGCGGTGAAGGCGGCGTGGCCGGGGGTGTCGAGGAAGGTGATCGTCTTGTCCTCGTGGTGGACCTGGTAGGCGCCGATGTGCTGGGTGATGCCGCCGGCCTCACCGGCTGCGACCTCGGTCTCGCGGATCGCGTCGAGCAGCGACGTCTTGCCGTGGTCGACGTGACCCATGATCGTCACCACGGGCGGCCGGTCGACGAGGCTCTCCTCGGAGTCCTCGAACTCCGGCGCCTCTGGCTCCTCCTCGGCGGCGGTGACGATTTCGATCTTGCGGTCGTACTCGTCGGCGATCGCCTTGATCGACTCGTCGGTCAGGGTCTGGGTGAGGGTCGCCATCTCGCCCATCATCATCAGCTTCTTGATCACCTCGGCGCTGCCCAGGCCGAGCAGCTCGGCGACCTCGCGCACGGTGGCGCCGGAGTTGACCTTGGTCGCCTCCGGCTCGGCCGGCTCCTCGGTCCTGAGGGGCGGCTCCTCGAGCAGCGGCCGGCGGCGCCTGCCACCGCGCCGCCGCGGCGGCCGCTGCGGGGGCGGCCCACCCATCTGGTCGCGGCGCGCAGCCTGCGAATCGATCACGACACGACGTTTCTTCGCCGACCCGGCGGGTTTTTTGGCCGCCGCCGGTTTGGGCGCGGGTTTTGCAGTCGGCGCCGAAGCCTGCCGTGGGGCGGCGGGCTTCGCCTCAGCTTTGGGCTGGGCTTTCGTCGCAGTCGCCCCGTTGCCGGAGAGTGCTTTCAGAGCATCGGCCTCCTCGACACTCGACGCAGCAGCTTTAGCCTCAATCCCGGCTTTTTTAAGCGCAGCAAGCAGCTCTTTGCTGCTCAACCCTTGAGCTTTCGCAATCTCATGGACGCGCTTTTTAGCCACTAGGCCTGCTCAGCCTCCTCGACCACAGCTTCCGAGGTTTCGGGCTGCCCGTCCTCAGGCGCATCTGCCGCGGGTGGCGTAGAGGGCTCCTCGCCCGCAGCCTGCGAGGACGAGGAGTCCGCCCCCGCGACAGGACCCGCGGCCTGAGGCTCCTCGTCGACGGGCTCCTCGAACTCCGCCTCGGCCTTGGCCACGATCTCGCTTACCTGCCCTTCGTCAGCGGCAGAGTCGGCGAGGATCGCGACTTCGGCCTCCGCCAGCGGCGCCAGGACGGTGATCTGGTTGGTCTCGAAGCGGCTCAGCGCCTGGTGGGTAGGCAGACCGCAGTAGGAGGAATCGCCGATCGCCGCGTTGGGGCAGCGGCGCCCGTTGGAGAGCACCGCCAAGCAGTGACCGTCGGACTGCTCCTCGCCCTCGTACTCGACCTCCTCGTCGTCCTGGGCAAACTCGGTCTCGGACTTGATGTCGACTCGCCAACCGGTCAGGCGGGCGGCGAGGCGGGCGTTCTGTCCGTCGCGGCCGATCGCCAGCGAGAGCTGGTCGTCGGGCACGATCACGGTGGCCTGACGTTCGTCGTCGTCGACGATCACCTCGCGCACCCGCGCGGGAGAGAGGGCCTTGGCGACGAAGCGGGCGGGCTCGTCGTTGTGGGGGATGATGTCGATCTTCTCGCCACGCAGCTCGGAGACGACCATCCGCACCCGCGATCCGCGCGGCCCGACGCAGGCGCCGACGGGGTCGACGCCGTCCGTATGTGAAACCACCGCGATCTTCGAGCGGTAGCCGGGCTCGCGGGCGACGCCGACGATCTCGACCAGCTTGTCGGCGATCTCCGGCACCTCCATTTCGAACAGCGACTTGATCAGCTCGGGGCTGCGCCGCGAGACGACGATCGCCGGCCCCTTGGTCGAGTCGGAGACGTCGGTGATCACGGCCTTGACCCGCATCCCGTGGTCGTAGCGCTCGTTGTAGACCTGCTCGGACTTGGGCAGCAGCGCCTCAACCCGCTCGCGCAGCTGAACAAGGGTGTAGCGCTTGTCGGACTGCTGGATGATCCCGGTGATCAGCTCGCCGACCCGGTCCTGGTACTCCTCGAACATCATCATCCGTTCCGCCTCCCGGATCCGTTGCAGAATCACCTGCTTGGCGGTCTGGGCGGCGATCCGGCCGAAGTCTTCGGGGGTGACGTCGCGAGTCTCGATCTGATCCTCGTAGGGAGCGATCATCTCCGGGTCCAGCTCGGGCTCCTCCGGCTCTTTCAACTCCCCCGTCTCGGGATCGATCTCACGCTCTTCCTCCTCCTGGGCCTCCGCCGCCTCGGCGAGCAGCTTCTCCTCCAGCTCCACCGGCAGGATCAGCTCGAAGACGCGGAAGTCGCCGGTCTCGTGGTCGAGGTCGACGCGGGCGTACTTGGCCGCCCCAGGCGTCTTCTTGTAAGCCGACAGGAGGGCGTCGGCGAGGGCATCCATCAATTTGTCTGCGGAGATGCCCTTCTCCTGCTCGAGCGCCTTGATTGCTTCGACGATCTCCTTGCTCACGGCTGCTCCTCGGTCGTCTCGGAAACTGGATCGGTGCGGCGGTATTTCGGCCCGGGGGACGAGACCTCGAGCGCGTACTCGGCACGAAGCTGGTTGAGATGCTTGGTGACCCGTTCGCAGAGCGCCAGATCGACCCCGGCCGGATGGTCGATGAAGAGGCGCAGCGATTCGGTGCCCGGCTGCTCGATGGCAACCAGGTCGAGCTCGGAATCGAGCTCTGAGAGCTGCTGTTGAATGCTGTCTTTGAGATCTGCCATGCCTTGCTCGCCTGGTTTGGGACGAAAAAAAAGTGGGCCAGGCCCACTTCTCGATGCTGCTAGGGACAGAAAAGCTTGCAGCCAGTATAGCCCGCCTAGGTGGTGGGCGGGCGGGGGTGTCCGGACGCTTGCTGGGTTTTTCGCCAGAGGACACGGCGACACTCGCTGAGTTGACAGGGCGAAAAAGAGGACGCCGCTGCGCGCCCGGATACCCCCGCCCGCCCAGACCGACGCCGGCTAACTTCGCGAAAGGTCGGGCTTGGTGCGGAGCTGGTCGACTCTTTCGAGGATCTGGTCGGCTATTACGTCCTTTGGGGCCTGCGGGAGAGTGGTCTCGCTCGTTGACTCGATCAGGGTCACTGCGTTGTCGAGGCTCTCGAAGCCGATGGTTGGGTCGGAGACGTCGTTGAGGACTATTAGGTCGGCGCCCTTGCGGCTGAGCTTTTCGCGGGCTCGATCGATGTCGTTGCCGTGTTCGGCGGCGAAGCCGACGATCGTCTGCTCGGACGCCCGGCTGGTGGCGAGGCTGGCGAGGATGTCTTCGGTGGGCTCGAGGTGGAGGTCGAGGTTGCCTTCCCGCTTCAGCTTGTCGCTGGCCGGCTCGCTCGCTCTGAAGTCGGCGGGAGCGGCGGCCATCAGCAGGACGTGGGTGGATGGGAACTCGGTCCGGGCCGCCTCGGCCAACTCCGCCGCCGTCTCCACGTCTATGCGACGGACGCCGGCGGGCTCGGGGTGAGCGATGTTGGCGGCGATCAGGGTCACGTCCGCGCCCCGGCGTCTGGCGGCTGCTGCCAGGGCCAAGCCCATGCGGCCGCTGGAGCGGTTGCCGAGGAAGCGAACCGGGTCGATCGGCTCGCGGGTGCCGCCCGCGGTGACCAGGATCCGCAGGCCGTCCCAGGGACGCTCGCCTGCCGGCAGGACTGCTTCCAGCCGGGCCAGCAGCTCAGCTGGGTCGGGCAGCCGCCCCTTGCCAAACTCGCCGCGCGAGGCCAGACGGCCCTCGCCCGGCTCGATTACCTCGACCCCGCGCTCGCGCAGTGTCGCCAGGTTCGCCTGGGTCGCGGAATCGGCATACATGCGGTCGTTCATCGCCGGGGCGACGAGGCGCGGCGCGGCGCAGGCGAGGAAGGAAGTGGTCAGCATCGAGTCGGCCATCCCGGCGGCCAGCTTGGCGATCGTGTTGGCGGAGGCCGGCGCGACCAGGTAGGCATCGCAGTTGGCAGCGACCTCGAGGTGGCCGATCGGGTCGTGCTCGGGCCGCGGGTCGCCGGGGAAGGCGCCGCCGAGCGGGTCGCGCTCGAACTCCGAGGTCAGCACGGGCGCGCCGACGATGCCCTCGAAGGAAGCGGCGCCGACGAAGCGCCCGGCGGCTTCAGTCATCACTACGCGTACGCCGTGCCCGGCCACGGTGGCCAGGCGAGCAAGCTCCAGCGACTTGTAGGCGGCGATCCCACCGCTTACGCCGAGCAGGATTCTGGCCATGTCTTCTCCTGGGGAAGCGGTGCGCTAGGCGCGGTACTCGTATTTGAGCTTGCCCTCGGCAAGCTCCTCCAGCGCCATCGAGAGGTAATTGCGATCGCCGCGGGTCTCGACCATCGGCGGCGGGTACTCGCCGAAGCCCCCCTCACCGAGGTTGTGGAAGTAGCTGTTTATCTGACGCGCTCGCTTCGCAGCGACGACTACCGCGGCGTAGTGCGAGTCGGCGTGCTCGAGGAGCTTGTCTACACGTGGCTTGATCATTCGGCTGGAGAGTCTAGTGGTAAGCCCAGCTCGGCGCGCACGATCCCCTCCAGATCGTCCGCGGCCCGCCCCAGATCGGCGTTGACGACCCGGTAGGCAAACTCGTCCTGAGCCGCCAGCTCCTGCTCGGCGACTTCCAGCCTTGCGTCGATCGCGGTGGCCGAGTCGGCGCCGCGGGACTCGAGCCGCTGCCGCAACACGCCGGGATCGGGCGGCGCGATGAAGACCTGGATCGACTCCCGCATCGCGGCGCGCACCTGGCGCGCCCCCTGCACCTCGATCTCAAGCACCACCGAATGGCCCGCCTCGAGCCGCTTGCGCACCTCAGAGCGCAGGGTGCCATAGCGGTTGCCGCTATAGGTGGCGAACTCGAGGAAGTCTTCGCGCTCGATTCTGCGGTCGAATTCCTCTGGGGTGAGGAAGTGGTAATCGCAGCCGTCGACCTCCCCGGCGCGCGGCTCTCGCGTGGTTGCCGAGACGGACAGCTCAAGCCCCGGCACCCGCTCGAGCAGCTTGGAGATCAGCGTCCCCTTGCCGACGCCGCTGGGCCCGGTGATGACGAAGACTTTGTTGGCCATGCGGCCGGAGATACTGACCGCCGCGGCGGTCGGCTTCGCTACCTGCGGAGTTGGGAGACCAGCTCGGCGCGCTGGCGCTCCGAGAGGCCGCCGATCGTCTTCGAGGGCGAGATCCGGCACTGATTGAGAATCCGATTGGTCTTGACTCGACCGTACTTGGGGACGGCGAGCAGCATGTCGAAGACCTTGGCGGTCATCACGTACTCGGGGGGGTCGAGAAGCAGCGCGTGGATGCTCGCCTTGCCGGCTTTCAGGTCCTTCTTCAGCTTGGCGCGAGCGGTGCGAATGTCGTTCGCCCGTTTCAGCGCGTCCATTCTTTGGTCCAGCGACCTCTCGGGGGCCGCTGCGGAGGTCTTGACTGGGGTGGGCATGTGGGCGGCGAGTATAGCCGTGGCTCGCGAGCGTGCAAGCCCATCCGGCCCCTTTTCCGCCAAATTCACCTAGACCTCGAGTCGAGGTTGAGGTTAGACCGGCCTATGCGGACCGCTCAGAGAGCTCTGCGGCAATGCGACTTCCCGCCCGCGGGTCGCGGAAGCTCTCGGTTCCGATCGCGACGAGGGTCGCGCCGGCGTTCAGCATTTCTGCTGCGTCGGCACCACTCGAGATGCCCCCCATGCCGACGATCGGCAATGAGACGGCACTCGCCACCGCTCGCAATTGGGCGATGGCAACCGGGCGAATCGCAGGCCCGGAGAGGCCGCCGTGTCCGGCGGCGATGCCGGGTTGACCAGTCATCGGATCGATGGCACTCGCCTTCAGCGTGTTGATCAACGAGATCGCGTCAGCTCCCCCCTCATCCGCAGCGACCGCGACGGCCGCCGGGTCGGCGACGTTCGGCGTCAGCTTCACAATCAGCGGCTTCGCCGTCAACGGCCGCAGCGCTTCTAGCAGCGCAACGGTCTCGGCCGGCTGCTCGCCGACGATCAACCCGGAATGGACGTTGGGGCAGGAGACATTCAGCTCTAACGCGCTGACCTCTTCGCGCTCATCCAACGCCGCAACCATCCGTTTGAAGTCGTCGTGTCCCGTGGCCATCACCGAGACGATCAGAGGTACCGGCAGCTCGGCCAGCTGGGGCAGGTCCTCCGCCAAGAACCCGTCCAGTCCCTTGTTTGGCAGCCCGATCGAGTTGATCATCCCCGCCGGGGTCTCCCAGATCCGTTGGGGTTCGTTGCCCGCCCGTGGCTCCAACGTGATCGTCTTGGACACGAACGCCGAGAACGGAAAGTGCTCCAACAACTGATCGCCGTAGACACGCCTGGCGGCTATCGCGTCAAACGTGCCCGATGCGTTGATAATCGGGTGCCGCAGCTCAAGCCCACAAAAGTCGACGGAAGCAGCTGGCACGGACGGAGGACCGGGGGTCCCCCTCCGCAAACCCGCGTCGGTCGCGGGGCAAGGGCTCTTGCCCTGGCGGCTCACAAGTTTGCGGAAGGGGACCCCCGGTCCTCCGTCTGAGGGCCGCACAATCGGGCCGTCTACACAGAGGCGCAGGTAGCCACCGTCGCCCGTCGATACCGCGCAGCCGAAGCAAGCGCCGTAGCCGCAGGCCATCGGCGACTCCATCGCCAGCTCGCAGGCGACGTCGTGAGCTGAACAGAGCGCAGCGACCGCGTCGAGCATCGGGGGTGGGCCGCAGGCGTAGACCGTGGCGCTGGCGACGTCGTCGCCTTCGAGCACGGTGGAGAGCAGGTCGGTTACGTAGCCGTGGTGGCCGACGTGGCCGTCGTTGCTGGCGAGGCCGACCTCACAGCAGGCAAAGAGGTCGTCGAGGCCACCAGAGTGGGCTGCGTCGCGGAAGCCCAGGAGAACCCGAACCGGGACGTTCCTATCACCGAAGCGACGGCGCAGAAGAGCAAGAGGAGCTATTCCGATTCCCCCGCCCACCAAGATCGCCCCAGCCGCCCCGGGAGATAGCTCGTGCGGAGCCGAAAAGGAATTGCCCAGAGGGCCGTTGACCCAGACCCGCTCGCCCGGCTCCAGCGCACAGAGGCGGTCGGTCCCAGGGCCGATCCCCTCGATCAGGAAGTCCAGTCGCCGGCCGCCATCCAGGGGGTCGGTGTCAGCGACTGAGAAGGCGCGAGGAAGGTACGGCCGTCCCCCTCCCTCCCCCCAGCTCTGCTCGGTGGCAAGCATGTAGAACTGCCCCGGCAGCGGCTCGGGGCCCTCGGCGTCGAGCAGAGAGAAGATGCGGTAGCCGCCGGATGCGCGGCTATCCGTCACCTCGCAGGCCCGGCGCCCGAACGGGGCCGTCATCGAGGCTGCGGGGCCTTTGCCGGCGCATGGATCTCCTGCAGGCTGAGCACCGCCGGCTCGCCCTGCTTCTGCGCGGCGATTGCTCGCACCGCCGCCGAGGCGCCGGTCATCGTCGTCACGCAGGGGATGCCGTGGCGGACCGCGGCTGTTCGGATCGCCTGCCCGTCGGCGCGGGCGCCGGAGCCGGTCGGCGTGTTGATCACAAGGTCGCAACGGCGCTCGCGAATCAGGTCCACGACGTGGGGCGAGCCCTCGCCGATCTTGTTGATGCGCGTCACCGGCACCCCCATCGAGGTGATCGATTGCGCCGTTCCACCCGTGGCGATCACCTCGAAGCCGAGGTCGTGGAAACGGGCCGCCATCTGCGTCGCTGCTGGCTTGTCGGTGTCGGTGACGGTGATGAAGACGGTCCCTTCTGTGGGCAGCAGAACCCCGGCCGCAGCCTGCGCCTTGGCGAAGGCGGTCGGGAAGTCGGCGGCGATGCCCATCACCTCGCCGGTGCTCTTCATCTCCGGCCCGAGCACCGAGTCGACCCCGGCGAAGCGGGCGAAGGGCAGCACCGCCTCCTTGACGCTGACATGGCTGCTGGACGGCTCGGGCAGGTCGAGGTCGGCGAGCCTCTCACCAAGCATCAGCCGCGCTGCGACTTTGGCCAGCGGCGTCCCGGTCGCCTTGGAGACGAAGGGCACGGTGCGCGAGGCGCGCGGATTGGCCTCGATCACGTAGAGGCGGCCGCCAGCGATCCCGTACTGGATGTTGATCAAGCCGATCACGCCCAGCTCCAACGCGATTTGCGCCGTCGTCGCGCGGATCTGCTCCAGCATCTCCTCGCCGATGCTCAATGGTGGGATCACGCAGGCGGAGTCGCCAGAGTGGACGCCGGCTTCCTCGACGTGTTGCATGATGCCGGCGACGTGGACCTCGGCGCCGTCGGCGAGCGCGTCGACGTCGATCTCGATCGCGTTCTCGAGGAAGCGGTCGAGCAGCAATGGGTGCTCTTGGTCGGCCTTGACGTGGGCGTCCAGGTAGGCATTCAGGTTCTCGGTCGAGTAGCAGATCTCCATCGCCCGGCCACCAAGCACGTAGGAGGGCCGGACCAGCAGCGGGAAACCGACCTTCTCGGCAATCACGGTCGCCTCCTCGGCCGAGAGCGCGGTCCCGTAGGGCGGGTGCTCGATCTCGAGCCGGCGCAGCAGCGCGCCGAAGCGGCCGCGGTCCTCAGCGAGGTCGATGGCGTCGACCGGAGTGCCGAGCAGCGGCACGCCCGCTTCCTCCAAGGCCCCGGCAAGCTTCAACGGCGTCTGCCCACCGAACTGGACGATCACGCCCTCGGGCCGCTCCTGCTCGCAGACCGCGAGCACGTCCTCCGCCGTCAGCGGCTCGAAGTAGAGCCGGTCGGAAGTGTCGTAGTCGGTTGAGACGGTCTCCGGGTTGCAGTTGACCATCACCGCATCTCGACCCAACTCGCGGGCGGTCATCGCCGCGTGCACGCAGCAGTAATCGAACTCGATCCCCTGTCCGATCCGATTCGGGCCGGCGCCGAGGATGACGACCGAGTCACGCTCTCCGCGGCGCACCTCCGAGGCGGCCACGCCGCCCGGGCCGGGGCGCTCGTAGGCGGAGTAGTAGTAGGGCGTCGCCGCCTCGAACTCGGCGGCGCAGGTGTCGACCGCCTTGTAGGTGCGGACCAACCCGGAGGTGCCGTCGCCCTCGGCAGCGAGGGCCTGCAGCTCGCGCAGGAACCAGCGGTCGACCAGGCAACGCTCGTGGACAGCCTCGACATCGAGGCCCCGCCGGAAAGCCTCCAAAACCAGGTCGAAGCGCTCAGCGCAAGGCATCTCGATCGCCTCCAGCAGCTCGTCGTCGGAGGTCGGCGGCTCGGCGGGGGCGTCGAGCTCGCGCGAGCGCATCGCCTTGGCGAAGGACTCGCGGAAAGTGCGGCCGATCGCCATCACCTCGCCGACGCTCTGCATGTGGGTGGAGAGGCGGCCCTCGGCGCCGGGGAACTTCTCGAAGGCGAAGCGCGGGATCTTCGTCACCACGTAGTCGATCGTCGGCTCAAAGGAGGCCGGCGTGGCGCGGGTGATGTCGTTGGGGATCTCCTCCAGCGCATAGCCCACGGCGAGCTTCGCCGCCATCTTGGCGATCGGGAAGCCGGTCGCCTTGGAAGCGAGCGCCGAAGAGCGTGAAACTCTCGGGTTCATCTCGATCACGGCGATCTCACCATCTTGCGGGTTAACGGCGAACTGGACGTTGGAGCCCCCCGTCTCGACCCCGACCGCGCGGATCACCGCGATCGCCTGGTCGCGCAGCTCCTGATAGAGCCGGTCGGTGAGAGTCTGCGCCGGCGCCACCGTGACCGAGTCACCCGTATGGACCCCCATCGGGTCGACGTTCTCGATCGAGCAGATGATCACGACGTTGTCGTTTCGGTCGCGCATCACCTCGAGCTCGAACTCGCCCCAGCCGAGCACAGACTCCTCGACCAAGACCTGGTTGATCGGGCTCGCGGCAAGTCCCTCGGAGACGACCTGGCGCAGCTCCGTCTCGGTCTTCCCCACACCGCCGCCCTGACCACCCATGGTGAAGGCGGGCCGGACGATGGCGGGCAGCGTGATCTTGCCCTCGGAGAGGGCCCCCTCGACCTGACTGAGCGACTCGACCGTCATCGACCACGGGATCCGCAGCCCCGCCTCGGTCATCGTGCGGCGGAACTCCTCGCGGTCCTCGGCGCGGCGGATCGCGGCGTGGTCCGCGCCGATCAACTCGACCCCGAAGCGCTCCAGGGCGCCGTCCTCGTGCAATGCCATCGCAAGGTTGAGCGCGGTCTGTCCGCCCAGGGTCGGCAGCAGCGCGTCGGGGCGCTCCTTCTCGATGATCTTCGCCACCGGGCCGGGCAGCAACGGCTCGATGTAGGTGGCGGTGGCGAACTCGGGGTCGGTCATGATCGTCGCCGGGTTGGAGTTGACCAAGACGACCTCGTAGCCCTCCTCGAGCAGCACCTTGCAGGCCTGCACGCCGGAGTAGTCGAACTCAGCGGCCTGGCCGATCACGATCGGCCCCGAGCCGATCAGAAGGATCTTCTCGATGTCGGTGCGCTTAGGCATGAGCAAGCTCGAGGAAGCTGTCGAAGAGGTGGCGGGCGTCGTGCGGACCGGGACCGGCCTCGGGGTGGTACTGGACAGTCGCCGCGGCGACGTCCTTCAGTACGAGGCCCTCGACGGTGCGGTCGTAGAGGTTGAGGTGGGAGAGCTCGGCGGCGCCGAAGTCGGTCTCCCAGCGAACCGGCTCGTCGGTCTCGATCCGCGGCTCGCCCCCCGGGCCCTGTACGGCGAAGCCGTGATTCTGTGAGGTGATCTCGATCCGCCCACTGGTCAGCTCCTTGACCGGGTGGTTGGCGCCGCGATGGCCAAAGGGGAGCTTAAACGTCTCCAGCCCGACCGCGCGGCAGAGCAGCTGGTGGCCGAGGCAGATGCCGAAAATGGGCTTCGTCCCGACCAGCGCGCGCACGGTGTCGACGACGTAGCCGAGCGCGCCGGGATCGCCGGGGCCGTTGGCGAGGAAGACGACGTCTGGGTCCTCGGCCAGCACCTGCTCTGCTGATGAGGTGCAGGGGAGCAGAGTGAGCCGGCAGCCGCGCTGGCGCAGCTCGCGAACGATGTTGAGCTTGACCCCGGTGTCGATCCCGACCACATGCGGTCCCTCGCCCTCGAAGCGGAGCGGCTCAGGCGGCGTCACCGCGCGGGCCAAATCGGCGCCGTCCATCGTCGGCTCGGCGGCGACCCGTTCCCGCGCCTGGGCTTCTGGGGTCGCCGCGGCGAAGACGCCGCCGCGCATCGCGCCCCGGTCGCGGATGTGGCGGACCAGGGCCCGCGTGTCGACGCCGCCGATCCCCGGCACGCCGCAGTCACCGAGCCAGTCGAGCCAGCCACCCTCGGCGGTAGCGACGTCCTCACGGTTCTTCGGGTCGCGCATGACGACGCCGCGGGCGTGGATCCGATCCGACTCCATCGCCTCGGCTGACACGCCGTAGTTGCCGATCAGCGGGTAGGTGAAGACGATGATCTGGCCGGCGTAGGAAGGGTCGGTAACCGACTCCTGGTAGCCGGTCATCGACGTGTTGAAGACAACCTCCCCAGTCACCTCGCCGTCGTGTCCGCAGAGCTCGCCGTCGAAGCGGGTTCCGTCCTCGAGCAGCAGGTAGCCGGCGCTCATGCCGCGACTCCGAGGGAGAAGCTTCGCAGCCGGTAGGCGACCTGCCCGCCCGCCACCGTCATCAGCACCCGCCCGGTCAGCTCGCGGCCGGCGCACCAGGAGTTCTGCGAGCGGCTCTCATAGCCCTCCTCGCCGACCGTCCACTTGGCGTCCAGGTCGCAGAGGGCGACGTTGGCCTCGCTTCCCGGAGCCAGGGTCGGTCGCGCCAGATCGAAGGGGGCGGCGCCGCCGGCCATCCGCTCGACCAGCAGGCTGAGGTCGATGACGCCTGGCATCACCAGCTCCGTGTGCAGCGCGGCGAAGGCCGTCTCCAGCCCGGTCACCCCCATCGCCGCCTGCTCGAAGGGGACCTCCTTTTCCTCCGCGGCATGCGGGGCGTGGTCGGTGGCGATGCAATCGATCGTGCCGTCGCGCAGACCCTCGATCAGCACTTGACGATCAGGCTCCGAGCGCAGTGGCGGGTTCATCTTGAAGCGGCGCGGATCGAGACTTCGCACTTCCTCATCCGTGAGGCAGAGATGGTGCGGGCTTGCCTCGCAGCTGATCTGAACGCCGCCGGCCTTGGCGGCGCGAATTGCCTCGACCGACTCGGCGGCCGAGAGATGCTGGACGTGGATCCGCCCCCCCTCATAGCCGGCCAGGGCGGCGTCGCGGGCGATCATCGTCGACTCCGAGACCGACGGGATCCCGGTCAGTCCCAGCGCGGCCGAAACCGGCCCCTCGTGCATGACGCCGTCGCCGGAGAGCTCCGGATCCTCCTCGTGCAGGGCGATCGTGCCCCCGCAGAGGCGCTGGTACTGGAGGGCGCGGCGCAGGACGCGGGCGTTGCGGATCGGCAGGCCGTCATCGCTGAAGCCGGCCGCGCCGGCCGCCCGAATCGACCCCATCTCGGTCAGCTCCTCTCCCTGCATGCCACGGGTCACCGTGGCGAGGAAGCCGGCGGGGACCGAGGCAGCCTCCCGCGCCGCCTCGCGCAGCGCCTCGACGGCGGCTGGGGTGCAGACGGGCGGCTCGGTATTGGCCATCGCGAGGATGCCGCAGTAGCCACCGGCGGCGGCGGCGCGACTGCCGGTCTCGAGGTCCTCCTTATGCTCCTGGCCAGGGGTGCGCAGGTGGACATGCGGGTCGAAGAAGGCGGGGAAGGCGTGCAGACCTTCGGCGTCGACCTCCTCCAGTCCGTCGAGCTCGGCGCCTGGCACCGCCAGCTCGGCGATTTGGCCGGCGCGGATGATGACATCGTGAACGCCTTCGATCCCGGCGACTGGGTCAAGCACGGTGGCGCCGCGCAGGACCAGATCCGCGCCCTCACCGGAGCGCATGTCGAGCGCCTCGGCAAGGCTCACGCCGGTTGTCCGATCGGAGTCGGGCTCAGTTCGGGGTCGCCGGCCGCGGGCGCTGGGCGCTCGCCGCCCGCAGCCAGCAGCTCATAGAGGATCGCCATCCGCACGACCAGGCCGGAGGCCACCTGCTCGGTCATCAGCGACTGCGGCGAGTCGATCACCTCGCCGGAGAGCTCGACGCCGCGGTTGACAGGGCCGGGGTGCATCAGCAGCTGGCGCGGCCCGAGCCGCCGCGAGTCGATCTGGAAGTGCGCCGCGTACTCGCGGATCGAGGGAACAAAGCTCTCCGCCATCCGCTCTCGCTGCAGTCGCAGCGCGTAGACGACGTCGGCCTCACTCAGGCGCTCGAGCGTATGGGAGACCTCGCAACCGAGCTGCTCGATCCCGCGCGGAATCAGGGCCGGCGGCCCGCAGACCGTCACCTCGGCCCCCATCACCTGGAAGGCGACCAGGTTGGAGCGGGCGACGCGGCTGTGCAGCACGTCGCCGACGATCCAGATCCGCACCCCCTCCAGACTGCTTAGACGGCGGCGCAGGGTGAAGAGGTCGAGCAGCGCTTGGCTCGGGTGCTCGTGCTTGCCGTCGCCCGCGTTGATCACCGCCGCCTCACTCCAGCCGGCGACCAGCTGTGCTGCGCCGGCGTAGGGATGGCGGATCACGATCGCGGCCGGGTCGTAAGCGGAGAGGGTCGCGCATGTGTCCTTCAGCGACTCGCCCTTGTCGACCGAGGAGCCCGCAGCCTTGAGCGAGATCAGGTCGGCGGAGAGCCGCTTGGCCGCCAACTCGAAGGAGGCGCTGGTGCGGGTGCTCGACTCGTAGAAGAGGTTGACCACAGTGCGCCCGCGCAGCGTCGGCACCTTCTTGATATCGCGGCGCCCGACCTCGGCGAAACTCTCGGCGCGGTCGAGGATTGCCTCGATCCCCTCCCGGTCGAGATCCTTGATTGCGAGGAGATGCTTCATGCGAGCGCCTCCGCCGTCTTTGGCTCGGAGATCGTCACCTCGTCAACGTCGTCGATCTCCTCGAGCCGAACGTTGACCCGCTCTCCGCGCGAAGTCGGCAGGTTCTTGCCGACGTAGTCGGGGCGGATCGGCAACTCGCGATGACCGCGATCGCAGAGCACCGCCAACTGCACTCGCTGCGGCCGGCCGTAGTCGAAGAGAGCGTCGATCGCAGCACGCACGGTGCGGCCGGTGAAGAGCACGTCGTCTACCAGGACCACCGTGCGGCCGGTGAGGTCGAAGTCGATGTGGGACGAGTGGACGACCGGTTGCGTAGCCGGCGACTGGGCGCCGACGTCATCGCGGTAGAAGGAGATGTCCAGATCGCCGATCGGCGTATCGGCCTCGGTCAGCTCACCGATAAGCGCGTGCAGCCGGCCGGCAATCACCGCGCCGCGGGTGTGGATGCCGACGATCGCGAGACGCTCGGCCTCGGGGTTGGCCTCAGCGATCTCATGGGCGATCCGCCGCAGCGCTCGCCTCAGATCGTCGCGCTCGAGCACGACCTTCTCGCTCACTTCGTTGCTCCTTCCTGGCCTCGCGGGACCGGGTTAAAGGACGGCCTCAGAGTAGCAGCGGTGAGGGACCTGTCCGGTCTCGGGCGACCGTTCGCTTGGAGCTTGCTCAGCTCGAATCCTCGCTTCTCTCCCGTGCTCCGTTGGGGACAAGCGCCGGTTCTCCCCGCTCGGGGAAAGGGATTTCTATTAGGTCAAAGTCGCGGGGGGCGAGGGTTGGCTCGAAGACCTCGCGCGCCTCCTCCAGCACTTTTCCTACGTGGTAGCGGGAGGAGATGTGGACTAGGGCTAAAAGTTTGACCTCGGCCTCGCGCGCGACGGCTGCGGCCTGGCCGACGGTGGAATGACCGGTGTCGGCTGCGCGCTGGGCCTCCTCCTCGGAGAAGCTGGCGTCGTGGACGAGCAGCTCGGCGCCCCGCGCGGCCTCGACCGTCGCCCGGCAGGGAGCCGTGTCGCCGGTGAGGACGACCGTGCGTCCTAGACGCGACTCCCCCATCACCTCGCCTGGCTCGACGGAACCCTCGGAGCCCTCGACCGGCTCACCCCGCTGAAGGGCGGCGAAGTCAGGGCCTTCCTTGACACCGAGCCTCTTCGCGGCATCGGGGTCGAAGCGTCCGGGGCGCTCCGACTCGACCAGCGCGTAGCCGACGGCGCCCACACTGTGCTCGACCGGGAAGGCGCGCACCTCGGCTCCCTCGCACGGGATCACGTCACCGGGCTCCAGCTCGACCAGGTCGAGCTTGTAGCCGACCCGGCCGATGACTCGGCCGAGGCTCTGGATCAGGTCACGCAGGCCGCGCGGCCCATAGATCGTCAGCGGCCGCTCGCGCTCGGTCAGGTCATACGTTTTCAGCAACCCAGGCAGGCCGAGGAAGTGGTCGGCATGGAAGTGGGTGAAGTAGATCGCGTCGACCTGGACCAGGCCCAGCGAGCGCTGCATCTGGCGCTGCGTCCCCTCGCCGCAGTCGAACAGCAGCCGTTCGCCGCCGCGCGCCACGAGCAGGCTGGCGGTATTGCGCCGCGCCGAGGGCACGGCGCCGCCCGTGCCAAGAAAGGCAACCGAGAGGTCCATAGCTCGCGAGCCTACGCGACGCTCAGCGCAGCTTCATTGACGGACGCCTCAGGTTGCACAATCTCGCGAAGCGAATCGACGGTCTTCCGACCCTGCAACCCCATCCAAAGGGACCAGGTGTACCGCTTGATCGCGTGGAAAGCAGACGCCGAAGATGTCAGCGTGTCCAACGTGGAATTTCCGCTGCACAAGGGCCGCCAGTACCATCGCCTCTCCCTCGTTACCGCTCCCAGGACGTCCCATTGCGTAACCTTATGTCTACAATCGAGCAGAACATATGTTCGTATCGGTCCACGACCCGGACGACAGACTAAGCTGCAATCTGAGCGCCCGTAGCTCAGCTGGATAGAGCGTGCGCCTCCGGAGCGCAAGGCCACAGGTTCGAATCCTGTCGGGCGCGTAGATGAATGCGGGCAAACAAACGCGCCCGCCGCGAGGAGCGCTTGCGGTGGTTGCAGTCGGGCTGATCGCCACTCTGGCGGCGGCCCTGCTCAGCACCGACGAAGCGACCGGCAGTGCGGCGGAACTGTTCTGGGAAGCGAAGGCGCCGCTGCCCGACTCGAAGACTGCGCCGATTCCCGGCGGCGGGGCGATGCAAATCTCCGAAGCGGGGATACGGGTCACCGAACCGAACATCAGCGGCTACAGCATCTACAGAGTCGCCGGAGTGCTGAAAATCGACGCCGGCTCGGCGATAGGAAGGGGACGGTTGCGCTGCACAACGCGGGTGCCCGGCAGCGCGATCGTCGCCCACACCCCTGGCAGCCGTGCCTCCTATCCGCGTTCGAGCAGCGGCGAAAGCCTGATCAAGCAGGGCGTGCCGGAAGTCGTGCTGGTCGAGTTCAACTCGCATGGCACCGACCTCGGCGTGCTCGGGCTCAGCGACGCCTTCGAAACCTTCACCGACCAGCCCGGCGTTGTCGTCAGCTGGTCGCCCTACCGCAAAGGGGTCCAGGAGTGGCAATGGGGCCTGCCCGCGGGCCGCCCAGCGAAACCGCTGGAGCTCGGTTTCGCCTCCTTTTGGCGCAGCACCGGCACTCCGGCGGCGCGGATCTCCTGCACGGTCGAGACCGGCGCCGGCAAGGCGACGGCCCGCACCGCCGGCGAACTCAAGCAGTAGGAGCGACGAGCAGCTCGGGGCCTTCAATCCCTTTGCCGACCTTGTTCAGCTTCGGGTTGGCGGGGGCGCCTTCCATGCGCGAGGCGGGCAGCGGCGCGCACATCGCGATCGCGTCCTCGACCTCCAGGTCCGGTCGCAGCCAGGTCGCCTCGGCCTCGGGGCTGGGCAGGATCGCCGGCATCCGGTCGTGCACCTTGGCGACGACCTCGTTCGGCGTCGTAGTGACGATCGTGCAGCTGTAGAGCCAGCCGTCCTCGAAGCCACGGTCCTCCTCGTCTTGCCACTCCTTGCGGGTGCAGATGCCGGCGAAAGCGAAGGGCTCACCGCCGTCGACGGTGAAGCGCCAAGGCTGGCGCGGCTGCTTCGGATCCTCGGCCTTCATCCACTCGTAGAAGCCGTCGGCGACGATCAGGCAGCGGTGGCGGAACTTGCCGACCAGAGGGGAGTAGGCGCGGCTGGAGGTGAGGTTCTCGGCTTTGGCGTTGATCATCCGGTAGCCGACCTTGAGGTCCTTGGCCCAGCGCGGCACCAGGCCCCAGCGCATCAGCCGCGCCTCGCGCTCGCCCTGGGCGGCCTCGTCGGGATCGGGCGAGGAGCGCACCGTCAGCACCTCCTGGGTCGGAGCGACGTTGAAACGGCCAAGGCCCGATTTGGCTTTCTTCGCCCGCTCCGCAGTGGGAGGCGGAGTCTCGCCGGAGGAGTTCCGCTCCAGCGACCGTTCGAGCTCGACCTGGAAGCGATCGGCGATCGTCTTCGTGTTCTTGGCCGTGACCGTGAACCGCCCGCACATCAGGGACGCGCCTCCGGGTGCTCGCGATACCACTCGAGGGTGCGGCGGAGGCCGTGCTCGAGGTCGACCTCGGGGCGCCAGCCGGTCAGCTCGCGCAGCTTGGTCGAGTCGACGAACTGGCGGTCGATCTCGCCGTCGGGGTTGCCGGCGCCCTGGAAGTCGGGCTCGATGCCCGAGTCCGCAACCCCCGCGATCAGCTCGACCACCTCGCGCACCGAGTGGGGGCGCTCGCCGCCGGCGTTGAAGGCCTCCCCCACCGCGCCGTCCTCAAGCACGCCCGCGATTGCCAGGTACGCGGAGACGGCATCGTCGACGTGGAGGAAGTCGCGCTCCGGGCTGCCGTCGGAGCGAATCACCGGTGGACGGCCTTCGAGCAGCGCCACCACCGTCTCGGGTATGAGGCGGGAGAAGTTGAGGTCGCCGCTTCCGTAGATGTTGGCGAAGCGCGTCACCGCAATCGGGACGCCGTAGGCGGTGGCGTAGCTGCGCGCGATCATGTCCGCCGCCGCCTTGCTGGCGTCGTAGGGATAGGCACCGCGGAGCGGGAAGTCCTCGCGGTAGGGCAGCTCGGGGCTCGAGCCGTAGGCCTTGTCGGAGGAGGCGAAGACGACCCGACCGACTCCGTGGGACCGGCAGGCCTCGAAGACGTTCCAGGCGCCGCGGACGTTGACCTCGAACGTCTCCAGCGGCGAGGAACGGGCGACACCGACGATCGTCTGCGCGGCCAGGTGGAAAACCGAGTGCATGCCCGCGACCGCCGCGGCGGTCGCCGCGGCGTCGCGCAGGTCGGCCTCGACCAGCTCGACCTCGTCGCGGATTCCGAGCAGGTCCAAGCCGGAACGGCGCTCGCCGCCGACGTCGGCCAGGCGTGGCGCTGGCCGGTCCAGAACCCGCACCGCCTCTCCACGCTCGAGCAGCGCCCGCGCCAGATGCGAGCCGACGAAGCCGTGTGCGCCGCTGACCAGCGCCCGTGTCAATGCGCTCCCGCCTCGGTCAGGGCTTTCCAAGGCGCCTCCCCCCCGGCCCAGAGGTCGTTGAGCACGACAGCGTCCTTGTAGGTGTCCATGCAGTCCCAGAAGCCGTCGTGACGGTGCGCCCGCAGCTGGCCGTCAGCAGCGAGACGTGCCAGGGGCTCGCGCTCCAGCACGCTGTCGCCGTCGATGTAGCCGAGCGCTCCCGGCTCGAAGCAGAAGAAGCCGCCGTTGATCCAGTGCTCGCTGCGCGGCTTCTCGGCGAAGCCCTCGACCCGGTCCCCGGAGCCGAGCTCGGCCACTCCCCACTGCAGGTGTGGCCGCACCACCGTCATCGTCGCCAGGCCGCCATGCTCGGCGTGAAAGGACAGCAGCCCGGCGAGGTCGATGTCGGCGACGCCGTCGGCGTAGGTCGCGCAGAAGGTCCCGCCCTCGAGGCGGTCGGCGAGGCGCGCGAGGCGCCCCCCGGTCGGCGTGTCGAGGCCCGTGTCGACGCACTCGACCGTGATTCCGCCCGGCCATGATTCGGCCGCCGCGAACTCCTCCACCGTCTCGCCCAGGTACCCGGTCGCGAGCACGAAACGCTCAAAGCCCTGGGCGGCATAGATCCCGATCACGTGCCAGAGAATCGGCCTGCCGCCGATCTCGACGAGGGCCTTCGGCACAGACTCGGTCCGCTCCCGCAGTCGCGTCCCGCGGCCACCACAGAGGATGACGACCGGCGGTTTCAGCAACCGCCAGCCACAGCGGGCAGAATCGTTACCTCGTCGCCCTCGCTGATCGCCGTCTCGAGGCCCTGCTGGAAGCGGATGTCCTCGCCGCTGACGTAGACGTTGACGAAACGGCGCAGGTCGCCGTCCTGGGTGATCCGCTCGCGCAGGTCGCCATAGGCATCGAAGACCGCGTCGAGCACCTCGCCCACGTTGGAGCCGGAGACCTCGACCTCGGCCTCTCCCCCGGTCGCAGCGCGCAGCTGGGTCGGGATCTTCACGGTAACCATCAGACGGCAACCTCCTGGTGCTCGAACTCGGACTCGAAGCTGTCGAGATCGGGGTCGATCTCGTGCATGTGGAAGCTATCGCGAGTCGCGTCGAGCGTCTTCAGCCCCTCACCGGTGATGTAGAGGACGACCCGCTCGCCGGCACCGATGTCGCCGCGCTCGGCCAGCTTGGAGAGGACGCCGACGGTGACCCCGCCCGCGGTCTCGGTGAAGATCCCCGTCGTCTCCGCCAGCAGGCGGATGCCGGCGCGTATCTCATCGTCGGTCACCGAGTCGATCGCGCCGCCGCTGCGCCGCGCCTGCTCGAGCGCGTAGGGGCCGTCGGCCGGGTCGCCGATCGCCAGGCTCTTGGCGATCGTCTCCGGCTTCTGCGGCTTGCAGACGTCCCAACCCTCGGCGAAGGCCGTCGCCACGGGGCTGCAACCGAGCGCCTGGGCCCCGTTGAAGACGGGCTGCTCGCCTTCGAGCAGGCCCAGGTCGGTCCACTCTTGGAAGCCGCGCCCGACCTTGGTGAAGAGCGAGCCCGAGGCGATCGGGCAGACGACCCGGTCGGGCAGCTCCCAGCCGAGCTGCTCGGCCGTCTCGTAGGCGAGCGTCTTCGAGCCCTCGGCGTAGTAGGGGCGCAGGTTTACATTGACGAAGGCCCAGGGGCGCGTTTCGGCGAGTTGCGTGCAGAGTCGGTTGACGGCGTCGTAGTTGCCGCGGACGCCGACCAGATTCGTGCCGTAGATCCCGGTGGCGAGCAGCTTCTGTTCCTCCAGGTTGGCCGGAACGAGGACGTAGGACTCCAGACCGGCGGCGGCCGCGTGGGCTGCGACCGCGTTGGCCAGGTTGCCGGTCGAGGCGCAGGCCACGGTCTCGAAGCCCAGCTCCCGCGCCTTCGCAACCGCCACCGCGACGACCCGATCCTTGAACGAGTGGGTCGGGTTGGCGGCGTCGTTCTTGACCCAGATCTCAGCGTCGAGACCGAGTCGCTCGGCGAGCCGCTCGGCTCGAAGCAGCGGCGTGAAGCCGGGCTCGAGCGGATCGCCCGGACGCCCCGTGAACGGCAGAAAGTCGGCGTATCGCCAGATTCCCTGTGAGCCGGCCTGGATCCGGCGCTTCGCCTCGGCGGCGTCCAGCTCTGAGTGGTCGTAAGCGACTTCCAGCGGGCCAAAGCAGTTCTCGCACGCATAGCTGGCGCCAAGCTCGTAGGTCGCTCCGCACTCCTTGCATTTCAAGCTCTCAACTGACATCCGATCTTCCTTTTCTCTTGCCTAGAAAAAAACCTCCGCCTTGTGGGGCAGAGGTCCAATCGGACGCCTTCCCCACATCTTCCAGGTCCCGGGCAATCCGGGCAACCTGCTGGAGTTGGCACCTCCCCTCGAACCGATGGTCCAAGGTGGTTGCCGGGGCTTCTACGGGCCAGTCCCTCCACCCCTCTAGATGTGGCGCTTATGTGTGCCTGACTATAGCAACGATCGTGACGCTGACAGCGATCGTGCTCGCTTCTGGCTGTGGCCGTTTAACCTGCACATGACAATGCCCCTGCCCGTAGACGAGACGATGAGCCCGAACGATGCCGAACCTTCCGAAACCACGGCTACGACGGGCTGGCCGGCGCGAGACGCTTGCCGCGGCGACGCCGCAGGCTGAGCCACAGGCTCCCAACGTCGAGCAGATCGACTCCTCCGGCCTGCGCTGGGTCAACATCGAGCGCCCGGGCGCCCTCGAGCGCGGCTGGCTGGAGCAGAACTTCGACTTCCACGCGCTCGACCTCGAGGACGTCCTCTCCCGCAACCAGCGGCCGAAGATCGACGTCTACGACGACTACCTCTTCATCGTCCTCCACTTCCCGATCTTCGACCCGGCGGCCGGTCGTCTCGGCACCGGCGAGCTCGACCTCTTCGTCGGCCCCGGCTACGTGGTGACGATCCCCAACCAGCCGCTGCAGCCGGTCGAGTACCTGTTCGAGCGCTGCCGGGCGAAGGAGGAGCTGCGCGAGCAGCTCTTCTCGCGCGGCTCGGGCTACCTGCTCTACCGCCTCGTCGACGACAGCTTCGACTACTGCTTCCCGATGCTGCGCAAGATCGGCAACAAGCTCGACGCGCTCGAGGACGGCATCTTCGAGGGCCGCTCGGAGGAGGTCGTACGCGACATCTCCAACGTCAAGCAAGAGATCATCAACTTCCGCAAGGTGATCCGGCCGCAGCGACCGGTCCTGCGCGACCTGGAGAAGGTCAAGCAGCGCTACCTGGCGACCGACCTCGACCTGGAGATCTACTTCGACGACATCGTCGACGCCCACGAGCGGATCTGGGACATGCTCGAGAACTACAAGGAGGTGGTCGAGGCGCTGGCCGAGACCAATGAGTCGGTGATCTCGCACCGGGTCAACGACATCCTCCGCGTGCTGACCTCGATCAGCGTCATCGTCCTGCCGCTGACCCTGCTGGCAAGCATCTGGGGGATGAACGTGCGGGTCCCTGGCGAGCAGAGCACGACCGCCTTCTGGATCGTGGTCGGGGTGATGGTCGCCCTGCTGGTCGGCATGGTCGGCTACTTCCGCAGGCGCGGCTGGCTGTAGCCTGCGCGATCCGTGGCAAATTTCCGCATCTGGGCGCCCTGGCGCCTCGCCTACGTGAAGGACGCGTCGAAGGACAACGAGGAGGAGTGCATTTTCTGCGCCAAGCCGGCGGCAGACGACGATGCGGCGAACCTGATCGTCCATCGCGGTGAGACCTGCTTCGTCATCCTCAACCTCTTCCCCTACACCAACGGGCACCTGATGGTGGCGCCTTACGAGCACATCGGCCGCATCCAGGACCTGCCCGCCGAGACGGTGGCGGAGACGATGTCCCTCACGCAGCGGGCGATGAGCCGGCTGGAGGAGGTCTACGACCCGCACGGCTACAACGTCGGCTTCAACCAGGGCCGCGTCGCCGGCGCCGGAGTCGAGCACCACATCCACCTCCACGTCGTCCCCCGCTGGGGCGGCGACACCAACTTCATGCCGGTGATCGCCGACACCAAAGTGATGCCCCAGACGCTCGAGCAGAGCTTCGAGGCGCTGAAAGGAGCGTTTTGACCGAAGCCGCGCCCCTCGCCCCCGCAGGAATCTTCAAGGCTTATGACATCCGCGGCCTCTACGGCGAGGAGATGAATGAGACGACCGCGCTGGGGATCGGGCGCGCCTTCGCCCGCGTGCTGGCGCGATTGCGCGGCAAACAGCCGAGCGAGCTGCGGGTCGGCCTCGGCCGCGACATGCGCCTGACCGCGCCGGCGATGGCGGCGGAGCTGCGCGATGGTCTGATCTTCGAGGGCGCGACGGTGCTCGACGCCGGCATGGTCGCCACGGAGATGCTCTACCACCTGGTCGGCTCGCGCGAGCTGGACGGCGGCGCGATGGTGACCGCCTCCCACAACCCGAAGGCCTACACCGGCGTAAAGCTGATCCGCGAGGGGGCGCTAGCCCTCTCCGGCGACGCCGGCATCGATGACGTGCGGCGAGAGATCGAAGCCGGGCTGGGGCCCGCTCCGGGCGGCGGCTCCTTCGAAGAGGTCGACATCTGGGGCGATTACCGGGAGCACGCACTCTCGTTCATCGATCCATCCGCGGTGAAACCGCTGAAGGTCGTCGTCGACGGCGGCAACGGGATGGCGGGGCCGATGGTCGGCCCGATCCTGCACAAGCTCGGCCTCGAGCTCGACGAGATGTACTTCGAGCCCAACGGCGAGTTCCCCGACCACGAACCGAACCCGCTGCTCGAGAAGAACAGGAAGCTGATCGAAGCGCGGGTGCGCTCCGCCGGCGCCGATCTAGGCATCGCCTGGGACGGCGACGCCGACCGCTGCTTCTTCATCGACGGCGAAGGGGCGTTCTGCGACGGCGACTTCATCTGCGCCCTGCTCGCCCGCGCCGCGCTCGCCAAGAATCCGGGGGCGATGATCCTCTACGACCCCCGTTCCAGCCGTGCCGTACCGGACCTGGTCGCCGCCGAGGGCGGCCGGTCCGGCCTCTCCCGCGTCGGCCACGCCTTCTTCAAGCAGCGGATGCGCGAGGAGGGCGCCGTCTTCGGCGGCGAGGTCTCCGGCCACTACTACTTCCGCGACTTCTGGTGCGCCGACTCCGGCACGATCCCGGCCCTGCTGATTCTCGAGCTGCTCTCCGTGGAGGGCCGCTCGCTCGCGGATCTTATGGCCGAGTTCCGCTCGCGCTACTTCATCTCCGGCGAGATCAATTCCGAGGTCGCCGACCAGGAGGCGAAGATGGAGGAGATCGCCGGGCGTTATGCGGACGGGGAGATCAGCCGCCTCGATGGGATCTCGGTCGACTATCCGGACTGGCACTTCAACGTGCGCCCCTCCAACACCGAGCCGCTGCTCCGCCTCAACCTCGAGTCGCTCGTCTCGCGCCAGGACATGGAAGTGAAGAGAGATGAGGTTCTGGGCCTCATTCGTGGATAGCCCCGTATGTTGACCCCGGAGGAGGCGCTGGAGCAGGCCGCGCTGGCCGGCATCCATCGCCTCCGCATCCCCACGCCGTTTGCGGTCGGGCGGGTCAACTGCTACCTGCTCGAGGACGAGCCGCTGACCCTGATCGACACCGGTCCCAACTCGGGCAAGGCGCTGGACGAGCTGCAGGGCCAGCTCGCCCAGCGCGGCCACTCGATCGACGACCTGGAGCTGGTCATCCTCACCCACCAGCACATCGACCACCTCGGCCTGGTCGAGATCCTCGTCGAGCACTCCGGCGCCGAGGTCGCCGCTCTCGGCCTGGCCGCCGAGCGCCTCGCCAACTTCGGCGAGGACGCCGAGCGCGAGGACGCCTTCGCGGTCGAGCTGATGCTGCGCAACGGCATCCCCCAGGAGGTCGCCTTCGCCCTGCAGAGCGTCTCGAAAAGCTTCCGCGGCTGGGGCTCCAGGGCCGACGTGACGCGGCCGCTTGCCGATGGCGAGGAGATCGCCTTTCGAGACCGCACGCTGCAGGCACTGCACCGTCCCGGCCACAGCCCCTCCGACACGGTCTTCTGGGACGACCGGCGGCGCATCCTGATCGCCGCCGACCACCTGATCGCCCATATCTCCTCCAACCCGCTGATCACCCGCCCGCTCGACGGCTCCTCGCGGCGTACCCAGGCGCTCGTCACCTACATCGAGTCGATGAATAAGACCCGCGAGCTGCCGGCCGAGATCGTCCTCTCCGGCCACGGCGAGCCGATCGTCGACCACGTCGCCCTGATCGACGACCGCCTCGCCAAGCACGAGCGGCGCAAGGAGAAGATCTATGACCTGATCGCCGAGCGGCCCAGCACCGGCTACGAGATCGCCCAGGCGATCTGGGGCGACGTCGCCGTCACCCAGGCCTTCCTCACCCTCTCGGAGGTGATCGGGCACGCCGATCTGCTGCTCAACGAAGGGCGCGTTCGCGAAGTGGAGGACGGGGAGGTGATCCGCTATGAGGCGGCCGGGTAGACGCGGCGGCGCCAAGAAGCGGATGCTGCTGATCGTCAACCCCTACGCGACGACCGTCTCCGACCGGCTCAAGAACCTGGTCGTCTATGCGCTGCAGGGCCGTTACGAGGTCGAGACCGTCGCCACCGAGGCGCAGAACCACGCCACTGAGATCGGCCGCGAGGTACGCGATCACGGATACGACGTCGTCGTCGCCTTCGGCGGCGACGGCACCCTGAACGAGGTTGCCAACGGCCTCGCCGGCACGGACGTTCCAGTCTCGGTGCTGCCCGGCGGCTCGACCAACGTCGTCTGTCGCACCCTCGGCATCCCCAACGACGTCGTCGACGCGACCGAGCACCTGCTGGCAGTGGTAGACGAGTGGGCGCCGCGCAGGATCGACCTCGGCAGGGTCGACGGGCGCCACTTCGTCTTCTCCTGCGGGGTCGGGATCGACGCAACCGTGGTCAAACGGGTCGACGCCCACCCGCGCCTCAAGTCGCGCGCCGGCCCCTACTACTACAGCTGGGCGGCGATCTCCGCCTTCTACCGCAGGTACATGGTCAGCCCGGTCAGGCTGCGGGTGGAGATCGATGGCGAGGCAATCGAGGGCATCACGGCGCTCGCCCAAAACTCGGACCCCTTCACCTACTTCGCCAGCCGCCCGATTCGGGTCTGCGAGGGCGTAGAGATCGACGACGGCACGCTCTCGCTCGGCGTTCTGAAACGGGCCGCGCAACGCGACATGCCGACCCTGATCCCCCGCCTCTTCAGCGAGAAGCGCCCCGCTGCCCGCCACCGTCAGATCGAGCACTTCGAAGGCGTCACGAAGGCGACCATCGCTTCGATCTCCGAGACCAAGGACGGCATCACTCGCCCATTCCCGATCCAGGTCGACGGCGACTACATCGGCGAGAAGGCTCGTCTGGACCTCAGCGTCGCTCCCGGCGCGCTCACAGTGATCGCCTGATCAGCTCGTCGGCGTGATGCGGTAGGCGTCGAATACCGACTCGACGTTGCGCAGACGTGAGATGCACTGCTTGAGCTGCTCGGTGTCGCCGACCTCGACGACGAAGCGGTTTTTCACCATCGGGTGCTTGGTCATGCAGCTGGCGCCGAGGATGTTGATCCCGGCCTCAGAGAAGGTGCGCGAGAGGTCCTCGAGCAGACGGGTGCGGTCATAGGCGTCGATCTGCAGCTCGACCCGGTAGGAGGACTCGTTCTCGCCCTCCCAGGCGACCTCGACGAACCGTTCCGGCGACTTCATCAGCGCCTTCACGTTCTTGCAGTCGGCGCGGTGGATGGTGATGCCACGCCCGAGCGAGACATAGCCGGCAATCGTGTCGCCGGGCACGGGCCGGCAGCACTTGGCGAGCCGCACGGCGATGTTGTCGGCGCCCTTGACCCGGATCCCGTAGTTGGAGGCGTCCTTGGTCCGCCGGGCCTTGTCCTCGCGCGCCCCCTCGAAGCCGATCGGCTGCTCCTCCTCGACCGCCTCGCCCTCTTTCAGACGCTGCATCAACTTGTTGGCGACGGCCTTGGTTGAGATCTTGCCCTGGCCGAGGGCGATGTAGAACTCAGTCGCCTTGCGGAAGCCCATCTCGCGGATCACCTGCGCGAGCAGCGGCGACATCACCAGCTTTTGCATCGGCAGGCCGCGCTTGCGCAGCGCCTCCTCGAGCGCGTCACGACCCTTGTGCTCGGCGTCCTCGCGCCGTTCCTGTTTGAAGAAGGCACGGATCTTGTTGCGGGCACGGCTGGTCCGCACCAGTTTCAGCCAGTCGCGCGATGGGCCCCGGTTCTGCTTCCCGGTCAGCACCTCGACGATGTCGCCCGAGCGCAGCTGGTAATGCAGCGGCACGATGCTGCCGTTCACCTTTGCGCCGACGCAGCGGTGACCGACGTCGGTGTGGACGGCGTAGGCGAAATCGAGCGGCGTCGAGCCCGCGGAGAGGTTCTTCACCTCTCCCCTCGGGGTGAAGACGAAGACCTCGTCCTCGAACAGGTCGACCTTCAGCGACTCGAGGAACTCGGCCGGGTCCTGCTCCCCCTCTGCCTCGACCAGCTGCCGCAGCCAAGTCATCTTCTCGCGCTGCGGATCGGCGGCGCCGCCCTCTTTGTAGGCGACGTGGGCGGCGATCCCGTACTCGGCCAGGTTGTGCATCTCGCCGGTGCGGATCTGAATCTCCAGCGGCTTTCCTTCCGGCCCGATCACCGTCGTGTGCAGCGCCTGGTACATGTTGGCCTTCGGCATCGCGACGAAGTCCTTGAAGCGCCCGGGCAACGGCTTCCAGATCGAGTGGATGACGCCGATCGCCCCGTAGCAGTCCTTGACCGAGCCAACTATCACCCGCATCGCGGTCAGGTCGAAGATCTCATTGAACTCGCGGCCCTTCTTAGTCATCTTCGTGTAGATCGAGTAGAAGTGCTTGGCGCGGCCGGAGATCTCAGCCTTGATGCCGACCGCCTGCAGCTCCTCGCCGAGGAACCGGCCGGCCTCGTTGACGTAGACCTCGCGCTCGTCGCGCTGCTGGGCGACGAGCTGTTTGATCTCCTTGTACTTGCGCGGGTGCAGGGTGGCGAAGGAGAGGTCCTCGAGCTCCCATTTGATCGCGTGGATCCCGAGCCGGTGGGCGAGCGGCGCGTAGATCTCCAGCGTCTCGCGCGACTTCGCCGTCTGCTTCTGCTTCGGCAAAGCCCCCAAGGTGCGCATGTTGTGGAGACGGTCGGCCAGCTTGATCAGGATCACCCTGACGTCGGTGGCCATCGCCACCATCATCTTGCGGTAGTTCTCCGCCTGCCGCTCGTCGCGACTCTCGAAGGTCATCCCGGTCAGCTTGGTGACGCCGTCGACCAGCTGGGCGATCTCCTCGCCGAACTCCGCCCGTACATCCTCCAGGCTGGCGCTGGTGTCCTCGACCGTGTCGTGCAGCAGCGCAGCGCAGAGCGTCTCGGTGTCGAGCCGCATGCCGGCGCAGATCTGCGCGACGCCGACCGGGTGGGTGATGAACTCATCGCCGGAGCGGCGCAGCTGGTCGGCGTGGCGATCGCAGGCGAAGTCGAAGGCGCGCGTCACCGCAGCCCGGTCGATGGCAACCGAGTCGAACTCCTCGACCACCGAGAAAAGGTCGGCGAGGAGCTCCCGTTGCTCTAGGGCTGTTTGCGTCGTTTGAGGTATTGCAGGCCCTCCTGGTGGCGAGCGCCGTAGGCACGGAACGCGGCCGAGCGCTCCAGTTCTGTCCCTTCAGAGGATACGACGCCGACGCTGCCGCCACCCCCATCAGGCGTGCCCCGCACCAGTCCGAGCTCAATCAGCACCCGCAGGCAACGGGCAGCCGCCTCGGCGCTGCGCGGGTGAGGGCCGCTGCCCTGCAGTGCCTCGAGCAGCTTCACCCCGCTTGCCTCGCCGGCCTCGCGCAGGTCCCTGAACAGGGCGATCAGGACCGCCCGCCGGGCGAGCTGCTCGTCGAGCATCGCGAGCGCGAAGCGATGCTCGGCTTCGCCCCAGGCGAGATGCGCGTAGCCCCCGTTCGCCGTCGCGTGGGTGAGCAGTCGCCCCAGGTGGGCGAAGGGCGGCGGATCGACGAGGACGACGTGCTCGAAGCCGGCAACAAGCTCGGGGTTGGCTTCGAGCACGGTCGTGTCGGCCAGCTCGACTCCCTCGCCGGCGAGGGCCGAGCGGCGCTCGCAGTCGGCGACGACAGCCAGGACATCGCCCCCACCGGACGAGCTCAACTCGGCGATTACGGCCGCAGGAGAGCTGCGCGGCCGCAGCAAGGTGCGCTCGGCGGCGGCTGGCGCAGGCAGAGCAGGGGGCCACGGCTCGAGCGGCGCTCCCAGCTCGGCTTCGAAACGCTGCCACCACTCCTCGGCCGCGCCTGCGCTGGCCTCGGTCTTGCTCGCCTCGCGCGGGTAGAGCTCGCGCAGCACCACCCGCGGCTCGACCGAGCCGTTCCAGCGGTTTACCTCGAGCCGCACCGCGGCATCGACAGGATCGTCCTCCCCGACTCCCAGCTGCGAGCGGCCGAAGGCGACGCCGAGCGCCCGATGGGCTCCACTGTGGAGGCTGAACCGAGCGTGCTTGCCCTCGCCCATCGTTCGCACGTCGCGTACCCGGGCCGAAGGCACCAACAGCCGCACGCCGGGGTTGCCCATCCCGAACGGGGCAAGCCGTTGCAGCTCCTCAGCGAGGTCGAGACCGAGATCGGCACCGCCGACCATCGCATCGACGCGCTCGGTGCGCTGCAGATCCTCGGGGCTGAGCACGAAGGCGGCGTGAGCCGCGAACGCGGCCCGAAAAGCATCAAGGTTCTCTGCAGGCAGCTCCAGGCCAGCCGCGGCGCGATGACCGCCAAAACCGCTGAGATGCTCGGCACATGCCTCCAGCCCAGCGAGCAGGTCGAAGCCCGGGATGCTGCGGCCCGAGCCGCGGCCTCCGCCCTCACCGTCAAGAGAGATGACCACAACTGGCCTGTGATGCCGTTCGGCCAGCCGCGAAGCGACGATCCCGATCACGCCCGGGTGCCAGCCCTCGCCAGCTAAGACCAAACCCGGCGCTTCGCGCAGCTCATCGGAAAGCTCTCGCCGCGCCGCCTCCGCGGCCGCATCGACCTCCCGCTCCCTCGCCCGCCTCTCGCCATTAGCCCGGCTCAGCTCTCCCGAGATCTCCGCTGCCCGGTCCTCATCCTCGGTAAGGAACAGCTCCACTCCCGCGTCGGCCCGGTAGAGCCGCCCTGCAGCGTTGATCCGCGGCGCCAGCCGGAACGCCAGGTCGCCCTCGTCAACCTGAGTCGGCTCG
The DNA here is from genome assembly GCA_035260485.1 of Solirubrobacterales bacterium. GTDB lineage: Bacteria > Actinomycetota > Thermoleophilia > Solirubrobacterales > 70-9 > VRUE01. The sequence goes on along the minus strand of DATFVC010000019.1, from coordinate 64,439 downwards.
CATTTAGCTGCCTCCAGCAACGCCCGGATCCCGGGCCGCCGCGCCCGCCTGACCTCAGCCAATCCACGGCGAACCAGCGCCCGGTTCTCACCCACCAGCGGAACGACGTCGGCGACGGTAGCCAGTGCAACCAGGTCGAGGTCACGGTCAGTCGCAGGCACAGAGGGGGCGCCGGGGGTGGGCTCCCCGGGCTCGCCTTCGCGAGGAGTTCCCGGGGACCCCACCCCCGGCGCCCCCCGCAAAGCGCAGCTGAGCTTCCAGGCGACCGCCGTCCCGCACAACTCCTCGAAGGGATAGCCATCGACTGCCGGATGAAGGATCGGGCAGTCGGGCAGCTCTGGACCCGGCTGGTGGTGATCGGTGACGATGACCTCGATCCCGAGCGACCGCGCCAGCGCAACCTCGTCGACTGCCGTGATACCGCAATCGACCGTGATCAGCAGCTGAGCGCCGCGCTGGGACAGCTTCTCGATGTTCTCTGCGCTGAGCCCGTAGCCATCGGCTATCCGGTCAGGGATCAGCCAATCGCACTCGCCCCCAAGCTCGCGCAGGGTGCTGACAAGGATCGTCGTCGCGCAGACCCCGTCGACGTCGAAGTCGCCGTGGACGGTGACCCGCTTCCCAGCTCGAATCGCCCTGGATACCGCCTCGACCACTGCCGCCATCGATTCGAAGTCGCCGGGGGGATGCGCCTCGTCGGCGTCGAGGAATGCCCGCGCCGCCTCGGGCGTGCGGTAGCCCCGCCGCACCAGGGTTATCGCAACCGGCTCACTCAGGCCAAGACCCTCCGAAAGCGCCCGTGCCTCCGCATAGGAGTAGGGCTCGGCCTTGAATGCCTTGATCGCCTCTGCGTTGACAGTCTCCGCCACGCAGCCAGGCTAAGAGCCGCCTGGGACGGATTTCGGCGCGATTCAGGCCGCTTGTTCCGAGCGAACGCCGATCGCCCAGACCACGGCGAGCCCGATGGCCACACCGGGGATCGCGGTCAGCGCAGTGGCGACATCGGTGTTACCGAGACCACGACCGGTGGCGATCTCGACGATGCCGCCGAAGACGACCGCCCCAATCGTCGAGCCGAGGAACGCGCCGACGATTCCCTGCCAGAACCGATCGGGCAGGAAGACCGTGAAGTGCCAGAGGGCGATTCCCATCGTGAACCAGACCAGTAGCGCCATGACCTAGCGATTCCTCCCGTGCTTGCGGCGTTGTTTGCGACGCTCGCGGCGGCGCTCGTTGCGCTCGCGACGCTCCGTCACGGCCGGATCGTCCACGGCCGGCGGCTCTCCGTTGGACGATGGGCCCGCGCCATCACCGACCGGGGGCTCGGCCGTTGCGACCGCTCCCGCCTTTGGCTGCGGCTCCTGCTGGGAGGTCAGCATCTCATTGATCTCGACGTCCGTCTCGGCGTCGTCGCGGAGCTTCGCCAGCGCCACGTCATCGGCGAAGGCGGGAACCGTGCCGTCGATCTCGGCGATCCGCGCCCGCCGCCGCGCGAAGCCCGGCTCGCGCTCTTTCCAGGCGGTCAATACCGGCGAGGCGATGAAGATCGACGAGTAGGTCCCGGAGATGATCCCGATCAGCATCGCGAAGGCGAAGTCCTGCAGGGTGGCGCCACCGAAGATCAGCAGGGAGATGACGGCGAGCAGGGTCGTGAAGCTGGTCGCGAGAGAGCGGGTCAGCACCTCGCTCATCGAGCGGTTGACGATCTGTGAGAAGGCGGCTCTAGGCATCCGCGGCAGGTTCTCGCGAATGCGGTCGAAGACGATGATGGTGTCGTAGAGCGAGTAACCCAAGATGGTGAGGAAAGCGGCGACCGTACCGCTCGTCACCTCCCTCCCGGTCAACGAGTAGACCCCCGCCGTGATCAGGATGTCGTGGAAGATCGCGATCAGCACCGGGACCGCGAACTTCGGGTCGAAGCGGAAGGCGACGTAGGCGCAAATCACCAACAGCGAGAAGATCAGCGCCTTGATCGCGCTGTTGGCGACCTGCTGGCCGAAGGTCGGCCCGACGCTGGTGCTGTCAAAGCCGTTTTCCGCCACCGCGAATTTGGAATCGAGCGCTCTTTGCGCTTTCGCCACCTGGCTGGGGCCCAACTGTCGTGCCTGAATCTGGAAGACGTTTTCGCCGAGTTCGGGGTCGGATACCTGCTGGACCTGCTCGCTGGAGATGCCGGCTGCGTTGAGCGCTTCGCGGACGCCTTCCTCGTTGGTCGGCTTGACCAGCGCCACCTTGATCCGCGTCCCCGACTTGAAGTCGATGCCGAAGTTGAGTTGCTGGGTGGCGAGCGCCAGAGCGCCGACGATCAGGATCGTGCCCGAAATCGAGAAGAACCAGCGGCTCGCCCCCATGAAGTCGAAGTGCCAGCGCATCCGCTGCCCAGCCGCGCCGAGCACGCTCGGCGAGCGCAGCAGCCGCGAGCGGCTCATGCTGAGCAACAGCGCCTGAGTGAAGACGACCGCGGTCAGCAGCGAGACGATCGTGCCGACGCCGAGGGTGAAGGCGAAGCCCTTGACTCCGGCCGTCGCCAAGACGAAGAGGATGAAGGCGGTGAGCAGGGTGACGACGTTGGCGTCGACGATCGTCGCGATGCCACGGCGATAGCCGGCGGCGATCGCGGCTGCCATCGGGCGCCCGGCTCGCACCTCCTCCTTGATCCGCTCGAAGATGACGATGTTGGAGTCGGCCGCGACCCCGATCGTCAGGACCAGCCCCGCGATCCCGGGGAGCGTCATGGTGATCGGGATCAGTTTGATCAGGGCGAAGAAGATCACCCCGTAGGCGCCGAGGGCGATCACGGCGATCAGCCCCAGGAAGCGGTAGAAGAGCAGCAGGAAGAGGACGACGAGGATGAGGCCGATCACACCGGCCTTGATCCCGGCGTGGAGCGCCTGGCTGCCGAGCGTCGCCGAGACCTGGGTCTGGCTGATCAGCTTCAGGTTGATCGGCAGGGCGCCGATCTGCAGGAAGGTCGCCAGGTCCTGCGCTTCCTGGATGCTGGAGAAGCCGCCCGAGATCTGGGCGCCGGTGCGGCCGTCGATCCCGTCGGGGTTCTGGGCAAAATTGATGATCGGACGGGTCTTGACTTCGTTGTCGAGGACGACCGCGAAGTGACCGGAGAGCTGTTCGGCCTGTTCGCCGGAGGCGGGACCGATCGCCCGTGCCTGGCCGCGCTGGGCGATGTGGCGGGTGACGTCCTGGAACGCTTCGCGGCCCTTGTCGGTGAAGCTGAAGGTGACGTTGGGTTGACCGAGTTCGTCGGTTTCCTGCTTCGGGTTGGTGATGTCGGTGCCCGAGAGGGCCGGGTTGTCCTTCAGCGCGTACCAGCCAGCGTTCTCGATTCCTTCGATCGGTTGCCCGTTGGGATTGGAGGGCTGTTCGGAGACGACGATCGTCCCCGCGGGGACCTTTTTCACGACCCCTTTGTGCGGCCGTTTTCGGCCGGTAGCGCTGATGTAGAGGTCTTCTTCGGAGAACTCCGGCCCGGCGATGAGCTTGTGCGTGATGTCGTTTGAGAAGAGGTAGTAGCGAGGTTTGGTCGTCGAGCAGCTGGTGCAGTCGGCGACCGGCTTCTGTTCGGCGGCGAGGTTGACGGCGCCGTAGGCGTTCGGGTAGGCGCCTGAGAAGATCAGCTGCTGGTTCTCTTTTTTGGAGGTGCTGCGCCCCGCCGCGCCCCATTCAGTGTTGGCTTCTTTGATCGCTTCTTCGGGTGGTTCGCGGCCCGGCACACCACCGATCGTTTTCTCACGCCCGATCAGATTGGGTTCCCAGTCGTAGAACTGGAGCTGTGCGGTGGTCCCAACCTGTTCGGTCGCCCGCTGCGCGTTGGTCACGTCGGGAAGGCTGACTGAGATCTCGGTGGTGCCGAGGCGGGCAACCTCCGGCTCAGAGACGCCGAGCTTGTCGATGCGCTGGCGGATGATTTCGATCGAGCGTTCGATGTCTTCGCCGCTCACTTCCTTCACCTGGCCGGTCGGCGTGCCTTGATAGACGAGCTCCACGCCGCCCTTCAGGTCGAGGCCGAGCTTGGTCGGCTTGTTCGCGATAACCAGCGCCGAGAGCACGATCAGCCCCAGCATGAAGAGCAGCACGAAGAGGTTTCTGCGGCGTTTCATCCCCTCAGCCCTCGGGCGTCAAGACGATCAGCAGACCGCCGTCGTCGTCATAGGCCGGGAAGACATCGGCAACGGCCTCGGCGGGCAGGTCGCCCTCGGCGTTGACCGAGACCTTCTTGCCAAGCGAGCGGACCCCCCACTCGAGCGAGGTCTCAATCGGGTCGGTGAAGCCATTGCCGTCGGTGTCCGCGGTCTCGCCACCATCGCCCTGCTGCAACCACTGCAGGCCAAGGACCTCCTGGACCGGACGGCCGATCACGTCCTCGTCGGTGAGCCCGGTCAGCTCGAAGCTTCCGCGGCCGGCGTCGATCACCCGCGCCTGGCGGTCGCAGACGAAAAAGGCCGCGTTGGGGGCCGGGTAATAGTCGTCGAGCAGCTCGAAGACGAAGCCGAAACCACATTTCGAGCAGCCCTTCGGGCGCGTGCTGAAGCCGGCTGTCCGGTCCGCGCTCAGCTCCCGGTTCCCGCAGTTGGGGCAGATGAAGAAAGGCATCCCCGCCAGGTTACTGAGAGTCCGCTCAGAACAGACTGCGCGCTCCGTCGGGCGCCGGGATCCCGAGGTGCTCGTAGGCCCGCTCGGTCAGCACACGGCCGCGCGGAGTGCGTTTCAGCATCCCCTGCTGGAGCAGGTATGGCTCGAGAACGTCCTCGATCGTGTCCTGCTCCTCGCCGATCGCGACGGCCAGGGTCGAGAGCCCGACCGGGCCGCCGGCGAACTTGCTCGCTACCGTGTCGAGCAGGTTGCGGTCGCTGCGGTCGAGACCACCGGCGTCGACCTCCAGCATCGCCAAACCCGCCTCCGCCACCTCGGCGTCGACACTGCCGCTTCCCTTGACTTGGGCGAAGTCGCGGACCCGCTTCAGAAGTCGGTTGGCGACCCGTGGCGTGCCCCGCGAACGGGACGCGATCGTCCCCGCCCCCTCCGCATCGATCTCGACCCCGAGGATGCCAGCGGAGCGCTCGACGATCTCGGCCAGATGCTCGGGGATGTAGTGCTCGAGCCGGTGGCAGACGCCGAAGCGGTCGCGCAGCGGCGTCGTCAGCAGGCCGGCGCGGGTCGTCGCGCCGACCAGCGTGAATGGCGGCAGGGGCAGGGTCACGGTGCGAGCGCCGGCCCCCTGGCCGAGCACGACCGGCAGCTCACCGTCCTCCATCGCCGGATACAGCGTCTCCTCGACCGCGCGGCCGAGGCGGTGGATCTCGTCGACGAAGAAGACACTGCCCGGCTCCAGCGCGGTGAGGAAGGAGGCTACGTCGGCCTTGCGCTCGAGCGCCGGCCCCGCCGTCTGGACTAGGGGCACCTCCATCTCGGCGGCTACGATGTGAGCGAGCGAGGTCTTGCCGAGCCCCGGCGGGCCGGCCAGCAGGACGTGATCGAGTGGCTCACCACGCCGCCTCGCCGCCTCGATGAAGATCGCCAGCTGCTCGGTCACCTGCTTCTGATTGACGAAGTCCGAGAGCGTCGGCGGCCGCAGCGAACGATCGAGGTCTTCGTCGGGGAGGTCGGCACGCGCATCATGGATGCGAACCTCGGGCTCGTTGTCGTCGACGCCAGGAGTGCGAATCGGTTTCTGGCTCATGCGGCCTTCTTCCCAGCTCCGGCCTTACGCAGCGCCCTCGCCAGCAACTCCTCGGCGTCGCCGCCCTCGACCCCATCCAGCAACTGCTCCGCTTCCAGCGGCGCGTAACCGAGGTTCACCAGGCCGTCGCGGGCGAGGGATCGCGGGTCATCGTCGTCAACGCCGGCCAGCATCACTTCTTCCTCGAGCGCACCCGCGACCTTCTCACGCAGCTCGACGATGATCCGCTCCGCCGTCCGCTTACCGATCCCCGGCGCTGCTTGGAAACGTTTCGCGTCGCCGGCGGCGATCGCCCTCAGCAACTCGCGCGCCGGGCCGCCGGAGAGCACCGAGACCGCGACTTTCGGCCCGACGCCGCTGACCGAGACCAGCTGGCCGAACAGGTCGCGCTCCTCCTCGGAAGCGAAGCCGAACAGCGCCAGGGAGTCCTCGCGGGAGATCAGCTCTGCGTGCAGGAAAGCCTCGCGACCCGTGGCCGGCACCGCCTTGAGCGTCTCGGCCGAGACCGCGAGCCGATAGCCGACCCCGCCGGCCTCGATCACGACATGGTCGGCGCGCCGCACCATCACCTCGCCTCGAACCGCGGCGATCATTGCGCCACGCCGCTTGCCTCAGCCAGCTCGGCCGCCTCGCGGCGGCCGGCGCCACCGCCGTGGCAGATCGCCACCGCCAGGGCATCGGCGGCGTGGTCGGGCGTGGGCAGCTCGGGCAGTCCGAGCAGAGTCCCGACCATCCGCTGCACCTGCTTCTTGCCGGCCCCGCCGCTGCCGCAGACAGCCATCTTGATCGCCTGCGGCGTATAGGCGAAGCAGCTGACGCCGGCCTGGGCGGCGGCCAGCATCGAAACCCCGCTGGCCTGCCCGACGGCCATCGCCGTGCGCACGTTCTTGCCGAAGAAGACGTCCTCGATCGCCAACGCCTTCGGCTCATGCCATGCGATCAGCTCCACCAGCGAGCCATGGATCTTCTCCAGGCGGCGCTCCATTGGCAGCTCGGCCGTCGTTTCGACGACGCCGCCGTCGAGCGCGACCATCCGGTTGCCCTCGACTCGGACGATGCCAAAACCAAGGTTGGCGGCGCCGGGGTCGATCCCCATCACAACTTCCATGGGGAGTGATTCTGGATGGGACCTCGGATGCCTCCCGCCGGGGACGGCCTCCCTACGCTGCGAGCTGCTGCAGCACCTCATCCGGGATGTCGAAGTTGGCGTGGACCTCGTTGACGTCGTCGTGCTCTTCCAGCGCCTCGATCAGGTTCAGCAACGACTTCGCGTCGCTGCCCTTCACCTCGACCGTGCTTTTCGGCTCCATCGCGATGTCCGTGGACTGGATCTCGACACCCCCCGCCTCCAGCGCCTCGCGCACCGCGGTCAGATTCGCCGGCTCGCAGAGCACCCGCAGCAAATCCCCCTCCTCGCGAACGTCCTCGGCGCCGGCGTCGATCGCCGCAATCAGGTCGTCCTCGCCATAGCGGGAGCCGTCGACCGCGAGCACGCCACGCTTCTCGAAGATCCAGGCAACCGAGCCCGGCTCGCCAAGGCTTCCGTTGTGCTTGCTGAAGGCGTGGCGGACGTCGGCGCTGGTGCGGTTGCGGTTGTCGGTCAGCGCCTCGACCAAGACGGCCGCGCCACCCGGCCCGTAGCCCTCGAAGACGACCCGCTCGATCGCATCCGCGTCGCTGCCCACACCCGAGCCGCGGTCGATTGCCCGCTGGATGTTGTCCTTGGGCATCGAGGCTTCCCGTGCCTTCTGGATCGCGGTCGCCAGCGCCGCGTTGCCATCGGGGTCGCCGCCGCCATCGCGCGCGGCGACCGTGATCGCCCGCGCCAACTTGGTGAAGAGCTTGCCGCGTTTGGCGTCGGCGGCGCCCTTCTTGTGTTTGATCGATGACCACTTCGAATGTCCAGACATCGTTTGCCATTCTATGAGTTAGATGGTGCTAGGGATGCGCCCAGAGACGGTCACCCACCCGCGTGGAACGAGCCCCGTCCGGGGCTTGGCGGCAAGCGCCATTTTCGTCTTGATGCTGCTCGCCGCCCTGGCCCTTTGGACGGCGATCCCGGTGGGCTGGATCTATATCGGCTCGAAGGTCGCCACGACCCCGTTTCCCGCCGAGGGGCCCTACGCCGTGGTCGCGATTGGAATCATCGTCACGATCGTGCTCGACGCCTGGCTGATCGGCCGTCTCAATGCTCTCTACGAACGAGTCACCGGAACCAACCGGCTGGCGCCGATGCGTCCCAGCTGGCTGAAGAGCATGCGCGACAGCGGCGGCGCTGCCGGCACGACGACCGTTGTCGAGGCTGTTCTGATGAGCTCGGTGATGCTGGCGGGCCTGGTCTTCGTCGCCTGGTTCTTCCTCCTCGCCGGCTCCCCAATCCCCAACCAGTAGTCAGACGACGAACTTGCCGTCTTCCTGCATCACCGTGCCGTCGACTTCGATCTTGCCGCCGAGGCGCAGGTCGCAGACCAAGTCGGTGTGGACTGCCGACTCGTTGACGCCACCCGACTCGGGGTAGCTCTTGCCGACCGCCATGTGGACGGTGCCGCCGAGCTTCTCGTCGAGCAGCACCTCGCGGGTGCCGCGGTCGATCGCGTAGTTGGTGCCGATCCCGAGCTCACCGAGCCGGCGGGCCCCCGCGTCGGTGTCGAGCAGCTCGATCAGGAACTCCTCGCCCCGCTCGGCGCTCGCGTCGACGACCTTGCCCGCCTCGAAGCGCAAATGCACCCCGGCCACCTCGCGGCCACCAACCGTCGCCGGCAGGTGAAAGCTCACCTCCCCTTCGACCGAATCCTCGATCGGGCCGGTGAAGAACTCACCGTCGGGCATGTTGTGGCGCCCGTCGCAGGGGATGAACTTGCGCCCCGCGACGCCGAGCACGATGTCGGTCCCCGGCGCGACGACCCGCACCTCCTCGTGGCCGTCGATCCACTCTGCCAGCCGCGTCGTCTCGGCCGAGGCCCGCTTCCAGGCAGTCAGCGGATCGTCGTCGTCGGCGAGGCAGGCGCCGTAGTAGAAGTCCTCGTAGTCGACCAGGCTCATCTCCGCCTCGGAGGCATAGGCGTTGGTCGGGAAGAGCGTGTAGCACCAGCGGAACTCGCCCTTGGCGCTGCGCTCCATCGCTCGGCCCAGCAGCTCCTCGGTGGCGATCTGGCGACGGGACTGACGCTGCGGTGGCACGCCCGAGAGCTCGCGCGTATTGCTGGCGGCGCCGATCGCAATGCGCACGTCGACGTTGTCGAGCAGCCATTCGGAGACGGGTGAGATCCACTCGAGCTGGGCGTCGCCGGCGTGCTTGTAGAAGGCAGCGGCCTGGCCGTCGAGGGAGACGTTCACGATCGGGTTCGCCCCCGCTTTCAGCACCTCCTCGTAAACGGCAAGGAGCAGCGGCGCCGCCGCGCTCTCACCGTCGATCGAGACGACCTCACCTTCCTTCACCTCGGTGGAGTAGCCGACCAGGATCTTCGCCAGCCGTTCCGCTCTCGGGTCTCTCACGTCTCCGCCCCCTCCCGCGCTCCACCTCGCGCGCTAGTCGTCATTGCCATGAACAGCGCATGCAGCCGCGAATCGTCGGTCAGCTCGGGATGAAAGGCGCAGGCGAGCACACTTCTCTCGCGCACCACCACCGGGTGGCCCTCATAGGAGGCGAGCACGTCGACCCCAGGACCGTGACGCTCGACCCACGGCGCACGGATGAAGACTGCGCGCAGCGGCTCCTCGCCAATGCCCTCCACCGCCACCTCGGCCTCGAAGCTCTGCAGCTGGCGGCCAAACGCATTGCGCTTCGCGGTCATGTCGAGCAGACCGAGGTGGGAGTCGTCGCAGACGATCATCCCCGCGCAGGTTCCGAACACCGGCTTCCCCTCATCGCGATGGGCGCGAATCGCCTTCTCCAGCCCGGCCGACTCGATCCCCTTGACGATCGTAGTGCTCTCACCGCCGGGGATCACCAGGCCGTCGAGACCCTCCAGGTCAGCGGGAACGCGAACTGCCTTCACTTCCGCCCCAAGCTCGCGCAGCATCGCCAGATGCGCTTCGAAGCCACCCTGGATCGCGAGGACGCCGACCCGCAGCCCAGGGTTCTCAGGCACCGCGGTCCTGCAGCAGCGCGTCGGCCGCGGCCAGCTCCGAGATCTCCAAACCGGGCATCGCCTCGCCGAGGCCAATCGACGCCGCCGTCACTCGCTCGGGGTCGTTGAAGTGCGTGGTCGCCTCGACGATCGCCCGGGCGCGGCGCTCTGGATCGGCGCTCTTGAAGATCCCCGAGCCGACGAAGTTGCCCTCGGCGCCGAGCTGCATCATCAGCGCCGCGTCGGCCGGGGTGGCGATCCCCCCCGCGCAGAACAGCGGTACCGGCAGGCGCCCTTGAGCGACCACCTCGTGGATGACTTCGAGTGGAGCCTGGTGCTCTTTCGCAGCGGCCGCCAGCTCCTCCGGCCCCAGCTGGGTGAGGCGCTTGATCCCGGCGACAATCTCGCGCATGTGGCGCACCGCCTCAACCACGTTGCCGGTGCCTGCCTCGCCCTTGGAGCGGATCATCGCCGCCCCCTCGCCGATCCGCCGAAGCGCCTCACCAAGGTTGGTGGCGCCGCAGACGAAGGGAACCTCGAAAGCAAGCTTGTCGATGTGGTGGCGCTCGTCGGCCGGGGTCAGCACCTCGGACTCGTCGATGTAGTCGACCTCAAGCGCCTGCAGGACCTGCGCCTCGGCGAAGTGACCGATCCGCGCCTTCGCCATCACCGGGATCGTGACTGCCGCCTGGATGCCTTTGATCATCGCCGGGTCAGACATGCGGGCAACACCGCCGTCGCGGCGGATGTCGGCCGGGACGCGCTCCAGCGCCATCACTGCGCAGGCCCCTGCGTCCTCGGCGATCCGCGCCTGCTCAGGCGTGACCACATCCATGATCACGCCGCCCTTGAGCATCTCGGCGAGGCCGGTCTTGAGCCTGAAAGTCGCGCGCTCGGTCACGCGGCCAATACTACGGGGCACGCCCTACTTCAGTTTGTAGGCGCGAATCCGGTCTTTGTGCGCGGCTTCGTCGCGGGCATAGAGCCCGTGCGCGAGCCCCTGTACGAGTGCCATCAGCGCCGTGTTGGAGCGAGCGAACGAAGGGCTGTTGGACGAGAAGTAGAGGGTCTGCTCGGCGTGCTCGCCGACCTCGGACATCGAGGCGTCGGAGATCGCCAGGGTACGTGCGCGCCGGTGCACGGCGAGCTTCATCGCCCGCAGCAGCAGCGGATGGGCGCGGCCGCAGGAAAGAACGATCACCAGGGTTTCCTCGTCGATCCGGCCCAATCGCTGCAGCGACTCGCCGCCGGTGCTGGCGACGATTTCGGCGCGGATGTCGAGCAGGCTGAGGATATGGCGCAGGTAGCTGGCGAAGAAGGCCATCTGGTCGACGCCGACGATCACCACACGCTGCGCTTCGGCCAGCGCCGCCACGGCGCCGTCAACCTGCTCGCGGGTGAGGTTGCGCGCGGTTTCCTCCAGATTCGCGTAGTCGGCGCTGAGCGAACCCTCGAGCTCGGAGTGGTCGAAGGAGAAGAGAGCCGCGCCGCCCGCGGCTGCGCCGTTGCCGGCAACCGTGGCGCTGCGGTACTCCTCAATTGCGGCCTGCTGGAGCTCCGGGTAGCCCTCGAAGCCGAGGGCCTGGGAGAAGCGCACCACCGTCGATGAGGAGGTGCTCGCTCTCCTGGCCAACTCCTCGGCCGTGAGGAAGGCTGCCTCGTCGAGATGGTCGACGATGTAGCGGGCGACGTCTTTCTGCGAGCGCGAGAACTCGTCGAAGCGTTCCTGGATGTACTCGGAAAGGCTTTTGAGCTGGGGGGATTTGGTTGCGGTCTTGGTCACGGCGGTCCATTTCGCCGGTTCGCGTGCTTTCCCTTCCGATCTGGTTGGATGGGGGGGCCGAAAATGACTCTTGAGCAGGCCCTTCACATCACCAATCGCAACATGATCGCCTTCGACCTGATCCTCGGATCGGCGGCGATCGCCGCGCCGGAGGCAACGCTGCGGGTGTTGGGCCACGACGAGCCCTCACCCGACGCGGCACACCTCTTCCGCCGTTGTGGGCCGATCTGGCTCACCTTTGCCGCGGCCCACGCTCTCGCCGCGACCCGCGGCGAGCAGCGCGACTGGTGGGCCCTCGCCTGGTTGCGCGGCACCGAGATCGCAACCGACGCGCTCTGGTCCGAGTCGCCTGCGGTCAGCCGGCCCGGCGCCAAGCTCGGCCTCCGCCTCGCCGGGATCTCGAACCTGGCGATGGCCGCCGGCTTCGCCTGGCTCTCGAAGCGATGAACGCACACGCGGGGCTGCCCAGCAAGCGCTGGAGCCTGCGCGGCTACGACGACGAAGGCAACGAGGTCTGGCTGATCCGCAGCTTCGGCCAGAAGCTCTACCGTTGCCCCGGCTGCCACGGTGACATCCCGATCGGCACAGAGCACACCGTCGTCCAGTACGTACTGCGGCTGGGCGGCACCGAACATCACCATTGGCACCGGCAGTGCGCCGAAGAACTGCTCGTCCCCGACCTGCGGGACGTGAAGCGAGTGCCGGCCTCGAGCTCCTCCCGATCGAAGCTGGAAGAGCGCGGCCGGCGCCCGTCCGGGCGACGACGCCATTAGATGGGTGACCGGCTGAACGTCTTCTCCCTCTACGCCCGGATCTGGCGCACCTACTTCGCCTGGGCGGGCACGCTGCTTCCGCTCGCCTTCGTCGTCTTCGTGCCGCTGGGTCTGATCCACGCGATCCCGGTTCATGTCGAGGCGACTTCGCTGAACCTGGGCAGGGGGCTGGAGGTCTTCGGCGCCTTCCTCGCGCTGCTGCTCCTCGTCGCCACCGGGCTGATCGGCGAGATCTTCTACACCGGCGCGGTGGCGATCGCACTCACTCATCCGCACGCCGAAGAACGGCCGTCGCTGCGTGAGATCGCCGCCACGATCAAGTACTGGCAGCTGATCGCGGTCGACCTGATCTTCGGCGTCCTCGTCGCCGTCGGCGTCGTTGCCTTCGTGGTGCCGGGGATCCTCGTCTTCGTCTACCTCGGCCTCGCCGCTCCGGTGGTGGAGATAGAGCACCGCGGGGTACGCGCCGCACTCGCCCGCAGCTACCGGCTGGTCCGGGGTCACTTCTGGGTGGTCCTGCTGGTGCTGGTGCCGATCGAGGTCGCCAGTGACGCGATCACCGGGGTCGCGACCAATCTCACCCACGCCCTGCTCGGCGACTCGCTGGTCGCCGAGTGGCTTACCGACACCGCGACCAACATCGTGCTGACGCCGTTCTACGCGGTCGCCGCGGTGCTGCTCACTCTCGACCTGATCGCCGAGAGGGACGGCTCCGGCCCGCGACTACACTCGCGTCCACCCAGCCGATGATCGCCGCATCGATATTCAGCGACTTCTGGAACGACCAGATCCTCGCTGACGAAAAACAGGGTCTCTTCCTGGTCCTCGTCGGCTTCATCCTCTCCTTCGCCTTCATCCGCATGAGCACCCGCCTGATGCGCAGCCCGCACGTTCCCTGGTGGCCGGGCAGCGTGGTCAGCGACAGCGGCGTCCACCTGCACCACCTCGTCTTCGGGATCGTGACGATGATGATCGCCGGCACGCTGGGCCTGGCGGCGCTCGGCGAAAGTCCCTACACCGAGATCTGCGCCTTCTTCTTCGGCGTCGGGGCGGGGCTGACGATCGACGAGTTCGCCCTCTGGGTCTACCTGGACGACGTCTACTGGGCCGAGGAGGGGCGCGCCTCGATCGACGCGACGGTGATCGCCGCCGCAGGGATGATGCTGATCCTGCTCGGCTTCAGCCCGTTCAGCTTCAAGACCGGTTCGGCCGAAGAGACGATCGGCAGCATTGTCGCCGCCGCCTTGGTCTTTACGCTGGTCGCGGTTTGTTTTGCCAAGCAGCGGGTCCTGCACGGCACGATCGGCTTTTTTGTCTTCCCGGTGGCGATCTACGGCGCCGCGCGGATCGGCAAGCCCGGTTCCCCTTGGGCGCGTCGTCGCTATGCCAAGCGGCGACCGGCAAAGCAGACCAAGGCCGAGGAGCGGTTCGCCCCGGACCGCCATACCGAGCGCTTCAAGAACGCCTTCCGCGACATCATCGGCGGCAAGCCGAGTGCGGGCGTCTCCGCCGTGACCGAAGAGGCACTCGCCACCACCCGCGAGGCCGTGGAAGAAGTCCGCCAGCGCGCGGAAAAAGTGACGCGGCCGGGTGGACGTGAAAGAGGAGGGCAATGAAGTCGCATACCGCCTACATGACCTTCGAGACCGCCGAGCGCCGGGAGCTGATTCGAATCACCGAGGAGGTCCAGGCGGCGGTCGAGGAGGCGGGAATCGCCGAGGGGATGGTGCTGGTCTCGGCGATGCACATCACCGCCGGCGTCTGGGTCAACGACGACGAGCCCGGGCTGCACGAGGACGTCATCGAGTGGCTCGACAAAATCGCGCCGCCGAGCTGGAAGGCGCCGGCCAACGACGTTGCCGGAGGGCTCCTCCCCGAGGGCGGCGACTACCGCCATCACCGCGGCGGCGAGGACAACGGCGACGCGCACTTCAAGAACCTGCTGGTCCACCACCAGGCGATCGTCCCGGTTACCGCTGGACGCCTCGACCTAGGCCCATGGCAGCAAGTCTTCTACTGCGAGTTCGACGGGCGCCGGCCGAAGCGGCTCGTGATCAAGGCCATGGGTGAGTAGCCCTACCTCGGGCTGGCGCTACACGTCTTCAAGCCAATCTCCCGAGCCAGTTCATGGCGTTCGAGCTGCTCGTTGTCGCGATGTTCACGCGCCGCCAGGTATTCGCCCGTGTGTTCGGCGCGGGCCGCGCGCAGCGCCTGTACGTCATACCGGCGGACGCGCTGCTGGGCCTGCACGTATTGCTCGTATGACCGGCGGACGCTGGGCGGTGGATCGAGGGCCCCGAAGCGCTTCACAGCGGGAGTGGAAATGCCGACCAGTGCTTCGGAGTAAGCGACGTCGGGAGCTTCCTCCCTCTTCGCTTCCGGGAATTCCGCTCTCACTTCTTCGAAGGCGCTCTGGCTGTCGGCGCAGATCGCATCGGCCTTGGCGATCAGCTCTGATTTGCTCAGGGTCGGTTGGGGCGTCCGCTTCTGCTTCGGCCTCACCGCACCGGCACTGCCGCTATTCGTGGTCTTGCCTGAACCTCCGTCCCCACCTCCTCCGCCAAGCGCCAGCGCCGCGATGACGATTGCCGCAACCACCGCAACGCCACCGCCAAGCATCAGTGCCCGGCGCCTACCTTTGCCCCCATCGCCCTCCTTCGCTTCGGGGTCGAGGCGCCTCGTCGGGACGGTCTCCTCAATCGTCTCTGCCTCCCGAGTCGCCGCCGCCCCGGTGGCAACGGTCCGCTCCGGCAGGTCGGGCTTCGATTCGCTCAGAGCCGCCCCCGCCGCGCGGCCGAGGTCGCCGGCCGAGGGATAGCGGTCGCCGGGCTCCTTCGACATCGCCCGAATGACCACGTCGTCGAGCGCCATCGACACCTCAGTCGCGTGCAGCGACGGGGCCGGCGGCGGGTCGTTGAGGTGCGCGTAGAGTCGTGCCGCCTCGCCCGCCCTGGGGAACGGGACCTCCCCGGTCAGCAACTTGAACAGCAGGCAGCCCAAGGCGTAGATGTCAGCACGTGCGTCGACGGCGCCACCAGAGATCTGCTCGGGGGCGACGTAGTCGAGCGTGCCGACGAAGCGGCCGGTCTGGGTCAGGCCGGACTCGGTAGAGACGTTGCGGGCGACGCCGAAATCGGTGATGTAGGCGTGGTCCTCGCCGCCGAGCAGCACGTTGGCCGGCTTGACGTCGCGATGGACGAGCCCGGCGGCGTGGATCGCGTCGAGTCCGTTGCCAACCTGGGCGATCAGCCGCACCGCCACCGCGGGCTCGAGCCGCCCCTCGCGAATCAGCCGCCGCCCCAGGTCGGAGCCCGAGACGTAGCGCATCGCGATGAAGGGGATGCCGCCCTCTTCCCCCGCCGCGTAGATCGGCACGACGTTGGGATGCTCGATCGAGGCGGCGATCTTCGACTCCTCGGCGAAGCGCCGGGCGAAAACCTCATCAGCCGCCGCCTCCGGCGCGATCAGCTTCAGCGCTACGCGGCGCTCGAGGCCGGGCTCGATCGCCAGGTAGAGGACACCCATCCCGCCACGACCGAGGCTCCGCTCGATCCTGTAGCCCGCGAACTCGTCGCCGGCGGACAGATCGATCCAGCCGCCGTTCCGCTCCATGCGGGGGACTCTAGCCCGGCTGCCAGCGACGCCTGACGCCGAACAGCTCCCGCGCGTGCCCCGCGACAGATGCGGCGGCTTAACCCAAGCACCCCGGGGTCGGCGTGGGTACCGGAATAGACTTTCTCTGGGTCAGATGAAGCGTTTCGCTCTTATTGCGGTGCTCCTCACTACGGTGCTTTTCGGTGCTGCGATGGCGCATGGGGAGATATCCGGGAATGGGGGACTGTTCGTCAGCTTCAATGGCGGCTTCGCCCCCCGTTCGCTCCCCCGCGACCGCAACGTGCCGGTGACGGTCAACCTCCATGTCTCGATCAAAACCGCTAACGGCGCCCGTCCGCCGCAGCTGCGACGCATATCGCTAGCGGTCAATCGCTACGGCCGGCTCTCCATCAAAGGGCTGCCGATCTGCCGCCCTGCCCTGCTCGAGTCGACCGATCCGCCGACCGCCCTCGCTCGCTGCCGCCGCGCTCTGGTCGGTCGCGGGAGATTCATCGCAACCGTCGCGTTTCCCAACAGGGACCCGTTCCCGGTCAATGGAGAGATGCTCGCCTTCAACGGCCGCGCACATGGAAAGCCGGCGATCCTCCTGCACATCCACGGCACCAACCCGGTCGACGTCACGGTGGTGCTCTCCTTCACGATCCAGCATCCGTCGCATGGCAAATTTGGAACCGTGCTGACGACCAAGATTCCGAAGCTAGCCTCGGACCTGGGTTACGTCTCCGACGTCGCACTCCTCTTCAACCGCCAGTACAGCTACCACGGTAGGCATTACAGCTTTCTCAGCGCCCGCTGCGCCGCCCCGTCCGGCTTCCCGGGGGCGATCTTCTCCTTCACGCGGGGGACCTTCAGCTTCGCTGGCGGCAAGCAGATTCACACGACGCTGACCCGCGACTGCGTGGTTCGCTAGCCCCGCAAGCTTTCGATCAAGCGTCCGTGACGCTTGCGAACGGCCGCACACCTGCCGATGCGGTTCTTCGTGCTGGCACTTGGCTGGAGATCGGCCCTCGGCCCCACCGTCTTCGCGGTGGTGGCGATCGCGTTGCTCGTCTACGACCACCTCAACCAGCGTGTGCCCCCGCTCGTCTTCTGGTTGACGCTGGGACTCATCGTCGCTGTCTTCGTGCGGACCCTCGACACCCTGTTCAAACAATCGACCGTGCTGGAGTGGCATGAGGAAAGCGCCCGCAGCGATCAGATCACCGGCCTGGAGAACAGGGAGAAGCTGGAGGCGGACATCGCGTCTGCGGTCCAGAGCGGATCGGGCAGTCACGTGCTGGTCCTGTTTGAGCTCGATGGCCTGCAGGCCTACAACGACCGCTTCGGTTTTGCTGCCGGCGACACGTTGCTGCGCGGCTTCGCCGCCAATCTCGTCGCCTCGGTGGTTCCTCTCGGTGGCACGGCCTACCGCAGCGACGGCGGCCGCTTTGCTGTTCTCGCCCCGGCCAGCAGCAACCAGTTGGGCGAGATGGTGCTGGCAGCAACGGCGTCGCTGCGGGACGACGGCAACGGCATGTCGCTCGGCACGACCTACGGCGAGGCGGCGATTCCCGACGAGGCCCAGGACCCGGCACTCGCCCTGCGAATTGCCGGGCAGCGACTTGCCGCGCACAAACAGCGCCAGCATCGCTCGGCGAGGCGACAGGCGCACGCGGTGTTGATCGCGGCGCTGAGCGCCAGGCGACCGGACCTGCGCGACCACCTGCGCATCGTCGCCTACCGTGCGATAGCGCTCGGGCGCCGCCTCGGGATGGGCAGCGAGGAAATCGACGATGTCGCCCTGGCCGCCGAGCTTCAGGACGTGGGGCTTCTCGCGGTGCCGGAGTCGGTGCTGGAGGAGGAGGCGCTCGACGAAATCGAGCGGGCGGTGGTGCGCAGCCACACGGCCGAGGGCGCGAGGATCGTCTCGGCTGCTCCCGGCCTCGCAAACGTAGCCCGCCTCGTGCGGTCCAGCGCCGAGCATTTCGACGGCAGCGGTTTCCCGGACGGGCTGGCAGGTGAGACGATCCCGCTGGGCTCACGGGTGATTGCCGTCTCGGTCGCCTTTGCGGCGATGACCGAGCGGCGCCCCTACCGGGAGCCCGTCGGCCCCGGCGAAGCGCTGGCCGAGCTGCGCCGCAACTCCGGCAGTCAGTTCGACCCGCGCATCGTCGAGGCTCTCGCCCAGGATCTCGCCGAAGAGGCGGCCCCGGTCGTGCCGGCCGCCCTGGCCTAGTAGCCCTGGCCCTGGCTGTACTTTTCGGCTTCTTCGATCCCCTTCTGAGCTTCCTGCTTGCCCTTTTCGATCCCCTTCTGAGCTTCCTGCTTGGCCTTTTCTATCGCCTGCTGTGCTTCCTGCTGTCCCTGCTGGACCCCTTGCTGCGCTTGCTGGGCTCCTTGGTTGACGCCCTGCTTCGTTTGTTCTTCTGCCTGTTCGAAGCCCTTCTTGACTTCTTTCTTGGCCTTTTCGATCCCCTGCTTCGCTTCTTCGGCGCCCTTTTCGACCCGTTCCTGGGCTTCGCTGCTGCTGCCGCTGCTGCCCCCACAGCCCGACCACGCGAGCCCGGCCACACCTATGCACAGGGCAACCAGGAGCGCGGGAGCGCGCCTCGTCCACCGTCGCTTCTGACCTTCATCCGTCACATCGACTCCTTCCGTTGGCGAACCGACACGAAGCAAGGGGCGATACTCGCATCCCAGCGCCACTATGACCAGTCTCAGCTGCGGCCGAGGAAACTGCGGATCACGCTTACCGCGGGTGAGCGAAACGGGCAGAACTTAAGATCGACCGGGTGCCGGCCCTACACGTCCTCCGTGTATTCGTCAACGAGGACGGCGAGTGGGGCAATCCGCTAGGCGTCTTCCTCGACGGTGGGCAGGCGCCGGAGACCGAGCGCCAGCGCGTCGCCGCCGAGCTGGGCTTCAGCGAGACCGTCTTCGTCGACGACCGTGCCACCGGGAGGCTGCGCATCTACACCCCCCAGGTCGAGCTACCCTTCGCCGGTCACCCAATCGTCGGCGCCGCCTGGTTGCTGGCGCGCACGGGAACACAAGTTGGGATCCTGCGGCCACCGGTGGGTGAGGTCCGGGTGCGCCAAGCGGCGGATGCGACCTACGTCGCCGCCCAGCCCGGATGGGCGCCACCGTTCGATTACAGCCAGCACGACTCGCCGGCCGAGGTGCGGGCTTTGTCCCCGTCTGCGCACACCGCCAACACCTATTCCTGGGCCTGGATCGACGAAGCCTCGGGGACGATCCGCGCCCGCTCCTTCGTCCCCGAGGCCGGGATCGCCGAGGACGAGGCGACCGGCTCCGCCGCCCTCGCCCTCTGCGCCCAGCTCGCCCGCCCGCTCACGATTCACCAGGGCCACGGCTCGGTTCTGATCTGCCGGCCGCTCGACGACGGCCAGGTCGAGGTCGGCGGCAGCGTCGCCCTCGACGAAGTGCGCGAGCAGCGAGCCCGCGACTGAGTTGAAACTGGCTGGTTAGCCAGTAGCATCAGCGCATCGAGGCTGGCGAGAAGAACAACCGCACGGCGGCCGATGGCGATCTCGCGGATGTGCTCGTCACCGAGCGCGAGCATTGGCCCCAAGGACCGCCGCATGACCTCTTCAAGCGCCTGCGCGGTGAGTGCCCGGTCCACTGGACCAGCGAAATAACCGAGTTCCCCGAGTCGGCCGGGTTCTGGTCGGTGACGACCGCCGACGACGTGCACGAGGTGAGCCGCGACTGGCGGACCTACTCCTCCGAACGCGGCGGCATCACCGCGGTCACGGCGATCTTCCCGCTGGAGCTGATGCGGGCGATGTTCATCGGCATGGACCCGCCCAAGCACGACCGCATCAAGGCGCTGTTCCAGGCCGGCTTCACGCCGAAGCGGATCGCGGCGCACGAGGAGGAGATCAGAAAGATCGTCGTCGGGGTCCTCGACCGCCTCGACGGACGCGAGAGCTGTGACCTGGTCACCGACGTCGCCCAGCCCGCGGTGGCGCGGGTCATCGGCAGCTTCATGGGGATCCCAAAGGAGGACGACGCTGTCTGGGCCGAGTTGATGAACTCGACGCTGGGAGCCAGCGATCCCGACCTCAACCCTGCGGGCATCGAGGGCGCCGTGGCCACGGCCGTTCCCGAGATCTTCGAGCGCTGCGGCAAGATGATCGCCGCGCGGCGGGAGCACCCCAGCGACGACCTGACCAGCGTGCTCGTCCATGCGGAGGTCGACGGCGAGAAGCTGGAGGAACACGAGATCGTGATGGGCTTCTTCCTCCTCGTCGCCGCGGGCAACGACAGCACCAAGGCGACCTACTGCAGCGGAATGCGGGCGCTGCTCGAAAGCCCCGATCAGCGCCAGCTGCTCCTCGACGACCCCTCGCTGATCCCAGGCGCGGTCGAGGAGTCGCTGCGAATGTTCCCGGCCTTCGCCCACTTCCGCCGCACCGCGACCCGCGACACCGAGCTCCACGGCCAGGAAATCCAGGAGGGCGACAAGGTCGTGATGTGGTACGCCTCCTCCAACCGCGACGAGTCGCGCTATGAGGACCCGGATCGCTTCGACGTCCTGCGCAATCCCGAGCACCAAGCCTTCGGTGCCGGCGGCCGCCATTTCTGCCTGGGCACCGCCCTCGCCCGCCTCGAGCTGAGGATCCTCTTCGAGGAGACCCTCGCCCGCTACCCGGACATGACGTTGAGCGGCAGGCCCAAGTTCGCCGAGTCGGCCTTCCTCAACCAGTTGAAGACGCTGCCGGTGCGACTTTCGGCTTAAGCCTGATCCATAGGGTGAAGCTCACCCTTGATCAGCGCCTCGGTGCGCAGGTGCCCGATCGCCTGGTACCCGGCCGAGCAACATCACTACCGGCATGTCCTCTGCCGCTCGCCCCGCAAACGCGGTGAATCCCTCCTGGTTCAGCGGCTCGGTTGAGGTGATGCCTCCATCGTGTTCTCTTTATCGCACAAACCGCAACATCATGGCCAGTCTGTGTTTGTGCGACCAAAGAACGTTCTTGGTGACCCCAGGGAGGCGCCGAGAGCACATGACACAAGGAGGCAGGGATGAAGTGTCGAGTCCGACACGAAACTGCAGGCTGCGCTGGCTCAGGCAGAAGACCGCAAAAATCGAGGCGATTTGGCCTTGCCGCCGTCGTCGCCGGCGCCTTGGCACTGTTCGCCACCGGTTCGGCCCAAGCATCGACCGTCACCGTCGGAAGTGTTCTTCCGCCCGGCTCTTCACCGACCGCTTTTGGTCAGGTGGAGACGTTCTTCAACACCGCGCTACCCGAGAAAGGCGCCAACCTCGTCTCGCCGGTGACCGGTGCGATCGTGCGCTGGCGTGTGCAGGGCGCCGAAGGCGGCCCCTTCTACCTGCGTGTGCTCCGGCCCAACGGCTCGGGAGCCTATGCGGCGATTGGCACGAGCGGTGGGGCAACTCCTTCCGGAGCCGGGGTCCAAACCTTCAACGCGAACCTACCTATTCACGCCGGTGACCTGATTGGGGTGGATCCGACCAAAGACACGGACACGATCGGGATTGTGTCCGTCCCCGGAGCAAGCTACGGCTTCATCTTTCCCCCACCTTTCGACGGTTCGACGGTGGCGCCGAGCGGGACCTCTGCGGGGCAGGAGATCGAGCTCAGCGCCGAAGTTCAGCCAGCCCCGGCAATAACCTCGATCTCCCCCACGTCAGGCTCGATCGCCGGCGGCGCCACTGTGACGATCACCGGCACGAATCTCGGCGGGGCTAGCGCAGTCAAGTTCGGCGCCATCCCGGCGACCGGCTTCACCGTCGAATCGGACACCCAGATCGCCGCGGTCGCCCCGCCCAGCGCGTCCGTCGGCTCAGTCGACGTGACGACCACCACCCTGGCCGGAGCCAGCGCTGCGGTCAGCGGCGACAGGTTCACCTACGAAGGCTGCGTGGTACCCAAACTGAAGGGCAAGAAGCTGAAGCGTGGCAAGAACGCCCTGCGTCAAGCGGACTGCAAAGTGGGCGCGATCAAACGCCGCAAGGGCAAGCACGGCAAGGTGATCAGGCAAAACCCCAAGCCCGGCAGCGTGTTGGCGCCGGAAACCAAGGTGAACATCATCGTGGGCAAGTAGATCCCCGAGCACAAGCTCTATTTGCTCCTCGCTGACGAAAAGGGTGATGCGGCCCACTCCGCCTACAACGCCCTGATCCGCCGACTCGTCAGCTTCGAGCGGGCGGCCGCATGCGCGAGCTAGCCGACTCGATGCGATCGAGCGCATGAGGAGAAGCTCGCTTTCACCACTTTCGACCCCGTGGCGCAAGCCTTGTCGAAGGCCGAGCGCGGACACAACCAAGACATTCAAGATGTATTCAGCCTCGGACCCCAGCCGGTGTGGCGGCGGACCTCGCAGACCCTCTCCTGCTGGACCGCGGAGAGCATGCGAGGGCTGCGGTGTGGGCGGTCCCCCACGAAACCTGTGCCACCACTTGTGGGCTGTCGCGGGGGTAACGGAGAAAGGCCCTGGCGGCGCTGCGCATCGATGCCCCTGCCGCAATTACCTGGCGGAGCTCAGCGGGCCGCCGGTCCGAGCTTGGCCCTAGGGTGAATGTCCATCCGGGTTCTCCTTTGACTTGAGATCTCGCAAGACCCCAAGCCTCGGGTCGGGCCCGGATGCTCTTTTGGCGCCGCCCCGGTTCCGCGGAACCGGGGCGGCGCTACCTCAGGCGTTCACGATGTCTTTGGGCGGGACAGCTAGAAGGTGCAATATGACCTGTGAAGCGAGTCTGATCGCTCGATGGAGTCGGGGCCATTTCGGGACAAAATTGCGAGTTCTCATTTTTGCTGCTCTCTCTCTAAAATCTACAAGCTATGAAGCGTATTCTATTAATTGGAATATTTTCCTCCACTGTCATTATTTCGGCCTGTGGTGGCAGCAACGCGCCAAGGGAATCGAGCAACTCAAGAGCGCCAAGCGATAGCTTGAGACCGAATTGGACCCCACTGGAAAAAGCGGCGTCCGCCGCACGGCGGGTCCTGGTCCCCACGGGCCCGCCCCCAAAGGAAATGATCGTCAGAGACCTGAAAAAAGGGCGTGGCACCCTGCTCAAAGTGGGTCATTCGTTCACCGTCAACTACGTCAATCTCTCTTACAAGACCGGTAAACGATTGGAAGACCGCTGGAGAGGGGAACCATTCACCTGGGTGTTTGGCCCCGGCAAGGTCGTCAAGAGCTGGGTAACTGGCCTCAAAGGCATGAAAGTGGGGGGACGACGCGAGTTGATCGTTCCCTCGAGCCTGGCCAACGGCAATGGCGCCCTTGTCTATGTAATCGAACTGCTCAAAGTGGGGTAGCATTGCGAAGCTAGTATCTGTTCGGGCGTCTGCCACTCTTCTACTTGCAGTCGAAGCCTGCCAGTGGGGCGGGAAGGACTCGAACCTTCGACCGACGGATTATGAGTCGAGCCGGAAGGCGTCTATAGAGACGAATCTAGCCCGATAGAGCGAATCACGTCCAAGGAGTCCGGCTGAGTTCGGTGGAGTCGGGGACCAATTTCGGGACCAAGTCGACTTGCGGGAAACAACCTCCCATCACTTCCTAAGAAGAGCGTGCAAGGAATTCCTGGAGAAGCCCTCTCATCTCACCGATCTGGGCGTAGGTAGGGGTCTCCTGCCCATAAGCCAAAAGAAATGGAACCCGAGGGCCTTCGAAATCGAGCGCCAGTGACTGACGTCGCGCGAGAGTCTTGCCCGCCGGTAACACGCGTGGCAAGAAACGATAGGCAGCGGCGCCCACGGCCCCCAAGGAAACCTCGAAGCCGGCCATGAGGGCTGCGATGAAGACCCACGCCCGATCTACGTCCCACTTATCCGCGGGAAAGATCTCGTCCCAGGCCCGTCGAGCGGCCTTGTCATGCGCAATCTGGGAATCGAGCCAGGCGGCTGAGGACGGCTCCGCCAGCAGGGAGCCGATCTCGATCTCGATCCTGGGATCCTCGAATCTAAGACGTAGGAGCTCTTCAACTTCGCTTAGGTCGGTAGGGGCCTCTCGCTCCTCCAGCAGTGTCGTGAACATTTCCAGCGTCTCCTCAAGCGCAGACCGCCGACCCGGAGACGCTGCGGGGTCTCGGGCTTCGATCACATCCCCAGCCAACTGCGAAATCAGGGGGGCGAATGCCGGCGGCTCTACAGAGATCGCCCGAGCCTCTGAAAACGCCGCTGCGTGATTGTGGATGTCCCTGAGCACGGCCTTCGTCGCGGCTTGGACATCCTTAGCCCGCTCGATCTTTTCGCAGGTCCCCGCAGGAAGCTTCGCTCGGACCTCTGGGTCTTCGACGAGGGCACAAACTAGAGCCGCGGCGCTGGTATCTCTCTCAAACTGCCCCTCAGCCCACTCACCACCACCATCCGGCTCGGAGAAGAAGACCCGCCTTTCGTTAGCTGGCTTTGCACGATCGTCGTTCGCGATCTCACAGAGCCCATCATCAAAATCGCTCCACCTGGCATGGGGCCATCGGGTTTTCTTCCGCTGGACTTCGCGGTGCTCTTGAGAGGTGAGCCACTCCTCCCGGCCGTGTATGCGAACAAAACTCTTCCTTACTAGGGCGAGCAAATCATCCGGACCAAGGACCGATACTCCTTCGGCCTTGGCGCTGGTGATCTGGCTCCCTGAAGGACTCCACAGGATCAGCGGCTTGGCAACAAAAGCGAGCGCCGGGATGGACTGATAGCCCGCCTCGTTGAACTCAGCAATATGAGAGAAGACTCGCGGCAGCATGTTTGGTTGAAGCCCGTCGCCCTACCGAGAGCCTCTGGGCGGCGGAATGCCAAGCTGTTTGCAGATAGCCCTCGCAAGTGGGTAAGCGACCTCGCGATGGCGGGACCGACGTGGAGTGCTCAGCGTCCATGCCCCAATAGCTGTGCCTGCCACCCTCGCGCAGCAGGTGCGCGCCGTGCTTCTTCAGGTGTCGCTCGAGGTCCCGACGCTTCACGCCGCGACGATGTTGAGCGACTCGCTTCCAACCGACTTGCCTTGTGGCTCATGCTCTGCAGCACGCAACTCAAGCATCCCCTCCAAGGCGTCGAGTGCCATCTCGCGCGCCTCCTCCTTGGTCCGACCTTGGCTAAGCACGCCAGGAACCTCAGGAATCGAGACGACGATCCAGCCGTCGTCCCCCTCCTCGTAGACGATCGTCAGGTGAAGTGGGCCGCTCATGGGACGATTGTAGCGGCCGTTGCCGTGACTAATTCGGGACCAAGTATTGAAATCGGCCGACTCGACGAGCACGGAAACACGCTGATTTGCAGGTACTTACATGGGGCGGGAAGGACTCGAACCTTCGACCGACGGATTATGAGTCGCGCCGGAAGGCGTCTATAAAGCCGAATCTGGCCTGATAGAGCGAAAAGCGTCCGAGGAGTTCCGCTGAGTTCAGTGGAGTCGGGGACCAATTTCGGGACCAAGTTTTCGGTGGCCCAAAATCGCGATATCCCACGCTGTCGCTTTCACGCGGAAGCAATAGCGGTCGCCTGGCGCGGTTTGGCCCTGACATTGCCTTGCTTCGCGCGGGCGCCGTACAAGTACAAGATCCGGCCGAGGGATGCGCGAGAACGATCACGATGGATAACTACCCATGTCACCTTGATCCACGCCGGAATGCCAGCCCCGATTTCAACCAGCGCTTTCCCATACCCGGCGATCCGCCACCCAAGTAAGGGAGCCGCCCCGAATGTTGCTCCAGTCCATATCTCCCAGGGCGCTAACGGCCTCATCGGGGAGGGCGCTTGACAATGTCAACCGGGTCCCATCTCTGTCGACGACTTCGAGCCGCCCCTTCTCCGGCTCCTTCTCGGACTCGAAGACGGTGCGCACGAGCTTGGTGAATCCGGCGGCGCCGACAGCGAGGAAAAATCCCTCGATCGTGTCCTTTATGCCGATTTCGATCAGCCAATGTGCGGCCGATCCCTTTGGCACATACCGATCGGCGATCTCCGCTTCACACCCTGCGCTCTCGAGTTCTTTCACGATCGCACCGACCAGCTCGGAGGGAGCCACCTCCTCGATCGTCACGGGCCGGTCGGCGGAGTCCATGGGATCGATCATAAGTTACCGGCGCACATGTCTGATGCGGGAAAACCCGACGACGGGCTAGGTCCAACTGACGTTGGCGACGCCGAGGACCGTAGTCCGAAGTTCTACACAGTCGTCTTCGCGACCCCCGGTCGACAGCCCCCTGAGGTCAAGGCCGAGGATCTCGCGATCAGCGAAACCGAGTCATCCATTTGCTCAGTCCTGACGCTCATCACCGGGATGGACATTGAGGAGGTGGCGGGCGGGCGTCGCGAGAGGCTTGGAGAGCGGGCGAGCGTGATCGCCGCGGCCGACGCAGCCGCAATGCCAACTCCCTCGACCTCAGAGCCACGCGCGTGCGGGCGACTGGTGCGCGCCGCGCACCTCTGGCTGCATCGCGCGACACTGACCATGCAAGCGGACGATTTCGCACACGCCTCCTCCATGGCCGATGCGGCCCTTCGCTGCGGCGACGACGGCTCCGACCATGCCGAGGCCCTGCTCGTGCGCGCCAAGGTCGCCACGGCGCTAGCCGAAACTCGCACGGACATGCTCGCCGGCGAACGGGCCGTTCTTGCCGCTACCCGCGCATCCGTTCGGGCCTGTGATCTAAACGATGGCGAGAAGGACGGGGCGTGCCTCGCCTACGACGCGGTTCTTGCCAGCGCCAGGGCCTCCATAGGGGAGGCTGAGCGGGCCAGCACGATCGTCATGAATGATCGTAAGTACGACGCCGAAATGCAACACGCCGAGAGCGTGCTGGAGGGGGCACCCGGTCTGGTGCAGGGTTTGCCGATGGCCGATCGCCCAGAGCTCGGGGTCGAGTTCGAGCTGCTTAGTGGCCGCTTGGAAGAGCTCGTTCACATCAATGACTCAGACCCGGGCTGGTCACATCTCGATGCGGCGATTGAACGCTCCCGCGAGGCTATGCGGCTTGTGCTCGCCGGCGAGAACGGTCTCTTCCTCGGAGAGTGCTGTTTGCAGCTGTGGAGGCAGTTGCAGCGGCGCTGGCCGGACCCGTCTAAGGAGATCGCCGCCGAGCAGCAACTTGCTCTCGTGAACGGCCTGCTCAACAGCTCTCCTATGTCGCGGATCAGTTTCGAATTGCTGCTCGCCTGGGCGAAGGCCTTCTATGTGGGCGGCCATCTCGTGGGCGATGACCGTCGCTCGCTCTTCGGTGCCGCGATATGGCACAAATGCTGTTACAGGTTGCGGGCGCGAAATCCCGCGCTGTGCTTTGAGGCTGCAGCGCAGTGGGGACGCTTTACCGAGCTCGTGGCGAACCAGACGGAGGCCGCGGTCCCCTATGCCATCGCCACAGAAACCGCAAAGGAGCTCACCCGCCGCCCGGGGACCGAGGGTCACATCGGCCGTTGGCTCGCGAGGACAAGCGAGGCGCAGTCGTTCGCTACCGCGGCCCTCGCCTCCTCCGGGGAGGTAGTTCGTGCCGTCGAGATCGCGGAGTCAGGGCGGTCGGTGCTCCAGCAGGTTGGGCTCTGTCTGCCGGATGAGCTCGCCGCGCTGGACGCGGCGGGACATGGGAGGTTGGCGAAGGCATACTCGCAAGCTCGGTCTGCACAGCGGCTCGTCGTCTCCGAAGTGGAGAAGCAGGCCCAGCCGGCACCTTGGGACCTCTCCGAGCGCTACCACTCACTTCTCGGGGACGCCAACGATCGGCTGCAGGCCGCCACGGAGGCCGTCCGCGAGCTGCCGGATTTCGGGGACTTCCCTCGGAGCCCTCCGTTTCGAAGGCTGCGAGAGGCGGCGCGCGATGCCCCGTTGGTCTATGTCGCAGCCGGACTCACCGGGGGTGTGGCGTTGCTCTTGAGGAACGCTTTGGACGATGCGCCCGAGCGTATCCTCCTACCGGAGCTCCAGCACGAGGCGGTCGACGACCGCACGTACAGGCTCCGCCACGCATTCAGCCCAGAGGCCAATCCATTCAAGTCAGGTGGTTGGGCCGAGTATCTCGACTCAGTTGGTGAGTGGCTGTGGGACGCGCTTGTCGGGAAGTTGCTGGACGCGACCGACGGGGCGCCGTGGATCAGGGTGATCCCGCTCGGCCTGACGGCGCTTCTCCCGATCCACACCGCGTGGACCCGTTCGGGGAATGGTCGCGTCCACGCGATCGATTCGACGGCGTTCTCTTACCTGCCGAGCGCGACACTCGAGATACATGCTCAGACCCGAGCAGTCGGCGATCGGTGGAAGGCACTGCTCGTCGAAGGGGACGACCTCGTCGCTGCGGCTTCAGAAGTCGAGATGAGGGGCGCGGCGAGGCAGGCCTCAGAGATGGTGAGCCTGAGTGGCGCCCAGGCAACTCCGGTGGCGTTTCTACGCGAGATCGAGAACTGCAATCTTGTGCACGTCTCGGCTCACGGCTTTGTGGACGAAGGCGAGCCCGTGGAAAGTGGGTTTCGCCTCTCTGGGGATCGGATCGTCCGCGTCAAGCAGCTGCGGGCCCTGGAGTTGGGCAATCTCGAGCTGCTCATACTGTCGAGCTGCGAGAGCGCGCTGGCTGCGACCACGATCCCCGATCAGACCTACGGGCTTGCAGGCCTCTTCTACGGTACCTCGGCGACGGCCGTGATAGCTGCCCAGTGGCGGGTCGACCAGTTCGCCACTGCTGCGCTCTTCGACTCCTTCTACGAGCATTGGAGTGGCTCGCACCGCCCGGGAGACATTGCGGAGGCCCTACGGCGGGCCCAGGTTTCCGTGCGGGACGGTGGCAGACCAGATCCGTTCTGGTGGGGCGGCTTCACTCTGACGGGATGAAAGCGCAGCGCACAGGGCGTCGATCAGGGCAGGGCTACGCAGTGTCATAGGTTGCCGAGTACGCCCGATCTTGTTTGTTGGAGCCGATGATGCTTGTCCGCTCGCGGGAGCAGGGTTAGCCGGTAGTGGTACTCACAGCCATCCAACGGTGACGCAGCTCAGGCTCAGGATTCTGACCCTACGGTCTCCTCTCTGTTCAGAACGAACCAAGGAGGAGACCCCATGGACCCCACAATGCAGCTGGACGCCGCCGGTCGTCGGCGTTCGCCAGCCACGCTCCCCGGCTACCACTCTGGCCGCGCGCCCCGCAACAAGGGCCGCAGGTACCCAGCCGACCCGCCCAGGGTGGAGGAGATCGTAGCCGTAATGCGCCAGGCAGGAGAACGCCCAGCCGGGCTGCGCCTTCGCGGTCTGATCGTCGTGCTCTGGCGCGCCGGCCTTCGGATCAGCGAGGCCCTGGCGCTCTCCGAGGGAGACCTTGAGCGCGCACGGGGAGCGATGCTTGTGCGGCACGGCAAGGGAGGCAAGCGCCGCGAGGTTGGAATGGACGACTGGGGATGGCACCAGCTCGATCCCTGGCTGGGGTTCAGACCGCAACTGCCGGTCGGCGCACTCTTCTGCGTGATCAACGGACCCACGGCTGGCCGACCCTGGTCGGCCGCAGCAGCACGGACACAGTTCCGCCATATGGCCGACCGCGCAGCAGTGCGCCGTCGCTTCGCCCCGCACCAGCTCCGCCATGCCCATGCCGTCGAGATGGCGCGCGAGGGCGTGCCCCTGAATGTGATCCAACGCCAGCTCGGCCATGCGGACCTCGGGATCACCTCGGTCTATCTACAGGGGATCGAGAGTGGCGAGATCGTTGATGTCGTCCATGGTCGGCGCGCCCCGGTGATCCCGGCGGCCGTTGCACTGGGCCTGTAGGCCGCGCTACCAGTGCTGCCACTGGCCGACGGCTGTCTCCACGCAAAAGCGACACCCGTGCGGCCACGGCAAAGACTTCTGCTTTGCATGAAGCAGCACTCCCCCTAACCGAGCAGTGCCCCGATTGCTTGGTGACTGATGAGACTCTCTTCTGTCATGCAGTCCCGCCCTTGCCACGTGTCAACTGTGGCGATGACTTCGCTCAGAGCAACTCTCAGAGGCCACCCAGGGTCACCCTTTGCTGGTGTCAATTACCGTGGCGATGCGTGGATTCACGCCGCCGCAGGCTGAAAGGGCGGCGTCTTCGGCGCGCGCCTCGCTGTCCGCGCAAGCGCCGCCATACTGACCCCCAACCGCAATAGCCAGCGCCAGATAGCAACTGCGGCCCCAGACCACGGGGCCCGCATCGCCGGCTCGCACGAAATTGACCGCCGCGCGCTCTGCGCTCCACCGGTCACTCGCTTTTACCGACCAGCCGTACCGTCCGGTTGAAGGCGAATAGGCGATCGCCCCGTATGCCCCGATGACTTGCTGCCATCCCGGACTGGCAGTCTCGCCTGATTGACCAAAAGAGCCGATTTGGAGCAGGAGGGCCTTGTCAACTTCGCCCTCTGGCGTGCAAGGCAGGGATCCATACTGGATAGTCTGCGGATTGAGTATGGAGACGTCAATATACTCTCGGAGAAGCCAGTAGCAGGTTCGTTCAAGATCGGCGAGATCTTGATTCGGGACTGGGTCTATGAACACGCGCGGGACTTCGCCCAACGACGCGTCCGAGACCCATACGACGGCGCACTTGACGACCTGCGAATGAGTGCTCAGCCCGTCCTCGACGCCCGTCACGGTGCGATTCCGCGAGTAGGCGCCGAAATCAAAGCTCCAGTACGGCTTGTCGTGCCAATACGTTACGGCTTCAGTCTTGCTGCCGAGCCATGGCTGGCTTGGGTTGACTGCAACGGTGGTATCCGCGGTTACTTGGTATCCCTTTTGAACAATCCACTGGCACCCACAAGCGCTGCAGACCCACGTCGTACCCGGGCGCCGGGCAGCCGGCAAGCCGCATCGGTGTTGAAACTCCGCTGGCCGGTTGCGGTATGGATCTTGCGGAGGAGGGCCAAACCAGCGACCCCACCACTCGGCTAGGCCCATGATTTCCGCTCCGGACGTCGGCGGTGATGCCGAACCTTTGTTCCATCCGGTCGTTCTGACACTGCTTCGCAAGCTTCGCAGCCATCGCGATCAGCGTCAATGGGGGCCATCCCTCCGAGCAGACAGCCCGAACGGGTGATCGGAGCGAAGCTGGGGGTGTTCGGTTTCAATCGTCTTGTCCCCTTTTCCCCAGACCTGTGGGGAGCTATTTCCCAGCTGAGGAACGGAACTCTTGTTCATGCGTTGGCCGGTCTGCCATGCTCCGCGCTGCCGCTTTGCGCGAAAGGCGGTGGTCGCCATGCGTTTGCCTAGGATTCGTCGGCCAGTACGGTCCGGATAGCCTCCTCACCGCCAAAGGCTTGGGGGGCTCGTTGGAGGTTTGCCAGAGCGGCCTTGGCTGTATCGATCAGCTTCTCCGATTCCACACCGAGCAACTCAGCAACAGCGCTCCTGAATTTGGGGTCGCTTTTCATGCGACGAGCCGGACGCACGGCTTCATTGTCACCCAAGGTCCAGTGCGTCAACGGCTGCTCGCCTTCCATGCCGCGACGAAGGGTGACAAGGAAGTCGAAGTCGCTGAGGGCTTCGCGCGGTGGTGACTTACCTCGCAGGAACTCCGGCCAGCGCTCCTGAAACACCGATGCCTCGTGAAGCGACCAGATCAGATGCTCCCAGCGCGGCATGATCCATCTGCTCTCGCTGAAGCGGCGCATAACCACGGCGCCAAGGTTATGACCGATGCTCTCGCGGACTGGCTCGACTAGATAGCGCTCCCGTTCGCTCCAAGTGGTATAGCGGGCTGAGAGCAACGCATTCAGCGCCGGCCAGGATTCCTGGGTCAACGCGAAGGCACCGCTCGCGTATCCCAACCACCAAGTTGCCCAGTCGATCATTTCCCGCCAGGCGGCGAAGCCCCCTTCGATCGGCTGGTTCTCAAGGAGGTCAGTGAGTGAGCGCACCTCGCGCTCGAATACCTCAGGTGCGTATGCAATAACCGGCAACATGGCGGCTAGGCGGCGCTCCCACATCGGCAACATCGCGTCGTGGACCTTGAGCAGGTTGCCGTCCTCCGGTCGTTGCTCGCGATGCTCGCCGATGACTTTCTCCAGTCCGTCCGCGAGCTCGCGACGCTCCCGGCGCATCACCTCTGCCAAACCGATCGTGTCACCGGCACGGACCAAGGTCATGACCTCATCGTGGACCTCAAGCGGGGTGTGCCCGCTAGGGTGGCTACGGAAGACCTCAAGCCGACGTTGAAGATCGGATAGGAAGTCGGCTGCATTAGCTCGCTCGATGATCCGCCCGCCGGTGGCCTCGACAATCTTGTGGGCGGGCGCCGTCAGCTCTCCCCGTGCCACCCAATACAAGCCGTAACGAGATCGGCGTGCGCTGAGCAGTGAGGCGACGGCCTCGTCAGATCCTGAATATCCGAGGACTATGATCCCGAAGCGCTCAAAGATCTCGCGCAACTCCTTGGCAATACCTGACTCCAGTCGTTCCAGCTCGCTTTGGGTATTGCGAATGGTCTCCTGTAGGTAATCGCCGTGCGGCTTTAGGACGTAGCATTGTGCGTGCTCGCGCTTAGGAGCTGAGCGCAACTCGGCGGCGCTGGTAATCACCACGGGCTCAATGCCCCGCGCCTGTAGCGCATGCTCCAGCAGCCGGTCGAAGTTGGTGGTGATGAAGACACGGGCATAACCTTGCTCGGCCAAAACCGCCAGCTGCTCGTGAGACTTGCCGGGCTCGTGGCCCTCGAAGTGCTTGGCCAAGTAATCCCGGCGAGTAGCGGCATCGGGGGCGATCAACTCAAGAAGGCCGGAGTAGGTCAGCTGCTCGCGCTCAGTCTCCGTCAACCAAATAGTTAGTGCATCCCGGTCTGGGGTCTCGGTGACCTTTTTCTCGAGTCGGTACAGCTCACCAACCGCCTGCCAGAAGACCTGGCTTCCGGTTGGCACGCCAGCATCACGAGAGACTCCGGAGCCAAGCAGGAACGCGTAGCTTCCCGGCGCCTCGGCCACGGCGACAGAGAGCGACACGATCGGGTCGAGAGTCATCGAGCTTTCAGTCCCGGAGCGAGTTCATGCCGACAAAGCCAATGTCTCCCAAACTAG
This sequence comes from Solirubrobacterales bacterium, assembly GCA_035260485.1. GTDB lineage: Bacteria > Actinomycetota > Thermoleophilia > Solirubrobacterales > 70-9 > VRUE01. The sequence goes on along the minus strand of DATFVC010000019.1, from coordinate 31,536 downwards.
CTTGATGTCGCGAAGCTCGATCCACATCAGTCGTGCAACTGCGGCTGAAATATAGGGAGGTGCTGAATAACCTCGGCAACCTCAGCGGGGAGCTGATAAATGGTCCGCTCTCCGCCGCCGGGAACAACTTCCTTGTAGTCGATCCAGTCGAAGCGGATCGGCTCTTGCGTACCGGTGTCGCCTCGCCAGCGCTTTGCCGCCCGCCCAGTGGTTCGATGCCAACTCTTGATCGTGTTGTAGTCGACACTGAGATTTTGGGCCAAATCCTCGAGGGTGAATCCCGGCCTACCTCTGAAATCCTCGATCCGGGCTGCGGCCCCAAACACTTTGCGTCCGTTGTTGCTCAGGTACTCATTGAAATATCGCTCAACAGGATCATCAAACTCACTCGATGGCGCCACACTTGGTGCGTCTAGGCCCGAGACTCGCACGGTCGTTCCCTCCGGGACGGTGAGCTTGATCTCTAGTGTTGGCATGGGCTTCTCTCCTAATAGGGGCCGTAGACTGAAAGACAGTGTAGACCATCATCCTGTCTTTAGGGTCCGCCCGGATTGGTCGGCGTTCCGGGCGCCTCGTCCTCCGCCCCGTGGCTGCTGCTTCGCGCGATTTGCGAGCGCGTTGACAGGCTCGAACCACCAGACCGGTCCCACCCGGGTCCGGTGCCGGGACAGTCCGGCAGATCGGGCAAACTGGATTGCATGTCCCGTCGGCCTCCAGGTGTCTGCATGTTCTGCGGAGCGACCCACGTCACGAAGGCCCACGTCTTCGCGAAATCATGGACGAGCCTGTTCGACGAGCCGAACGACACGCGCGAGCATGAGGTCGTGCATCGCTATACGGACCCGACAACCGGCGAGCAGCGCGTCTTCAAGCGCGCGAAGACATTTGCCTTGATCAACCGCAAGGTCTGCGGCACATGCAACAGCGGCTGGCTCAACGAACTGGAGGCGCGGGTCCGCCCGCTCATGGCCCGTTTCGCGGCGAATACGCCAATCACGCTGAACGCCGAGGAGCAGGCGGACCTCGCGCTCTGGTCCGTAGTCGCGGCTCTGATCGCGATGAGCAACGACCCAGACGCGGCGGGGTTCGCCGATCCCATGATCGCCCATGAGATTTTCCGGGAACAACGCCCGCCCGACGATATGAACGTCTGGCTTGGCGCAAACTCGCATGGGGAGATGGCTTGGTTTCGGTCGCACTCGCTCAACCTCGCTCCCGCCCCCGAGCAGACCGGCGCGTGGGGCGCGACGATCTCGTTCGGCTACGCCGTTATCCACATCTGGACGACGCGCGACCGTGTTGTGTGGCCGCCGAGGCTGGTCATGCGCCCTCGCGACCTCACGCCGCTCGCGCTGGCGATTGGAGAGCAGTCCTCCTTTGAGCGGGCCGTCCCCGCGCGTCCAAGCTGAGGGCGAGGTGTCCGTCAGGGCGGTGGCGGCCAGTTCAGGATCGGCGGCTTTCGGCTTCGCTTGTGGACTGTCACTTGGCGCGAAAGGCGACGCCGAATGACGACGGTTCGTTCTATGGGGCGGGCAGGACTCGAACCTGCGCTCCACGGATTATGAGTCGCACCGGAACCCGTCCATAGAGCCGAATCCCGCCCGATAGAGCGAATCACGTCCAAGGAGTTCGGCTGAGTTCGGTGGAGTCGGGGACCAATTTCGGGACCAAGTTTTCCGGGAGAGAGGCGAAGCTCATTGTCTGTCCTTTCGTCCGGTTGCCCTGCGAGACTCAACGCCATGCCGAGGATCAGCAGCTTCTACGGGATTGTGATCTGGATGTACTTCGACGAGCCTCAGCACGAGGGCCGACCGCACTTTCACGCCACCTACGGCGACGACGAGGCCTCGTTCGACATCGACAACCTCGAGTTAATCGCGGGCGGACTGCCTCGTCGCGCCCAGAAGCTCGTGACCGAATGGGCGAGAGAGCATCGAGAGGAGCTGCTGGAGAACTGGAATCTGGCTCGCGAGCACCGGCCGCCACGCCCGATTGATCCCCTTGGGTAGGCCCTCTACCATCAAGACCATGAGAAGCACGCCAATGCTGATCGATGCAAAGCCCACTGAGGGCTATGCCGTTCACGTGCGGTTCGAGGATTCGACGAGCGCCGATGTCGATCTCTCCTACCTGCTCGACTACGGTGGCATCTTTGAGCCGCTGCGCGACCCGGAGTACTTCCGCAAGCTCAGGGCCGATCCGAACGCCGGCACGATCGTCTGGCCCAACGAAGCCGACATCGCGCCGGAGACGCTCTACGCACGGGCCCAGAGTTGCGCCAGCACTGCTGCATAGCGCCAGTCAGCACCAGCCCATCTAACCGACCATCGGGAACTCATGGAGAAGCTAAAGCGGAGCAAGTTCACTCGAGCGGGCAAGATCGCCAACAAACGCCTGGTTGAAGCTGTGCTCGATCCGGATCGCTATCCCGAGGGAACCACCTTCATCGCAGCTGATCAGGAGGACTTCGACTCGATCCTCGCCGAAGCAGTGGCGGAGCGTCGGCCGGTCGCAATCTTCTTTCCCGACGGTCACGAGATCGTCACTGTCTGAGCACCGTCCCCCTCTCCGTATGGGCCGAGCTGGACTCGAATCAGCAACCGACGGATTTATCAGTCGCGCCGGAAGCCGTCTATAGAGCCGAATCTGGCTCGTTAGAGCGAATCACGTCCAAGGAGTTCGGCTGAGTTCGGTGGAGTCGGGGACCAATTTCGGGACCAAGTTTCCCCGCCTCCTGATGAACCGACGAGTCAAGTCGCGAGGCTGTGCCGTAGCCGACTCACGACGTGACTCGCCGGTGGCTATCACCGGCATGTGCGGGGTGCCGACGATGCCTGCGCCTCTTGACGCAGATCCGCCGACCCTTCTTGATGGCCTTCCGCCTCCCCTTCGGACACGCGCGCTTCACGCGCGCCGGTTGGGTGGTGGCCGTCGGCCGTGAGATGAGCGGACCGTCCGCCGGCGTTGCAGTGCCTTTGAGCTCGACAGACTGCGGTGAGCCAGGGGCAGTGTCAGTGATCTCGAGCTCAGACTGGAAGAGGCCGGATACGGTCGGCGTCATCACGACTTCGATCGTGCAGGTCTTGCCGGGCGCGAGTGATGCACCCTCATGGCAGCTGCCGCCGACAACCTGGAAAGGAGACGACAAGGGCCAGCCACCACTAACCGGCGTGAAGGAGATGTCTTCGATTCTGAATTCTTCACGATCTTGGCTTTCGAGAGTGATGGTCTGCGGGTCCGTCGCCATGCCGACGGTGACCGATTCGAAGGCGAGGTGTCCCGGCGTCACCGGGACCCACGGGCCGATGCCTTCGCCACTCAGTTCCAGTTCGGTCCAGGGTTCTCCTTCGATCTGGCTCCTGACCTCCTGCCATCCTCGCCAGATCCCTGGATGGAGCGGGTCGAAGACCAACTCGATCGAGCAGCTTTCTCCGGGTTCGAGAATGTGGCAGTCGGAGGACGAGGGCGCCCAGAACGGGTCCGGCGCCCCTTGCCAGTAGGCAAGCCACGCAGACCTCCAATGTTCGGTCACTAGCTGGGTTTCCCCGGTATTCGTGAGGGTAAATTCATGTGGTTTGGAGGGGCCGGACCCGTAAGGCACCTGACCGAAGTCGTAACTGGGCGGATCGAATTCCAAATTCGTCGGCGCAGCCAAGACCGCGGACACACCCACGGTCGCAAGCGCCGCCAGAAACGCGCCCACCCCGAAGCATGCGCGCCACTTCCGCCCCGTCATCATCGGCGCATTCTAGCCCTCGGATGGCCCGTTTGGGTACTGGCGACGCTCTTGACGCCCCGCCCGACTGGTGTAGCCGGGTGCTTCGAATGGGGCGGGAAGGACTCGAACCTTCGACCGACGGATATGAGTCGAGCCGGAAGCCATCTATAGAGCCGAATCTGGCTCGTTAGAGCGAATCACGTCCAAGGAGTCCGGCTGAGTTCGGTGGAGTCGGGGACCAATTTCGGGACCAAGTTTCAGCGGAGTTGGGTGGCCGCCCACTCCCCCACTTCCCCCGACCAGTGCGACCGCCGCGTGGCGCTCCAGCGACTCGGCATCGAGCAGCTCGTCGTAGCGCATTGGAACGGCGTAGATCGTCAGCTCGTCGACACGATCGGCACCCGGCGGCAACTCGGCACCGGTGTCCCGGAGGAGCTCCAACAGGCGGCCGAGATCATGGATGCGAACCTCTTCCAGCCCGCGGAAGGCCATCACAGCCTTGAGCCACTTCTCGATCGCCTGTTGGGCATGAAAGCCGATTGCCTCGTCATCTATTTCCGGGTCGGACGCCAGCCTGCGCATGGCCTTCGCGTCTCCCTCCGCCTTGCGCGCGAGAACCCGCGCGAGATCCCGACCTTCAGGCTTCGACAAGAACCCGGCCCTCGCGAAGCGCCTCATTCAACATCGTGCCCTCGAAGTGTCCCCATTCTTCAGCATGTCTGGCACTGATAACGATCACATCAAGCGCCACATCAAGCCCGCGAAGCTCCCGGCGCAGGCGCGCCGACTCGGCGCGGCGCTTCGTTACCTCGTCGGGCTCGATGACAAGTAGGTCGAGGTCCGAGTCGGGACGAGCCTCCCCTCGCGCACGAGAGCCAAAAAGGATTACCTTTGCTCCCGGCGCGGCCGCAGCGAGGCGGCGTCCCGCCTCTTCGATCAGAGGCTCATCGGTCATGGGCATCTGGAAATGGTAGTCGCCATAGGCGACAGCTCCCAACTATTAGGGGCGAATTGGCCCCCATCGAGCCACTGTTGCCCCAGTCGGAGTCAGCGCTGTCCTAGCCACGCGCGTCTACTCTGGCCAACATCACTGGCAACGGATTCGCGCTTGCGAACCACGGAAAAGACTCTCATGCGCACTCGATCAACCACCTTCTCCGCCATAGTCCTGCTCGGGCTCGCCCTTCTCTTCGCAGCTCAGCCACCATCCTCGGTTGGGGCGACGCGAATCATCAGCAGGGAGGGCGCAAGGAAGCTGGTGGCTATCCCGCCTTCCGGCGGCCACCCAAGGACGCTATTTCAGCTCAGCAAAGGCGCCCTACTCAGCATTGCCGCTTCGTACAACGGAGAAGACATTGCCTTCGCGTCGCGTTCCTGGGACAAGTCGACGAGTATCTCTGTTTGGACGGACCGGGTCTGGATTAAGCACGGCGGCCGACAACCTCGCGCGATCAGGTCCTTTGTCAGCTCCGGCAGGTCTCGGGCATACAAATCGATCGACTCGATCGCGCTCTCGCCGGACGGTCGGCGCGTGCTCGTGACCAAGCGGCACCGCGCAGTCTTCATCATGAGAGCCGACGGTTCTGGACTCCACCGGATTGCTGTTCCCGGCTACACGTTCGGAGTCGGAGGCGGCCTAAACTCCTCAGGACCGGAGTTCACTCCAGACGGCCGACGGATCATCAGCGCCTTTTATCCGCCCGGATACCAGGAAGACGCGATGGGAGGAATCGGGACGACCTCGATCAATGGGGGGCGAGTTCACTTTTTGCGGCGCGGCCCTTTCAGCAGCGGCGTGGGTACCTTCTTCGCCCCGACGATATCCAGGGACGGTCGCTTGATCGCGTCCGTAACCCTGGTGCGTTCGGAGAAGAGTGGGAATCGGCTTCAGGTCATGGTGATGAACCGCAACGGCATGGATGCACATCTCCTCCGCGATTCCCGGCTACCGAGATGGAGTATCGGCAACCCATGCTTCTCGCCATCCGGCAAAGCCCTCTCCTTTGTCGGCATAAGAGCATCCGGAGGAGGCTTCGTAATCGGCGTCTCGCCTTCTGCGGTCTTCACCATCCAACTAGACGGGACCCACCGACGCGAAGTCCAACATGAAACCGAGCATCGCGTCTCCCGCAACCCGATCTGGACCCATTGGCCCGATTGAATGGGGCGGGAAGGACTCGAACCTTCGACCGACGGATTATGAGTCCGCTGCTCTAACCAACTGAGCTACCGCCCCAGGGAGGGCGAGGGTAGCGCGCTGTGGGTGGATGGTCGGGTCAGGCGCTGAAGAGTTGGGCCAGTGAGCGGCCTACGTCGGGCGGCTCTTCTTTGCCCTCGGCGGCGGCGTTGGCGCCTTCGGATAGGGCCTTGGCGGCGTCGGCGATCTGGTGCGAGCGGCCGCCTCGCAGCTCGCCGGACTTCTTTGCTTCGGCGAGGTCGGATTCCATCAATCCGGCCAGCTCGGCCAAGCGGCGTAGGCCGACAGCGCCGGCCGTCCCCTTAAGCGCGTGGGCTTCGGCCCGCAGGGTCTCGAAGTCTTCGGTCTCGGTCGCGAGGCCGGCCGCGATCACGTCGCAGCGCCGCCTCGCCTCCTCGGCGAACGACTTGAGCAGCTCTGGATCGGGCGCGGTTTTCTCACTCATTTTCCGGTCACCTCTTTCACGACGCTGGTCATGCGGTCGAGCCCGAAGGCCCCCTCGATCTCCGCCCGGATGACGCCGTGGCGATCGATCGCGAACAACCACGGCTCGCCCGGCAGATGGAATGCCTTCACCTGCGGCCTCACGCCCTTGCTCGGATCGTTGTCGTTGTAGATCTCCATATGGATGAACGCAGCCTTGTCGCCGTATTGCTCTTTGAGCTGCTCGGCCACGTCGACAACCGGGCCACATACCCGACTCTGGCAGAACTGGGGGGTCGCAAACAAGAGGAAGATCGGTTCTTTGCCGAGAGCATCGGCGTAGTCGACGCGGTTTTGCGTGTCCGGCGGGATACGGGTGGTGATTTTCGAGAGGTCGCCACCGACGTCCGCAGGGGTCGGCGTGTGGATCACCGGCGCCTTCTGACCCACCCTGGGGACACGCTTGAATTCACCGACCGCGGCGCTGGGAAGCAGCGACGCGGCGAGTTCGTCGCCCTGTTTGATCAGTGCGGCCACCCGCCACTCGCCGTTGCTAGGAAAGTCGATGTTGGTCGTGTAGACGCTCGTCGCGGCGTCGGGGTCGCTGGTCGTGGTCTGCGCGCGGTAGGCGGGCTTGGTGGCGAGGCTTTCGATCGCCGCTGGGTAGGGGCCCAGCGCGGGCTGTCCGAGCGCTTTGGTGCGCGCCCGCGCCACCGCTCCCTTCTTCTGTTTTCCGTTCTTGGCCGCCGCAGCCCCACCCGGCACCGCCGGCGGCACCCTGGCGACGTAGAGGGCGACCTCGGCATCGTCGACCTGGCTGCGATCGGGGTGGAAGACGCCGAACGGGTAGCGGTTCACCCCTTTGTAGAAGGCAAGGGCAGCGGGAGAAACGACGAGTTCGGTATGCGAGTCTGCGGCTTTGACGATTTCACCGAGGGTCTTGCCTTCGGTCTTGGGGAAGTCGCTCTTCGGGGGAGCCGGCTTGCTCGCGGCGGTTCCAGCGGTGGAAATTGACGAGCCGGAGCCTCCCCCGCAGCCGACCGCGAGGGCAGCGATGGCGAGCAGGCAGACAAAAGCGCTTGTGGCTTGGCGCCGGGGCATGCGGGTCGATCATGTTATTCGGCGGAGAGCGGCGAGCGCCGTATAGGCTGCGGGCCCGACGAACGACGAGCATGAGGAGAGACAGTTGGCGGATCGAGCGGCACTGATCACGGGGGCCTCGAGCGGGATCGGGCTGGCGATCGCCCGCACGCTCGGCGAAGAGGGATACGCGCTGACCGTCTCAGCGCGGCGGCCGGAGAAGCTCGAGGCCGCCGCCGAGGATCTGCGCGCCGGTGGGCTCGAGGTCCAGAGCGTCCCCGCCAACATGACCGACGAGGAGGATGTGGTCGCCCTCTTCGCCAAGCACCGGGATGCCTATGGTCGCCTCGATGCCCTCGTCAACAACGCCGGGGTCGGGATCGGCGCGGCGATGGATGAGATCCAGACCAAATATCTCGACATGCAGCTGGCCGTCAACCTGCGGGCGCTGATCATCGGCACCCGAGAGGGCCTGCCGATGCTGCGCGAGGCAGGCGCCGAGCACGGCAAGGCGCTGATCGTCAACACCGCCTCGATCGCCGGCAAGGGCGGGCAGGCATGGCTCTCCGTCTACGCCGCGACCAAGGGCGCCGTGATCAACTTCACCCAGTCGACCCATCGTGAGGCCGGCGGCGACGGCATCCAGTGCACGGCGCTGGCGCCGGGCTTCGTCGACACGCCGATGACCGAGTTCGCAAAGGGCCAAGTGCCCGGCGAGGAGATGATCCGGCCGGAGGACATCGGCGAAGCGGTGCGCTTCCTGCTGCGAACCTCGCCCAACTGCCATGTGCCCGAGATAGTCTTCACCCGGCCAGGTGAGGGGCTCGATACCCCCTAGCCGATTCCTGGTCGCCGCCTTCGGCGACCCAGGCCACGTCTTTCCGGCGATCGCCCTCGGCCGGGTGCTGGCCGGGCGAGGCCATGAGGTGACGATCGAGACCTGGGAGGAGCGGAGGGGGGCGGTCGAGGGGGCAGGGCTTGGCTTCGCCGCCGCCGAGGAATATCGGATGTTCCCGCCCCCCGATCCGGACTCGGCGGAGGGCGGCCACGCGGCCGAGGCGGCGCGGGGCCTGCTGCCGCTACTGGAGGAGATGCGCCCCCATGCGGTAATCAGCGACATCCTCACCCTGGCCCCCGCGCTTGCTGCCGAGATGGCGGGCGTGCCATGGGCGACCTTGATCCCCCACATCTATCCGGTGGTAGAGCCTGGGCTGCCCTTCTTCGCAATCGGACTACAGCCACCGCGCACGCCGCTGGGGCGGCGGGCCTGGCGCGCAGGGCAGCGAGCGCTCAACATCGGGCTGGAGCAGGGGCGCAACGACCTCAACCGGCAACGAGAGCGCCTGGGCCTGCCTCCCACCGAGCGCTTCCACGGCGGCATCAGTCCTGACCTGGCGCTGGTCGGCACCTTCCCGCAGCTCGAGTACCCGCGACGCTGGCCGGCCGGGGTCGAGGTGACGGGTCCGATGAGCTTCGAGGTCCCGCACCCGGAGATCGAGCTGCCGCCTGGTGAAGATCCGCTCGTCCTGGTCGCGCCGAGCACCGCGCACGACTCCCGCAACCACCTCGTCCGCACGGCGCTCGAGGCGCTGGCCTCCGAGCCGGTGCGGGTCGTGGCGACGACCAACCGGGTCGTGCCACAGAGTCCGATCGGGGTCCCCGGCAACGCTATCCTGGTCGATTGGCTCAGCTACAGCCAGCTGATGCCCGCTGCCTCGCTGGTGATCTCGCACGGCGGCCATGGCACCGTCGCCCGCGCTCTCGCAGCCGGCACGCCGGTTCTGATCAGCCCCTTCACCGGCGACATGAGCGAGACCGCGATGCGGGTTGGCTGGGCCAAGGCCGGCCTTTCACTCCCCAGGCGCCTTTGCCGCCCGGCCCCACTGCGATGGGCGGCCCGCCGCCTCCTTGACGATCCTTCCTTCACCGCCCGCGCTGGAGAGCTGGCGGACTGGGCCCGAGAACACGATGGCGCCGAGCGGGGCGCGCACCTCGTAGAGCAACTGGCGCGCGCCCACTCATACGTCTGAAAGCTCCGGGGGTGGGACTCGAACCCACAACAACTCGGTTAACAGCCGAGTGCTCTACCAATTGAGCTACCCCGGATCGCCCGCGACGGAATTTACCGATTAACCCCCAACCCGCTCGGTACGGGCTATGCGCTCTACGAGGGCGGCGCGTTCTCGGCTCAGGGCGGCGCGGCGCTCGTAGTCGTCTGCTTCGCCCGCGGCGGCGATCTGGGACTCGAGGCGGCGCTGCTCGAGGAGGAGGTAGTTGAGCTCCATCGCCTCGGCCGAGGCGGGCTCATCGTGGGCGAGGATGACGAGCTCGGCGATCAGGCCGGCGAGCTGATCGTCGTCGTGCGGGAGGTTCGATGCCGGGTCCTCCGGATGTTCGCGCAGCCAGGCCGCTATGCGGGAGCCACTCGAGGAGAGATGCTCGTCGGTGAGGCGGGCCAGGTACTCCTTGCCCTCCCCCGGCAGGGCGATGCACATCGCCAGCAGGGCGCGCTCGCGCCGTTCGCGCGAGGTCAGCTCGCCGCCGCTGCGCGCCGGCGCCGGCGCGGGTCCACGCCGAGACGATTCCGCGGAACCACCGCTCGTCGGCCGCGCCGCGGTCACGCGGCCCATCACAAGGGCCGGCTCCAGGTCCAAGCCCCCGGCAACTCTCCGCACCAAGTCGTCGCGGCTCGCCGTCTCCCCCATCCCGGCCAGAATCGGCGCAACCTCGCCCAGCGCCCGGTCGCGCTCGGCGGGAGACGACACGTCGGTCCCGTCCAGCACCAGCCCGACCTGGAAGGCGGGCAGGTCGACGGCGCCCTCTACCAGCGTCCGGAAGCGCTCCGCGCCGCCCTCCGCTGCGAGCATCTCGGCCGGATCCTCCCCTGCTGGCATCGCCGCGACTCGCAAACGCATCTTGCGCCCCGCCGCAACCCGCTGCGCTCGCAGCATCGCCTCTTGCCCGGCCGAGTCGGCGTCGAGCGCCAGCACGACCTCGTCGACCATTCCCGAGAGCGCCGCCACCTGCTCCTCGGTGATCGCGGTGCCCATCACGCAGACCGCCTCGCCGATTCCCGCCTGGTGCAACGCCAGCACGTCGGTATAGCCCTCAGCGACGACCGCCCGGCCGCTCTTCGCGATCGCCTCCTTCGCCAGGTCGATCCCGTACAGCATCTGGCTCTTGTGGAAGAAGTCGGTCTCGGCGGTGTTGACGTACTTCGCCCCCTGGTCGGAGCGCATCGCCCGTCCACCGAAGCCGAGAGTGCGACCGCGGCGATCGCGGATCGGGAACATGATCCGCTCGCGGAAGCGGTCGTACTCGCCGCCTCCCCGCCCTCGCTGCGCCAGCCCCACGGCGCGCAATTCCTCGACCTTGAACCCGGCCCTCTGCCCACGCAACAGCACCGTGTCCCAGGCGCTCGGCGCGTAGCCGACGGCGAAGGCCCGCAACGTCTCCTCTCCCAACCCCCGCTCGGCGAGGTACTTGCGCGCCCGGCCTGCCTCCTCGGAGTCCCACATGTACTGCACGTAGAAGGCCGCGGTGCGGTCCAGCAGCTCGCCCAACCGGCGCCGCTGCTGGCGCCGCGCCTCCGCCCGCGGATCCTCCTTCTCGCGCTGCAGCTCGACCCCGTAGCGGTCGGCGAGCAGCTCCACCGCCTCGGCGAAGCCCAGCCCCTCCTTCTCCTCGACGAACTTGATCGTGTCGCCCCCGACCCCGCAGCCGAAGCAGTGGTAGAGCTTGTCCTGGGCATCGACCGAGAAGGACGGCGTGCGCTCCTCGTGGAAGGGGCAAAGGCCGACCCAGCGGGCACCCTGGCGGCGCAGGTCGGTGTGGGCGGAGACCACCTCGACGATGTCCGCCGCCTGCTTGACCCGCTCCAGGCTCTCCTCGGAGATCAGCGCCATCAGAACCGTGCCGCCTCGGGAATCGTCAGCTCGGCAAAGCGGGCGATGCAGAAGCGATCGGTCATCCCGGCCAGGTAGTCGGCGACTCGCTGACAGTCGCTCGCCCCGGGCTCACCCTCCGGCGCCTCCTCGGGATGCTCCATGTAGTGGTCAAAGAGTCCATGCAGGGCGTGCTGCGCTCGATCGTGCTCGCCACGGGCCTCCTCTCCCAGGTAGACACGGTCGAACATGAACTTGCGCAGCCGCAGCATCGCACCGCCCACCTCCTCGCTCTGCTCGATGTCGCCGGCCGCGGCGGAGCGTTCGACGATGTCGCGGACCAGGGTGTCGATCCGCGCCGAGCCGGTCGGGCCGAGCAGCTCGATCTCGGCGGCGGGCAGATCGCCGGGCTGCAATACCCCCGCGCGCAGCGCGTCGTCGATGTCGTGGTTGATGTAGGCGACGCGGTCGACCAGCTTGACGATCCGTCCCTCCAGCGTCTCCGGGCGGTCCGAGCCGGTGTGGTTCAGGATGCCGTCGCGGACCTGCTCGGTCAGGTTCAGCCCCTGCCCGTCGCGCTCCAGCACGTCGACCACGCGCAACGAGTGGACGTTGTGCTTGAAGCCGTGTCCACAGCGCGCACGCAGCGCCGCGTCGAGCGCGTCCTCGCCGGTGTGGCCGAAGGGCGGGTGGCCGAGGTCGTGGCCGAGCCCGATCGCCTCGGTCAGGTCCTCGTTCAGACTGAGCGCGCGGGCGACCGTGCGGGCGATCCCGCAGGCCTCGAGGGTGTGGGTGAGGCGGGTCCGGTAGTGGTCCCCTTCCGGCGCGATGAAGACCTGCGTCTTGTGCTTGAGGCGGCGGAAGGCCTTCGAGTGGACGATCCGGTCGCGGTCCCGCTGGAATGGGGTGCGAAGCGGGCTGTCAGCCTCCTTGACCTCGCGGTTAGCGGGGTAAGAGCGCGTCGCCAGGTCGGAGAGGAACTCTCCCTCCCAGGCTCGGATGCGATCCTCGAACATGGCGATGGCGGGCACGACTCGATCATAAGGCCGCCCTAGACGTCGAAAACCAAGCAGCTAGGGGGATGCAGAGAGGGTGACGAGGGGAGCGCACTCAGGTACGTGACCCGAGGAGACCGACCGAAGACCCCGAGATGCGCCGGTTTTCGGCGCCCAGGGAGCGAAGCTGCACGTGCGCGTGATGCTCCAGCGTCTCGCCGATCGCCCGCTCGGCCTGGCGCAGCTCGCGCTCGCCAGCGTCCGGCGCCTCTGCCAGCGGCCTGGCGATCGATTCGACCATGAAGCGGTGCGCCTCCTCGGAGAGCGGGAAGGCGCCGGCTTCGCAGCCAGCGCAGACGACTCCCCCGGCGGCGCCGGAGAAGCCGACCAGGTGCTCGGCCTCGCCGCAGCGCGCGCAGGAGGCCAATTCAGGCGAGAAGCCGGCGGCGAGCGCGAGCTTGAGGCGGAAGGAGAGCGCGGTTCGAAGCGAGGCTGCCGCAGGCGCCGCGGTGTCGTCGAGCAATGACAGGTAGCGGCTGAGCAGGTTGTAGGCGGGCGGGTTGGGCTCGGCCGAGTCGAGCAGCCGCAGCACCGCGTCGCAGGCTCGTGCGCCGGCAGTGAGCGCCGCGCCGGAGGCGCGCAGGCGCGGGTAGCCGTCGACCGTGGCGGCCTGGGTCACCGTGAGCAGCTCGCCGCGCCCTTCGTGGAGGAGCAGGTCGAGCCGGAAGAAGGGCTCCAGGCGGCCGCCGAAACGCGACTTGGGGCGCCGTGCGCCCTTCGCAATCGCCCCCACCCGTCCCCGCTTCGCCGTATAGAGGTGGAGGATGCGGTCGGCCTCGCCGTAGCGGATGCTGCGCAGGACGATCGCCTCCGTCTTCAGCGTCTTGCCGGCCATAGCCGATTTACGATGAACGAGGGGCCGGACGGCGACGCCGCCTCGGCCGCCGCCGCAGCCGCACCTGGCAGGCGGGGCAGAAGTAGGTCGAGCGCCCGGAGACGACGATCCGCTCGATCGTCCCCTCACAGCGCGAGCAAGGCTCCCCCTCGCGAGTGTGGACGAGGAACTCGTCCTGCATCCTGCCCTTCTCGCCACGCCCGTCGCGGTAGTCGTCGATCGAGGCCCCGCCGCCGTCGATCCCCGCTTCCAGCGCCGCAACGACCGCGTCGCGCAGCGCCTCGAGGTGCCCGGGCTTCATCGAGCCGGCCGGCGAGAGCGGATGCAGCCGCGCCCGGAAGAGCGCCTCGTCAGCGTAGATGTTGCCGACTCCGGCCACCCCCGACTGATCGAGCAAGAAGGACTTGAGTGGCGCGGTGCGCCCGGCGGCGATCTCACCCAGTGCCTCAGGGGTGAACTGATCGGACAGCGGCTCGATCCCGAGCCGCTCGAAGCGCGCCTCGAGGCCGGAGTCACCGATCAAGAACGCCTCGCCGAAGCGGCGCGGGTCGGTGAACCAGACCTCGCGGCAGTCATCGAGGGTGAAGCGGGCGCGCAGGTGACGCTCGGAGGTCGAGCGCTCGCCCTCATAGAGCCGCATCCCCTCCGAGGGGTCGAGCTTGTCCTCGCCCTCGACCAGGACCAGGTTGCCGGTCATGCGCAGGTGCATGACCAGGGTCTGGCCGCCGTCGAGGCCCAGCAGCAGGTACTTGCCGCGGCGGCCCAGCCGCTCGATCGTTCTCCCCGACACCGCCCCCTCCAGCTCTTGTGGCGACATGGGCCGGCACCAGCGCGGATCGAGCACCTCCAGCGCCTCGATCCGCCGTCCTTCCAGCTCCGGCTCGAGTTGGCGGCAGATGGTCTCGACCTCGGGCAGCTCGGGCATCGCGCCCGGTTCTATCAACCCACTGGCGCGTTAGTCGTACATCTTCCGACTAACACGCCAGGCCGAGCCATCAGCCTTCGGTCGCGCGGGGGTGCGACTCAAAATAGACCTCCTTGAGGCGCTCGCCTGAAAGGTGCGTGTACATCTGCGTGGTCGCGATGTCGGCATGGCCGAGCATCTCCTGCACGGCGCGCAGGTCGCAACCTCCCGCCAGCAGGTGGGTGGCGAAGCTGTGGCGCAACGTGTGTGGGCTCATCTGCCCGGCCAGGCCAGCCTCGCGGGCGTGGCGCTGGACGATCTTGTAGAGGCCCTGACGGCTGAGTGGCCCGCCGCGGAAGTTGACGAAAAGCCTCGCCTCGTGGCGCTCGCCGACCAGCTTCGGGCGGCCGCCGCGCAGGTAGGCCGCGATCGCCGCGATCGCTTTGCGGCCCAGCGGCACGATCCGCTCCTTGGATCCCTTGCCCCGCGCTCGCAGCAGGCCCTCGCGCAGGTCGATGTCCGACATCTCCAGCCCAATCGTCTCCGAGGCACGCAGCCCGCACGCGTACATCACCTCGAGCAGCGCCCGGTCGCGCAGCGTCGTCGGCTTGCTGCCGCGCGGCGCAGCAAGCAGCTTCTGCACCTCGGCGTAGTTGAGGACCTGAGGAAGCTTCTTGGCCCGGCGCGGGGCGCTCAGCGCCGCGGTCGGGTCGTCGCCGATCAGCTCGTCGCGACGCAGGTGCTTGTAGAAGGAGCGCAGGCAGGCGGTCTTGCGGTGCACGGTTGCGGCGGAGCAGGGCGGGCGGCCATTGCCGGTGGCAAGGTCGGCGAGGAAGTCGCCGATGTCGACTGGGCGCGCCTCCAGCGCGTCGAGCTCATGGCCGACGAGGTATTCGCCGTATTGGAGCAAATCGGTGCGGTAGGCGTTCAGCGTGTTGCGGGAGAGACCGCGCTCCAGCTCCAGGTAGGAGAGGAAGTCGAGGACGAGGCCCTCGAAGCGGGCAACGGTCGCGGGTTGGGGCTCGACGGCAATGGCCATGCGGGTTCGTTCTCCCGCACCGACCTCATTCCTCGCGACGCAAGGCGGCGCCCGCGGCGAGCGGGGCGGCGAAGAAGAGTGGATCGTCCTCGAGCGTGCGCCCCATCGTGCGGGCAGGCAGACCGGAGGCTGCATAGCCCACGAGATCGGCTGGCAGCTCGCGCAGCTGGTGCTGCCAGGCACACGCCTCGGTTAGCCGACCGATCGCCAGCGCCTCGCCGGAGGGGACCGGAACCTCGACTCCAGCGAGCAGCATCTGCAGCACAGTCAACGTGTGGTGGCTGACGATGCGATGGCGGTCACGCGGGTCGGCGGCGGAGAGACGGGGCGAGAGCAGGGTCGGCAGGCCGAGCGCCAGGGCGGCGTGGGCACTGTCGAGGGCTGCCATGCCGCCGTGGCCGAGGCGGGTCTCGGAGCCGATGATCCCCGGGCCCGGGCCGGCGAGCGCCGCGTCCCAACCGAGGTTCTGGGCGGCTGCGTCGAGGGCCCCGGCGACCGAGAGCGCCTCGCGCTCACCGCCGTAAGCGGGAGCCGCGGTGATGTGATCGCAGAGCAGGCTGCGCTCGCGAAGCTGTTTGACGTCCCGACTGATCGAGCCCGGCAGCGCGCCGCCCGCCGTCTGGACGTAGCCCAGCTTCAGCCCTGGTGTGCCCTGTGCCGCCGCCCAGGCGGCGGGTGCGAGGTGTCCATGCAGGGGCAGAACCAGGACCGGAATCGATCGCTTGATCCCTTCCGGCGCCCCTTTTGCGCCCAATCCGTCCAAAAGGGGCACCGGAGGCTCTGCGGGCTCGACCGGGTGCTGTAGCGAGCTGTAGTTGAGCTTCATCACGTGCCCGTCCCCTCCTCCGCCACCCTCGAGGCCGCGGGTCAGGTTGACGTGAACGACGTCGAAACCGCCCGAGCCCAGCTTCAGGTCGAGCGCGGCGACGTTGACGACGACCTCGTCGCCCTCGCGCATCTCACCGAGCAGCACCTCATCCGCCCAGGCCCGTCGCTGCTCGCCGTCGACCTCGACCGTCAGCGGGTCTTCGCCGACGACGACGCCGCGGCGCAGCTTCAAGCGGCCGCTCATCGCGCGGACATCTCGTCGCCGGCCGCGGCGACGATTCCCTCGCATACCTCGAGCATCGCGTCGAGGTTGCGAGCGGAGACGCTCTCATCCGCCGTGTGGTTGGCCTCGGTGCCGTTGGCGAGCAGGACGCAGTCGAAGCCGGCGGCGATCAGCGCGTTGGCGTCACTGCCGCCCCCGGTTGAGGTCCGCTGAGGCTCGAAGCCGGCGTACCTCAGGCCGGCCTCGGCGAGCCCAAGCGAACGTGAGCCGGACAGGATCTCATAACCGCGGAAGAGCTCCTCGACCCGGACGTCGACATCGCAGCCGTGCTCGCTCGCCCCCCAGGCACAGGCCTCGGTCAGCTCGCCGGCCACGGCGGCGGCACGGTCGGCGCCGAGGCTGCGCGCCTCGGCCGTGATCCGGCAGTGACCGGGAACGACGTTGCCGGAGGTGCCGCCGGAGATCACACCGACATTGGCCGTCGTTTCATCATCGAGCCGCCCCAGCTCCATCCGCGAGATCGCCGTCGCCGCGGCTGCGATCGCATTGTTGCCGTCCTCGGGCCGGATCCCGGCGTGCGCCTCGACGCCGGTGAAGTCGGCGATGACTCGCTGCTGGGTCGGCGAGGTGACGATCACCTCGCCGACCGCGCTGGCGTGATCGAGGATGAAGCCGCTGTCGGAGCGCAGCTCGCCCCGGTCGAAAGCCTTCGCTCCCCGCAGACCCTGCTCCTCGGCGACGGTCAGCACCAGCTCGATCCCGACCGCGGGCGGCTCCTCCACATGGCGGGCGACCAGCTCCATGAAGACCGCGACGGCCGCCTTGTTGTCGGCGCCGAGGATCGTCTCGCCGCGACTGCGGAAGACCCCGTCGTCGTAGACCACCTCGATCTGGCCCTGGTGCGGAACGGTGTCGATGTGGGCGCAGAACATCGTCCAGCGATCGGAGCGGCCCGGCAGCCGCGCGACGATGTTCCCGGCTCCGGCTTCAGCCGGACCAGCGGCATCGTCCTCGCTCACCTCAAGCCCCAACGCCCGCAGCTCGGCGAGGATCGTGTCCGCAACCTCGCGCTCCTCCCCGGTCGGGCTGCGAATCTCGCAGAGCCTGACGAACGTCTCATGGAGCCTCTCCATCAAGCGCAAGGCTATTAGTCCAAGCGTGACGGCCCCAGATCGTCGCTATGCAGCGTCCTCAGTCAGCCAAATAGCGCTGCTATTCGCTTCCCTGCGTCCTTGCCTAGCGACGCCTGGAACTCGTCACTTGCTGATTCGGCTCTGCCTCGATCTCGCCGCCCTCCGCCGGCTTCTCGCCCGCGTGGCGCGCGGCGGCGCCGACGAACTCGCGGAAGAGCGGCTCGGGCCGGTTGGGGCGAGAGTTGAACTCGGGGTGGAACTGGGAGGCGATGAAAAAGGGGTGATCGGGCAGCTCGATCATCTCGACCAAGCGCTCGTCGGGCGAGGTGCCGCCGCAGACCAGCCCCTCGTCTTCGAGCCGGCGCCGCAGTTGGATGTTGACCTCGTAGCGGTGACGGTGACGCTTGTAGATGACGGCCTCGTCGAAGATCTCCCGGGCCCGCGTCCCCTCGTGCAACTTCACCGGGTCGGCGCCGAGGCGCATCGTGCCCCCCATATCGGAGACTTCCTTCTGCTCGGGCAGCAGATCGACCACCGGATAGGGCGTCTCAGGGTCGAACTCGGCCGAGTTGGCGCCCTCCATTCCGGCCACCGTGCGGGCAAACTCGACCACGGCGATCTGCATCCCCAGGCAGATGCCTAGATATGGGATCGAGCGCTCGCGCGCGATCCGTGCCGCTGTCACCTTGCCCTCGATGCCGCGCTCGCCAAAGCCGCCGGGGATCAGCACCCCGTCAGCGCCCTCCAGCTTCTCGGGCTCGAAGTTCTCCGAGTCGACCAGCTCGACCTCGACCTCGACCCCGTGGTGGAAGCCGCCGTGCTCGAGCGCCTCGATCACCGACTTGTAGGCGTCCGCGAGTTGCACGTACTTGCCGACCAGCGCGATCCGCACCTTGCCGGTTGCGGCGTCGGCACGACGCACCATCGCCTCCCACTCGCTCAGATCCGAGGCTGGCGCCTCCATCCCGAAATGGTCAAGCACCAGGTCGTCGACACCTTCGGCACGGAAGACGAGCGGCACCTTGTAGATGTTGTCGACGTCGTGAGCGGAGATCACCGCGTCGACCGGAAGGCTGGCGAAGAGAGCGATCTTGCTGCGGATCTCGCGGTCGAGGAGGCTCTCCGAGCGGCAGACCAAGGCGTGCGGCTGGATCCCGATCCGGCGCAGCTCGTTGACCGAGTGCTGGGTCGGCTTGGTCTTCAGTTCCCCTGCATGCCCGACGTAGGGAACCAGCGTCAGGTGCATGAACATTGCGCGTTTCGGGCCGAGGTCGGTATATAGCTGGCGAATCGACTCGAGGAAGGGCAGCGACTCGATGTCGCCGACGGTGCCGCCGATCTCGGTCAGAACGAAGTCGACCGACTGCGACTCGGCGACGATCAAGATCCGGTTCTTGATCTCGTCGGTGATGTGGGGGATCACCTGCACGGTGGCGCCGAGGTAGTCGCCGCGCCGCTCGCGGTTGATCACCGTGTTGTAGACGGAGCCGGCGGTGACATTGGAGGCACGCGAGGTGTTCTCGTCGGTGAAGCGCTCATAGTGACCGAGGTCGAGGTCGGTCTCGGCGCCATCCTCGGTGACAAAGACCTCGCCATGCTGGAAGGGGCTCATCGTCCCCGGGTCGACGTTGATGTAGGGGTCGAACTTCTGCAGCTGCACCCGGTAGCCGCGGGAGACGAGGAGGCGACCGATCGAGGCAGCGGCGATTCCCTTGCCAAGAGCCGAGACGACGCCGCCGGTGATGAAGATGAAGCGCGTGTCTCCTGGTTTAGAACGCATCACGAAACTCCACGTGTGCGACTGGCGTGCGCCGGACCAAGCGGGGCAAGGACCCAGCGAGGCCGAATAGCAGCGCTATTTGGCCGCCTGAGGACGCCGCACCGCACCGGTCCGCCGCCGCCAGGCGTGCGCGGGGGGTTTCGTGATGCGTTCTCAGCCCGATTCATTCTCTGCCGAGCGAGTCTAGCCAGCGCAGTGGCGGAACCGAGTCGATCGCTGCCGAAATAGATCGCAACTCGCCGAAAACGGTCAGCGCTGCGACCAGCCCCAGAGCGATTAAGCGCCCCGTTCCACTCAGCGTCGTCAACAACCAGACCCCGCCGATCGCGCCGACTAGGTTCGAGCCGGTGTCGCCCAGCATTGCCCGCTCGCGCAGGGTGAACCAAGCCCCGACAAGGACCGGCCCGGCGAAGATCCCGAGCAGGTCCAGCGGCGCGAAGGTCCAAGCGCCGAGGCAGAGGCCGGCGCCGAGCAGGGCCAGCCCCTTCTCGGCCCGGCCCGGTCGCAGGTCGAACAGGTTGAAAGCGTTGGTGACGAGGATCAGCAGCGCGACGTCGGCCAGGTAGCGCCACGATTCGAGGCCACGGCCGGAGACGACATAGGCGGCGAGGGCGAGCGCCCCGATCGCCTTGATCGCGCCGGTCGAGAGCCGCCCCTCGAACAGCGCTCGGGCGTGGGCGCGCCAACCGCGCGGCGTGGCGGCGGCCTCGCCTCGCCCCAATGAGTCGTCGAGGAAGCCGAGGAAGGCGACGCCGATCACGTAGGGCAACCAACGCCGCAGATCGGGATCGAGCAGTTCGAGGTCGCCGCGGTCGTCGAGGAATGCCAGCGGCGCCAGCGCCACCAGAGCGGCGGTTGCCAGAATCGCGCCGAGTGGGAAGGCGAGCCGGGCGCCGCGGAAGTTCTCACGCGCCAGGCCGGCATCGAGCAGGCCGCGGATGCCGGCGGGGACGACCAGCAGCGCCACCGCGATCGCCACCGGTAGCCCGATCCAGGTCATTCGTGAGGCGCCAGCAGATCGGGCAACAGGCGGTCGGCGCTGCTCTTCACCCCGAAGCTGCCCTCGGCGCCGAGCAGGGCGAAAACCGTCGCCAGCTGGCCGGCCACCAGATCGACGTCGTCGACGCTGGAGAGATCGTTGCTCGCGAAGAAGGAGATCGACGATGGTTCCACTTCGGAGCTCTCGACGCCAACCGCAGGCGTGTGAGTCCCGGTGATGCCGCTGGCCATTCCCGACTCGAACCGGCCAGCAACCGTGCGCTGGACCGGCCCCATGCCCTGCGGCTGGTCGCGGACGATGATCACCCCGTCGAGGGCGCCGAAGTTGCCGCTGGCCCGTGAGAAGAGGTGTCCGCGCACGGGTTCAAGCAACGTCCCACCGCGCACCAATTGCCGGCCCAGCCCGACTCCCAGCGCGGTTTGGGTGTCGCCGTCGCGAGCGAGCTTGGCGAAGCGGGTCTTGGCGAGGTCGCCAGCGAGCCCACGCGTGTCGACCGGCTCGCGCACGACGCCGACGCCGACCAGGTGCGCACCCGTCGGGGCCAGAGCGTCCCCGATCGCGCCGTAGACGTCGCTCGGCAAGTCGCCGAAGGCGAGGAGGCCGATGCGGCGGCCGCGCAGCTGGTCGCGAACCAGGGCCGGATAGACGCGGCTCGAGAATTCGTTGGCCCTTCCAAGTTCCTGGTTCAGGCCATCGGCCCGTTCGCGCGCGTCCTGGAGGTTGCCGGCGAGGCTGTGCTCGAGGTTCTTGCGCGTGTTGGAAAGCGTGTCGCCACCGAACTCAGCGCCGATCAGGATGCCGATCGCCAGCGCGAGGAAGACGGCCATCAGCGACGTGGCGTGGTAGCGGGCGCTGTATCCCATCGGCCGGGGAAGGCTAGTCGGTCATCAAGCTGCGCACTAAAACCCGAGCCAGATCTTGATCTTCAGCCAGAGCAGTTCGACCAGGTCGTTGAGCACCGGCGAGGTGATCACGACAATCGCCAGCAGGATCGCGAATGCGGCGAGAAAGAGGGCGACCGGGGCGAAGGTCGAAGGCGGGTTATAGAGGCGGCTGACCCCCTTCGCGTCGACCAGCTTCTCGCCGATTCGCAGTCGGGTGAGGAAGGTGGACGACATGCCGCCCCGCTTACGGTCGAGAAACTCGATCAGGTTGAAGTGGGCGCCGACGCTGACAATCAGGTCGGCTCCCTTCTCGTAGGACATCAGCATTGCCACGTCCTCGCTGGTCCCCGCAGCCGGGACCAGCGTGTGCTCCAGGCCCATTTTCAGCAACCGCTCGCGGCCGGGAGCCCGACCGTCCGGGTAGGCGTGGACGATCAGCTCCGCCCCACAGCGCAGCGCCTCGTCACCGGCGGAGTCCATGTCGCCAAGAATCACGTCGGGCTCGAGGCCGGCTTCAAGACAGCCGTTGGCGCCCCCGTCGACCGCGACGACAAGCGGGCGGACGTCGCGGATATAGGCGTGCAGGGCCTTCAGGTCGCGGCGATGGCGATCGCCGCGAACGACGATCAGCACCTGGCGGTCGCGGAACGAGGTCTGAGTTGGTGGGAACTCGATCGCGCCGGTCAGAAGGTCGGTCTCTTGACGTACGTGGGCAACAGTGTTCTCGGCGAATTCGGCAAGCGCCTCGTCGACCCGCTCGCGCTGCTCGGCCAGCCGGCTCTCCAGCTCGGCGACGTCCAGCACCCTGCCGCGCAGGACCTCCCGCCCGCCGCTGCTGACGCCGCCGGCGGCGATCGTCACCTCGGTTCCGTCGTCGAGCAGCTCGAAGGGGTCGGCGTTGGCGCTGTCGATCAGGGTCACACCGGCGCGGGCGAGCAGCAACGGGCCGGCATTCGGATAGCGACCGTCGCTGGACTGCGAGGCGTTGAGAACTGCGCTCACGCCGGTGGCGATCAGCTCCTCGGCGGCGATCCGATCGATGTTGACGTGGTCGATAACGGCAACGTCGCCCGGCCTGAGTCGCTTGACAAGATCCTTGGTGCGCCTTCCGAGACGCGCAGTGCCATGGATCGCTTCCTCGGCGGACGCTCCGTTGCGACGCGATAGCAGCGCAGGCAAGCGAAGGCGACTGGAGGTAGCCACGGTGTGAGGGTACCCGCTGCACGGGGACGTGCCGGGACTTAAGCACCCATAGGGACGCCTAAGTCCCGGCACGTCAGGCCGCAGCGAGAAGCTCGCGTGCGTGCTGATCCGCGGCCTCATCGGAGCTCTCGCCGCCCAGCATGCGGCGGATCTCTCCGACCACCGCCTCGCCGTCGAGGCGCTGAACGGTAGCCGCGGCGCGCCCTCCGCCCAGGTCCTTCTCGAGGCGAAAGTGCGTCGAGGCCAGCGAAGCGACCTGCGGCAGATGGGTGATGCAGAGCACCTGACGGCCCACGCCGAGCGCGCGCAGGCGCTCGCCGACGACCCGAGCGGTCTTACCGCCGACTCCGGCATCGATCTCGTCGAAGACCAACGTTCCCGCTCCTGCGCCCTCACCGAGGCCGCTCAGCGCCAGCATCACCCGCGACAGCTCGCCGCCGGATGCGGCGTCGCGCAGCGGCGCCGGCGCCATCCCAGGGTTCGGCGAGATGCGCAGCTCGACCGTCTCCCGCCCGTTCGGCCCGAAGCCGTCCGGATGCGGTTCCAGCTCGACCTCGAGCTCGGCCCCCGGCATCGCCAGCCGCTCCAACTCCTCGGCAACGCGCTGGCCCAACGGCCCGGCCGCGGTGGCACGGCCCTTGCTCAACCGCTTGCCAAGCTTCTCCCGCTGCGCTGTCGCTTCAGAGAGGGCGGCCTGCGCCTCTGCCCCTCGACTCTCGGCGCCCTCGAGCCGCTCGATCTCGGCCCGACAGCGTTCGGCGTGGGCGAGCACAGACTCGACGCTGCCACCGTGCTTGCGCTGCAAGCGGTCGATCGCCTCCAGGCGCTCCTCGACCGCGACAAGCCGGCCTGGGTCGGCGTCGATCCCGTCGACGTAGCCACGCAGCCCGCCCGCGACATCGCCCAGCTCGACGGCGAGGGAGCCGAGCCGCTCGGCCAGCGCGTCCAGCTCAGCGTCGATGCCGCCGACACCGCGCAGCAGCGATTCGGCTGCGCCCAGGGCGCTCGCCGCACCGCCGCCGTCCTCGTCGGCCCCGGCGACGCTCGCGAGAGCGCCAAAGGCCACCTCGCGCAACCGCTCCGCGTGACGAAGCCGCTCGCGCTCGGCCGCCAGGTCCACGCCCTCGGCCGGATCAGGAGCTACCTCCTCGATCTCGGAGAGCTCGTAGCGATAGAGGTCAA
Organism: Solirubrobacterales bacterium; assembly: GCA_035260485.1. Lineage (GTDB taxonomy): Bacteria > Actinomycetota > Thermoleophilia > Solirubrobacterales > 70-9 > VRUE01. Next base: position 8,168 of record DATFVC010000019.1, on the reverse strand, counting down.
GGTCACGCTCGCGCGAGCCGTCGCGCTCGCGCAGCTCCATCAGCTCCGCGTCCAGCCGCACGCACTCGCGCTGCGCCTCGCGGTAGCGCTCCCGCAGGGCGAGGTGGTCGGCGCCGGCGAAACCGTCGAGCACCTCCATCTGCGCCGAGGAAATCGTCAGCTTGCGATGCTCGTGCTGGCCGTAGAAGGCGAGCAGCCTGCCGCCCAGAAGCTTCAAGTCAGCGGCGGAGGCGGAGCGACCTGCAAGGAAGGCGGCGGTGCGCCCCGAGGCCGAGACCCGCCGCCCCAGGACTATCTCCTCCACCCCATCGGGCAGCCGCTCGGCGACGTCGGCCATCTCGGGCGCGGCCAGCAGACCCTCCGGCAGATCGAAGACGCCCTCCACCCAGGCTTCCCCAGCGCCCGGGCGGACAATCTGAGGCCGCGCCTTGCCGCCCATCAGCAGGTCGAGCGAATGGGCCAGCACCGTCTTGCCGGCGCCGGTCTCCCCCGTGATCGCGTTGAGGCCCTCGCCCAGCCGCAGCTCGGCCCTCTCGATCAGCAGCAGGTTCTCGATCCGAAGCTCGCGGAGCACGGCCTCTTAGTAGCAGCGGAGGCGGACCGACTGAACCGCACCGGGGCCTGAGCAGGGGGTTCCGCTTAACTTTTTCGGCGGGGTGCCTACGGACTGCCGTGATGCCCAGGCGAAAAAGTACAAGACGCTCCACCCCTGCCCAGGCCCCGGCGAGAATCAAGCAGGGACGGGCTCCGTTGCTTCGGCTTCCGGCGAAGCTTGGACGAAATCGCTGGACCTGACGAGGGCGAAGCCTAGGGCGGCGCCGAGGAAGGAGAGGATTGCTCCTATTAGGAGGATCTCGTTGAAGCCGCTTACGAAAGCGACCTTGGCTGCGTGCACTACCTCGGTGCGCTGTCCCGGTGGAGCAGCAGCTGCGGCTGCTCGGGAGCCCCCGGAGGCGACAGTTTCGGCGAGCCCGGGCGGCGCGTTCGGCAGCAGACTGGAGAGCTTCGAATCGACCTGGGACTGGAAGACCGCGCCGAGCGAGGCGACACCGGTGGCGATCCCGACCTGACGGAAGGTCGTGTTGATCCCGGAGCCCATCCCTGCCTTGGCCGCTGGAACGACGGCGATCGCGGCCTGGCCGATACCGGGGTTGGTGATCCCGATCCCGATCCCGGCGACGAGGAAGCCGGGGAGCAGAGCCAAGACGTCCGAACCTGCATTGAGTCCGTGCATCAGCAGCAGGCCGACCCCCACCAGGCCGAGGCCAACCCCCACCAGGATGCGGATCGGCACCCGGTGCGAGAGTTTGCCGGAGATCGGCGAGGCGATGAAGGAGAGCACCGTAAGCGGCAGGAACCGCAGGCCGGTCTCCAACGGCGAGAAGTCCAGCACGCCCTGCATGTAGATGGTCAGGTAGAGGAACATCGCGAACATCCCGGCCGAGAGGCCGAAGGCGACCGCGGAGACGCCGTTGAAGGCCGGTTTGCGGAAGAGGTTGAGGTCGAGCATCGGGTGGCTGCTGCGCGCCTCGATCGCGACGAACGCAACCAGCAACGCCGCCGAGCCACCCAGGGAAGCGACAATCGTAGGGCTCCCCCATCCTTCGGGGTTGGCGCGGATCAGCCCGAAGATGAGCAGGAAAAGACCGCCGGAGAAGGTGGCCAGTCCGGGCAGATCGATCCGCTCCGGGTCCTGGGCCGCGACGTTGGCCAGCCGGATCTCGGTCAGCACGACCGCCACAACCCCGATCGGGATGTTGACGAAGAAGATCCATTCCCAGCCGAGGTGCTCGGTGATCAGGCCGCCGACCAGCGGTCCGATCGCGACGGCGCCGCCGACCGTCGCGCCCCAGACGCCGAACGCGGTCGCCCGGTCTTTACCGTGGAACTCCTGCCCGATCAGGGCGAGCGAGGTGGCGAACATCGCCGCGCCGCCGATCCCCTGCAGGCCGCGTGCCAGATTGAGCAGGGTCGGGTCGCCGGCGATCCCGCAGAGAAACGAGGCGAAGGTGAAGAGGCCAAGCCCGAGCGAGAAGACGCGGCGGCGGCCCAACCGGTCGCCCAGCGACCCAGCCGTCAACAGGAAGGCGGCGAGCATCAGCGAGTAGGCATCGACGACCCACTGCAGGCTGGAGAGGCTGGCGCCAAGGTCGCGCTGGATGTCCGGCAAAGCGACGTTGACGACCGTGATGTCCAGCAGCAACATGAACGTCGCGATCGAGCTCAGGACGAGGGTCCACCATTTGCGCTCCATCGGCGCACACCCTAGTAAGCCGGGTGCACCGGCTCGTAGGTTCAGACTGCGAGGTGGCCGAACTTCTCGCGGATGCGCTGGTAGAAGCTCGTCCCCGGCAGCTGCGCGAGCCGCCCGACCCCGTCGCCGAAGCTGACCTCCAGCGCTGCCCCGGACTCCAACATGCCCGCGTGTTCACCGTCGATCGCGACGTCGACCGGCTCGCGGCCATCCGCGTTGCCGACGTGGAGGATGTCGCCTGGAGCGACGACGAGTGCGCGTGCGGTGAGCGAGTGCGGAGCGACATAGGAGACGACGTAGCCCTTCACGCCCCAGGCCAGGATCGGGCCCTGGTTGGCGAGGTTGTAGCCGGTCGAGCCGACCGGCGTCGCCGCGACAAGCCCGTCGCAGCGGACGTGTCCGACCTCCTCGCCGGCGATCTTGTAGCTCAGCTCGGCGACCCGCTCGTGGGGACGGCGGATGAAGCTGACGTCGTTGAGGGCAACCCGCGAGGCGCCCTCCACCTCGATCTCGAGGCCGGGCAGATCGAGCACCTCCGTTTCGCCGGCGAAGGCGCGTCGTATGCCCTCCTCGGCTTCATCGCGCTCGACCGCGGCAAGGAAGCCGACAGTGCCGAAGTTGACGCCGAAGACGGGGACGCCGCTGCGGGCGAGGTGGCGCAGCGCGTGGAGGATCGAACCGTCGCCGCCGAGGACAAGACAGAGGTCGGCCTGGCGCGGAAGGGCATCAACAGTGTCGACTCCGGCGGCAGCGTCACCGTGCTTGGCCACCTCCTTCTCGGTGGCGACCAGCCGCCATCCGGCCTCGCGGGCAGCGGTGGCCGCGATCGCCACCGCACCGGTCGTGGCAGGTGGGTGCGAGTGGGTGATCAGGGCGGCGATGCGCTCGCTCATAGGTCGACCTCGCGGACGGCGGACTCGAGATCGGCGAGCGGCTCGCCGTCCCCGCCGCACCAGACGAAGGTCTCGCGATTGCCCTTGGGTCCGGGCAGCCCAGAAGAAGCGAAGCCGCGCACTGGCAGGCCGAGCTCGCCGGCGACATGCGCCACAGCGAGGATCGCCTCATGGCGATCGGCGACATCGCGGACGACGCCCTTGCGGACCCGCTCGCGGCCGAGCTCGAACTGCGGCTTGACCATCGCCAGGACCTCTCCGCGAGGCGCCAAGCACGAAGCAACGGCGGGCAGAATCTTGGTCAGCGAGATGAATGAGACGTCGACGGTCGCCAGGTCGGGACGAAAGGGCAGGTCCGCCGGGGAGAGGTCGCGGGCGTTGAGGCGCTCGAGCACGGTCACGCGGGGATCCTCCCGCATGCGCAGGTCGATCTGGCCGTAGGCGACATCGAGTGCGACGACGTGGGCGGCGCCTCGCTGGAGCAGGCAATCGGTGAAGCCGCCGGTCGAAGCGCCGGTGTCGAGGCAGTCGCGTCCCGATATATCTAGGCCGAGAGCAGCGATGGCGTTGTCGAGCTTGATCCCGCCGCGGGAGACGAAGCGCGGGGCTTGGGCGACCCGGAAATCGGCCTCGGGATCGACCAGCTGGCTGGGGCGCAACGCGATGGGCCCGTCCTCACCGATCCTGACCTCCCCGGCACGGATCGCGCCAGCTGCGGCCGAGCGCGACGGAAAGAGGCCCCGCCCGGCCAGAACCGCGTCTATCCGCCCCTTCGCCACGCAGGAACGGTACAGCCGTCCAGCCGCCAATCCATAAGAGCCCCTTGCCAGATGTTTAGCGACACCTTAGAATTGGGTAGAAGAATCGCTTCAGCGAGCTGCCGACGCCTGGGAGCAGGTCTCTGTGACTCGCCTCACACACAAACCGCACGTATGTTCGTATCTTGATTCAAGGTTTCGCGAGAGAGGATCGATAAAGGGCTAACGAAAACTTCCTGGTTGGGTCCGGCGCCGCCAATATGCGCAGTCGACTCCCATCGACTCCGTCCGCGGCACATCAAGGGCTCACCTACCTCCCACGGATCCACATATAGAGATACATATCTCTCCTCCCTGTAGTAACCCCAGAAACGCCCCGCCTCCCCGGTGGGGCGTTTTCTGTTGGCTGGGCTCTGGCACGCCGAATGTGGGCGGTTTGGGGGGCCGTACGACCGGCCCGAGCCACTTCCGGCGAGGCCGTGCCACAGTCGCGTGCTGAGTCCGGCAACGCCTTACGAAGTCTCGGCGTCATCGCGGCGCAGAGAGGACGTCGAATCGGCTGGCAGTTCGGCCTGAATGACCGCAACCATGCCGACGATCTCATCGAGGCGCTCGTGAAGACGCTGGATCGCCTCGCCAAATCCCGATGCGGATGCGGCCCCACCTAGATGCAGTACATCTGGGCTTGGTGCCCAGGCTCGAGCTGATCGCTGATTCGCCGGCGAGCTACAGATTGCGGACTCGACGGCCGATCTCTTGATCCTGTCGATAACCAGCGGACTCCCAAAACGCTCCAGCGACGTCGTCCTCGAAAGCGACCAGGGTGGTTACTCGACGGATGCCACAGCTGCGCAGATACTCCTCGCCGGCCCGCGTCAGCGCGATCCCAATGCCCTCTCGCCGATGCCCTTCGCGAACGGCGAGCCGATACATGTTCCCTCGCCACCCATCCCAACCGGCAATCAGAGCACCGACAATCTCACCACCGCGCTCGGCGACCAGAAGGGCGGCTGGGGAGCTGGCGATCAGGCGCTCGACATCATCGAGACGGTCCGCCGTGCTTGCGTGCTCACTTCGTGCCTGAGCCCATAACCCTAAGACCGCTTGTACGTCCTGCTTCCGGCACCGCCGTATGGTAATTCCCTTGCCAATCAAGTCCCCAGTATGGCAAGGCCAGCGCTCACCACTCGCAAGACCCCCTGGTATATCTGTCCAAATATTGGGTAAGAACTAAAGGTTCAGCATCGTTTAAACAACGAGGAGCCGGAGCGAATGAGCCGCGGGCGGATAACTGGGACTGGAATCGCATTCGAGCAACGCCTGCGGCGTCGGATTGTCCTTACTGCCAGCGTCCTGATTGGCTTGGTTTCCAGTGTCCCCTCCGCGTCCGCCACCCTGACGGGAGAAGCGGCGAGTATCGCCGGGCCGACCGTGGAATCGGTCCCTGTCGCCCCGAATGCTGCGCCATCGCTCCCGAGCGCGACGCCTCCGGCGCCGATTGCGACTCCGGCTGCGCCTCAGGCTCCGGTCAAGTTGCCGACTGAAGCCCCGCCGAAGCCCTCACCATCTCCACCTAACTCTGGCGTCGATGTGCCTTCTGTTGACGGGATAGCCAGCCCTGCGAGGAATTCGGCCGGCTCGGTGACGAGCACGGGCAAGGAAACGACGATACAGGCGGCTACCTCTGCTCGCAGTGATGGCAGCCGGCCTCGATCCTCCCAAGCGGTCCCGATGCAGGCGCAAGCAGGGCGACCACCCCGCGCGATCGGTACCGCGCCCAACCCTCCACCCTCCATTGCGGCTGCCGAGGTGGCTGCTTTGCAACGGTGGTTCGCTCGCATCTGGCCCGCGATTCCGCTTGGTAGCGACGGAACTGGTCGAGGGTGGGTAGCCAGGGCAATAGGGGGAGATCTGCTTCGCCCGGCGGTAGCCGCCACCGCTCGATTGCTATTTCTGGTCCAGCAAATTACCCGGACGGCCAGCGATTCCCCGTTCGTCGGGCATCCTAGGACGGCGAACGCCCCGCAGCTCGCTCTCCCCAATGCCCCCGCGCCCGCCGATGGAAAGAAAATTGTCCATCTCGTCATTCTCGCCGCGCTGTTGGCATTCCTGGCGTTCACGATATGGAGGGAGTTTCGCTCTGCGCTCCGACCTGGCGTGCACTGATGGGCATCGCGCGCTCTAGCTGGACAGCGCTCGGGTCGGGAGAGATGAAACTCAGCTGTTCGTGCTGGAGGTGTCTTACGCCGCAACTCGACGACGTCGTGCGCCTGAGGGACGCTACCAACGGCCCTGAGGAACTGGCCCCGGGCCGTCCTTCCTCTTAAGAGGTCGGCTCGGATTCCCCTTGGCCTTGGAAGAGCTGCCGGGCGCGGATCCGCTCGGCCATGTCCGCCGATTCCTCGCGGTAGACCCGCCCGTCCTCGAACTCGATCGCAGGGTACTTCCGCTGGCCGGAGAGACGATCAAGCTCGTCGCGCTTCCCAGGACGCAACGGGCCCTTGACGACCTCATACTCGATCCCCTGCTCGTTGAGAGCCTTTTGCACCCGCCAGCATGGATGGGCGTCGACCTTGACCCACATCGTCGAACAGCGATGAAGCTTGACCGCCATCGCACCACCCTAGCGGTAGGTTCCCGACCATGTCCAGGCGCACGCTGATATTCGCCAATGCCGGGTTCCGGATGGCGTATGGAATCGGCGGGTTGCTGTCGCCGGCCGCGATGGGACGACTGAGGCTGGCGGCCGATACTCCGGAGCGGCCCGACGCTCGGCTCTTCGTTCGAGCCTTCAGCGCGCACCAGATCGGCGTCGCCTCTCTTGGACTTGCCAGCTTGCGTTGGTCTCGGCTCGGGCGCGCTGCGGCGCTCGCCGCCGTGGCAATCGACCTGGCTGACATCCTTTCGGCCGCGATCGAGGCGAGCAAGCGTTCGGAGTTGAGCGAGGACCTGGTGGGCGGGTCGCTCTTTTCCGCCGCCGGCGTTCTGACGGCGGCAGCGGCGCTGTGTGCGCGGCGGTAGCGGAAGGCAATGGCCAACGTATTGCCAGACGTTCTCCGCCCCGGTTTGAGGATCGTCTTCTGCGGCACCGCGGCCGGTACTGCTTCTGCCCGAGCAAAGGCGTACTACGCCGGGCCCGGCAACGGCTTCTGGAGGGTTCTCCACGAGACCGGATTGACGCCGGTCCAGTTGGCGCCGGCCGAATTTGAGCGCCTGCCGGAGTTCGGCATCGGCCTCACCGACATCTGCAAGGTTCTGCACGGATCCGATCTGGAAGTCGGCACGGCCGAGTTCGACGTCGCCGGTCTCGAGGCGCGCATTACTGAAGCCGAACCCGCAGTCCTCGCGTTCAATGGCAAAAACGCCGCCCGCGGCGCCCTCGAACAGAACGTCGTTTACGGACCTCAGCCGGAGCGAATCGGCGGCGCAACGGTCTGGGTTCTGCCCTCGACCTCAGGCGCCGCGCGGCGATTCTGGGACATTGGGCCTTGGTGGGAGCTGGCACGAGCGGGCGGAGGCAGTCGCGCTTGACAGGTGACTAATTAGTCACCTATGATCTGGCCATGGACGAGGTGTTCAAGGCGCTGGCAGATCCGTCGCGGCGGACTTTGCTCGACGCCCTCTTCGCGGAGGACGGACAGACGCTGAGCGCTTTGGAGGCGCGGCTGCCGATGACGCGCTTCGGCGTCATGAAGCACCTGAAGGTGCTCGAGGAGGCCAACCTGATGACCACCAAGCGGCGCGGTCGCGAGAAGCTCCATTTCCTCAACCCCGTCCCGATCCGGCTCGTCCACGACCGCTGGGTGAGCAAGTACGCCGAGCCCTGGGCAGCTGCGCTCAGCGACCTCAAGAAAGACATCGAGACCAAGGAGAACGCCATGGAGAAAGTATTCGAGATCTACATCCGCACGACGCCGGAGCGCCTCTGGGAGGCGATCACGGACGGTACGACGATGCGGGTCCTGGTCGGCCCCAACTACGACGGCGAGCTTCCCGAGTCGAGCGCCGAGCGACTCGAGGAGGATCCCCCCCGCCGCCTGGTTCAGCGCATGGTCGCCGAATGGAGCGAGGAGGTCAAGCGCGAAGGCCCTTCGCGAATCACCTGGGAGATCGAGCCGGTCGGCAGCTCCTGCCGCTTGCGGGTCACCCACGACGAGCTGCGCGAGGGCGCCAACGACGAGCTCTACGGCGGCTGGACGATGATCCTCTCCGGCCTCAAGACCTTCCTCGAGACCGGCGAGTACATCGACACCCCCGCCACGC
>DATFVC010000018.1:0-2484 GCA_035260485.1 Solirubrobacterales bacterium | reverse complement strand
GCCGAACTCCAGCCGGCTCACGAGCTTCAAGTCGACATGCTTCGATAGCCCCGCGAACAACGTCGGCCCGTGGCCCGCGAGCCTGGGATGCACCACGAACTCGTACTCATCGATCAATCCCAGCTCCGTCAACGCCAGTGGAGCTTCACACCTCCCACGAGCAGTCCGTTGCCCGACTCCCGCTTGAGTTGCTGAACGGCCTTGCCCAGATCCCCGCGCACGAGCTCCGCGTTCCAATCGACCTGCTCCAGGGTGCTCGACACGACGTACTTCTTTGCCGCGTTGATCGTCTGGGCGAAGGGTTCCATCCAATCAGGTCTCGCTCCCGTCGGCGCCGGCGGCCGCCACGCTGATTCCATCATTTCGTAAGTCACCCAACCAAAGAGAATGGCATCGGCCTGGTTGAGGATCTCGGCCGCGTGACGATGCAAGTCTTCGTCCGCGGGGATTGCACGATGATCGCAGCACCCGTCCAATGTGACGTTGATGGAGTACCGAAGGGGTCGCATTTCGCAAGAGTACCGCCGATGGGGTACACCGGAGACCGACTACTTCGGGTCCCATGCCCAGCAGGCAATGATCAACTTCCGGGTCCGTGACCTGGATGCGATGCTCGTACAACTGCGCGCCAAGGGAGTGACGTGGCTAAAGAGACGCAGGACATGGAGGGTGTCGGTCGATTCGGCTGGGTTACCGATCCCGAGGGCAACCGAATCGAGCTGTGGCAGCCTGCCTGACCGTGTCTTCGCGCAGGCGGACTGCGGAGCTCCCCCCTAGGGCCACAGCGCAGCTCCAACAAAGACTTCCAAAGCGTCCTCCGCCAAAGCCGTCACGAAATAATCGGTTATCGAGTCGCGGTCAGCTCACCGGCCGTGAGTTAGAGTGGCGCAAAGTCCGATTACGAGGGGGAACCTGACATGCCGCGCCGTTTTCTCGCCCGCCGTCCCTCGCCAGCGATGGTGGTCGCCTTGGTCGCGCTCTTCGTGGCGCTTGGCGGCGCCAGCTACGCAGCCTTCAAGCTACCCAAGAACAGCGTTGGCACCCCGCAGTTGAAGAAGGGAGCGGTGACCGGAGCCAAGGTCAAGAGCGGCTCCCTGCTCGCCAGCAACTTCAAGGCCAGCCGGCTGCCGGCCGGCCCCAAGGGAGCGCAGGGTGCCAAGGGCGAGCAGGGCAAAGAGGGCGAGAAAGGCCCGCAGGGGCCCGGCGCCACCACGCTCACCTACGACGCTGCCGCCAGCGCTAGCCCGACGCCGACCGTCGTCGGCACGGTGCTCGGCGTCACCTTCTCGGCCGAATGCTCGATCCCCGGGGCTGGCGAAGCCGAAGTAAAGCTCTTCGTGCTGTCGAGCGATGGCTCGCTGCGCTGGGATGTCGGCACCGAGGCCAGCGACAACGGCACGAACGTAGGTCGCTCGACCAGCGTCAACCTGCCGGCGGGCACGGTCTTGGCGCCCACTCAGATCGCCGGAGCCGCGGCGACCTCGGGCGGAAGCCAATCCGACCACAACTCCCAAATCGTGGAGCTTGCCCCGGCCCGGGGCTACCTCAATATCCACACCACGGCATCGACCCAGAGCTCCACCCAGACCTGTCACGTCTCGGTGATGGCCTTCCCATCAGGCTGAGGTCAACCGGCCTAAGGTCAGCTCCGTCGGTTTTTCAAGGGAATGGGGAGGGTGCGGAGCGCTGGTCGCCTCACGAAACCAAGCGGCATGGCGGGAGCATTCGAGTGGGCAAGGCGCAACCCGGTAACGGGTCTTCTCGCCTGCGTCGCCGGCTTCGCGTTCGTCCTCGTTCTCGCCTACTGGGTCGGCCCGACCGAGCGGCTCGATCGGAGCATGCTCGACGCCGTCAGCACCCGCCCCGACACCTTCATCAACGAAATTTCCTATGTCGGTTTCCAGATCGTTAACTTCAGGCCGGCTTGGGTGCTGGCGGGAGCGCTCGCGGTCCTGATCGCGCTGGCGCAATGGCATATCCGGGACGCGGTTCTCGCCGCCGCTCTCATCGCCGGCACCGGCGGGCTCGTCCTTGTCCTCAAGGCCCTACTCGCCAATCCCCGCTACCAGCCGGTCCCAATTGGCTCCGACGCTTACCCGTGGAGAGACGCCTTCCCGAGCGGCCATTCCGCCGGGTCGCTGGCCTGGTCGCTCGCCTTTCTCAGCGTCGTGCCTATCTCGTGGCGGCGGCCGACCGCGATCGCCGGCGTCGTCTTCACCCTCTACATCAGCCTCGGCGTCCTGGTCCTCAACTACCACTACCCGAGTGACGTGCTCGGCGGCTGGCTGCTCGCGGCGGGCTGGTGGTTCGCGCTGCTTGCGCTACAGCGAAAAGCTAGATATCCGGCCTAGCGGGAGAAATGTGGAGGTTGTTCCTCTGCGGCTGGGTCCGTCTGCCAGGGTGTCGACAATCGGGTTGATGCTCTGTCAGCTCACCGGGAAGCCTCATCGTCTCTTTTGGATGCGATCGGCTTGGTGGTGTGCC
>DATFVC010000017.1:0-29840 GCA_035260485.1 Solirubrobacterales bacterium | reverse complement strand
GCCGAGCTGGTTCGCTCGGAGGTCGGGCGCTGGCTCGCCGGTTACGGCGAAAGCCTCGACACGCCCCCCTTCGACCTCATCTTCGTCGATGCCCCCTATAGACTCGCCGATCGCGTGGGGCAGGAACTGAATACACATCTGCCGCGTCTTCTCGCCGAGGGAGGACGGGCGATCGTCGAGAGCGGCGCACGCCGGCCGTTGCGGATCGATTCCCTCGAGTCGCTCCGCCGGCGCCGCTACGGCGCCGCCGATGTCTCCTTCTACGGAGAGCCCTCGTAATGGCCGAGCGCGACGGCACCGTCGTCTGCCCGGGCAGCTATGACCCGGTCACCAACGGGCACCTCGACATCATCAAACGCGCCTCGCAGGTTTTCGAGCGAGTCGTTGTCGGCGTCGTAAACAACCCGATCCGCAAGGAGAAGACGCTGTTCACCGCCGAGGAGCGCCAGGACCTGATCCACGAGGCGACCGTCGACCTGGCCAATGTCGAGGTTCGGATCTTCTCCAATCTGCTGGTCGAGTTCGCCCGCGAACTGGGGGCGAAAGCCATCGTCAAGGGACTACGGGCGATATCGGACTTCGAGTACGAGTTCGAGATGGCGCAGCTCAACCGCAAGCTCGATCCGGGGATCGAGAGCATTTACATGATCTCCTCGCCTCACTACAGCTTCCTCTCCTCCACCGGGGTGAAGGAAATGGCGACCTTCGGCGGCGATGTATCCGACCTCGTTCCAGGGCCGGTGGCGGCCGCGATGGCGGGCCGCCTGGGCGAGAGGTAGGCTTGCGCCAGCCATCGCCTGTGGGCGAGAGTTTGCAAAAAGCCGAGGAAATCACGGCTTCTTCACCGAAAATGCCTCTGACACGTAGGCTTACGATCTGCTGATGGACGTTCTCGTTCTCATAGACAAGCTGGACGATGTCGTCCACAACGCCCGACCCGTGCCCCTCACGGACCAGGTGCGCGTGGACCGCGAGGAGATCTACGACCTCCTCGACCAGATGCGCGCGACGATCCCCGAGGAGATCAAGCAGGCGCGCTGGATCGTCAAGGAGCGCCAGGAGATGCTCGCCGAGGCGAAACGCGAGGCGGAGCGGATCGTGCGCGAGGCGCGCGAGCAGCAGGCCCGTCTGATCTCCGATGAGGAGGTCACCAAGCAGGCCGAGCGCGCCGCCGACGAGATCGTCGAGGATGCCCGCACCAGAGAGCGTGAGATTCGACTCGGCGCAGAGGACTACGCCGACGAGATCCTCAACACGCTCGAGGTCAACCTTCAGAAGTTCCTCGCGGCCGTGCAGCGCGGCCGCGACCGGCTCGCCGGCCGTGACGAAGAGCCGGTCGCCGAGCTGGACGAGCAGCAGTAGCGCGGCATTTGCGGTGAGAGGAGCCGGAGGGTCCCCTCAGTAGACCGACCGGACTACTGCCAGGTTGTCGGCTTGCCAGGTGATTTCGCCTTTGCACCACTCGACTAGATTGCTCAATTGGTTGGGTTTGAAGGTGTCGCCGATGACTAGGGACTGGGAGTGGTCCTTGACGCGGCGGAAGAGGGCTTGCTTTTGCTCGTCCGTCAGGTCGTTGACCGAGAGGACTGAGATGACGAGGTCCCAGGGGCCGTCGGGGAGTGGGTCCTCCATGCGGGCGAGTTGCACGTCGTCGTAGGTCTGGCGGGCGCGGAAGACCATGTCCGGGCTGGCGTCGAGGCCGACGACCCAGGCGTCGGGATAGGCCTCGATCAGGCGCCTCGTCGTCTCACCGGTTCCCATCCCCAGCTCGAGCACCCGCTCGGGCGGGAAAGGGATCGCGGCGACCGCCTGCTCCTGCAGTTCGTCGTAGCGAGGAATCTTGGAGCGGATTCGCTCCAGATACTCGTCTGGTGTCCAGTCGAATTGACCCATTTCGTAACCTCGTCGGAAGGGACCCATCGTAAGCGGCAGGGCGGAGGAGCTCGCAGATGACCAGGACGCCAACCACGATCGTCGACCTCGCACGTCTTTCGCTCGCACACGGCGAGGGCGCGCGCCTAGACCTTCCAGTTCGCCTCGACCCGCTCGAACTGGGCGGACAGACCTATGTCCTCCAGGGCGACGAGCTCAAGACGAGGCTCGACGTCTCGCGACCGAGCAACGGCTATGCCTTCCGGCTGCGCTTCCCCGTCCGCGTCGAGGGCCCGTGCATGCGCTGCCTCGAAGATGCTGCGGTCGAGACCGAGATAGACGCCCGTGAGGTGGACCAGTCCGACACTGACGACGAGGAGCTGCGCAGTCCCTACGTGGTCGACGAAGAGCTCGACCTAGGGCGCTGGGTCCACGACGCCGCCGTGCTGGCAATCCCAACTCGCATCCTCTGCCGTCCCGACTGCGCCGGCCTGTGCCCCGTCTGCGGCGAGTCCCTGAATGACGCCGACCCAGAGGATCACAAGCACGACGGGGGCGGCGATCCAAGGTGGAACAAGCTCAGAGAGCTGAAGCTGGACTGACGACAGCGCCCGTGAGCGAGGGGTCGGGTGTCCCTCTCGCGCAGCCGCGTCTTGTTTTTCGCCCCGCCGACGCTTGCGGACAGCGCGCAACTCTCCGGCGAAAACCCAGCAAGCGGGAGGGACACCCGACCCCTCGCCCGCTACCATGCCCGATTCATGGCAGTCCCGAAGAAGAGAACTTCTCGCACGCGGCGTGACAAGCGCCGCGCCAACCACAAGGCCGGCAAGGCGAGGCTCAATAGCTGCCCGCGCTGCCACAGTCCTCGCTTGCCGCACCGTGTCTGTCCCACTTGCGGTACCTACAAGGGTCGTGAGGTGATCGAGCACTCGATCGTCGACCCGACCACCGCGCCCGCACCCGACACCGAGTAGGCGATGGCCGACGGCGTGACCGTCGCCCTCGATGGCTTCGGCGCTGAGCAGGGGTTCGGAGCGCTGGCCGACGGCGCCAAGCTGGCGGCCGCGGACGGAATCCAGCTGCGCATCTTTGGGCCGCCCGAAGAGCTGGGATTGGAGAGAGCTGACGGGATCGAGGTGATTCCGACCTCCGAGTGGATTGCCAACGACGAGGACCCGGTGCCTGCCGTGCGGGCTAAGAAGGAGGCCTCGGTGGTGCGGGCTGCGCGGGATGTCGCCGAGGGACCGTCCGCAGCGATGGTCAGCCCAGGCTCAACCGGGGCGACGATGGCGGCGGCGACCTTCGGCCTGCGCCGCCTGCGCGGTGTTCAGCGCCCAGCTCTCTCCGTGCAGCTGCCGGTCCCGGGCAAGCCTGTGCTCTTCCTCGACGTTGGCGCCAACGTCGAGGTGCGCTCCCAGCACCTGGTCCAGTTTGCTTTCCTCGGCGCCGCCTTCAGCGAGGCGGTGCTCGGCGTCGAGCGGCCGCGGGTCGGCCTGCTATCGGTCGGAGAGGAGGCCGGCAAGGGGAGGGAGGAGGTGGCCGCCGCTCATGCTCTGCTCGCCGAGGCGACGGGGATCGAGTTCGCCGGTAATGTCGAGGGCCGCGACCTGCCGGCCGGCGCTGCCGACGTCGTCGTCACCGACGGCTTCACCGGCAACATCGCGCTGAAGCTGATGGAGGGCACGGCGCGGACCGTGACTACGGCGATTCGGGAGGCCGCCAGCTCTAGCCCGCTCGCCGCGCTCGGCGGCCTGCTGATGCGCCCAGCGCTGGGCGGCGTGCGCCGCGAGCTGCACCCAGATACCACCGGCGGCGCGATCCTGCTCGGGCTGCGCGGCATCGCGGTGGTCGGCCACGGCAGCGCCGGCGCCGAGGGGATCGCCAACGCCGTGCGGCTGGCGGCGCGCTGCGTCGAGGTCGGTGCAGTCGGCCGCACCGCCGCCCTGCTCGAGCAGGGCGGCGCGACGAGGGGTGCGCTGGCCGCCGAGCGGAGCGCGTGATAGGAAGTCCGGGATGCAACGAGATGAGGTTTTCAATCTGGTCCGAGACCACCTCGCGGAGGAGCTCGAGGTCGATCCCGCCAAGATCGCCGAGGAGACCCGCTTCAAGCAGGATCTGGACGCCGACTCGCTCGACCTCTACGAGCTGGTGATGGAGCTGGAGGACAACTACGGGATCTCGGTCTCCGAGGAACAGGCGAGGCAAATCGAGACCGTCGGCGACGCTGTCTCCTTCGTCGTGGAGCACGCCCCGGCGTGAGCATCGAGGCGTTCGCGGAGCTTGTCGGGAAGCTTCCCGACGACCTGCGGCGTCGCGCCCTCACGCACTCCTCCTGGACCGAGGAGCAGTCCGCGTCCTATGAGCGGCTCGCCTATCTCGGCGACAGCGTCTTGGCCCTCGCCGTCGCGGCCGGCATCTACGAGCGCTTTCCCGAGGTCGACGCAGGCGGCTTGACCAAGATCCACAACCACGCGGTCAGCGGCGTCTCCTGCGCCGAGGTCGGCCGGGAGCTGGGCGTGCCGGCGATGCTGGTCGAAGCTGAGCCAGACGTCGAGGAGGCGATCCCGGCCAAAGTGCTGCTGGCCGGCTCGCGGCCCCTGCCGGAGGTGACTGAGGCGCTGATCGGCGCCTGCTTTGTCGCCTTTGGCTTCGAACGCGTCGCCCCGGCGGTTGCTGCCGCCTTCGCGACCCAGATCGAGTATGCGGTCGAAGCGCCGGTGGATGCGAAGTCGGCGCTGCAGGAGCTGCTCGCGCGGCGGCGAGCGCGCGTAACCTACGGCGTGATCGGCGAATCGGGTCCCGCGCACCGACGCACCTTCGAGGTGGAGGCGACTGTCGGTGGCGAGAGGGTGGGCACGGGCGCCGGGCGTAGCAAGAAGGCAGCTGAGCAGGTGGCAGCCGAGGAGGCGCTGAAGCACCTGGGGGAGTAGCCCGGGTGGTGTCCGACTCACCCGCCAGCCTTCCGGACCGAGGACGAGATGCATCTGAGATCGATCGAGATGAAGGGGTTCAAGTCGTTCCCCGCGCGCACCAAGCTGGAGTTCTCTCCAGGCGTCAGCGTGATCGTCGGGCCCAACGGCTCCGGCAAGTCGAACATCACCGATGCGGTGCTATGGGCGCTCGGCGAGCAGAGCCCGGGAGCGATCCGCGGCGCCTCGATGCAGGATGTGATCTCGGCCGGCGGCCAGGGCGTCGGCCAGCGCCGCGCCGCCGAAGTCGAGGTCGTGATCGACAACTCCGAAGGCCGCGCCGCGACCGAGCTCTCCGAGATCGCAATCCAGCGCAGCCTCGACCGCTCCGGTGATGGTGTCTACCGGATGAACGGCGCCCGCTGTCGTCTTGTCGACGTGGTCGAGGTCCTCTCCGACACCAACCTCGGTCGCGAGATGCACTCGGTGATCAGCCAGGGCCGAGTCGAGACGATCGTCCACTCCAAACCGCGCGAGCGGCGGCTGCTGGTCGAGGAGGCGGCGGGGCTGGGTAAGCACCGCAAACGCCGCCGCCGCGCCGAATTGAAGCTGCGCTCGGCTCGCGACAACCTCGACCGCGCCCTCGACCTCGAGCGCGAGGCCCGGACGCGGCTGCGGCCGCTTAAGCGCCAGGCGCAGGCGGCTGAGCTGGGCGCCCGGATCGAGCGCGAGGAGCTGGGGCTGCGCGGGCGTCTTGTCGCAGAGGAATTGCGTTTCGGCGCCGACCGAGCACAAGCGGCGGAGGTGGCTGCAGAGAAGGCGCGCGCCAAGCGGGCGGCCATCGAGAAGCGACTCAGCGAGGTGAGCGAGCGCCGTCGGGCGGCGGAGGAGCGCTTCGCGGCCCGCGACCGCGAGCGCACCCAGGCCTGGGGCCTGCTGACCAAGCTGCGTGGCGAGCAGCAGCGGATCGCCGTGCGGGCCGCGGCTCTCCCCGACCGGCAGGCGGAGCTGGCGAGGGCCTTGGAGGGGCTGCGAGCGGAGTTCGGGCCACTGACACTCGACCTCGGCTCAGCGGAGGGCGCCCCGGCCGAGCGTGTCCGCAAGCTCGAGGGGGAGTTGAGCGAGATCGACTCCGGCCTCTCCAGCGCCGCGGCTGGTCTGACCCGAGCGCGCTCCACCGACGCCGCCGAGTCGGAGCGGGAGGCGGCCCTGGGCGAGATTCAGGTAGGAGCCGAGCGCGCCGCACGGCATGCCCGACGGGCCGAGGGACTGCTCGGCGAGCGTCACCGCGAGGCGCTGCGCCAGCGGGTCGCCTTCGGCGAGGAGCTGCTCGACGACCTGCGCTCGGCTGCGGCCGCCGTCGCTGCCACTGAGACTGCGATCCGCGCCCGAGTAGAGCGGATCGAAGCGAAGGTGGTCGGCGAGGAGGGCGACGGCGACGCGATCGCCGAGGAGATGCGCGGGTGCTCGCGGCAGGAGTCAGAGCTGCAGGTCGAGATGAAAGCGGCCTCCGACGAGCTGACCGAGGCACAGGTCGAGGCGGCGCACCTCGGCGACCGCCGTGCCGAGGCGGCAAAGGAGCTGACGTCGATCGCCGAGCGTCTGGGCGAGGAGGTCGGTCAGGCGGAGGAGCCGTTGGACGAGGAGGAGCGCGCCGACATCGACCGCCGACTGCAGCGGTTGGAGCGCCGTCGGGCGCAGATCGGGCCGGTCAACCCGCTGGCCGAGCAGGAGTACGAGGAGGCTCGCGAGCAGGTCGAGTCGCTGCAGGCTCAGCGCGAGGACACCGAGAGGGGCATGCGCGAGCTGGAGGCGCTGATCCGCGACATCGACCGCGAGATCGAGCGCGCTTTCGAGCAGACCTTCGAGGCGACGGCGAAGAACTTCGAGGAGATGGTCGAGCATCTGTTCCCGGGGGGGCGTGGTCGCCTGCGCCGGATCAGCCTGCGCCCGGTGCGCGACGCCGAGGAGGCGGAGCCGGAGGAGAGCGAGGGGGAGGTCGAGGAAGACGAGCGCGAGGAGCTCGGGGTCGAGATCGAGGTCACCCCAGCCGGCAAGTCGACCCGCAAGCTCTCGCTGCTCTCTGGCGGCGAGAAGTCGTTGGTCGCGCTCGCATTCGTCTTCGCCGTCTTCCTCGCCCGCCCCTGCCCCTTCTACATCCTCGACGAGGTCGAGGCAGCGCTCGACGATGCCAACATCGATCGCTTCCTGCAGCTGATCCGCCGCTTCTCCGACCGCGCCCAGTTCGTCATCGTCACCCACCAGAAACGGACGATGGACGCCGCCGACGTGCTCTACGGCGTCACCATGGGCGGCGACGGTGTGACCAAAGTGGTCTCCAGGCGCCTGCCACGCGAAGTCGAGGCGGAGCGGGAGGGTCCTACGGCGATCGGGCCGTCGCCGATCGCCGACGCCGCCTAGGTCACTCTGGTATCCCGTACTTTACGGGATACCTATAGCGCTAGGCTGTGAGCCGGGTCACCGAGGGGGGACATGGCACAACGTCATATGGACAGATTGACGTCGTTCGATACTTCGTTCCTGTCAAACGAGAAGCGCAACGGCCACATGGCGATCGGCGCCGTGCTCGAGTGCGAGGGCTCGCCGCCGAGCCTCGGTGACTTCCGCGCCCACGTCCGCAGCCGCCTGCACCTGCTGCCTCGCTTCCGCCAGCGGCTCGCCAACCCGCCGCTGAAGCTGGGAAGGCCCTTCTGGGTCGATGACCCCGGCTTCGACCTCGCGACCCATGTACGGCAGGCGAGCTTGTCACCGCCCGGCGGAGAGGAGCAGTTCAGGGCTCTGGCCGCGGAGCTGCTCTCGCCGCCGCTGGATCGCTCGCGGCCGCTATGGGAGCTGTGGCTGGTCGACTGCTTCGAGGACGATCGCTTCGGCGTCGTCTACAAGACCCATCACGCGCTCGCCGACGGGATCTCTGCGGTCGACATCGGCACCCTGCTGTTCGATGTTGAGCGTGCCTTTGAGCCGGTCCGCGAGGAGGAGCCGTGGGATCCGCACACGCCGCCCTCCGGCGCCGTTCTGCTGGCTCGGGCGCTCGCGGGGTTCGGGGCCACCTTCGTTCGTTTGGCGCGCTGGCTGGCCGCTGCCATCCGCAGCCCCGGCCGCGCCGGCAAGCGCGCCACCGACGGCCTGGCCGGCCTCTGGGAGGTCACCTGGGCGCTGACCAAGCCCGCCCCCAAGGCGCCGTTCAACGTCGAGATCGGGCCCGAGCGGCTCTTCTGCTGGACGCGCTGCGACCTCGGCGAGTTCAAGCGGATCAAGAACGTCCTTGGCGGCACGGTGAACGACGTCTCGCTCGCGGTCGTTGCCGGCGCCCTGCGCCGCTGGCTCCACGATCGCGCCGTGGACACGGAGGGGCTCGAGCTGAAAGCGCTGGTCCCGGTCTCGGTGAGGAGCGAGGACGAGCACGGCGAGCTGGGCAACAAGCTGACCGCGATGCGGGGCCCACTGCCGGTTGGGATCTCCGACCCGATCCGGCGGCTGCGCTCGGTCAGCGGCGCGATGGACGCGCTGAAGGCGTCGAAGCAGCAGCTCGGGGCGGAGGCGATCTGGGGACTCAATGATTGGTTCCGCGACTTTGCGCCACCGCTGCTGCTGGAGCCGACCGCCGCGATCAACTTCTCGACCCGCCTCTTCAACCTGCTGGTAACGAACTTCCCCGGCCCGCAGATACCCATCTACGTGCTGGGCCGCGAGCTGGTCGGGGTGTACCCGGTGGGGTTCCTCGCCCGGCGCCATGGCCTCTCGATCGCGATCGTCAGCTACAACGGGCAGATCGACTTCGGCCTCCTCGCCGACCGCGACTCCGTCCCCGACGCGGAGCGGATTGCCGCCTACCTGAGCGACTCGGCACAGGAGCTCGCGCGCGCCGCCCGGATAGCCTCTCCCGGCGATGGCGACGAGCTGGCAGCAGATCTTCGATCTCGGGTCGCGGGACGTCCAGGCGGCGGCCCCGGAGCCTGAAGCGGCGAACGAGCGGGGCGGCGTCTTTAGCCGCCTGCGCGAGAGCCTCTCCAAAAGCCGCCAGGCGCTGGTCGAGGAGATCTCGGCCAGCCTCTTCGACCGCATCGACGAGGAGACGTGGGAGCGGCTCGAGGAGGCGCTGATCCTGGCTGACACGGGCGCCCCAACGACGGCCGAGGTGGTCGAGCGGCTCGAGCGCGAGGTCGACGCCGGCGCGGTTTCCGCCGACGGCGAGGCGGTCCGCGAGCGGCTGATCGAGATCCTCGCCGAGGTCGCCTCCAGCGGTCGCGCCCCGATCGACCTCGGTGGCGACCCGGCAGTGCTGCTGATGGTCGGGGTCAACGGCACCGGTAAGACGACGACGATCGGCAAGATCGCCTGGCACCTGTCCAAGGAATTCGGCCTGTCCGTGGTGCTCGCTGCCGGCGACACCTACCGCGCCGCCGCCGCCGAGCAGCTCGCCGAGTGGGCGCAGCGGGCCGGAGCGGAGCTGATCCGCTCGGCGCCGGGGGGCGATCCCGGGGCGGTTGCCTTCGACGCGATCGCCGCCGCCCGCGCTCGCGCCGCCGATGTGGTGATCGTCGACACCGCCGGTCGCCTCCACACCCAGGGCAACCTGATGGACGAGCTGGCCAAGGTGCGGCGGGTGATCGCCAAGCAGATGCCCGACGCCCCGCACGAGACGCTGATCTCGATCGACGCCACCACCGGGCAGAACGGCCTGCGTCAGGCGAAGATCTTCGCCGAGGCGGCCGAGGTCGACGGCGTCGTCCTGACCAAGCTCGACGGCACCGCCAAGGGCGGGATCGTGCTGGCGATCGCCAGCGAGCTGGGCATCCCGGTGAAGCTGATCGGAACCGGCGAGTCGCTTGAGGACTTGCGCCCCTTCGATCCGCACGACTTCGCTCGGGCGTTGCTGGCCGAGTAGCGCTCTCTAAGCTGCAGAGCCCGTGTTCGACCAGCTCTCAGATCGTCTCCAGGCGACGCTCTCCGATGTCCGCTCGCGCGGCAAGCTGAACGAGGGGGACGTCGACGCGGCGATGCGCGAGATCCGCCTCGCCCTGCTCGAGGCCGACGTCAACTTCAAGGTCGTCAAAGGCTTCACCAAGACGCTGAAGGAGCGCTGCCTCGGCACCGAGGTGTTGGAAAGCCTCGATCCGGGCCAGCAGGTGGTGAAGATCGTCAACGAGGAGTTGACCGGACTGATGGGCGGCGCCGGTCGCGACCTGGCCTTCGCTTCGAACGGCCCCACCGTGATCCTGATGGCCGGCCTGCAGGGCTCGGGCAAGACGACCGCCTGCGCCAAGCTCGCTCGCCACCTCGGCGAGTCGGGCAAGAATGTGGCCCTCGCCGCCTGCGACGTCTACCGGCCGGCCGCCGTCGACCAGCTGGTCACCGTCGGCGAGCGCGCCGGCGCGCACGTCTACGAGCAGGGCGCCGACGCCGACCCGGTCGAGATCGCCGCCTGGGCGCTCGACCGCGCTCGCGAGGAGGAACGCGACGTTCTCATCGTCGACACCGCCGGCCGCCTCCACATCGACGCGGATCTGATGGAAGAGCTGGCCAGGATCCGCAAGCGAACTCGGCCGCACGACGTGCTCCTTGTCGTCGACGCGATGACCGGCCAGGACGCCGTTGGCGTCGCCGAATCGTTTGCCGAGACCGCCGAGTTCGACGGCGTCGTGATGACCAAGCTCGACGGCGACGCTCGCGGCGGCGCCGCGCTCTCGGTCAAGGCGGTGACCGGCAAGCCGATCCTCTTCGCCTCGACCGGCGAGAAACTGGAGGCGTTCGAGCGCTTCCATCCGGACCGCATGGCCTCGCGGATCCTCGGCATGGGCGACATGCTCAGCCTGATCGAGAAAGCCGAGCAGCAGGTCGACGAGCGACAGGCCGAGGACCTGCAGAAGAAGCTCGAAAACGACCGCTTCACCTTGGAGGACTTCCGGCAGCAGATGAAGCAGGTGCGCAAGATGGGCCCGCTCAGCGGCCTGATCGGGATGCTGCCCGGGATGGGGGCGATGAAGCAGCTGCAGAACGCCGACGTCGACGAGGGCGAGCTGGACCGGGTCGAGGCGATCATCCTCTCGATGACGCCGCTGGAGCGCGCCAACCCGGCGATCATCAAGGGCTCGCGGCGCAAACGGATCGCGGCCGGCTCAGGAACCAAAGTCCAGCAGGTCAACCAGCTGATCAAGCAGTTCGATCAGATGCGCAAGATGATGCGGCAGATGATGTCGGGAAAGACGCCCGACCCGCAGCAGTTGGCCCAGATGGGCGGCGGCGCTCCGCGCCCGAAGTACCGCAGGCGCTAACCTGCCCGATCCCAATGGCTGTGCGAATCAGACTCAGAAGGGTGGGTTCGAAAAAGAACCCGATCTGGCGGATCGTCGTCGCTGACAAACGCTCGCCGCGCGACGGCCGAACGATCGAGACGATCGGCCAGTACAACCCGCAGACCGAGCCCTCGACGATAGTGCTCGACGAGGAGCGCGCCCGCCACTGGCTCGAGCACGGGGCACAGCCCTCGGAGACCGTGGCTACGCTGCTCCGCACCAAGGGCATCGCCGCCTCGGGTAGTTAGAAGATCTCGTGACCGAGTTGCTGGAGTTCCTCGTCAGGGCGCTGGTCGAGGACCCCGACGCGGTCGAGGTCGAGGAGCTGGAAGAGGACGGGGACCTGATCTATGAGATCAGCGTCGCCGAGGACGACTTGGGGCGCGTGATCGGAAAAGGCGGTCGCGTCGCTAACGCCATTCGCACGGTTGCCAAGGCGGCTGCCGTTCGGCTTGACCGGCGTGTGATCGTCGACATTCTTGACTGAGGCGGTGGGGGAGGGAACGGGGTGTCCGGGCGCGGGCTGGGTTTTTCGCCATGGGGTCTTTTCGACTCTCGCCAACATTGCACTGCGAAAAACAGGACGCCGCCCCGCCGCGGACACCCCGTTCCCTCCCACTCGCAGGCAGAATGAGGCTATGAGGCTGGACATCTTCTCCCTGTTTCCCGAGGCGTTCGATTGGTTTCAGTCGCAGCGGTCGGTGCAGAATGCGCTGCGCGAAGGAAACGAGCTTCGTTTCTTCAACTATCGCGACACGACGCCGCTCGGGGCTGGGCAGGTTGACGATGCGCCGTACGGGGGTGGAGCTGGGATGGTCCTCAGGGTCGATGTGGTCGACGCCGCCCTGCAGGCCGCCTACGCGAATGGTGAGGATCCGCGGGTTGTGCTGCTCTCCCCTACGGGGCGGCTGCTTGACGACGAGCTTGCCGACGAGCTGACGCAGGAGCACCATGTGGCCCTGCTCTGCGGCCGCTATGAGGGGTTTGACGAGCGGGTGCATGAGCACCTTGCTCACGACGAGGTCTCGATCGGCAGGTACGTGCTGGCCGGCGGCGAGCTGCCGGCGATGGTGGTGGCCGATGTGCTGATGCGGAAGCTGCCGGGGGCGCTGGGGCACGAGCAGAGCGCGGTGGAGGAGTCCTTCAGCCCGGTGCTGGAGGGGGCGCCGGAGTACCCGCATTACACCCGCCCGCCGTCGTATCGGGGCTGGGGGGTGCCCGACATTCTTGTCTCCGGGGACCATGAGAGGGTGCGCGAGTGGCGGGCCGAGCAGAGCCGTGCCCGAGCCGAGCAGTTCGAAAAAGATCCCGAGTAGGTACGATTCCTCGGCCGCGCGGCGCCCGCATCTGGGTCCGGCGGCTTTTTCTCGCCAATGAGCAGCGTTATCGACAGCATCGAGCGGCGCCAGCAGCGGCAGGGACTTCCGTCCTTCGCGCCGGGCGACCGCGTGCGCGTCCACTTCCAGGTCGTCGAGGGCAGCCGCCGACGCACCCAGGTCTTTGAGGGGATCGTCCTCAAGCGGCAGGGCTCCGGCGTCCGCGAGACCTTCACGGTCCGCAAGCAGTCGTTTGGCGTCGGCGTCGAGCGGACGTTCCCGCTGCACTCGCCGAAGATCGAGAAACTCGAGATCGCCGCCCGCGGCGACGTGCGGCGGGCCAAGCTCTACTACCTGCGTGGCCGGATCGGCAAGGCGGCAAGGGTGGCCGAGCGGCGCTGGGGGATCGACGACGAGCTGATTTCAGCACCGGTCCCCCCGCAGGAGCCTGCCGGGGAGCCTCAGGCCGCAGAGGCGCCGGCGGCGGATGCCGAGGAGACCGAGGCGGCGCCAGAAGCTGAAGGGACCGAGGAGCCCTCGCAGGTCGAGGCAGGTGCAGAGACTGAGGTAGAGGCAGGCACGGACGCTGAGGCGCCCGAGGCAGGGGAGACCGAGGACACCGCCGCGGCGAAGGATGCCGAGGATGAGCCGCCGAAGAAAGACTCCGGCGACTCCGGCGAGGACTCGGCCTGAGACCGCGCATTCCCAAGCCGGAAAGCCGTGCCGGCGGGCTGATTGAGCTGGTGGTGATCGTCGCGCTGGCGCTTGGCCTGGCGCTGGCGATACAGGCCTGGCTGGTCAAGCCCTACCAAATCCCCTCGGAATCGATGGAGCCGACCCTCGACGTCGGCCAGCGCGTCCTCGTCAACCGTTTCCTCTACCACTTCAGCGATCCGGAAATCGGCGACATCGTCGTCTTCCATCCGCCGGCCGGCGCCGACAACGGCGCCGAATGCGGGGTACCTCACTCGTTCCGGGAGGCCTGCCCGCAGCCGACCGCAGCCGAGTCGAGCCAGAACTTCATCAAGCGCATCGTTGCCGGCCCCGGCGACACGCTGAGCGTCCGCGACGGCCACCCGGTGGTCAATGGAGTCGAGAAGACCAACGAGCCCTACACGATGCCCTGCGGGAGCAGCAGCTCCTGCGATTTTCCCAAACCGATCGTCATTCCACCCGGCTACTACTTCATGATGGGCGATAACCGTGGGGCGAGCGACGACAGCCGTTTCTGGGGACCCATCCCCCGCAGCTGGATCATCGGCAAGGCCTTTGCCACCTACTGGCCACCAGACCGCGTCGGCATCCTCTAGCGGGCAGACGAAGGCGCACCGCCGCCGGCTGGCGCGATCGCGTCGTCTCTTCGACTTCGACCGTGGCCTCGGCAGCCGAATGGTCGCCGGCACCGACGAGGCGGGGCGGGGTTGCCTGGCAGGCCCCCTGGTCGCCGCTGCGGTGCTGATCGACTACGAGACGCTCTCGCGATCGGACCGGCGCGCCCTGGCCGGGCTGCACGACTCCAAGCAGATGAAACCCGAGCGGCGGGAGGAGATGTATCCGGCGGTGCTGCGCGCTGCGAGCAGGGTCAGCGTCGTCGTCCGCTGCGCCCGTGGAATCGACCACCGCGGGCTGCACGTGACCAACATCGAGGCTCTGGCCAGCGCCCTGGAGCGACTGGCCCCCGGCGAGGAGGCGACCTGCCTGGTCGACGGCTTCTCGCTGCGCGGATGCGCAGTGCCGCACCGCGCCGTGATCGAAGGCGACGGCACAAGCGCCGCGATCGCCGCCGCCTCGGTGATCGCCAAGGTCACCCGCGATCGCTACATGCACGGCGCTGCCGGCAAGCACCCCGGCTGGGGCTTCGAGGACCACGTTGGCTACTCGACCCCTGAGCACCGCGCCGCGATCGAGCGGATCGGCATCTCCCCGCTGCACCGCCGCTCATTCCAGTCTGTCGCCTACGCGCAGCTCGAGCTCGCGGGCTAGAACGCACCGGGTAGGTGCTCGTAGTCGACCACGTTGCCCACCCGGTCGTAGGTGACGCCGATCGCGTCGAAGCGGATCTCATCGTAGGGCGGTAGATCGCGGCGCTCGCCCATCCAGGCCGTAGCCAGGCGGCGGACGCGGCGCTGCTTGCGGAAATCGACTGAGAGAACCGGCCGCTCCGGCCCATAGACCGAGCCGGCGCGGCCGGCCTTGACCTCGACGAAGACCAGCGTTCGGTTGTCGAGGGCGACGAGGTCGAGCTCACCGTGGCGGGTGCGGGCATTGCGCTCGACGACCTCCCAACCCGCATTCGCGAGCCGCACTGCGACCAGGTTCTCTGCCGCTTTACCGAGGCCCTGGCGCGTCTTGGTCATGGGGTGACGCTAGGGCAGTAGGCACGCCCATGCCTTCGGTCACAAAGCTGGCCCAGAGAATTTTCGCTCTGCGCGCCACATGCGCGTCTCGACCCGCCAGCGTGGCCGCAATGCTCGCCACGACGCAGACATTCACCCTCGATGGAATTGCGGCACGACCCGTACGGGTCGAGGTCGATGTGCACCGCGGGTTGCCGGCTTTCTCCGTCGTCGGCCTGCCTGACGCGGCAGTCAGGGAGGCACGCGAGCGGGTGCGTTCGGCTCTCGCCAACTGTGGCTTCGACTTCCCGCTGCGGCGGATCGTCGCCAATCTTGCCCCCGCCAGCCTGCGCAAGGCCGGCCCGGGGCTGGATCTGCCGATCGCAGTGGCATTGCTGGTGGCGTCCGGGCAGCTGGAGTGGCAGCGTTTGCCGCGACTGGCGATGGCCGGTGAGCTTGCGCTCGACGGATCGGTGCGCCCGATTCCGGGCGTCCTCGCGATCGCCGAGGCGGCTCGCGAGCAGGGCGCCGAGGCGGTGATCGTGCCGGCCGAGAACGGATCCGAGGCGGCGCTGGTCGACGGGGTCGAGGTGCTGGTGCTCGACAGCCTCGCGCAGGTGCCCGAACTGGCGTCGGGAGAGCGGGTGCCGGATCGCCCACAGCCGCTGTGCTTGCCGTCGGCGCCCCAATCCGACGCCCCTGACCTCGCTGACCTGCGCGGCCAGCCTCATCTTCGTTACGCGCTGGAGGTGGCGGCAGCGGGGGGACACAGCCTGCTGATGGTGGGGCCACCGGGGGCAGGCAAGTCGCTCGCCGCGAGCCGCCTGCCCTCGATCCTGCCGCCCTTAGGCAGCGATGAGGCTCTGGAGGTTGCGCGGATTGCCAGCGCCTGTGGGAGCCTCAACGAGAGCTTTGGCGGCGGTCGCCCATTCCGAGCGCCCCATCACACGGTCAGCCCCGCCGGTGTCGTCGGTGGAGGTAACCCACCTGGGCCAGGGGAGGCGACGCTGGCGCATCGGGGCGTCCTCTTTCTTGACGAGCTCTGCGAGTTCCGGCGCGACACGTTGGAGGGCCTGCGAGCCCCGCTCGAGAACGGCTGGGTCGCGATTTCCCGCGCTGGCAGCAACCGCCGCTTGCCGTGCCGCTTCATGCTGGTCGCCGCCTCCAATCCCTGTCCATGCGGGCGCGGTGAGGCCGATCCCGAGTGCAGCTGTGCGCCACTCTCGGTGCGCCGCTATCAAGGTCGGCTCAGCGGTGCTCTCGCCGACCGCCTCGACATCCTCGCGGCGATCCGTCAGCCGAGCATGGCCGAGATCGGTGGCCCCCCGGGCGAGGCCTCGGCGATCGTGCGCGAGCGCGTGGGTGCAGCGAGGGAGCGGCAGGAAGGCCGCCTCGGCAGCGGTCGCTGCAACGCGGAGATGACACCGGGCGAGGCGCGGGATTGCGTGCTCGAAGAGGACGCTGCGGCGCTCCTCGCCGAGTCCTACTCGCGCCGCCGGCTCAGCGGCCGCGCCCACGACCGGGTGCTGCGGCTGGCGCGGACGATCGCCGACCTGACTGGGGTCGAGTCAATCGGGCGCGACCAGATTGCCCAGGCGCTTCAACTGAGGAGGAGGGACCATGATCAGTGAATCGATTCCACAGGCCTGCCCCGAATGCCTGCGCCGAGCGCGGTTGCTCGCCCATCTGGCCCCATATATCGAGAAGATCGCCACCGGTGCCCCCGGCAAGCGGTCGCCGGAACTGCTCCGCCTCGCGAACGAGGATCTGGCAACGGTGGCGGCGCCGGGGGTAGCCGCGCAGGTCCTGACACAGATCGCCGCTGTGCCCGACGACCGACTGCTGGCCGAGCTTGCCGAAGCGGAGTGCTGGGCCTGCTGCCGGCACGACCCGCTCTTCCCGAGAGGGCTCTGCGACGCTGCCGACGCGCCATGGGCGCTCGTCGGAAGGGGCGACCCGGGTTTGCTGGGGCGGCTGACACCCGAAGGGGCGGTGACGGTGGTCGGGGCGAGGCGGGCCAGCACCTATGGTCGCGAGGTCGCTCGGGAGCTCGGTCGCGAGCTGGCGGCAGCAGGCCTGGCCGTGGTCAGCGGTCTTGCCTTCGGCATCGATGCATGCGCCCACCGCGGCGCCCTCGATTCGGGGTTGACGATCGCGGTTCTCGGCTGCGGCGCCGATATCGCCTATCCGGCGGCCCATCGCTCCCTCTGGCGGCAGATCAGCGAGAGCGGGCTCGTCCTCTCAGAGCTGCCACCGGGAAGCGGTGCCTGGCGTTGGACGTTCCCCGCCCGCAACCGGATTATGGCGGCGCTGTCTGGGATGACCGTCGTCGTCGAGGCGGCGGAGCGCTCCGGCTCGCTGATCACAGTTGACCTCGCCGCGGATCTCGGCCGGGACCTTGGAGCGGTGCCCGGCCCTGTCGGCTCCCGGCTCTCCGCTGGGCCCAACAACCTGCTTGCTGGAGGCGCCTGTCTGGTCCGCGATGCGCAGGATGTGCTCGACGCGATGCTCGGGCCCGGAGCCCGCCGAGTCGAGCGAGCCGGCCCGCGGTTGGGTCCGGCACAGCAAGCCGTGCTCGAGGCGCTGGAGCTGGGGGCGGAAAGCTGCGACGCCGTCGCCACCGACCTTCAGCTCTCGGGCGGCGAGGTCGCGGTGATGCTCGCCGACCTCGAGTCGCTCGGCTACGTCAACTGCTCCATGGTCGGCGTCTACTCGCGGACCACTCTGCAACCACCATCCGACATCTAGGCTGGAGAAACCATGAAAGAGAGCCGCATCCCCACCGTCCTCTCGATCGCCGGCTCAGACTCCGGCGGCGGCGCCGGCATCCAGGCCGATCTGAAGGCGCTGACTGCGTGCGGCGTCTATGGGACCACGGCAATCACGGCAATCACGGCCCAGAACACCGTCGGTGTAAGCGCGGTGGAGGCAATCTCCCCAGCCATGATCGTCGCCCAGGTTCGCGCTGTCGCCGAGGACATCGGCGTCGACGCGGTGAAGATCGGCATGCTCGGGACCGCCGAGACGGTTGAGGCCGTAGTCGAGGCACTCGACTTGGTCGGCGATGCACCAATCGTGGTCGACCCGGTGATGGTCTCCGAGAGCGGTGCGATCCTGCTCGACGAGGAGGCGAAGGCTGCGCTGGTCGAGCAGTTGCTCCCACTCGCCACAGTGGTGACCCCGAACATCCCAGAGGCCCGCGCGCTGGCTGGAGCGGGGGAGCAGGACTCCCAGGAGGATCTGGCACGCGAGGTGATGGCACTCGGGCCGGAAGCGGTCGTCGTCACGGGCGGGCACAGCGAGCAGGTGGTCGACGTCTATTTCGATGGGGTCAACGCCGCGGCAATCCACGGAAATCACTATCCGGACGGGGCGGCTCACGGGTCCGGCTGCACTTATTCGTCAGCGATGGCAGCGATGCTCGCACTGGGACGTAACCCCCTGCGGGCGGCGGAACGAGCACGGCAGATTACGGAGGAGGCGATTCGCACCGGCCTGCGTGAGATCGGTCAAGGGCCCGGTCCCGTCGACATCTTCGACCTGACGGACTCTGAGGCCGCCATTCGGCGACCCCGGCAGGCTCAGTAGATTTCAGCCATGAGCACGAATGGCTCCATCTCAACCAAGCTTCCCCGCCCCCGCTCCAGCGCCGTCTTCGACGGGCCCGAGCGCGCCCACGCCCGCGCCTACATGAAGGGGATCGGCTTCGACGACGACGCGCTCAGCCGGCCGACGATCGGGATCGCCAACACCTGGACCGAGGCGATGCCCTGCAACTTCCACCTGCGGGGCTTGGCCGAGCACGTCAAAGACGGCGTCCGTGCCGCCGGCGGCACGCCGATGGAGTTCAACACCGTCGCGATCTCCGACGGAGTCACGATGGGCACTCAGGGAATGAAGGCGTCACTGATCAGCCGCGAGGTGATCGCCGACTCGATCGAGCTGATGGCCCGCGGCTACCAGTTCGATGCGATCGTCGCCCTCTGCGCTTGCGACAAGACGATCCCTGGCTGTGCGATGGCACTGACCAGGCTCGACGTGCCTTCTGTCCTGCTCTACGGCGGCTCGATCGCTCCGGGCCGCTGGCACGGCCGCGATGTGACCATCGTCGACATCTTCGAGGCGGTCGGCGCCCACGCCGCCGGCGAGATGACCGACGAGGAACTGAACGAGCTCGAGGGCGTCGTCAGTCCCGGCGCCGGCGCCTGCGGAGGCCAGTTCACCGCCAACACGATGGCCTGTGCCTTCGAGGCGTTGGGGATCATCCCTGGCGGCTCGGCGATGGTGCCGGCCGAAGACGAGGAGAAGGGAACCGTCGCCGAGAGGATCGGAGAGCTGGTGATGCGGGTTCTAGCGGAGGACCTCAAGCCGAGCCAGATGATCACCCGCGATTCGCTGGAGAACGCGATCGCCTGCGCCTGCGCATCGGGCGGTTCGACCAATGTCGTCCTGCATCTGATCGCCCTTGCCCACGAGGCCGGGATCAAGCTGGAGATGGAAGATTTCGAGCGAATCTCGCGCCAGACGCCGCTGTTGGCCGACCTCAAGCCCGGCGGACGTTTCGTCGCTACTGATCTGTACCGCGCCGGCGGGGTACCGCTGATCCTCAAGCGCCTCGCCGAGGCCGGCATATTGCACGGCGATGCGATCACGGTCAGCGGTCGCACGATCGGCGAAGAGGCGGAAGCGGCGAGCGAGACGGACGGGCAGGAAGTCGTGCGGCCACTGTCCGATCCGCTCAAGGCCGAAGGCGGCCTGGCGATTCTCCACGGCAACCTAGCCCCCGAGGGCGCCGTGGTCAAGCTCGCCGGCACCGAGCGTAAGAAGCAGGTGGGTCCGGCCAGGGTCTTCGAGTCCGAGGAGGAGTGCTTTCGCGCCGTCAAGGAGCAGGGGATCCGCGCTGGCGACATCGTGGTGATCCGCAACGAGGGCCCAGCCGGCGGGCCGGGCATGCGCGAGATGCTGCAGGTGACGGCGGCGATCGTCGGCGAGGGACTGGGTGAGGAGGTGGCGCTGCTCACCGATGGGCGCTTCTCCGGCGCCACCCGCGGATTGATGGCGGGTCACGTCGCTCCCGAGGCGGTCAAAGGCGGCCCGATCGCGGCGATCCGCGATGGCGATGAGGTCAGCTTCGACGTCGAAGCCCGTCGCCTCGACCTGGCGCTCTCCGATGAGGAGATCGCCAAGCGGGTAGTTGAATATGAGCCCCCAGCGCCACTCTATGAGCGCGGCGTGATGGCCAAGTACGCGGCGACCGTAAGTTCAGCTGCGCAGGGCGCGATCACTGACTAGTCGCCGAGAAACTCATCCAGCAGTGCGTTGAAGCGTGCCGGGCGCTCCATCTGCGGCACGTGGCCAGTGCGCTCGAACAGCTCCAGGCGCGACCCTGGGATCAGGCGGTGATAGCCGATCGCCGCCTCAACCGGGACAACCTGGTCGTTGAGGCCCCAGACGACCATTGTCGGAATTTCGATCTCCGGCAGGCAGTCGCGGGTGTCGTAGCCGCTGATCGCCCGGGCTGCAGCGGGAAAACCGGGACTGCGGAGGCCGGGGTCTATCTGCTCACCGAGCAGCTCGGGCCGCACCCGGTTGGGGTAGCGGAAGACCTTGCCGAAGGCGAGCTGACGACCGCGCGGCCTGGCGAGCCAGGTGCGACGTGGGCCGGCAAGTGAAACTATCGTCGCTTCGAACAACCTGATCCGCGCTTCGTGCCGCCTGCCCTGGGCCTCGGCGAAGCTGATCCCTGCCGCCGAGACGAGAACCAGTTTGTCGAACCGCGACGGCCGCTCGATCTCCGCCTCGGTCGAGACGAAGCCACCCATCGAGTTACCGACCAGCGCCGCGACGCGATCGATGCCGAGCCTCTCGCAGAAGTCGTGGACGAGGCGCCCATAGGCCGGCATGTCGATCGACCACGAAGGCATCGGGCTCTCGCCGAAGCCGGGCAGGTCGATAGCGATCGCGCGGTGGGTGCGGCCGAAGTGGGGGAGGGTCTCCAGCCAATTGCGCCAGCAGCCGCCGAGACCGTGCAGGAAGATGATCGGCTCGCCCTCTCCAATCTCGGCGTAGTTGACTTCGGCGCCGGGAAGCTCGACCCGGTGCAGGTGCTTGCGCCAGTCGATCTTCAGCCACTCGGGGTCGGGGTTGCCGTAGTCAGAGGCAGGGAAGACCACCGAGCCGCTGGCGATCGTCTCAGGCATACCCCATCCTTTCCAGGATTGGTATCTCGCGGATCTGGGGTGGTTGCAGGTGGTCCCAGAGGATGCCGCGCGGGCGCTCGTCTTGGCGCTCGACCTCGATCACGGCGCGCGGCGTCGCGATCAGGTCGATCGGGAGGTCATGGGAAATCACAGGCAGGTGGCGGCGCAGGATCTGGATCGGGTGGACGGTGGTGGCGATCGTCGTGTGGTCGTCGATCTTGCCGGCGTCGATCAGAATCCCGTACTCGAGGTCGTTGTAGCCGCCGCCCTTGCCGATCCTCGCCCCGCTCAGGTTCACCGCGACCGAGCCGGTGAGGACGAAGTCAATTTCGGGCAGATCGTCGAGAGCGACCACGCGCCCGTGCTTGAGCGCCCCCTTGATCGTCGCCGCCTCCTTGATCGCGCTTTTCGAGAGTCGCTTCGGCTCGAGCACGCGGAACGGATGGGGGTCGCGCAGCCGCGGCACCGCCATGATCACTGTCTTGCCTTCCTCCAGCGCCAGGCGGCGAGCGTGCGTCTGGGGCGAGTCGGGGTTCGCCTTGATCGTCCGAGCGCGCTTCCAGAGCCGGTTGCCGGCGAGCTTCTCAGCGGCCAGCCGGGCGCCGGCGAAGTTTGGGATCCGGCCCTCGGCGCCGGGGAAGCGGGAGACTCCCTCCCGGTCCATCGCCTTCCAGACTTCTTTGCGGATCTCGTCCTTGGCGACCACGGAGCGAACGATATCCGTCGGAACGACCGATTCGTGTGCCTAAACTGCCCCAAATGGGGCGTAAGGCGAAAATTGCAGTCGTCACCGGCGTGGTCATCCTCGTCCTCGGGGCAGTCGGCGCTTATGCCTACGACAGCTCCCGGGACGGCGAGATCGCCGACGGAGTGACGATCGCCGGCGTCGCCGTCGGTGGGATGAGCCCAGCCGAGGCGAAGCGCGCCGTGCGCAGGGAGTTGCTGGCTCCTCTGCGTCACTCGTTGCGAGTGGGTTACAACGGCAACAGCTGGACCCTTGATGGCAGCGGACTGCGTCTCCATGCCGACCTCGACCGCGCCGTCGAAGACGCCCTTGCGGCGAGCCGCGAAGGGGGTCTGCCGGGGCGGCTGGTCCGCTATGTGAGCGGCGGTGAGGTGGATAAGAACGTCTCGACCGGAATCACTTACTCGCAGCGCGCGGTGAACCGCTTCGTGCGCCGGGTCGCGGCCGCTGTTGACCGCGAAGCGCAGAACGCGGATGTCGAACCGAGTGGCGATTCGCTCAACGTCACGCAGGCAAAGTATGGCCGCAGGCTGCGCGACAACCTCTTGACCCGGCAGATCGACGCCGCCGTCCTCAACGCGCAGGCCGATCACACCATCGCAGCGCATACCCACCCGTTGAAGCCAGAGGTGACGGCCAGCGAAGTCGCCTCCCGGTACCCGTCCTATTTGACGCTCGACCGGGCCACCTTCACGCTACGGCTCTGGGAGCATCTGAAGCTGGCCAAGACCTACACGGTCGCGGTCGGCCAGGAAGGCCTCGAAACCCCGGAAGGCCTTTACGACATCCAGGAAAAGCAGGAAAACCCGTCTTGGCATGTCCCCAACTCGGCCTGGGCGGGTGATCTGGCCGGCCAGGTGATCCCGCCCGGTCCCGAAGACCCGATCAAGGCACGGTGGATGGGAATCTTCGAAGGGGCTGGGATCCACGGCACCGAAGAGATCGAATCGCTGGGCAGCGCCGCCTCCCACGGTTGCGTGCGGATGTCGATTCCCGACGTTGAAGAACTCTACGATCGGGTCGAAGTGGGTACGCCGATTTACATCGGTTAGCGGACGCTGCAAACCGGCGCATCTCGGGGTCTTCAGTCGGCCGGATCGGGTCACGCACGAACAGTGCGCTCCGCTCACCGGCTTCCCTGCATCCCCCGACCTGCTTGGTTTTCGCGCCCGTGCGCAGGACGTACATCAAGAAGTGCGAATCTCAATTCCGTGGACTGGAAAGAAGCGCTGGCCGGATACGACCGCGACTTGCTGGCGCGAAGCATGGCCGAGCGGACGCGGCGCGCCTACGGGGTCGACCTCGGCCAGTTCGTTGAGTGGGCGGAGGCTGGGGGAATGGAGCCCGGCAAGGTGCGCCATCGCGACGTGCGGCGCTACGGCGCCGGGCTCTCCTCGGGGGGCGCCGCTGCGGCGACCGTAGCGCGCAAGCTGGCGGCCGTCCGTGGCCTCTTCGACTTCCTCGTCCGCACCGAACGGGTCGGGCAGAACCCGGCCGACCTCGTCTCCAGCCCGAAACGAGAGCAGAAGCTGCCGCGGGTGCTGAGCAGTGAGCAGGTGCGATCCCTGCTCGAGCGGATCCCGGCACGCACGCCGCTGGAGCTGCGCGACCGAGCGATGCTCGAGCTTGCTTACTCCTGTGGCCTGCGTTGCGAGGAGATCGTCAACCTCGACCACGACGCCTTCGACTTCGAGACCGAGCAGCTGCGCGTGCTCGGCAAGGGCTCCAAGGAGCGGCTGCTGCCGGTCGGCGAGCCCGCCCAGCGGGCACTGCGCAGCTACCTGGAGCGAAGCCGGCACGCCCTCGACTCCGATCCGCGCCAGGCGGCGCTGTTCCTCTCCAAGAGCGGCCGACGCCTCTCCAACTCCGACGTCACCCGCCGCCTCGCTCTCTGGGTGCGCGAGGCCGCGCTCGCCGCAGGCGTCTCGCCGCACTCGCTGCGCCACAGCTTCGCCACCCACCTGCTGGAAGGGGGCGCCGACCTGCGCACGATCCAGGAGCTGCTCGGGCACGCCTCGATTTCGACGACTCAGGTCTACACTCGTGTCGACGCCGCTCGCCTGCGAGAGGCCTACGCTGCGACCCATCCGCGTGCCTGAACCTCAAATGTTGCCCCAGCGGCCATAGAATCGAGCAAATTCCATGGAAACCGGCGTAAAAGAGGTAGAGCTTCGCGATCTGTGGCGCCGCTATAAGGACGACGGCGACAGGGGAGCGCGGGAGCGTCTGGTCGTCGCCTACTCGCCGTTGGTCAAGTTCGTCGCCGGCCGGCTCGGGGCGGGGCTGCCGTCGCATGTAGAGGACGCCGACCTGATCTCCTACGGGCTGATGGGCCTGATCGGCTCGATCGAGCGCTTCGAGCCCGAGCGTGGGATCAAGTTCGAGACCTTTGCGATGACCCGTATCCGCGGCGCGATCATCGACGAGCTGCGCTCGCTCGACTGGGTGCCACGCTCGGTCCGTTCCCGGGCGCGTGAGATCGAGGCGGCGCAGTCGAAACTCGAGCACGAGCTGCAGCGAGCGCCAACCGAGGCCGAGCTCGCCGCCAAAGTTGGGTTGACCGAGGAGGAATTGCAGACCTCACTGCTGGAGATCGCCAACTCCTCCGTCTACGCGCTTGACGAGCTGTGGACGATCTCCGACTCCTCCGGCGATTCGGTCTCCCTGCTCGACACGATCTCCGACCCGCGTGCCGAAGACCCGCAGGAGTCCCTCGCCAGCAGTGAGATCAAGGATCGCCTCACCGAGTCGATCTCGGGGCTGCCGGAGCGCGAGCAGCTCGTCGTCGCCCTCTACTACTACGAGAACCTCACCCTGCGCGAGATCGGCGAGGTGCTCGGCGTCACCGAGTCGCGGGTCTCCCAACTGCACACCAAGGCCGTGATGCGATTGAAGTCCGCTTTACAGGAGGTCTAGCGGCGGTCTAATCTCACTGCGTGCCGCATAAGGCCGCAGACCGGATTCGCAATGTCGCCCTGATCGGGCACCGGGGCTGCGGTAAGACGAGCCTGCACGAGGCCATGCTGTTCGAGGCGGGGGCGACGCGGCGGCTCGGCAGCGTCGCCGACGGCAGCACCGTCTCCGACAGCGAGCCCGACGAGCAGGCGCGCGAGATGTCGATCGGAGCTTCGGTGGCTGGCTTCGAGTACGACGGGCGCGAGATCAACCTGATCGATACCCCGGGCGAGCCCAGCTTCGTCGCCGACGCGGCGGCGGTTCTGCGCGTGGCCGACGCGGCGGTCGTCGTCGTCAACGGGGTCGCCGGGGTGGAGGTCCAGACCGAGCGGCTCTGGCGCCGCGCCGACCAAGAAGGTCTGGCTCGGCTCATCTTCGTCAACATGCTTGACCGCGAGCGGGCCGATTTCTTTGCTGCTCTGGACTCGCTCAAGGGTGCTTTTGGCCTGCATGTCGTCGCTACCGAGATCCCGATCGGCGTCGAACGGGGGGTTTGCGGTGTGATCGACCTGATCGACCGCGAGGCGTTCGTCTACGAGGGAGCGGAGCAGGGGAACGCTACCCGGGTCGAGATTCCCGAGGAGCATCGCGCCCAGGCCGAGGAGTACCGCGAGAAGCTGATGGACGAGGTGGCGGAGAACTCCGACGAGCTGATGGAGCGCTACCTCGACGGCGAGGAGATCGACCACGCAGAGATCGTCGGCGTGCTAAAGCAGGGCGTCACCGCGGGGCGGATCTTCCCGGTCACCTGTGGCGTCGCGACGCGGAACCTGGGAACCAACCGGCTGCTCGGCGCGCTGGTCGAGGATCTGCCCTCGCCGGCGATGCGAGGCGCCGTCACCGCGCTGGGCGAGGGCGGTGAACCAGTCGAGATCGGGCCCGACGAGGATGGCCCGCTCGTCGTCTACGTCTTCAAGACCCTCGCCGATCCCTACGCGGGGCGGATCAACCTTCTCCGCGTCCTCCGCGGCACGCTGCGCTCAGACTCCCATGTCGTCAACGCGACCAGGCACGAGAAGGAGCGGATCGGGCAGCTCGGGCGCCCGCTCGGCAGCGAGTTGAGCCCGGTGGCGGAGCTGGGCGCGGGCGAGATCGGGGCGGTGGCGAAGTTGAAGCAGACCCAGGCTGGCGACGTCCTCTGCGAACACCAACAGCAGGTTGCCTTCCCGCCACTCGACCTGCCGGCGCCAGTGATGGCCTTTGCCTATGAGCCGAAATCGAAGGGCGATGAGGAGAAGGCGGCGGCCGCGGTGCGGCGGCTCGGCGAGGAGGACCCGACCCTGGACGTGCACCGCGACCAGCAGACCGGTGAGCAGATCGTCGCCGGGCTGACCCAGATCCACGTCGAGGTGGTCATCGAGCGGATGAAGCGCCGCTTCGGCGCCGAGATCGTGCTGCACCCTCCGCGCGTGCCCTACCAGGAGACGATCCGTAAGCCGGCGGAGGCTCACGCTCGCTACAAGAAGCAGTCCGGCGGGCGCGGCCAGTTCGCCGACTGCCGGATCGAGATCGAGCCGGCCGAGGATGGCGTAGGGCTCGATTTCGTCAACAAGATCAAGGGGGCCTCGATCCCGGGCAGCTTCATCCCCGCAGTCGAGAAGGGGGTGGTGGAGGCGATGCTGCACGGCAGCGTCGCCGGCTATCCGGTCAAGGGCGTGCGGGTGCGGCTCGTCGACGGCAAGCACCACGATGTCGACTCCTCGGAGATGGCCTTCAAGGTGGCCGGTTCGATGGCCTTCCGGGAGGCGATGGAGGCGGCGGACCCGGTCCTGCTGGAGCCGATCGTGCGGCTCACGGTGAACTGCCCCGAGGATGTCGTTGGCGACGTGATCGGCGACCTCAACTCGCGCCGCGGCCACCCGCTCGGGATGGAGCCGAAAAGCGCTGGGACCGAGGTCAGGGCGGAGGTGCCGATGGCCGAGGTGCTCGACTACGCCCCCGACCTGCGCTCGATCAGCGCCGGGCGGGCCGAGTTCACGGTCGAGTTCGAGCGCTACGAGCCCGTTCCCGTGCAGCTTGCCGAGAAGGTTGTTGCAGAAGCCAGGGAGGGAACCGCGGCCGCGGCTTAGGCGATCGGGCCACTGGTAATTTGGGGGCGTGAGCCCCGACGAGACCTGCGCGGTCTGCGGCCGCACGATCCTGGCCGGCGAGCGCACCCGCAGCTACATGAGCCCGAAGGACGGCCCGCGGCTGGTCTGCGAGCTCTGCCGCGGTCGCGCCGAGCGGCTCGGCTGGGTCGACCCGGCTGCGCCTGGCGCCAACGTCGGGCGGCAGCCCGAGCCCGCGATCTCCGAGTCGCCCCTGGGGCGGCCAGAGCGGGCCGTGGCGCGTTTCAATGCAAGCGAGGCGGCGCGCACTGTCGCCGGGCTGATGCGAACCCTGGGGGAGCCCTGGGTATCGATCGGATCCGCGGCGGGCTCGCCCAGCGAGGTGCGGATCACGGTTGCCTGGGAGCTCGGCTGGTACCAGTGGGGGGTCGATCTCGCCGATGAGATGCGAGCGGTCTTCCATCTCGACAAGGGGGAGCGGATCGACCAGCTCGACGGCTCCGCCCGCCAGTGGAATGCAAGAGCGGGCGAGGGAGGCCGGCTCGCACTCGGCCTCCGCCGAGCTGCGACCGGCAGCCGCAACAGCGAGCCGGTCGGCTAGCGATGCCCGCGAAGCTGGTCGTGAACGTCGACGGCGGCGCCCGCGGCAACCCCGGTCCAGCCGCGATCGGCGCCGTTGTCCAGCTCCCCGGCGGCGAGGTGCTGGAAGAGCGCGGAGAGCGGATCGGCAAGGCGACCAACAACGTCGCCGAGTACCGGGCACTTCTGCTCGGTATCGAGCGGGCGAGCGAGTTGGGGGCGAGCGAGCTGGAGCTGGTCGGCGATTCGGAGCTGATCGTGCGTCAGGTCAAGGGCGAATACAAGGTCAAGGACGCGACCCTGCGCGAGCTTCACGCCGAGGTGAAGCGGGCATTGCGGCCCTTCGAGCGCTGGTCGATCCGCCATGTGCGCCGCGAGCAGAACGCCGAGGCCGACCGCCTCGTCAACGCGACCCTGGATGGGGTTGGTGGCTGAGTTGGCTGAGCCGATCGACCCGCGGGTGGACATCGGTCACGTCCATCTCAAGGTGGCCGATCTCGACCGGGCACTCGACTTCTACTGTGGCGTTCTCGGATTCGAGCTGCAGCAGCGGATCGGCGACGAGGCGGCCTTCGTCTCGGCCGGCGGCTACCACCATCACATCGGTCTCAATACCTGGCACTCGAAGGGAGCGCCGCCACCCCCGGTGCGGAGCACCGGCCTCTTCCACGTCGCGATCCGCTACCCGGACCGACGTTCTCTCGCCGATGCGCTGCGTCGCCTCTCGCAGGCCGGCATCGCTCTCGGCGGCGCCTCTGATCACGGTGTCAGCGAGGCGCTCTACGTGAGCGACCCGGATGGCAACGGCATCGAGCTCTACCGGGACCGGCCGCGCGAGGAATGGCCGCGCTCGCGCAGTGGCGAGGAGATCGCGATGGGCACCGAGCCATTGGACCTGCGCGGCCTCCTTGCCGAGCTGGATTCCTAAGAGCCGAGGATCGCTTCGACCAGATTGGCTTTGAACGGCTCGGTGCCGTGCGCCAGCTGCATTGCGCCGAAGCCGCTGTTGGCGCGCATGTAGGCGAGCTCCCTGCCGAGGTCGCCGACGCCGTTGCTGCCGGCCAGCGGCGCGATCTGCAGAGTGCTGAGGACGCCGATCGCTTCGCCGGTTCCGTTGAGGAAGCCACTGCCCGAGTCACCCGGAATTCCGGGCGTCAGGGTGGCCACGATGTGGCTCCAGCCGCTGCCTTCGTTCTGCACGATTATGCCCTGCTTTGGGCTCAACTTGGTCACGCCGCCGCGCAACTCGGAGTTGCCGTAGGAGTAGACGTTCGAGCCGAGGCCGCCGACCGTGCCGATGCCAGTCGGTCCGCCGAAGCCGGGCACGGATGGATTGACGCTGTCAACGTCGGCGGGGTCGATCCTGATCAGAGCCAGGTCGTTGTAGGCGCAGGTATCGGGGTTGGTCTCCCCGCTCGCCTGCATCGTCAGCCAGGAGTTGTAGACGAGCGTGCCCGGATGACTGGCGCCTTTGATTTCGACCGGCGTGTTGAGCGGCAGCGAGCCGCTGCTGCAGCCGTCGGTTTCCGTCTGGCCGCCGGTGCCGGAGCAGTGCGCCGCTTGGCCGAGGTAGACGCTCGTGCCTTCCTGGAAGACGAAGTTCGAGGTGCACTGGGCGCCTGCGGTGAAGACCTGGACGCCGGGATGGATCGTCGCCGATTTCGCCGGCGCCCAGGCGGAGGAGCTGGCAGGAGCGATCAGCGTAACTGCGAGCGCCAGGGCGGTGGAGAGGAAGACGATCTTGCTTCGGAACGGAGCCTCCTTGGGTATCTGGGCGCCGAGCGCGCCAACTGAGATAGCTGAAAAGCGCTACCCAATAGTTAGTAGCTCAAACCACGACCCCCTGGTGGCTCCCGTTGCCGATCGCCCCCAATGCAGGTGACTCGCAGCCGCGCGCCTATAATCCGCGACCGATGCGGCTGTAGCTCAGCTGGCTAGAGCGTCTGCTTGCCATGCAGAAGGTCGTGGGTTCGAATCCCATCAGCCGCTTCGACGTGAATCCCCTGCAAGTGGGCCACTCGCCCCTCGCGGGGGAAAATCAAACCACCCCCGCATATCGCCTCCATTTTGGGCACTAGCTTGCGCTGACTCCAAGTTCTCCCGACACTTCTCGGGACGACCAAATGCGTGACGGGCGGCTGTCCCCCACCCGCTCCGAGCTCGCGGATCTCGTTCTCCAGGGACAGGTCCGCCTGGGTCAGGCGTTCGTGCTGGCGTAAGTGCTCCTGCCAGGAGCGGACGTGGAAGCTCTCGACGAATTGCTCGGAGTCGGCGAGGTCGCGCTCGAGCACCCAGTCCACCGCCCCATCGCGGAGGCGGACTTGCCGCAGCTCTTTCATCCGCGCGACGAAGCCCAGCACATCGGTGGGGAGCACTCGATAGGAGAGTGAGACCCGCACCTCTCAACCTTCTGCCGGCAATCGGCACACCACCAAGCCGATCGCATCCAAAAGAGACGATGAGGCTTCCCGGTGAGCTGACAGAGCATCAACCCGATTGTCGACACCCTGGCAGACGGACCCAGCCGCAGAGGAACAACCTCCACATTTCTCCCGCTAGGCCG
>DATFVC010000016.1:0-3418 GCA_035260485.1 Solirubrobacterales bacterium | reverse complement strand
TTAACCAGTTTGGCCACTGCCCCAGACCCCTAGCACTTTACCTTCAGCGTTCTCGGGCGCGGTCGCGGCGGGACAGCCGCGCTCAGCGCCGAAGCGCGTTCGCGTCTTCCTTTTCGCGCTCGGCGAGGAAGGCGTCGAGCAGCTCGCGGGCGCGCTCCAGCTCGCCCGGCAGCATGTGCGTGTAGCGGTCCTGGGTGATGCGAGCCGCGCCGGGCGTTCGGTAGGTGGGCGTCTTGTGGCCCATGATTTCGGAGGAGACCTTGGGACTGACGCCGGCATGGTCGAGCCAGGTGGCCGCCGTGTGCCG
Organism: Solirubrobacterales bacterium; assembly: GCA_035260485.1. GTDB lineage: Bacteria > Actinomycetota > Thermoleophilia > Solirubrobacterales > 70-9 > VRUE01. The sequence goes on along the minus strand of DATFVC010000016.1, from coordinate 3,111 downwards.
TGAGTCCTGAAGTCCGATCGGCTCCAGCCTCAGTTCGCGCCAGCGCTTCTGGACCCTGGCTTGCAGGGTGTTGAGCGCCAACAGCCCCGTCTGTCGGATCGCGCGGGGCGGGCAGACCTTGCCCTTCTTGGGCCGGCCCTGCGCAATCCACTCTTCACGCAAGATCTTCCGCAACGGCGCGACCATCGGCACGATCCGCCAGGAGCCTCCTGGCTTTCGGCCTTCCTCGTCGGCGGCCAGCTCAAGCCCGTCGAGCTTGAAGTCGACCTCAGTCCAGTCGAGGATCTGGATCTCCTGGTAGCGCGCCGTGGCGTAGGCGGCGAGCGCGAAGGGGACGGAGTCGCGCAGCGCCTCGCGCGGCGAGCGCGCCTTCTCTTCCTTGCGCTCCGTCGGCGTCTGCCGGTAGAGCGCCCTGAGCAGGGCCGCGAACTCGGCCGGCGTCGCGATGCGTTCGCGTGGGTTCTCGGCCTTCGCCGGCAGCCTCACCTTCTCGGCGGGGCTCTCGCGCGCCAGTTCGTGGAGCTGTGCCCAGCTGTAGAAGGAGCGGATCGCGTTGACGATCGCGGCGATCCGCGAGGCCGACAGCCCGGAGCGTTTGAGGTCGTCGATGAGGTCCTGAACGTCGCCGCTGGTCACGCGGTCGACTGCTTTGCGAGCCATCGAGTCGGGGACGCGAGAGAGCGCGTGCTCAAGGCTTTTGCAGGCCTTGGGCTTGTAGGGGCGGCCGCGCTTGTTGAGCGCGACCCCTTCCTTTACTGCCTTGAGGAACCTGGTGCGGGCCTCGTCAAAGCGCGTGCCTGAGTGGCGCGGCAGCTTGCCCTGGCGCAGAGCCTCTTGCAGATCGCGGCGAGCGTCGCGGGCCTCGGTCGCGAGGCGGAAGTAGGGCGTCTTGCGGTGCCGGCGTGCCTCGCGGTCCCAGACGACGCCGAAGTAGCGGGGAGTGCAGTCGCACTCCCCGCCGCCGACGCCGAGCGCGCACCAAAGCTGATGGCGCGCGAAGACGCCGTCGAAGCGGGTCTTGGTGTCGACGGTGCGGCGCTTGACAGCTGCCCCATCGGGCTTACTGGCGCTCACAGGCTTCCCTCGCCGCCCACGCCTTCAAGTCCTCCGGCCGGTACTGGCGCAGCTGGCCCGAGTAGACACAGGGAACGTGCGGCTGGACGTGACGCTGAAAGTGGCTGAGGCTCATCCCAAGCATCCGCGCGGACTCCTCGCGGGTGTAGAGGAAGCGGGGCAGCTCGTCGAGGCGGTCTGCGGCTGAGCGGCGAGCCCGCCGGGCGCTCGTCCCTTGGCCGGCGCGACCGGCCCTTTGCTTCATGGCTGCTGCCGAGGCGTCCATCGTGGCTCAGCCGCCGATCTGCGGGCGATCTTCCGGGTCGGGGCGCCGCGCCCGGAGTCGAGCCGAGCGCGCTGGGCGCGGACTCGGCGAGGTCGGTGGTCGGGTCGGCGCGGCGGGGCGCATCGCCGCCCGTAGGGTTCCTCTCAGCCATTGGAAGCAGGTCCTTCCTCTGGTCAGGCCCTCGGCTGGCGCGCTAACGCCACCGGGGGCCGCTTCTTGGAGCCGGTAGCTCGCTACCGTTCCCGCTGCGTCCGGCCTAGTTCCACCTTTGCCGGATGCCACGGGGCCGGCGTTCGTGCGCGCGGCCCCACTTATGTCGGACTGAATTTTAGCTTCCGAGACGGCAGAAAAGGAAGGCTCAGGATCGGGTCGGTCGTGTCCTTGGTCCGCCTTCACCGCTGCACCACCTTGAAGACGGCGATCTTGTCCCCGGCGCGAACCTTGGCGACAGCCCGCTCCACCGCGCGCCGCGTCTGCCCCGGCGCGCAAAGGTAGTGGACCTCGGCGACCCAGGAGGCCCGACACCAGGCCGTGATGATCGCCCGCAGGCGCTGCGGTGCCTTCGGCGTCAACTCGACCTCGATCGCGATCGTGCCTTTGTCCGTGAGGATCGCGATATCGGCGCGGTGGTAGCGCGGGTGGCCGTGGACGCTGCCGAGCTTGGCGCTGGCGATCGGTCGTTCTTCGATCTGCTCGGCGAAGGCGATCTCGCGCTCAGTCAGGACGCGCTCGTGGCCGTAGTGGCGGCCAGCGCTAATCGCCACCGTCGCGCAACGCAGCATGTGGTCGACGCCGCCGGGCGAGATCGCCGCGACCGGCAGCCCCAGGCCCGCGTAGCGGATGCCGTCGCGGGTCGCATGGAGGACGGGACCGACGCCGGGGATCATCAGGCGCTCAACGAGGCCGGCAGCCTCGCAGCGCTGGAAGCGGCGGTAGGTGGCGGTCCTTCCCACCTCCATCGCCCGCATCACCTGTGCCATCGACATCGCTCCGTGTCGGCCGATCAGCCGCACCAGCTCCCGGTCGCGGTCCCGACGCTCCCCGGCACCAGTCGCTCGCAGCTCCCGCGTTTCCATCACGACCACCATCCGACCCCAAGACGAAGCCCATCCCCACTTCGCCCCGCCTTCGTCTTGCCTTCATCCCCACCACCACAGTCCCCGCTCCCCCTCCGGTACCCCGCCGCCCCGCGTTCGCAGCCGTCCCGCTCCCCCGGCCCCATAAGTCCTTCGGCAGCCGACCACGACCGCACACCACTGGTTTCTTTCTCTAATGGTGTGTGGGCGTGGTCGGCTGCCGAAGGACGCCCGCAACCGCAGGACCAAGCCAAAAGACTGTGAACGCCGAATCCACAGGTTCGTCCACACTCTCGTCCACCCCCAGAGGGGTTCCCGCTGGTCCCCTGCCCCGCCGACCTACCCAGAGATTTAGCGCTGCGCCGCGCGGCAGTCAAGGGCGCTTCGCGCCCGACCCCTTTAGGGGTTGACGGCCGCGCGGCGCAGCGCTTTACTGGCAGGTAGGTCGGCTGGGAGACGTGTGTGGCGGAAGCATCGGCGTAGTTCTTCGCCTGACGGCCTGCGCCCTGGGGAATCCTTGCGGTTGCTGCGTGCATCTGAAACCTCCGTCCGTCGTGGGTTGACGGAGGCCGGGGGCACCGCGCAGCGGTGCCAAGATTGGCCGAAGCAACCCACGACGGACGGAGGTTTCGTAGAGGAGAAAAGCGGGCGAGGAGGAAACGCTGATGCCCTACGTGCGTAGCTCGCTCTGGGCCA
>DATFVC010000015.1:0-7134 GCA_035260485.1 Solirubrobacterales bacterium | reverse complement strand
CAGCTGAGCGAACCGCAGCCCTTTGTGGCTGGCTGACCCACTACAACTTCAACCGACGACACGGCTCCCTCGGCCACAAGGCGCCCGCCACTCGGCTTGCCGAGTTGGAACAACGTCCTGAGTAGCTACAGCTAGCTCAGGAGAGGCCTTCGCGCGCCTCGCGGACGAGGGTCACGGCCTCGGGGAAGAGGACGCGGATCGCGTCGCGCACCTGCATCGCCTGCTCGTCGCTGCTGCCCGAGAGGTCCATACGGGCGATCGAGGCGACGGTCAGCTCGACCGCAAGCCGGATCGCGTTGTCGGCCCAGGCGACGCGCTGAGAGGACTGCATCTGCTCGCTGAGCTCCTCCATGCGGGCGCGGAACTCGTCGGGGTCGCCAAAGAGGTTGAAGCCCTCCACCCGGGGAATGTAAGCAGACCGCGCGCGGGGCGACACGAAGTCCTTGCATTTGGCGCGCCACCTGCGCGCCGCAGCCGCCTAGCGTCGTGCTCATGCAGAGCGAGAAGGGAACGGCGAGCGTCGAGCAGGCCGGCCTGGCGGCGCTGATCGCGCTGCTGCTGCTGGCGGCGATCTCCGCCCTCGCCGCGGGCGGCGAGATCGACCCCCACAACGCTCTGGGCGGGACGATCGCGCGCCGGATCGCCTGCGCGCCCCGCTTGCCCGACGTCTGCCACCACCACCCGCTTACGCCCGCCTACGGCTGGCCACTGGCTCGCCTTGCTCGCGCTCTGGCGCCGGAACCCGCCGCCCTGCCGGGGCCCTCAGGGCTGCCGCTGGTCCCGGTCGACTTCCGCCGCTGCCGGCGTGAAAGCTGCGCGGTCGCGGCCGGCCCGCACGTCACTGCCTCCGGCCGCCGCACGACAGCCTTCACCGCGGTCGACGACCGCCGTGCCACGCTGGGTTGGGTCGAGCTGACCTACTGGCTCTACCGCCCGGGGCTGGGCTGGGAAAGCGTCGTCCGGCGTGCCAGCCAAACCCAAGTTGAGGCGGCAGGCAATGTCCGCGTTCTGCTCAAGGACGACCCGGCCCTGGTGCCGCTGGAGACTCTGCCGGGCCGCGACCAGTACGACTTCCCGGCGGGGGAGCAGCCACCTTGGCAATGGCGGATCAAGAGCCGCTACCCGGGCTGGTCAAGCTGACGGTCAGTTCCTGGCCGGAACCGGCACTTCGTCACGATCCTCTTCAGCTTGCCTGATCAGCCCTCTCCAGTCCGTCGTGCGGAAGACGAGCAGGATCGCGGCGAAGCCGAGCAGCACGGACCAGGCTGCCATCGCGATCTGCGTGCCAACCGAGAAGGAGAGGACGGCGGAGCGCGTGGGTCCGCGCAGGGTCGCCACCAGCAGGGCCTGCTGGGCGCCGGCGCCGCCGGGCGTGAAGGGGACGATGTTGGCGATCGCCTGCACGCTCATCACCAGCATCACGTTGCCGATCGAGCCGCCGATCCCAAAGGCGTCGAGGAAGAACCAGAAGGCGGCAAAGCGGAAGACCCAGCCAACCCCCTGCCAGGCCGCCACCTCGCGCAGGTAGCGCCGTGGCTTGGTGAGGATGACGACTCCCTGTTTGACCCGGTCCCAAAAGCGACGCACCCGGTGAGCCAGCATGTAGATCGCGATCGCGATCGCCAGCAGCAGCGCTCCGGTCAGGATCAGGAAGACCTGCGGGTGTTCGGCCCAGAAGGAGATCTCGAAGGCCGGCAGGTCGGGTAGCTGAGGTGGCTTCGGAAGCAGGCTTTGCGAGACGGCATAGAAGAGGACAAGCAGCCCGACAGTCGTGTCGAAAACCGTCTGCACGAGAAAGGAGGAGGTGACCGCCGGGTAGGAGGAGTGGGGGATCTGTCGCTTGACCAGGAAGACTTTGGTCACGTCGCCGGCGTGCGCGGGCAGGATCGCGTTGATCCCCGCGCCGGCCAGGTAGGCGGCGCTGAGCCGCAGGAAGGAGATGCGGACACCCGGGTAGGCGGCGTGCAGCACGTTGCGCCAAGCCCAGGCCCGCGCCAGCTGCATCGCGGCCAGACAGGCGAGGGCCAGCGCGACGGACCCCCAGCGGATGTCCGCGAGGTGACCGAAGAACGCCGCCGCCGCGCGGGCGAACGATTCGGCGCTGGATGCAAAGTCGGCGAGTGGCATCGCAGCTACACTAGCCCGCTCGTGTCAGAGCCAGAGACGACTCAGACCGTGCCCGCAGCCCCCCCCGACCCCGCCGACGAGGCGATGTGCGCGCGAGCGCGCGAGCGCTTCACCGGCGACCGCAACAGTCGCTTCCGGCGCCGCCGCAAGCGCCACGCCGAGCTGCCCAACCTGCTCATCATCGGCGGCCTCAAGTGCGGCACGACCAGCATCCACCACTACCTCGGCCTGCATCCAGAAATCCACATGTCGAAGCCGAAGGAGCTCAACTTCTTTGTCGAGGAGATGAGCTGGGACCTCGGCCTCGACTGGTACGCCAGCCGCTTCGAGCGCCGCTTCAAGGTGCGCGGCGAGTCCTCCCCCCACTACACCAACCTGCCCCGCTTCGAGGGCGTGCCGGCGCGGATCAAGGAGCACTGTCCCGACGCACGGCTGATCTACATGGTGCGCGACCCGATCAAGCGCATCCTCTCGCACTGGGTCCACGCGACCGGCGCCGGCTATGAGACGCGGGAGCTGGTCCCGACCCTGTCGGCGCCCGACTCCTCCTACATCCACCGCTCGATGTACTGGATGCAGCTGCAGCCCTACCTGGAGCTGTTCGACCGCTCCCAGATCGAGGTGATCACCCAGGAGGAGCTGCAGAGCGACCGCGGGGAGACGATGCGCAAAGCCTTTCGCATCGCCGGCGTCGATGAGACCTTCACCTCCGAGCAGTTCGACCGCGAGTGGGAGAAGTCGAGCGCCAAGCAGGGCGACAAATACCAGGTGATGGAGAAGCTGGTCAAACTGCCGGGCCTGCGCTCCTTCGACCGCAACTTCGACCGGCTGCCGGAGTCACTGCGCTGGATCGTCGAGAAGGTCGTCCACGATCCGGAGAAGCCGCCGGCCCCCAAGCCGAAGCTTCCCGACGACCTCTTTGAGACGATCCGCGGCCGCTTCGGCGCCGACGTCGCGGCGCTGCAGGAGTTCTCTGGCCGCGAGTTCCAAGGCTGGCACGACTACTCCTGACCGGCGACGAGCTGGCCGCGGTCGTCGCCTGTAGCCCTATGCGCAACAAACGACGACCGCACTAGGCTGAGAGCCGTGCAGCGGCTACTTCCCGATCCTGGCCCGACCACCGTCGAGGAGGAGCTCGACACCTACCGTCCCTGGGAGCGTCCCCACGACGACCGCCCCAACGTGGCGATGAACTTCGCCGCCACGGTCGACGGAAGGGCGGCAATCGCGGGGGTCTCGGGACCGATCGGCTCGGCCTCCGACACTGCGATGCTGGCCGGGCTGCGCACCCGCTTCGACGCGGTGATGATCGGCGCCGGCACGATGCGGGCCGAGCGCTACGGCGAGATCGGCAGGCGGCTGGTCGTGGTCGAGAGCGGGCCGCAGGGGCGGGCGGACCTCCCCGCGCTCCTGCGCCTCCTGCGCGAGGAAGGCGTCAGGGCGCTTCTCTGCGAGGGGGGGCCGACCCTTCACGGCTCGCTGCAGGCGGCCGGCCTGGTCGACGATCTCTTCCTGACGATCGCGCCGAAGCTGAGCGGCGGCGGCGCGCCGCGGATCCTCGAGGGCGAGCTGCCCGACGTGGCGCCGCTCGAGCTGGCCTGGCTGTTGGAGGAGGACGGCGAGCTCTTCGCCCGCTACCGGCGGCGCTGAACGATGCCGCCCCGATAGCGTTCACCGACCGGACCCGAGGAGAGGACGCCCCACCGATGGACTTCAAGCCCAGCCCCCAGGTCGAGACCCTGCGCGAGCGCATCCTCGACTTCATCGACGACCAGGTGTATCCGCAGGAGAGGAAGATCATGGAGGCGCTCGACGCCGAGGTGGCGGCCGGCGTCCCCTACCCGAAGATCCTGGTCGAGGTTCGCGAGCGGGCCAAGTCCGAGGGGCTCTGGAACCTGTTCATGCCGGACGAGCGCTTCGGTCCCGGCCTCAGCAACTGGGAGTACGGGCTGCTCTGCGAGGAGATGGGCCGCAGCCCGGCGGCGGCGCCGATGGCTTTCAACTGCTCCGCCCCCGACACCGGCAACATGGAGATCCTCGCCGAGCACGGCAGCGAGGAACAGCGCGAGCGCTGGCTGGAGCCTCTGCTGGAGGGACGGATCCGCTCCTGCTTCTCGATGACCGAGCCCGAGGTCTCCGGCTCCGACCCGACCCTGCTGCAGGCGCGCGCGGTGCGCGACGGCGAGGAGTGGGTGATCGACGGCCACAAGTGGTTCACCTCGGGCGCAGTGGGCGCCGAGCTGGCGATCGCGATGGTCGTCACCGACCCCGAGGCGCCGCCCTACGCCCGCGCCTCGATGATCTGCGTGCCGACCGACACGCCAGGCTTCAACCTGGTGCGGCCGATCTCGGTGATGGGCCACGACAAGGGCCCGGGCCACTGCGAGATCCGCTACGAAGAATGCCGTGTGCCCGTCGCCAACCTGCTCGGCGAGGAGGGGAAGGGCTTCGCGATCGCCCAGGATCGGCTCGGGCCGGGCCGCATCCACCACTGCATGCGGGCGATCGGCACGGCCGAGCGAGCGCACGAGATGATGTGCCGGCGCGCCAACGAGCGCCAGGCTTTCGGCGGGCCGCTGGCCGACAAGCAGTTCGTGCAGGAGGCGATCGCCACCTCGCGGATGGAAATCGACCAGGCCCGCCTCTTGACGATGTACGCGGCGTGGAAGATGGACACCGAGGGCAAGCGCGCCGCCCGCCAGTCGATCTCGGCGATCAAGATCGTCGCCGCCAACATGGTGATGGAGGTGCTCGACCGGGCGATCCAGATCCACGGCTCACTCGGCATGACCGACGACACCCCCCTGGCCGCCCTCTGGCGCTTCAGCCGCATGCTACGCCTAGCCGACGGCCCCGACGAGGTCCACAAGATGGTCCTCGCCCGCCGCGAGCTCAACCGCTGGTCAAAGCGCGCCGAAGCCGAAGCGGCAGGGGAGCTGGAGCCCAAGCACGCTCCGCGGCCGATCTGAGGCTGAAGTCCCAGATTGTGCAGAGTGCATTATCACATCTGATAATCTCGCCCGGTGACTGGCAGACCAACGAGAGTGGGGGTTGGGGATCGCGATCCGCAGTTCGTCGCCCTGTTGGAGTCGGCCGCGCACCTGCAGCGGTTGGTTCCGGGGGCTGTCCTGGTCGGGGGAACCGCGGCGATCCTCTACGCGGACCACCGCGAGTCGAGCGACCACGATCATGTCCTCGCCGACCTCGCCGACCGCTTCGAGATGGTGCTCGAAGCGGTCGAGGAAGATGAGGGCTGGGCAACCAACAGGGTCGCTCCCGGAAAGGTGATCCTGGGGAACCTCGACGGGATCGAGGCAGGGGTCAGGCAGATGATCCGCAAAGTACCGCTGGAGGTCGCCACGCTCATTCTCCCGTCAGGAGCCGAGCTGACGGTGCCGACCATCGAGGAGACCCTGCGTATCAAGGCCTTCCTTATCGTGCGCCGTAACCAAACCCGAGATTACCTCGATCTCGCCGCCCTGTCAGAGCACATCGGAGTCGATCAAGCAGCCGAGGTTCTGGTGAGAATCGACAACTACTACGCCGATCAGCACGAGGAAGGCGAGGGCGTCGCGTCGCAGTTGATGCGGCAGCTTTCCGATCCACAACCTGCCGATCGATCGGTCATCGCTCAGCTCTCTTCCTACCGGCGCCTGCGCAAACGCTGGAGCGATTGGGGCTCAGTAACCGAGGTTCTCGGCGGTGTCGCCACCAGGATGGTCGAGTCGTGACTGCGCTTGCATTTCGCAATGTCAACGTCTCGCCGGACGATCCCGTCTCGGAGTGGCCGCTGGAGGCGATCCAGACTGCACTCGAGCGCGGGTACTTGTCGCACTGGCATCGCTTGGCAGCGGCAATCCAGGCTGACCCCTGGGGACCTGTCGCTCGACGGGTCGAGGAGGTCCTCACCTACAGTCGACCGTACGGCGTCGCTGAGGCAATGGAGCGGTCAATCGTCCGGGCACGCAAAGCGGCGGAGCAGGCTGAGCGCGATGCCGTCGCCACAGAAGTCGATGCTCTGGTGAAAGGGTCCGGATTCTCCCGAGCAGAGTTCGCCTCCCGGATCGGCACCTCTACCTCCCGTCTCTCCACCTATGTCACCGGCAAGGTCACCCCCTCTGCAGCGCTGATGATGCGAATGCGCCGCGTAGCGATACCCGACCCCCACGATGTCGAGCTTGCGAAGACCCTCCTCAAACTCACGCCTGAGGAACGCATGCGAGCCCTGCAGCGCTACGTCCGCTTGCACGGGGTTGCGCAGGAGCAGAGGTGCCGAGCACGCCCGCGCGCGCGACCCGATCGCCGATGCGCCGGCTGACAGAGGCAGCGTCGGAGGGGTCCGCTCGAGCGGACCCCTCCGACCCAAGACTCAGTTCGTGCGGAAGTACATCCCGTTCAGGATCGGCGATGCGTTCGAGAACGTGGTCACGTCCCCGTTGGGATCGACCCTGACGGTGCCGATCGTGGTATCGGATTTGTGATCGATGAATCGCTCGAAATTCGTCGGCCTGAAACCGGGAGGCAGAACAAACACCCGCTCGGTTTCGGTTGCACAGCCAGTTATGTCGCCGACAAGATGCACGACGCCGAATGCATCCTTGTAGAAACCGGCGGGCTGGAATTCGAAGCCGATGTTTTTGCAGCTATTTTCGAAAGCTGGCTCGCCCGGCGCGCCAATGAAATGGATTTTTTCGAGCGTCGTTTTGGCGTAACCTGATGCTGGCGTGCCCCCGAGATTCAGAGCGTTGTTCGCGGTGGGAACGGTCCCCAGCGTGCCCAGGTTGATATCGGAGCCGCTCAGGGATCCGTCCTTGACCTTTTCACCGGTCACGGCGTCTTTTGCGATCTTGGTTTCGGTGACTGCGCCGTTCTTGAGCTTGCCGGCGGTCACGGCTTCTTTGACGATCTTGCCGGTCTTGATCGAGTTGGCCTTCAGTTCGTTTGCGCCGATCTTGGTCGCGGCGAAAGCAGTGGCGCCGCCGAGCATGAGGAACACGGCTATCGATG
>DATFVC010000014.1:0-10487 GCA_035260485.1 Solirubrobacterales bacterium | reverse complement strand
CAGCTGAGCGAACCGCAGCCCTTTGTGGCTGGCTGACCCACTACAACTTCAACCGACGACACGGCTCCCTCGGCCACAAGGCGCCCGCCACTCGGCTTGCCGAGTTGGAACAACGTCCTGAGTAGCTACAGCTAGCTCAGGGCGGTGCGTTGGGGAGCGCGCCGATGGCGGCGAGCGCACGGGCGGTGTGCTCAAGCAGACCGGCGAGGCCGCCGGGGGTAATCGTGAAGGAACCGCTGCCGAACGCTATTTCAGCGGAAGGCTCGCCCTCCACTTCCACTTTGACTTGGGGCGGTCCGAGGCCATCGCGGAACCGCAGCGTCGCGACCGGTGCGCCGTCTTCCATGCTCTCGGGAAGGGGATACCAGATCGTCTCGGGAAGATCGCCAATCAGGTCTCGGGCGAACAGACCGGCGCGACGACTTGACCCCGGACATATCGAGATGGGCCAGGCTCCCGTGGACGACGCGGTGCTTGTCGATATTCCACAGCTCGTCAAGCCGACCGATGGCCTCAGGCGTGTCCCCTCCCTGGTAAGGCTGCAAAGACTCCAAGACTGTTCTTGCATCCTCAGCGAAGAACGGAAGAGCCCGGTGGGTTTTGAAGCGCCCACTATCTCGGGTGACAGGGAACGCGATCTTCCAAGCGATGCTTGGCTTCCAGAGTTCATCGACCGGGTTCGAGCGGCAGGCCAGAAGCCACGCGGCGTGATCAAGGGCAGAGCGAGCGTTGTGGACGAGATCTCCGACGACCAGACCGAGGTGCCGTGGGAAGGCATCAGCTTGGACACGGAAGCGCATGACGTGGCTTCTGGTCTCATCATCGAACTCAGGAACGACACGAAAAAGCTCCGCTTCCGCGATGGCGTCACACTCCCCATCGAGGGCTTCCAGCTTTTTGAGTGCCCATCCGAGCTTGGATTTTGGCCCGTCTAGTTCCACCGTGAACTCGGTCTGAGCTGCGGTACGGCTGGCGGGTCTAGTCGCTGGTCGAGTAAATGAAGACTCCGATAATGGTCGCCAATGGGGTCAAGACCGCGACAAGTCCCTCCCACTGTTTGCCCTTATAGATCAGCCAGATTCCGCCAACGATGATCACGAGGGCGACGAGGAAGGCCATCCACTGCCCACGAGAGCGGGCCTGGGCGTCGGAGCGCAGCATCGCTTGCTCCTGGCCGTGTCGATGATCCTCCTCGCGTTCGGCCATTCCGAGAATGCGGTCGGCAGCACCAGGGGCCGAACGCTCAAATTGCTCTAGGGCTGCTGGGGGTGGGAGGGGTCCAGACCACTGGCCAGCGACGATCCGCTCAGCCGTATCCGGCTCAGCCCCCGGAGGCTGTCGCGGCTCAGGCGTGGCTCCCCTTGGGGTGAGATCTCCCTCCATGCATGCGGAAACCTACTGCGTATGAAGCTCTACGTGCTCTAACTCGGTACGTTCAAAGTTACGGACAGCCCCATGCAGATCTTCGCCAATGGCGCACCAGTCGCTGTATATCGCAAGCGCGTTGGCCCGGTTCGGCGGCAACTCCCGGATTCGGTAGAGGGTCGTCCCATTCCACAGGCGGACCGTGCCTAGGAAGTCAAGAGCGCTGCCAATTCCAACGATGAAGGAGCGACGGCGCGAGGGAAGATCGCGTTTGCAGACAAAAGACGGAGCGTGCCACTCAGTTGCTCGCTGCTCGCTGGCCGCGCCCCTCGCGGGGGTGTGGCGAACGTGCTCAACCCATGAAAAGTCAAGCTCCTGGTCGTACAGCTCCTGCGCCATGAGATCAATACTACATACGCTTTTCCCTCTCTCGCCCGACCCAATTTGGCTGAACAGCCAAATTGCAGGGCGGTATCTAGGGCTTTTGCTCGGTTTCCCTGAATGACCGAAAACAGAGCTTGTGTCAAGCGACTTGACAAACGTCGCTCTGTCAAGTAGCTTTACATCATGCCACCGGCCAACCGCCATGAACCCCGCCGTGCGAAGTCCTCGACCTCGGACTACTCCGTCATTGAGTTCTTGCGGGACTTCCCCGACGACGCAGCTTGCCTAGGGCATCTGTGGCGAACTCGCTACGCCCCTGACGGCGAGCATGCCCACTGTCCGCGCTGCGACTGCCGTCGCGTCTTCAAGCGCTACGAGACTAAGCAACAGCGCCAGTCTTGGACTTGCACGGCCTGCGGCCTTCACGTCCATCCCACTGCCGGGACGATCTTCCACCGCTCCTCGACCTCGCTACGGCTCTGGTTCCACGCCATGTACCTGATGACGAGCACGCGATGCGGCATATCCGCGAAACAGCTAGAGCGAGAGTTGGGCGTCCACTACAAGACCGCCTGGCGCATGTTCAACACGATCCGCAACGAGTTGATGAAGGGCGACGAGTGGCCGCTAAAAGGCGAGGTTGAGGTCGATGAGACCTCTTGGGGCGGACGGCCACGGCGCAAGATGAACTACTCGGAAGCGTCCAAACATCGTGAGGCCAAGCCCGACGATTCTCGGGATGATCGAGCGCGGCGGGCGAATCCGCTTGCGCGTGATCGCGGGGCGACGGGGCGAGCCGCTAAGTGGAGCCGTGCGGGCCAACGTCGACCCCGGGGCGATCATCTTCACCGACGACTGGAGGCCCTATACGCGTCTAGGCCGCGAGTACGCGGGCCATAGCGTGATTAATCATTCGACGGGCGTCTACGTCGAAGGCGACATCCACACGAACACCATCGAGGGGTTCTTCGGCAACCTGAAGACAGGGATGCGAGGGACCTACAAGATGGTCTCTCGCAAATGGCTCCAGTCCTATCTGGACGAGTATGCGTGGCGGCATAACCAGCGCAATCGCGGACCGCGTTCGATGTTCCACCTTCTGGTTGAGGAGGCGGCGAAATGAGCGAACAGAGCGCGGCACTGAAAGCGATCCGCCGCGCTGCCCGCAAACGCAAGAAGGCCGACCAGGCAAAGCGCGAGGCAACCGAGGAGCTACGCCGCTACTGCCGGGAGGCGCAGGCGGCGGATGTGCCGATCACTCGGATCGCTTCTGAGGCCGGTCTTTCTCGTCAGGGCGTTTACGACCTGCTGGCGGAGCGACCTTCCTCATAGCGGCATCGAAGTCGCCTTTGGTCGGGATCGGAATCTCGACCGGCTGGCCATGTTTGGGCTGAGTCTTTTGTCTGCGCTTGCGAGGCATTCTGTCTCTTGACTGAATGTCGACAGAGATGGCTACTATCCGAGTACCGAGAACGCCACCAGGAGGGTCACATGGCTTCGGCTCATGACGTCGCAGCCTACATCTTGAAGAAACAGGGGTCGATGGACACCTGGAAGCTGCAGAAGCTCGTCTATTACTCGCAGGCATGGCACCTTGTCTGGGATAGCGAGCCCCTGTTCCCTGCGCGGATTGAGGCATGGGCGAATGGTCCGGTCGTTCCCCTCCTTTTCCGTGAGCACGGTGGCAAGTTCAAAATGGACAGCTGGCCCAGGGGCGATTCCTCTCGTCTGACCAGACCCCAGAAAGAGTCAATTAACGTAGTGCTCAAGCACTACGGCAGGCGAACTGGCTTCGCGCTTCGCGAACTCACCCATGAAGAGCCGCCTTGGCGGAAGGCTCGCCGTGGACTGCCACCAGGCGCATCCAGCAATAGGGAGATCACGCGCGACGCAATCGCGTCCTATTACGGATCGCTATAGATTCGCCCCTGGTGGACAATAGGAACGTCAAGGGTAGTACCGGGAAGGCGAGGGCCGACAAGCGCGTCACCAAGACGCCGCCGGTCACGCCGAAGTATCGCTATCTCGTGTGGCGGTTTGGGCGTCTCGATCACGAGACCAGCTTCAGCTGTGGGGCGCTGCTGCGCACCGACGTACGAGGGCTAGAGAAAGAGCTTGCGATTCTTCAGAGAGAACCGATCTCTACCCTGCTTGGGAAGCGCTGGCTCAAGTTCATTGGCGCAAGCGAAATGACGCCGGAGGGCCAAAAGGCGCTTGCTGAAGTCAGCAAGCAAGAGAACGGCCTCTGGCAGCTACATCTCAAGCGCTACAAATGGCGCATTTGGGGATATTTCGACGAGCCTGAGTTCTCCTTCCTATTCTGGGACGCTGGGCACGAAATCGCGACCGGTAAGTCACGGCATCGGAAGACCTGAATAAGTCCTATCTGCCGCGTCCGTGGCGTTCGACCTCAAACCGGCGAGTGACGAGGCCCAAGCCCGTCACCGTCGTGTCGATGAACCGCCCTTCAGTCTTCGTACCTGGCTTCCAGACCATCCCGTTGAGCAGATCGCTGGGCGGGACTTCTAGCGCCGCTGCCAACTTGACCAGCGTGTCGATCCGAGGCATTCGCGCTCCCCGCTCCAGCAGACCGATTGCGGTCCGGTGCAGGTTGGCGCGCTCGCCAAGCTGTTCCTGAGACAACCCGGCCTGCTTACGGCAGCGGACCAAGTTCTCACCGAAGTGCCTTGCGCAATCAAGCGAAGCCACCGCTCAGCCCTCCTGAAGCTCGTAGAAGCGCAAGGCGGCGCGTGTCGGCTCGACCATGCCGCATGGGCACTGAAGAAGGCCAACGCCGGTGAGATCGCGCACGGCGCGCTCGTAAGCATCGCTCTCCGCGAAGGCCGCCAAGTCCCCCATTAGCTCGCTTACGAGGTCGGGAATCGTCAGCCGCTCCGGGTGGACCGCCAGAACGTGCCTGAGAACTATGGCCTGGTCATGGAGATCACGGGTCTGGTTTGGCGAGGCATCGCAGCCTGCGCCAATACGATTGCTCTGCATGGGAAGTACCCCTTCCTGTGCCAGGCCGGGGGCAGTTAGCGCTGCGCCCCGGCCGCTTTTTCTTGGACGAGGAGAAAGCTAGGGGCGCTCAGCGACGTAAATCGCTTCTACATAGAAGGGATAGGCGTGAGGACGATCACTCCCCGGCGAGCAGGAACCGCGCCGAGGCCGCGGCGGCGGCCAGAGCGGGACCGATGTCGCGGTCCGGCTCGGAGAGAGCCTGCAGCGCGAAGCCGTCGGCGACCGCGAACAGGTAGGCGACTATCGCCTCCGCGTCGTAGCGCAGGCTGAGCACTCCCTCGCGCTCCTTCACCTCGAGGATCTCGGCGACATGGGAGCGGGTCCGGTCGAACAGCTGGCCGACCTCGTGCTGGATCTCGGGGTTGCGCCGACCAGCGCTGAACAGCTCGTAGAGCAGCAGGAAGAAGGCCGGTTCGTTGTCGATCAGGTCGGTGAGGCTGGCGAGCAGCACGTCGATCACGTCGTCGACCGTCTCCGCCTTGCCCAAGGGCTCGTCGAGGCGGGCGACACGGATCTCGGCGTCGCGGCGGACGACCTCGACCAGCAGCCGCTCCTTGGTGCCGAAGTAATAGTGGAGGAGGCCGCGGCTTACGCCCGCCTCGCGCGCCACGTGCTCAAAGGTGGAGCCGGCGGCGCCGCGCTTGGCGACGCTCTCGCGCATCGCGTCGATGATGCGCTGCGCCTTTTCCCCGCTCAGCTCGCGCTCTTTGGTTGCAGCCTCCATGAGTCGAGTCTACGGCGCGGCCGGGCGTACCGCCCGGCGGCCGCGGCGTTAAGAGCCGTTGATGCTCGTCGTGCTGGTGTACTCGAACTCCTCCTCGGCGCCGAAGAGGGCATCCAGCACGGTCTTGCGAGCGTCCTCGCTGACCACCAGCGCGATCACGCCGGCCACCAGGCCGAAGAGGATGAGGCGGCCAAGGCGGCTCTTCTTGCGCTTCCTCGGCGCTTTCAGACGCTCGGAGGCCTCGCGCAGGCTCTCTGCCGCTGAACGCAGGTCCTTCTGCACCTTCTTGTCGCTGCTCACGGCCTTGACCGCGCCCTTGCCGTTCCCGGTCGCCCGGTTGTAGGCGCCGCGCGCGGCTTCGAAAGCGTTGCTGAGGCTGTCGCGCAGCTCTTCGTCCTCGATCAGGCGCTGCACGTAGGGATTTTCACGGGCAGTCGAATAGAGGTCCGCGGCCTGGTTCGCCTTCGTCTTGGTCATGCCATCTCCTCGCTGGATTCTGCTGGGGACGCTCAGGATAACTCCATTCGTATTCCCGTTCTCAGTCAGGTCCAATCCCGTCCAGGAGGACGCCATTGCTGCGAAAGTTGAGGTCTGCATCGCGCACCTTGCCCAGGCGCAGGTGAGCGAGGTCGGGACCGGGCAGCGCGTAGCGCCTGACGTACAGGCGGCCGACCGGTTCGTAGCCGACCAGACGGAAGCGGGGCCCGAGCAGGTTTGCGGCGACCGGCGGCGCAGGCCCATCGGAGACGAAGTCGACTTCATGCACATTCCAGGAGTAGCCGTCGGCGGGATGAACCTGGAAGGAGCCGATCGAGAGGTAGTAGCGCAACGATGCGGCCCCCAGGGTCCAGGTGACGATCGCCCGCGGCGCCTGCGGTTCCCCCAAGCGTGCCGCGACGGCGTCCCAGTCGGGACGCTGCAACGCCGGCGAGATACTGGCCCAGACGCAGAAGCCGAGCGAGTAGGCAACGAGAACCGACGCGATCGCGATGCCGCCACGCCGCGCGCCGCGCAGGGTTACGCCAATCGCCACCGCAATCAGCAGCGGCACAAGCGCTGGCAACAGGTTGCGGGCGATCACGTAGTCCTTGCCGAAAGCGACCAGCGCCAGCGGCACGACGACGCCGGCAGCAGCCACGACCAGCATCAGGCCCCCGGCCCGCCGCTCCCGGCGATCGCCGCGCGCGGCGAGAAGCACAAGCCCGGCGAGGACGGCAAGCAGCGGCACGACCGCTGGTAACACGGTCTCGGGACGGGCGACGATGTCGCCGGTCTCGCCGGCGACGAAGGTGACAGCGCTCTCCCACAAGCGGTGCCCGAGACTGCGTTCGCCGATCCACTCGGCGTGGCCCAGCGACATCTGGTGGATCGCCAGCGGCGCCAGCGCCAGACTGGCGAGAAGGACGAACCAGAGCCCGGCCAGAGCTCGGCGGCCCCGCCGCCACAACAGCCAGGCCGCCTCGAGCGCGATCGGAAAGATCGCGAAGTAGTGGGTGGCGAGCGCGAGCGCCGAAGCCACTCCCCAGGCTGTGAAGTCGCGTCGCCGACCGCCGTCCAGAGCTCGTACGAAGTAAAGCGCCGCGACCGCCGTCAGCAACGCCAGCAGGGCGTAGCCGCGCGCCTCCTGGGAGTACCAGAGCAACATCGGGTTGACGGCGATGAGCGCCGCCGCGGCGACCCCGGCCCGGCGACCACGCAGCTCGGCGCCGAGCGAGTAGGCGACCGGCACCGTCGCTACCCCCGCCAGCGCCGAAAGCGAGCGCAGACCGAACTCGCCCGTCCCGGTCAGTTGTGTCCAGATCCATGCGAGCGCGTAGTAGAGCGGCGGCGCCGACTCGCTGAAGCCGACCGCTTCCATCGCGTGCCAGAAGCCGTCGCGCAGAACGCGGCTTGCGGTAACGATCTCATCGTGGTGGTACGCCTGCACGCCGAGGGTCGCGAAACGCAGCGTGGCGGCGAGAACGGTCAGGCCGGCAACGGTCCAGAAAGCCCACGAGCGCGTCCGCGCCCACTCGCGGATCGCCTCGTAGTAAGTCGAAAGGGCGCTCCGGCCCAGCGCCTCGGCTGCCTCCATGGTCGTCTAGGCGAGCGCCGCGTCGATCGCCTTCGAGACCTCGTCGACGAAGACGAACTCCAGCTCGCTGCGCTCGTGCTCGGGGATCTCGGCCACGTCCCCTTTGTTGCGCTCCGGCACGATCACCCGCTTTATGCCGGCCCGCTGCGCCGCCAGCGACTTCTCCTTGAGGCCACCGATCGGCAGCACCTGTCCGGTCAGGGTCACCTCGCCGGTCATCGCGACATCGTTGCGCACGGGCCGGCCGGAGATCAGCGAGGCCAGCGCGACGGTCATCGCCACACCGGCCGAGGGCCCGTCCTTTGGCACCGCCCCGGCCGGAACGTGGATATGGATGTCGCGCTCGGCGAACCAGCTCTCGCCTAAATCGGGGGCCAGGGCTCGCCAGTGGCCGCGCACCCAGGAGAGGGCGGCCTGCGCCGACTCCTTCATCACGTCGCCGAGCTGGCCGGTGATCGTCAGCTTGCCCGAGCCGGGCATCGCCGTCGCCTCGATGAAGAGCACGTCGCCGCCGGTCGGCGTCCAGGCCAGCCCGGTGGCGACGCCGGGATCCTTGGTGCGGCGGCGCTGCTCGGCGAAGAAGCGGCGGCGACCAAGCAGCTCGCGCGCCCGCTTCGCCGAGATCTTGACCTTGCCGTTGCCCTTGCCCTCGGCGACGTCGCGGGCGACTTTGCGACAGATCGTGCCGATCTGCCGCTCGAGGTTGCGCACGCCCGCCTCCCGCGTGTACTCCTCGATGATCGCGGTCAGCGCCGGATCGGAGAACTCGATCTGCGAGGGCTTCAGCCCGTTCGCCTCGATCTGGCGCGGCACCAGGTAGCGGCGGGCGATGTGGCGCTTCTCCTCCAGCGTGTAGCCGGCCAGCTCAATCGTCTCCATCCGGTCCTGGAGCGGGCCCGGGACGGTGTCGAGGATGTTCGCGGTGGCGATGAAGAGGACCTCGGAGAGGTCGAACTCGAGGTCGAGGTAGTGGTCGCGGAAGCTGTCGTTCTGCGCCGGGTCGAGCACCTCCAGCATCGCCGAGGAGGGGTCGCCGCGAAAGTCGGCGCCCATCTTGTCGATCTCGTCGATCATGAAGACGGGGTTGCGCGAGCTGGCGTCGCGCAGGGCGCGGATGATCGTCCCTGGCATGGCGCCGATGTAGGTGCGGCGGTGGCCGCGGATCTCGGCCTCGTCGCGCACCCCGCCGACCGAGATGCGCTCGAACTCGCGCCCCAGCGCCTTCGCGATCGAACGCCCGAGGCTGGTCTTGCCGACCCCCGGTGGGCCGACGAAGCAGAGGATCGGGCCCGGCGAGTCCGGTTTCAGTTTGCGCACCGCCAGGTACTCGAGGATGCGGTCCTTGACTTTCTCCAGGTCGTAGTGGTCGGCGTCAAGCACCTCGCGGGCATGGGCGATGTCGAGGTTGTCCTCAGTCTGCTTCGACCAGGGCAGCTCGACCAGCCACTCGAGGTAGGTGCGGATGACGCCGTGCTCGGCCGCCGCCGGAGGCAGTTTCTCCAGCCGCGAGAGCTCGCGTTGGGCGGCTTTGAGCGCGTGCTCTGGCAGTTCGGCCTCCTCGACCCGCTGGCGCAGCTCGTTAGCCTCGGCCTGCTGCTCGTCCCCCTCCCCCAGCTCGTCCTGGATCGCTTTCAGCTGCTGACGCAGGAAGAACTCGCGCTGGCCCTTGTCGACTTCGGACTGGACCTGGGACTGGATCTGGCTGCCGAGCTGGACCACCTCCAGCTCGCGGGCGAGGATCTGCGAGAGCCGCCGCAATCGCGCCGCGACGTCGATCTCCTCCAGCAGCTCCTGCTTCTCCTCGGTGGAGATTCGCAGCGCACCGGCGATCAGGTGGCCGAGGGCGGCGGGATCTTCGATGTTGGCGACCGCCATCTGCAGCTCCTCGGGCAGGTAGGGGATGTGCTCGACGATCTCCGAGAAGGTGCGCTGCACGTTGCGGGTCAGGGCCTCCAGCTCCGGCCCCTCGTCGACCACATCGGGCAGCTCGGCGATCCGCGCCACCAGGTAGGGCTCCTCGGCGACGTAGGGGCCAAGCCGCACGCGCTGCGTCCCCTGGACCAGGATGCGCAGGGTTCCGTCGGGGACTTTCAGCATGCGGGCGACGACGCCGACGACGCCGACCTCATAAAGGCCGTCCGGGCCAGGCTCCTCGTCCTCGGGGTCCCGCGCCGCGACCATCGCCAGCATGCGGTTGGCGCCGAGCACGTCGTCGACCAGCTTGATCGAGCGCTCCTGACCGACGGCGAGCGGGGTCAGCGTCTCGGGGAAGGTGACCGTCTCGCGCAACGGCAGCACCGGCAGCGCATCGGGCAGGGGCTGGCTGGCGCGGATCGCGTCCTCGGCGTCGAGCTGGGATTCGACGACCTCGAGGACCGGCGAGCTCTCCATCAGTCGCGCCCGATCGGCACGCGACGCGTCGACTGCGCCGGGTCCCGCAACGGCAGGTCGATCCGCAGCACGCCGTCCTCATAGGTTGCCTTGGCCCGGTCGGCGTCGACATCGACCTGCAGCTCGACCACGCGGCGGAAAGGCCCCGAGGGGATCTCGACCTGCTGGTAGACCCGCCCTTCGGTCTCCTGCACCGGCCGTTCGCCGACGATCGCCAGCTGCCGGCCGCTGACCTCGATCCCAACCTGCTCCAGATCAACTCCAGCTAGATCTACCTTGACGACGGCCCGCTGCGGATCGCCACAGTAGTAGACGTCCACGTTCGGGGAAAACCCGCTGCTCCTACGGCTTACATACGTCGTCCGCCCCCAGGCTCCACCAAGCATTTGATCCATCTCCCTGCGCATCCGCGCGAAATTCGCAAATACATCCCGTTCAGGCATAGGGGAAAACATAGCCAGCGCCGTCAGCGCGCGGGCTCCGACGGGCGGGCGGGGTCGCCTCGACGGTGCCTCGCGAAGCGGCCCC
>DATFVC010000013.1:0-17298 GCA_035260485.1 Solirubrobacterales bacterium | reverse complement strand
CGACACCCCCGCCACGCTGCGCTTCGCGGCCGCGTCGGGCAACCAGGCGGCCTGAGGATCGTTGCTCCGCGACCGGCAGCCCCCTGCCGGTCGCGGGCATAGGTCCGCCTGCCCAACGGACCCTGCATATCCAGAGATACGCGCCTCCTCTCCCTGTAGTAACCCCAGAAACGTCCGCGAAGCGGAGTGTTCCGGTGCAACCAAGGAGGCCGCCGGGCAGGCTAACCGATAGCGCCGTTTGGTGCAAGCGCAGGTAGAAATTCCGTTAACGGCCTAGCTGAGAGCGGGCTCGCCTGAGCGCAGCGCCGTCAGCACTCGCTCGGCGACGGACTCTCCGGTCAGGCCGACCTCCTCGCGCAATAGGGCCGGCTTGCCGTGAGTGACGTAGCGATCGGGCAACCCGACACGCATCACCCGCGCCCGGTCACTCGGACGGTCGGCAAAGGAGTCCTCGAGGTGCTCGAGCACCGCCGACCCGAAGCCACCGGGCAGCACGTTCTCCTCGATCGTCACCACCAGCTCATGGCCGAGCGCCAACCTCTCCAGCAGCTCGGCATCGAGCGGCTTGGCGAAGCGAGCGTCGGCAACCGTCGGCCGCAGGTCGTGGGCGGCGAGGATCTCAGCCGCCTTCAGCGCCACCGAGACGCCATAGCCATAGCCGAGCAGGGCCACCCGCTCACCGCTGGCCAGCAGCTCACCGCTGCCAATCGGGATCTCCACCGGCTCGGCCGGCAGCTCGACCCCCTCCGCCGCGCCGCGCGGATAGCGCAGCGCGGCCGGGCCGTCGTGGGCGATCGCGGTGCGCAGCATGTGGACCAGCATCGCCTCGTCGCGCGGCGCCATCACGACCACGTTGGGCAACGGCCGGAAGTAGGAGACGTCAAAGACGCCGTGGTGGGTCGGCCCGTCGTCACCGACCAGCCCGGCCCGATCCATGGCGAAGGTGACGTCGAGCTCCTGCAGGCAGACGTCGTGGATGATCTGGTCGTAGGCGCGCTGGAGGAAGGTCGAGTAGATCGCGCAGACCGGCTTCGCCCCTTGCAGGGCCAGGCCCGAAGCGAGCAGGACAGCGTTCTGCTCGGCGATGCCGACGTCGTAGTACTGCTCGGGAACCTCGTCGGCGAGTCTCTGCAGGCCCGTCCCCCCCGCCATCGCCGCGGTGATTCCCACGACGCGCTCGTCGCCTTCGGCCTCGGCGACGATCGCGTCGCCGAAGACCTGCGTGTACTGGGGCGGCGCCCCGGCGGCGGGAGGCTTCTCCAGCCGCTCCGGCGCGATCGCCTCGGGCGAGTCCGACTCCTTGACCGGGACCGGCTTTGGCGCCGGCGCGCCGTCGACGATGCTCTTCGGCTTCGCCGCGTGCCACTTCTCCATTCCCTCCAGGCCGCCCTCCTCGGCCGGCGCGAAGCCCTTGCCCTTGACGGTGTGGATGTGGACGACGATCGGGCGATCGGCCTCGAACGCCTCGCGCAGGGCATCGCGCAGGGCGTGCACGTCGTGGCCGTCGATCACCCCCATGTAGGCGAGGTCGAGCTCCTCGAAGAAGAGACCCGGCGCCCAATAAGCCTTGATCGCCGACTTGATCTCCGGACCAAGCCTCTCGATCCGCCTGCCCAGCCCCAGCGGCAGCTTGGTCAGCCGGTCCTCGACCCCCTCGCGGGCGTGGTAGAGGCGCGGGTTGAGGCGCACCCGGTTGAAGTAGCGGGAGAGCGCGCCGACGTTGGGAGAGATCGACATCCCGTTGTCGTTGAGGACGATCACGATCGGCGTCTGCAGACCGCCCGCCGCGTGCAGCGCCTCGTAAGCGACGCCGCCGGTCAACGCCCCGTCTCCGATCACCGCCGCCACCCGACCGTCCTCACCGATCCCCTTGCGCATCGCCTCCTTCAGGCCGACCGCGTAGCCGATCGAAGTCGAGGCGTGGCCGGCGCCCATGATGTCGTGCTCGGACTCGAAGATCGAGCAGAAGGGCGCCAGGCCGTCGTACTGGCGGATTGTCGGCAGCGCATCGCGGCGGCCGGTGAGGATCTTGTGCGGGTAGGCCTGGTGACCGACGTCCCAAAGGACCTTGTCGCGCGGCGAATCGAGCAGGCTGTGCAGGGCGACCGCCAGCTCGCAGGCGCCGAGGTTGGCGCCGAAGTGGCCGCCGATCTCGCCGATCGTGTCGATTATGTAGGTGCGCATCTCCTGCGCAACCTGTTGCAGCTGCTCGTCGTCGAGCGCGTGCAGGTCGGCGGGCGACTCGATCCCGTCGAGCAGGGTTCGACCCTCCCCCTCCCCGTTCTCTGGTTTCTTTCCTCTGTCGCTCATTCGTTTCTGGTGAAGATGTAGTCGGCGATCCCTCTCAGGTCACCTGTGTCGCCATCGGCTTCGGCCAGCGCCGCTGTCGCCTTCGCGTGGGACTCAGCCGCCAGCTCGCGCGCCCGCTCGAGGCCGAAGAGGCTGACGTAGGTGAGTTTGCCATGTCGCTCGTCGCTTCCATGGGGCTTGCCGAGCTGCTCGTCGCTTCCGGTCACGTCGAGGATGTCGTCGACGATCTGGAAGAGGACGCCGAGCTCGCCGGCGAACCGCCGGTAGGCAATTGTCTCAGGTTCGGCCACTCTCTCGAGGGTAAGCACGATGCCGACGGCGGCCGCGATCAGCCGGCCGGTCTTCAGCCCGTGCAGGGCACGCAGCGCCTCGGCGTCGCGCGCCTCGCCGGCGACGTCCACGTACTGGCCGCCGACCATGCCATCGACTCCGATCGCCGCCGCCAGCTCGGCCATCGCGGCGAGCACCCGAGACGACTCGCCCGGCTGCTCGCAGAAGAGCCGGATCGCCTCGGCGAAGAGCCCGTCGCCAGCGAGGATCGCCACGTCCTCGCCGAACTTGACGTGCGAGGTGGGCAGACCGCGGCGCAGCTCGTCGTCGTCCATTGCCGGCAGGTCGTCGTGGATCAGCGAGTACGTATGGATCAGCTCGAGCGCCGCTGCCACCCGGAGGTAGCGCTCAGGGGCGGCGCCAAGCGCACGGGCCATGGCCAGGGCGAGGACCGGACGCACGCGCTTGCCCCCCGCCAGCAGCGAGTAGCGCATCGCCTCCTCGAGACCTTCGGTGGCCGGTTGCGCCGAGAAGCGCAGCCGCCTCAGCTCGGCGTCGACCAGAGCGCGCAGGTCCTCGGGGTAGCTCACCGCGGGCGCTGTTCGCTCACTGCGAGCCCTCCGACTCGCGAATGCGGCGGTTCGCCTCCTCGACCGCCTCGCTGGAGAGCTCGGCCGCCTCGCGGGCAAGCTCCGCGGCGCGCTCGTCGCTCGCCTCAGTCCCCTCGAGCTCGGCGGCGATCGCCTGCAGGCGGGCGGAGACCTCGCGCAGTCGCGCCTGCTCGCTCATCTCAGCGCACCCCCTGGCGCTCACGCACGATCGCGCCGAGGATCCCGTTGACGAAGCCGGGCGCGTCGGCCCCGCAGTACTCCTTGGCGATCTCGACCGCCTCGTCGATCGCAACCTCGTCGGGCACGTCGTCGCTGTGCTCGATCTCATACAGCGCTACCCGCATCACGTTGAGCTCCAATGGCGCGATCCGCGCCAGCGCCCAGCCGCGCGCATGACGGCCGATCGTCGCGTCGAGCTCCTCGCGGTGCGACTCGACCGCCTCCGCCAGCTCACGGGTGAACGAGCGCGCCTCGCCCAGCTGCTCCTCCAGCGGGCGGCCCGTCACATCGCGCTGGTAACAGGCAAAGACGGCGTCGCGGCGCTGTTCGGATCTGCGCATCGGCCTATTCTCGCGCTTCGGGCGGCTGGTGGCGCCTAAGCGCGCGAAATGTATTCGCCGCTGCGGGTGTCGACCCGGATCGTCTCGCCCTCGTCGATGAAGAGCGGGACCTGGACGACGACGCCCGACTCCAGAGTCGCCGGCTTGTTGCCGCCGCCGGAAGCGGTGTCACCCTTCACGCCGGGATCGGTCTGGGTGACCTTCATCTCGATCGCGCTGTCGACCTGCACGTCGCTCGGTCGCTCGTCGACGAAGAGCACGTCGACCTCAGCGTTGGGCAAAACCCACTGCATCGCCTCGCCGACGACATCGGTCGAAATCTCGATCTGCTCGTAGTCCTGACTGTCCATGAAGACAGCAGCCTCGCCGGAGTCGTAGAGGTACTGCATCTTTCGCGACTCGGTGCGGACGGGCCTGAACTTCTCCCCCGCCCTGAACGTCTTGTCCTGCACCGAGCCGTCGTCGATCTTGCGCAGCTTCGTCCGCACGAACGCCCCGCCCTTGCCCGGCTTGACGTGCTGGAACTCGAGGATCTTGAAGACGGCTCCATCGATTTCGATATGGCTGCCGTTCTTGAACTGGTTGGTCGAGATCACGGCGGCGAATCCTAGATGGGTTGGCCGATCGGCTGCTGCCCCTAACCTACGCTGTGCCTGGGAGATGAAGAGAACGCTGGAGACACTTGCTGCGATCGCCGTCGCGCTGCTTGCCATCGCGCCGCTCGCCGATGGGGCAGAAGCGACGCGGGAAAGCTACAAGGCGCAGGTCGAGCCGATCTGCCAGGCGAACAGGTCCGCCAACGAACGGATCATGAACGGCGCAAGGGAGCGGGTCAACAAGGGAAAGCTGGAGCTGGCCGGCAAGCAGTTCATCCGCGTCTCGGCCTCGTTTGGAAAGCTGATCAAGCAGCTTGTGACTGTGCCAGCGCCTCCCTCCGACTCGCGGCGGATCGAACGATGGTTCGACTCGATGCGTCTACTCAAGCAGCGGTTGGGCAACATCGGCAAGTACTACAAGGCGGGGGAAAAGATCAAAGCCACGCACGAGTCGATCCTGGCTGAACGCAGCGGGCTCTCAGCCAACAACACCAGCATCGTCTTCCACTTCCACTACTGCCGCTTCAGCCACATCGGCTGACGGCCGCATAGCGAGCCGGCGACTCAGTCGGTTGATTCGGCGGCGGTGCTCGTG
This sequence comes from Solirubrobacterales bacterium, assembly GCA_035260485.1. GTDB lineage: Bacteria > Actinomycetota > Thermoleophilia > Solirubrobacterales > 70-9 > VRUE01. The sequence goes on along the minus strand of DATFVC010000013.1, from coordinate 12,356 downwards.
GTCAGGCTCGAAGCGGCGCCGCCCGAAAGAACTCGCCGGACCAGGCGCGGAGCGAGGATGCGGGCGACCGCGGCGAGCGCGTAGGGGCGCGGCACGTAGCGCTCCGCCCTGCCGCGCGGGCCGGTTTCGACGATGGCCTCGGCGACCTTCTCCGGCTCGGAGACAATCCAGCGGGTCAGCGCCCGCTCGCGCAGCTCGGTCGCCGGGAAGCCCTCGGTGGCGATGAAGCCGGGCAGGACCATGCCGACGTGGACGCCGTACGGCCGCTCCTCGGCGTAGAGCGCGTCGGTCCAGCCGATCAGGGCGAACTTGCTGGCCGAGTAAGAGCCGGTCCGCGCCCGGGCCACACGCCCGGCGGTGCTGGCGACGTTGACGATCGCGCTCGGCGCCGATGACCGCAACAGCGGCAGCAACGCCTCGGTGAGGCGGACGACCGCGTCGAAGTTGAGCTCCATGTGGCGGCGCACGTTGTCGTAGCCGGCGTCGGCGAAGGATCCGCGCCAGGATCCGCCGGCGTTGTTGACGAGCAGCGTCAGACGGCCGCCGTGCCGCTCTGCGATATGGGCGCGGACCCGCTGCGGAGCGTCGGGCTCGGTCAGATCGGCGGCGAGCCAAGTCGCTTCGCAGGGCAGCGACTCGGCCAGGGCGCGCAGCCGCTCCTCCCGGCGAGCGACTAGAACCAACTTCGCTCCGGGCTCGCGGGCAAGCCGCTTTGCGGTCGCCTCGCCGATGCCACTCGAGGCTCCCGTGACAAGGCACGTCATCGTTGCTTCGCTCATCGCGAGAAAACTATTCGAAAAGGCTGATTGCGGACGTCTGTTCGACTCGGCATACTGCGCAACTTGCCGATGGCCGAGACACCCCCACTACTCGAGAAGCTGCTGCGCGCCGGCGCCCCCTCGGGCCACGAGGGGCCCGCTGCCGCCGTCTGGCGCGAGGGAGCCTCCTTCGCGGAGCTCTCGGCCGATGGGCTCGGCTCCTCGATCGCCCGTATCGGCGAGGCCGAGCCGCTGCTCGCCATCGTCGGGCACATCGATGAGATCGGCCTCGTCGTCACCCACGTCGACGAGAAGGGCTTCCTCTGGTTCGCCCCGATTGGCGGCTGGGATCCGCAGATCCTGGTCGGCCAGCGGGTCGAGGTGCGAGGCCCCGGCGGGCTCGTGCCTGGTGTGGTCGGCCGCAAGCCGATCCACCTGCTCGACCCCGATCAGCGCAAGAAGGTCGTCGAGCTGAAGGGGCTCCACATCGATATCGGCGCGGTCGACCGCGACGAGGCTTCCGAGCTGGTCCGGGTGGGCGACCCTGTGGTGATCGCGGCCGAGCCGACTCGCCTTGCGGGCGACCGGCTCGTCTCCCGCGCGATGGACAACCGGCTGGGCGCCTACGTGGCGCTGGAGGCGCTGCGTCGCTGCCACGAGCGCAGCTCGCTGAGCGGCAGCTTCGCGGCGATCGCCGCGGTTCAGGAGGAGATCGGATTGTTCGGGTCGCGGACCGCCGCCTTCGAGGTGCGTCCCGACCTCGCGGTCGCGATCGACGTCACCCACGCCACCGATGCCCCCGGCGTCGACGAGAAGGAGATCGGCAGCCATCCGCTCGGCTCGGGCCCCGCGATCGGACGTGGCTCGACCCTCTCACCGAAGGTCTTCGAGCTCTTGGTCGAGGCCGCCGAGGAGGCCGGAATCGAGCACACGATCAGCGCCAGCGGCCGCAGCACCAGCACCGACGCCGATGCGATCCAGATCTCCCGCTCGGGGATCCCGACTGGGCTTGTCTCAATCCCCCTTCGCTACATGCACTCCCCGGTCGAGCTCGTCGACCTGGGCGACCTCGAGGCAACTGTCGAGTTGATCGCGGCCTTCGCCGCCCGTCTGCAACCGGGCCTCGACCTGAGCCGCTGAGCAGCAGGTGTCTCGGCGTCAGTTGGCGCCGACTACGACCCGGTCGCGTCCTGCCGTCTTGGCCGAGTAAAGAGCCGCGTCGGCTAGGCCGACCAGCTCGTCGGTGTCGAGTGGCCCCGGCTGTGAAACCGCAACTCCGACGCTGATCGTCACCGACACCCCGGCCGGCCGGCGCTCGCGCACGGCCTTTCGCAGGCGCTCGGCGATCCCGACCGCGTCGGCTTCCGTCGCCCCAGGCAGAACGACGAGGATCTCCTCGCCGCCGACGCGGTAGATCGAGTCGCCCGCACGCAGCACAGATCGCATTGTGTAGGCGACGTCCTGCAGCACCGCGTCGCCCGCGGCGTGGCCCAGCTGGTCGTTGACCCGCTTGAAGTTGTCCAGGTCGCAGAGAAGCAGCGCATGCGAGTCGCCCTCCTCCCTGTTGGTCGGCTGGCCGTCGAGCTCGGAGAGCCGCTGGTCGAGCGCGTTGCGGTTGAAGAGCCCCGTCAGCGGGTCGAGCGTTGAGCGACGCCGGTGGGCACGCTCGGACTCGACCAGGGCGCCAGAGAGAATCACGGTGCAGAGAACGAGCCCGGCGGCGGCCATCACCTCCTGCCCGTGCGCCGCGGCCGTACCGGGGTCCAAGGCATAGGTCGAGAGGCCGAGCAGCGCGAGGATGTAGGCGGCGCCGAGAAATATCCCCCGCGGCTCGAAGCGCGCGCCCAGGGTCACCGCCGGCAAGGCAAACCACATCAGGGCTGGGCTTTCGGCGCCTCCGGTGGTGATGACCGCGTTGGCGAGCAACAGCGGCAGGATGCCCCAGGCGGTGGCGACCCAGAGCGCCGGATGGGCGCTGTTGCGCATGAACATGTCGGCGACGGCAAATCCCGCCAGTCCCGCCGTGAGCGGGATCGTCCACCACCAGCCGAGCTCTGAGCTGAAGGCGGCAAGCCCGATGGCGAGGATCGCGAAGCAGGCGAAGCGGTAGGGGCGCAGCCTCAGCTCCATGTCGAGCAGGCGCTCGCGGCGGGCGTCGTCGCGGGCCGCCGTCAGCGACTCCGCCGTCGGGCGGCCTGTCTCTGCGCTCAGTCTCACAACATTGCGCATCGGTCCGGGGGTCCTCGGACTTGAGGTTGCAGCTACTCGACCAGTTGAAGCTCTTTGGGCAGACCGCTGAGATTACGGCAGCCCTCCGCGGTGACGACCACGAGATCCTCGATCCGCACTCCGAGCTCGCCCGGCAGGTAGACGCCCGGCTCGATCGTCACCACCTCGCCCACCTCGAGCACGTCCTCGGAGCGCGGCGAGACGCGTGGCGCCTCGTGCACCTCGAGCCCAACTCCGTGGCCAAGGCCATGGCCGAAGCGCTCGCCGTGGCCGGCCGCTTCGATCTGCTTGCGGGCGGCTCCGTCAAGCGCCTCGCCGCCGATCCCCGCGACGACGGCGTCGAGCGCCGCCTGCTGGGCGCCACGAACCGCCTCGTAGACCTCGCGGGCACGCTCGCCGGGCTCACCGACGGCGAAGGTCCGGGTGCCGTCGGAGCAGTAGCCGTCCAGCTTCGCGCCCATGTCGAAGACGACGAGCTCGCCGCTGCCGATCGTTCGCTCGCCCGGCTCGGCGTGGGGCAGCGCTCCGTTCGGGCCGGCGGCGACGATCGCCGGGAACGAGGGGTCCGCCCCCAACTCGCGGATCCGCGCCTCGGCGGCGCGCGCCACCTCGCGCTCTGAGCGACCGCCAAGGCCGCGCTCGATGCTCCATCGCCAAACCTGGTCGGCCAGCTCGGAGGCGGAGGCGATCGCCTCCAGCTCGGCCTCATCCTTGACCCGGCGCAGCTTCTCGACCGCACCGCCCGCCGCAACCGACTCGACGCCCTCCGACAGTTTCCCCCGCAGTCGCTCGAGCAGGCGGACCGAGACGTGGTCGTCCTCGAAGCCGAACCGACCGCTGAGGTGGGAGGCGATGCCGTCGAGCCAGTCGTCGGCGACCGTGACCGTCTCCCAATCCTCGACCTCCGCCGCGGCCCGCTCGGTGTAGCGGAAGTCGGTCAGGAAGAGGCGCGTCTCGGGGCCACAGACGCAGGCGCCGTTGGTTCCCGTGAACCCGGTCAGGTAACGGACGTTGACGAGGTCGGTGACCAGCATCAGATCGAGCTCACGCTCGGCCAGCGCAGCCTCGAGACGATCGCCGCGGCCCCTCATCGGGCGGCGGAGACACCCAGGTGACGGGCAAGCTTGGCGAGCGCCTCTGGATAGCCGTCCGGCCCCTTGCCGGAGATTTTCTCCAGCACGAGCCCGTCGAAGACCGACTCCTTGCGCCAGTCCTGGCGCGACTCGACATCGGAGAGGTGGACCTCGACCGCGGGCAGGCCGGTCAGCTCGAGCGCGTCGGCGATCGCGCGGCTGTAGTGGGTCCAGGCGCCGGCGTTGATCACGATCGCATCCGCCAGCTCCGGCGCCCTGTGCAGGTATTCGGCGAACTCGCCCTCCGAGTTGGTCTGGAAGAAGATGGCTTCGAGGCCGAGCTCGCGCGCGGCACGCTGGATCCCCATCTCCAGCTCGCCCAGGGAGAGTCCGCCGTAGACCTCGGGGTCGCGCCGCTCGAGCACATCGAAGTTGACCCCGTGCAGGACAGCGACGCGGTTGTGGGCGGAATTCATTTTTCGCGCAGCTCCTCCACGGCGAGCCTGACCTTAGCCGGATCGATCGATTGCCCCACGCGCGGAGCGCCCGGCTCGGAGAGGAGCACGAAGCCGACACCGGCGGCGGTCCGCTTCTTGTCACGCTGGAGGGCATCGAGGATCGCGTCGACCCCGATGTCGGTGTCGAGCTCGACCGGCAATCCGTGGCGGCCGAGCATCTCCCCGACCTCATCGCGCAGCCGCGGCGCCTCGGAGAGCCGCAGGGCCACCAGCAATCCCAGACCGACGGCCTCGCCGTGGCGGTAGCGCGAGTAGCCGCTCGCCGCCTCGATCGCGTGGCCGACCGTGTGGCCGAGGTTGAGCGTCTGCCGTAGCCCTGCGTCGCGCTCGTCGGCGGCGACGACCTCGCACTTGTAACGGGCGCAGGCAAAAACGACGTCGTCGAGATTGCCCGGATCGAGTGATTCGATTCCGCGCACCCGCTCCCACAGCGCCCCCCCGGCCAGCAGGCCGGTCTTCAACACCTCGACAAAGCCGGCGGCGAGCTCCTCGGCGGGCAGGCTCGCCAGGGTCTCGGTATCGGCGATCACCGCTGCCGGCAGGTGGTAGGCGCCGGCGTAGTTCTTGCCCTCGGGCAAGTCGACTCCGGTCTTGCCGCCATAGGCGGAGTCGACCTGAGCGACCAGGGTGGTCGGGACCTGGACGACCGGGACTCCGCGCTGGTAGGTGTGGGCACAGAAGCCGGCCAGGTCGCCGACCACTCCCCCACCCAGCGCCACTACATGGTCTTCGCGGGTCATCCCGGCGCGGGCCAGCGCGCTCAGCACCCGCTCCGCCTCGGCCATCGTCTTCGTCGCCTCTCCGGGCTCTACTTCGACCCTGGTCTCAAACGACTCGATCCGCTCGCCGTAGAGCTCGCACACGACCCTGTCGCTGACGCAGAAGCGCCGCCCCTCCAGTGGCCACCAGCCGGCGCCAAGCAGGCCGCGGCCGACGACCACCGGGTACTCGCCCGAGGCACTTGCCGCCCACAGCATCTTCGTCCCGGCGGGCAGATCGGCAAGGGCGCGCAGCGCCGGCAGCGCCCGCTCGACCGCGTCGCACTCGGAGGGCATCACGATCACGTCGGCTAGCGACTCGTACAGCGAGAGCCGCTCTTCCAGCAGCGCCTCGAAGCCGGCGCCGTCGCGGGCCAACGGCCGCCCCGCCCCCTCCACCCGACGCCAGGCCACGTCCGGGTCGACCTGAAGCCAGACGACGGTGTGGCGCCCGAGCGCTTCGCGCACCGCGGGCGAGAGGACGCTGCCGCCGCCGAGCGCGATCGCGCCCCCCTCGGCGGCGTCCAACAGCTCGCATGCAAGAGCCTGCTCGTGACGGCGGAACTCTTCCTCGCCGTGCGTGGCGAAGAACTCATCGATCGTAGCTCCCAGCTGCCGCTCGAGCAGCACGTCGGTGTCGAGTGCCTCGACCCCGGCGTCGACCGCTGCGGCCGCTGCGGCAGTCGACTTGCCGGCGCCCATGAAGCCGATGAAGACGATTGCGGGCCGGCTCACGCCGTCACCCACGGAAGTCGATGCGCCGCTTGTACGCCTCCACCGCCGCCAGCACGTCGTCGATGTGGTCGCCGCCGAACTTCTCGCGGTAGCAGCGGGCGAGGGTGAGGCAGACCATCGCCTCGGCGACCACGGCGGCGGCGGGGACGACGGTCGAGTCGGTGCGCTCGCGTAACGCCTGCGCCGGCTCCTTGCTTTCGGTATCGACCGAGCGCAGCGGCTTGGTCAGCGTGGAGATCGGCTTGATCGCCGCCCGCACCGAGAGCGGCAGGCCGTTGGTCATGCCACCCTCGAGACCGCCAGCATGGTTGGTCTCGCGGTGATAGCCGCGGTCTGCCGACCAGAAGATCTCGTCGTGCGCCTCTGAGCCGGGGCGGCCGGCGACGTCCCAGGCTTCGCCGATCGCGACCCCCTTCACCGACTGGATCGAGGCGACCGCGCCGGCGAGCTGCCCATCGAGGCGCTCCTCCCAGGAGATGTGCGAGCCGAGGCCGGGGACGAGGCCGAAGGCGCTCACCTCGAAGCTGCCGCCGAGGCTCTCGTTGGCCTTGCGCAGTCGGTTGATCTCCGTGACCATCGCCGCGCTTGCCTTCGGGTCGAGGCAGCGCACCGGGTCCTCGTCGACCGTGGCAAAGTCCTCCGGGGTGAGATCGGGCTGCTCGGGCGCCTTCACCGAGGCGATCTGGATGACGTGACTGTGCACGCTCACTCCCACCGCCGTGAGCAAGCCGCGGGCGAGCGAACCCGCCGCAACCCTGGCCGCCGTCTCGCGGGCGCTGGCCCGCTCCAGCACGTTGCGGATGTCGCTGTGGCCGTACTTTTGGGCGCCGACCAGGTCGGCGTGACCGGGTCGGGGAAGGTGGACCTCTTCCGGCTCGAAGCCCTCGACCGGCCAGGGATTCATCCGCTCCTCCCAGTTGGCGTAGTCGCGGTTGGCGACCAACACCGCTATCGGGCTGCCCAGGGTGCGACCGTGACGGACGCCGGAGCGGATCTCGACCGAATCGGTCTCGATCTTCATCCGGCCTCCCCTCCCGTGGCCGAGCTGGCGCCGCGCCATGTCGCGATCGAGTGCCTCGCGGTCGAGCTCGAGCCCGGCGGGCATGCCCTCGACGATCGCGACCAAGCCGGGGCCGTGCGACTCGCCTGCAGTGGTGAATCTGAAGCGCGTGCTCATCACCGCAAGGCTATAGGCGAGACCGCTGCCGGGTTTGACCCCCCCCAGGGTGTGGTCAAACACGGCAGCGAGGTCAATCGCGCGCCGCGGCTCGCATCACTTCGAGCGGCGGCTCGCGCCCGGTCCAGATCCGCAACGAGAGGGCGCCCTGGCGAACCAGGACCTCGATCCCGTCTACGACGGTCGCCCCGGCGGCCGCGGCGGCGGCCAGCAGGCGGCTCGGCTCCTCGCCGTAGACGAGGTCGACCACGGTTTGCCCCGCGGCAAATTCGGCGGGCCCCAGCGGCAATTCCGCGAGGGGATCCTCGCCGCGCATTCCGGCCGCCGTGGTGTTGACGATCAGCTCGTAGGCGCCCTGCAGGGGCGCGTCTATCGGCGTCCCACCCAGTTCACCGCAAAGATGCTCGGCGCGCAGCGCCGTGCGGTTCCAGACATCCACTTCGGCCCCCTCGCGGACCAGCACCCAGACAGCAGCCCGCGCAGCACCGCCGGCTCCCAGCACAAGCGCTCGCCTACCGCCGGGCGGCGCCGGCAAGGTGTCCAGCAGCCCCCGCGCGTCGGTGTTGTCGGCGCGAATCTCGCCGGCGGCGAAGCTCAGCGTATTGGCGGCGCCGATCTCGCGCGCCGTCTCGGAGAGCGAATCCGCAAGGGAAAGCGCAGCCCCCTTGTGGGGGACGGTGACGTTGGCGCCGACGAATCCCTCACCCGCCATCGCCCGCACCCGCGGCTCCAGCTCGTCCGGCGCCAGGTCGATCGCCTCATAGCTCCACTCGCCAGCAAGTCCCAGCTCGGCCAGCGCCGCATTGTGCATCGCCGGCGAACGCGAGTGCCCGACCGGGTGGCCGAGGACGGCGAGGCGCTTCATTCGCCGCACGTATCCGGCGATTTGCCCCCTGCCGCTTCGCGCGCTTCGTTGTAGCGGGCGACGTCGGCTTCGAATTGCGCCGTACTCGAGGAGAAAGAGTCTTCGCCGCAGGTTCCAGGCTTGACCACGTAGTAGAGGTAGCCGACCTGGGCGGGGTGCGCGGCGGCTTCGATCGAGGCGAGGCCGGGGCTGTCGATCGGCCCGGGCGGCAGACCGGCGTTGAGGCGGGTGTTGTAGGGCGAATCGACAGCTAGTTCGGATTCGGTCAGCGGCTTTTCGTAGTTTCCGGTGGCGAAGCGGATCGTCGCGTCAATCCCCAGCGGCATCCCTTCGTGCAGGCGGTTGTAGATCACGGCGGCGATCAGCGGCCGCTCCTTCGCGAGCTGCGCCTCGCGCTCGACCATCGAGGCGATCGTCACCACATCGCGGGTGGTGAGGTTTTTGGAGCGCGCGTAGCGCATGTCGACGCCGGCGATGCGGCGCTTGAAGTCCTGTAGCTGCAGCTGGACCAGGTCGGCGGCGGGCGCTCCCTTTTCCAGTTCAAAGGTATCCGGGAAAAGGAAGCCCTCGTGGCCCTGGCTCGCCTTCATGTAACTGCCCTTGAGCCCGGCTTCATGGGCGACCTGCGCGGTCTGCTCCCGACTGTAGCCCTCTGGGATCGTCACCGTGATCGTCTTCAGCACGGCCGGTGGCGGCGTGTCGCGGTGGAAATGGCGGTAGGCCAGCGCGGCTGCGACCGCCCCGAGCAGCAGCACGACGCCAAGCACGGCCACCGCCATGCGTCTGCGGCGCCTTACCGTCCCGGCTCGTCGGTCCTCTCGCTCCAGGCGCCGCCGCTCCCGGTCCGCCACCGCCGTGTCATCGGTGAGCCAGTCGTCAGTCATCGTTTTCGGAGCCTTCGATCGCAGCTTGCCCGGCGAGGTAGGCCTGCAGCAGGTGAGCGGCAGCGAGCGAGTCGGGCGCCGCAGCCGCCCCTTCGCGCTTGCTCGCCTCGGCCATCCGCGTCGTCAGCCGCTCGTCATAGGTCTCGACCGGCACGTCGAGGATCGCTTCCAGTTCGGTGCAGAAGGTGCGGGTGAGTTTCGCCTGGGCCCCCTCCTCGCCGCTGAGGTGAAGCGGCAATCCCACCAGGACGCGCTCAACCTCGTGCTTAGCGACCAGCTCCGCCACCGAGCGGGGCTCGGGCGGCTCGATAACCGGCAGCGGCGTCGCCAGCGTACCGCTTGGATCCGAGATCGCACAACCGATCCGGGCAGTGCCGTAGTCCAGGGCGAGCACGCGCATCTAAAAGATCCTCCCCCCGTTTTGCATCCCAGAGATACACAATGGGGGGCGCGTTGGAGCGGCCTTCATCGCAGCGCCCGCTCGATCGCCTCTCGGGCCACCACCAGTGCCTGATCGAGCCTCGAAGCGTCCTTCCCCCCGGCCTGTGCCATTTCGTCGTGCCCGCCGCCGCCGCCGCCAACTACCGCCGCCGCCTCGCGCACGACCGGCGCCGCCGAGACGCCGCCCGCGGCGGCGCCTTTGGAGACGAGCACGACAAGACCGACCTTGTCGCCCTCGGCGCCGCCAAGCGCGATCGCAGACTCGCCGCCCAGCTTCGACTGCACGCGGTTGGCCAACTCGAGCAGCTGCTTCTGGTCGGCGATGGGCGCCAGCGAGGAGACGACGTTGATTCCATCGACTTCCTGGGCCGTGGCAACAAGCCGCTCCGCCTCGTCGCCGAGCAGCTCCTTCGCTGCCTGCTTGGCCCCCTCGCCCGCCTCGCGCAGCCGCTCGGCCGCACGCCTGGCGCCGGTCAGAGGATCCTGGGGGTAGCCAAGCAGCTCGCCGACCTCGCGCAGCTGCGCCTCGCTGCCACGGAACCAGTCGATCGCTGCGGGGCCAGTCAGCGCCTCGATCCGCCGCACGTTGGCGGCGCTGGAGCCCTCTGAGGAAATCTTGAAGATCCCCACCTCCGCCGTGTTGGCGACGTGGGTTCCGCCGCAGAGCTCGCGCGAGACGCCGTCGACCTCAACCACACGCACCCACTCGCCATATTTCTCGCCGAACAGCGCCATCGCGCCCAGGCGTTCGGCCTCGGAGCGCTCCATCTCCAGCCAGCGCACGGGTCGGCTCGCCTTGATCCAGCCATTGACCCGGTCCTCGATCGCTTCCAGGTCCTCGGCGGCGAGCGCCTGTCCGTGGGTGAAGTCGAAGCGGAGCTTGTCAGGGCGAACGGCGGAGCCGGCCTGGCGCACGTGGTCGCCGAGTCGCTCGCGCAGCGCCGCATGCAAGAGGTGGGTCGCGGTGTGGTTGCGCATCGTCGCGTGGCGCGCCTCGTGATCGACCTGCGCCTCGACGGCGACTCCGCTCTCCACCGCGCCGCCATCGGGCTCTACCTCGAGCGCCTGGTCTTCGCCGACCCGGTAGACGTCGACGACGCGAGCCTCTCCCCCGTCCCAGCGCAGCACGCCGGAGTCGGCGACCTGGCCGCCGCCCTCGGCGTAGAACGGGCTCTCCTCGAGCTTGACCAGCACCCGCCCATCGTCGGCGGCGACGGCGGCGAGGCCGGTCGTCGCGCGCAGCGTCTCGTAGCCGACGAAACGAGTCGGCGGCGCCGCGGCCGCAAAGGCGATCACCTTCGCGTGGCGGTCCTCGGAGCCGTGCGCGGTGGCAGCGCCGACGCGGGCGCGCTGGCGCTGCTCCTCCATCAGCTCCTCGAAGCCGCCGTCGTCGACCGAGAGGCCCCGCTCGGCGAGCAGCTCCTTGGTCAGGTCGTAGGGGAAGCCGTAGGTGTCGTGCAGCTTGAAGGCGTCGGCTGCGTCGATCCAAGAGGTACCGGACTCCTGAGCGTCGACGACCAGCCGCTCGAGCAGCTCGGTGCCGCGCTCCAGGGTGCGGCCGAAGCTCTCCTCCTCATCGCCGACCCAGCGGGCGATCGCCTTCCGCTCGGCGACCAGCTCCGGGTAGGCGCTGCCGATGATCTCGATCGTGCGCTCGGCGAAGCGACCAAGCCACGGGGCTTCCAGGCCAAGGGTGCGGCCCTGCTGAATCGCCCGCCGCATGATCCGCCGCAGGATGTAGCCGCGGTCCTCGTTGGAGGGGACGACACCATCGGCGATCAGGAAGGCGGCGGCGCGAGAGTGGTCGGCGACGATCCGCATCGCCCGCGTCACCGCCCCGCCCTCCTCGTAGGAGCGGCCGGACAGCTCCTCGGCGAGATCGATCAGCGGCCGCACCAGGTCGGTCTCGAAGACGGAGGGCACGTCCTGGAGGATCGCCGCCATCCGGTCGAGGCCCATGCCGGTGTCGATGTTTCGCATCGGCAGCTCGCTCAGCTTGCCATCCGCGGAGAGATCGTAGGTCATGAAGACGTGGTTCCAGAACTCGAGGAAGCGGTCGGTGTCGTCGCCTGGCCGCTCGCCGGCTGCACCGAGATCCTCGCCGCGGTCCAGGTAGAGCTCCGAGCAGGGACCGCAGGGCCCGGTCGGTCCGGCTTGCCAGAAGTTGTCCTCGCGGCCGAGCAGGACGATCCGCTCCTCGGGCATCCCCTGCGCCTTCCAGATCTCGATCGCTTCCTCGTCGGGGCCGAGGCCGAGCTCGTCGTCGCCGCCGAACACGGTGGCCCAGATCCGCTCGGGGTCCATTCCGAAGCCCTGCGTCGCCAGCTCCCAGCCCCAGGGAATCGACTCTGCCTTGAAGTAGTCGCCGAAGCTCCAGTTGCCGAGCATCTCGAAGAAGGTGAGGTGGCGGGCGGTATTGCCAACCTCCTCGATGTCGGTCGTGCGGAAGCATTTCTGCACGTCGGCGAGCCGCGGCGCCGGCGGTCGCTCGCGCCCGAGGAAGTAGGGCTTGAAGGGCTGCATGCCAGCCGTGGTAAGCAGCACCGAGGGGTCGTGGATCGATGGGACCAGTGAGGCAGAGGGCACGATCTTGTGCCCCCGCTCCTCGAAGAACGAGAGGTAGGTGTCGCGAATTTCCTCTGCCCGCATTGGCTACGAAGCCTAAGTCACGCGGAGTGGGTTCAGGCCGTTGACACGATGGTGCCGTGACCGATGATCGCCTCGCCGCACAGCAGCACCGCCGCCTGCCCCGGCGACGCCGCATCGAACGACTCGTCGAGCTCGACCTCCAGCTCGTGATGACGGCCGGCCTCCGCAATTGAGACCGAGGCCGGAATCGGCGTGGCTCGATAGCGCAGCTTGACCGCGTCGACACGTCCGCTGTCGCGATGCAGAACCGCGTCGCGAATCCGGACCCG
>DATFVC010000012.1:0-2036 GCA_035260485.1 Solirubrobacterales bacterium | reverse complement strand
GGCGGCGGCGAACGCGAAGCCGACGAAGCGGTCGCGCTGGCTGCGCACCGTGGCGAGCGATGAGTCTCCGGCATCCGCTGACATGGCAGGCCCTGTCCCGAGCGGCCGAACCCTTTCGGTCGCCCTATCGCCTGTTACCACGCCGTGCCCTAACCAACCGTTAACCAGGCACTCAGATCCGGGTGTCGTAGATCCAGCCCTTGCTGGTCATGCAGTCGTGCCACTTGCCGGGGGCGGCCTGCTGCTCGCACTCGGCGCTGTCGCGCTGGAAGGCCGCGTTGTCGGCGCCGTCCTTGCGCCAATGATAATAGCCGCAACCGGCGAGGGTAAGAGCGACCGCCATGACCAGGAGCGTCCGCACGCCATTCTTCTTCGTCACGCCAGTCTCCTTGAGAGGGATCAACGGCCTCGGGCCGCGCGCAAGGGTATTGCAGCGATGCAAGTTCGGCGACAGCAAATCGCTCGCCGCGGCTGCACAAGCGTTGCATGGAATCCCCTCCCCCCTTGAGGCAGGGCTATCGCATTTGACGACGACGCATCCTTTATCCTCTCCCCTCGGGGAGAGGAGGGACCCATCGCGTGAGCGATGGGAAGGTGAGGGGGAGTTGCCGCCGGCGCGTTTGCTCCAGGAAACAGTTGTGTGCGTCAAGTTCAGCAAATTGCCGGCTTGGTGATGATGGGCGTGGGCGGCGCGGAGCCCCCGTGTAGCGCAGCGCCGACCACGCCCGCCGCCGTCAGGCGGCGACAGCCCTGAGTTCCTCCTTTTTGCGCTCGCGCAGATGCTCCATGTTGAGATAGCGCGTGGCTTCGAGCCAACCCTCGTGCGTCTCGACGGCGAGGGCGCGGACGAGACGCAGGCAGCTCACGGCGTTGGGAAAGATCCGGACGACCAGGGTGCGACGCTTCAGCTCCTGGTTCAGCCGCTCCAGCATGTTCGTTGACTTCATATGCTTATGGTGCGGTAAGGGAAGGCGATAGTAGGTCAAGGTCTCCTCGAGGTTGTCCTCGACCCAGCTCGTCAGCTTCGGGTACTTCGCCTGCCACTTGGCGAGCCAGGCGACCAGGTCGCGCCGCACCTCTGCGAGATCGCGACGGTCGTAGAACCAGCGCAACTCCATCAGGCAATCGTCGTCGACCTTGCGCGGCACGTAGTCGAGCGCGTTCCTGAGAAAATGCACGTAACAGCGCTGCCAGACGGTTTCGGGCAGCATCTCGCGGATCGCCGCCTTGAGCCCATCGTGATTGTCCGAGACGACAAATTCGACGCCATATAATCCGCGCGCCTTAAGCCCGGCGAGGAAGTCGCGCCAGCTCGAGCGGCTCTCGCGGTTGGCGAGCTCGACGCCGAGCACTTGGCGCCGGCCTTCCCAGTCTACGCCGATCGCGATCAGAACCGCCTGGCTCTGGATCGCCCCGGCCTCCCGGATCCGCTCATAACGGGCATCGAGGATCAGGTAAGGATAGGCCTCGCCCAGCCGGCGCTCGGCGAACGCCGTCAGCATCCCGTCGAGGCGTGCCGTCGCATCGCTGATCGCCGAGGCCGAGAAGCTGTGGCCGCACAGCTCCTCGGTGATTGCTTTGACCTTGCGTGTCGAGACGCCCTGCACGTACATCTCGGCCAGCGCCGCAACCAGCGCCTTCTCGGAGCGCTGATAGCGCTCGAACAGCTCGGTCGAGAAGCGACCGGTCCGGTCCTGCGGCACGCGCAGTTCCAGGACGCCGACCCGCGTCACCAGCTTGCGATCGTAATAGCCCGAGCGATGCCCCAGCCGGTTCGTCGTCCGCTCGTTCTTCTCGGCCTGAAGCGTCTCGGTCATCTCCGCCTCAAGCACCTCTTGAACGACGGTTTGCAGCAGCGCCCGAAATCCATCCTCGTCGTCGCTCGTCAGCACTGCTTTCCAGTCGAGTCGAGCAGGCGTAGCCTTGCCATTGGCCATGGCGTGTTCCCTTTCCACGGGGTCGGTGAGGTTGAACATCACCACCATGCCATGGCCGCCTCGGCCTCAAAGCTTTTGCAGAACCTTCAGCACACTATC
>DATFVC010000011.1:0-3313 GCA_035260485.1 Solirubrobacterales bacterium | reverse complement strand
GCCGGCCCGTCGCCAATGACCGCGAGCTGTTCGAAAAGATCTCACTGGACGGGTTCCAGTCCGGCCTGTCGTGGCTCATCGTTCTGCGCAAGCGTGAGAACTTTCGCGCTGCCTTTCGCAATTTCGAACCGGCTGCCGTTGCACGATTTGAGCCCCGCGACATTGCCCGCCTGATGAACGACAGGAGCATCATTCGCAACCGCGCCAAGATCGAGGCGACCGTCAACAACGCCCGGCGGATGCCCGACCTGGTTGCGGAGCTCGGATCCTTCGCGGCCTACGTCTGGCGATTCGAGCCGGAGCCGCGACGCCGGTTCCTGTCGCGTTCTGACCTCTTGGAGATCAAGACGTCTCCCGAGGCGCTCGCGATGAGCAACGACCTACGAAAGCGAGGTTGGAGCTTCGTCGGTCCAACCACCGTTTACTCCTTCATACAGTCAATGGGCCTGGTCAATGATCATCTGAGCGGTTGTGCCGCCGGCGCGGAGGTCGAGAAGGCGCGCCGCGTGTTCATTCGGCCGCGCTGACCGCGCGGCCAAGGATGAACGTCGTCCAGGCGCGCATCCCGCTACACCTCAAGAAAATACTGGGCAGTGCGGTCACCTGGGTCATATTCGGAACGGCCCTATCCGTACTACCACCGACGCACACGTCAACCCGTGACCACGCAGCACCCGGCCAGCCTCCCCTCTCAGGGAACAAGATCGAATGCGGGGATATGGGCTGGCCTAACGACAGAGAAGTGCCTGCGATCGAGGGTGGCGATCCTGCGAGCGCCAACTCGCTCGCACGCGGCGACGACAGAAGCGTCGACCGTACCAAGCGGAAGGTTTCGGTAGGCTGCCACCAGCTCCGCAATTCGAAGCCAATCGGCTGGGGCAACCTGCTCGGTCACGAGCTCGCCCGCCGCTAGGTCGCCGAGGAAGCGCACCTCGGTGTCCGCACCGACTCGAGTCCCCAACAGGTAGGCGACCTCGGTGACGACCAGAATCGGCACCAGGACTGGCCCAGGGTGGCTCTGGACAAGTCGCCGGCACCGGCTGTGCTCGGCATCATCAGCGTCGTATGCCGCCTACAGAGGTCCGGCGTCGGCGATCAGTGGGCCGCTAACTCTGACCTTAGAATCTCCTCGATCCGATGCGAGACGTCGCTCCGGCCACTCCGACCGGCGGCGCCGAGACGGCGCTTGCCACCCTCGACAAGGTAGGTTTCGATGGCCTGGCGGGTCAGCTCGGATACCGTCATTCCGCGCCTCTCCGCTTCGTGGCGGAGCCTCGCATCGAGCTCGTCCGGGAGCTTAACCGTCGTCCGCTTCATGGTATGCCAGCATACCTAACTGACAGCAATTTGAGTGCGTCCAGTAAGCCGTGATCAACCAGCGGGAGAATGACCCGCCCGAGGAGGGGCCAAGCCACCTCGGTAGCTGGCGGCCGCCGCCAGGGGAAACCCGACCGGCGAAGCGCCGCGATGAAGTCTCGAAAGGAGGCGAGCGAGTCCGCAGTCCGCAGCATCAAGCGAAGCCTGCCGCGTCGTCACTGTCACCCGGGCAACCGGAGCAAGGAGGAGCCGAGCCCCGTCAAATTGGGCGAAGGCCAGGGAAGGCGTCGAAGAACTTGGAGGAGCAGCGCCCAAGAACCTCCCGGCGTAGAGGGCGCGGAATGTGGACAAGGTTGATCGGGGAACTGGAGAGACCCTACCGGGCCCGGGGCGGTCGAGCCGTCGCCGGAGCGGGAGGCCGTATAAGCCGCAAGGCGAAGTCGGTTCTCCGCTCGGAGGGAGTCGGAGGGGGTCGTAGTACCGCTGATGGCCATGCATGACAACTTGGCCGGAGGGAAGGACCCCTGCTTCGTGCAAGCGTTCGGCGCAGGTAAGCGTGGGTGAATGCCGGTGACGGCTAACCACATCAGGAACAAGACGCGAGAACTGCAACGGACGCTCTATGTGGCCGCCAAGCGTTCAGCGAGGCGGCGGTTCCATGCGCTCTACGACAAGGTATGCCGAGAGGACATCCTCGTAAGGGCGTGGGCGGAGGTGAAGGCCAACCGGGGTGCTGCCGGAGTGGACGGCCAGACCCTCGCCGACATCGAAGCCCGTGGCGTAGACAGCTTCCTGCGGGAGCTGCGGGCCGAGCTACTGGCTCGACGTTATCGGCCACAAGCGGTGCGACGCGTCTACATCCCGAAGCCTGGTCGGCCCGCCGAGAGGCGGCCGCTGGGGATACCGGGGGTGCGAGACAGGGTCGTGCAGCAGGCCACCAAGCTGGTCCTGGAGCCGATCTTCGAAGCGGACTTCCGGGACTGCTCCTATGGATTTCGGCCTCGGCGCTCGGCGCACCTCGCGCTGGAAAGAGTCCGGGTAACGGCCAACCAGGGGGCACAGTGGGTGGTCGACGCGGATATTCAGTCCTTCTTCGATGAGATTGACCACGATGTCCTGCTCAAGTTGGTCGCGCGCCGGGTCAGTGATCGTCAGGTCCTCAAGCTCATCAAGGGCTGGCTGCGAGCGGGCGTGATGGAGGAGGGGGAACTGCGCCGGGCCATCTCAGGCACGCCTCAAGGCGGCGTGATCTCTCCGCTCTTGGCCAACATCGTCCTGCACGAGCTCGACCGCGTGTGGGAGCAGCGATGTGGGCACCTGGGGGTGCTGGTGCGGTACGCGGACGACTTTGTCGTCCTCTGCCGGAGCGAGGCGGCGGCCAAGGAGAGCCTGCGGCGATTGGGGATCGTGATGGAGCACCTGCACCTGCAGATGCACCCGGAAAAGACCCGGATCGTCGATCTCTCTCGAGGCCAGGCCGGCTTCGACTTTCTAGGCTTCCATCATCGGATGAGGGAGTCCTGGCGCTGGCCGGGTCGCTGGTATCTACAGAAGTGGCCCAGCCCTCGGGCGATGAAGGCGATTCGGCAAAAGGTCAAGGACACGTTGGCGCCCCGCCACGTGCTGAGCAACAGCCTCAACGACTGCGTCCGGGCGCTCAACCCGGTGCTTCGCGGCTGGGCACAATACTTCCGGGTGGGCAACTCCAACCACAAGTTCGGGCAGGTGGACCGCTACGTCACCTACCGGCTGGCGCTCTTCGATCAAGCCAAGCATCAGCGGCATTACCTGGGCTGGAGCGGGCCGCGCCTGCCCCAGTTGCTGGACGCCGCGAAGCTCTATCGCCTGACCGGAACCGTCCGCTATTCGACGCGCGCGCATGCGACTACGTGAAGCACGTCGGAGAGCCGTGTGCGGGAAAACCGCATGCACGGTTCGATGGGGGGTGGCTGGAAACGGGGCCTCGGCTACCGCGCCAGCCGCCTACCCTACCAGC
>DATFVC010000010.1:0-3238 GCA_035260485.1 Solirubrobacterales bacterium | reverse complement strand
GGCGGGTGACGCCAGAACTGCCCGCTAGCCGACCCCGGCCGGCCCGGGGACCGGCCTGGCCGGATAATCTTGCGGCGCAGGGTGGCGGTGCGGCTACCATCGGCAGCCAGGCGCAGTCTGGCAAGTTCCCAGTTCCCGTATTCGGCGTGATCCGTGAGGATCCGCCGCACGACGTCCCTGGACGTGCTGCGCGGCAAGTTGAGTATGAGGTAGGAGTACTCCGCCATTACCACTCATTGTGCGCACCGGCGGCGATGATTCAATCGGCCTGCGGGAATCAGTCGCAGCGAAACGTGCTTGGTGGGGACAGATGAGCGATGTGCTCGGACCCGCGGAGGCAGTCGGTCGCCTGCGGTAGCCTCCTGGCGTCGGAGCGGCCGCGCGGCGGCATGTCCGACGAGCGCGCTCCAGGAAGCTCGCGAGATGTGAGGTAAGAAGTCGTGGCAGCAAGGACCAGCCCGGCGGCGCGAACCACCAAGGTGGACGCGACCGCGGCGGCGAACGGTGCCAACCGGCTTGTCATCGTCGAGTCGCCAGCCAAGGCGCGCACGATCGCCGGGTACCTCGGCAAGGGCTATGTGGTCGAATCGAGCATCGGCCACATCCGTGACATGCCGGGCAGCGCTGCCGACATTCCCGACCGCCTGCGCAAGGAGCCTTGGGCCAGGCTCGGGGTCAACGTCGACAACGACTTCGAGCCGTTCTACGTGGTCAACCCCGACAAGCGCCAGCAGGTCAGCAAGCTCAAGAAGCTGCTGAAGGACGCAGACGAACTCCTGCTCGCCACCGACGAGGACCGGGAAGGCGAGGCGATCGCCTGGCACCTCGTCCAAGAGCTCAAGCCCAAGGTTCCTGCCAGGCGGATGGTCTTCCACGAGATCACGCCTGAGGCGATCGCTGCCGCGATCGCCAACCCACGGGACGTGGACAACGGCCTGGTCGAGGCCTACCAGACCCGCCGCGTGCTCGACCGGCTCTACGGCTACGAGGTCTCGCCCGTGCTGTGGAAGAAGGTCATGCCCCAGCTGTCGGCCGGGCGCGTGCAGTCCGTCGCTGTACGGCTCGTCGTGCAGCGGGAGAAGGAGCGGATCGCCTTTAAGCCGGCCCGCTACTGGGACCTGGAGGCTGAATTCGCGCCGCAGCCCGCCGACAAGGACGCCCCCTGGTTCACCGCGACGCTGGTAGCGCTTGACGGCCGCCGCATCGCCCAGGGCCGCGACTTCACGCCGGCCGGCGAACTGCGCGCTGCCTCGGCCGCCGGGGATAGCCTGGCGGCGACGATCCTGCATCTGGACGGGGCGGCAGCTGCGGGCCTTGCCGAGCGGCTGAATGGTTCTGCGTTCGCCGTGAAGACGGTTGAGCGCAAGCCTTACCGGCGTTCGCCCTATGCACCCTTCCGCACCACGACGCTGCAGCAGGAGGGCTCGCGTAAGCTGGGCTTCTCCGCTAAGTACACGATGCAGGTGGCGCAGCGGCTGTATGAGAACGGCCACATTACCTATATGCGGACCGACTCGGTGACACTGTCCCAGACCGCGCTCACTGCGGCGAGGGCTCAGGCCCGCGAGCTCTTTGGCGCCGAGTACGTCCCCGATGCCCCGCGAACGTATTCGAGCAAGGTCAAGAGCGCCCAGGAGGCGCACGAAGCGATCAGGCCGGCTGGCGACGCTTTCCGCACCCCGGCCAATGCCGGGCTGTCCGGCGACGAACTGCGGCTCTACGAGCTGATCTGGAAGCGCACGGTCGCCTCCCAGATGAAGGACGCGGTCGGGGAGTCCGTTTCAGTCAGGATCGCCGGCCGATCGTCGGCGGGCGAAGAGGCCGAGTTCGGTGCCTCTGGCAAGATCATCACCTTCTTCGGCTTCCTCAAGGCATATGTCGAGGATGTCGAGGAAGGCGCTGACCGGGACGACAGGGAGCGCCGGCTGCCGTCGCTGGCTGAGCGCGACCCGATGGCGGTGCGCGGCCTGCACCCGGCTGACCACGAGACCAGGCCGCCAGCCAGGTACACGGAAGCGTCCCTGATCAAGGAACTGGAAGACCGGGAGATCGGACGGCCGTCTACCTACGCGACGATCATCGGTACGATCCTCGATCGCGGCTACGTGTTCAAAAAGGGCACGGCGCTCGTGCCCTCGTTCGTCGCGTTTGCGGTCGTGAATCTGCTCGAGCGGCACTTCTCCCATCTGGTGGACTACGAGTTCACCGCGCGTATGGAGGAGGCGCTCGACGAGATCGCCAGGGGCGAGGCTGGCCGCGTGCCGTGGCTGCGGCGGTTCTATTTCGGCACAGACGGGATCGACGGGCAGAAAGAGCCAGGCCTCAAGGACCTGGTGAGCGATCTCGGCGAGATCGACGCCCGGGACGTGAGCTCGTTCCCGCTGGCCGGGACCGACATTGTCGTGCGAGTGGGCAGGTACGGCACCTACCTGGAGCGAGACGGCGAGCGGGTGAACGTTCCCGAAGGGACCGCACCCGACGAGCTGACGCCCGAGTTGGCGAGTCAGCTGTTCGAGCAGCAGGGCGGCGAGAAGATCCTAGGCACAGATCCGGCCACAGGGCGGACAGTCGTCGCCCGGGCTGGCCGGTACGGCCCGTACGTGACCGAGGTGCTCGAGGAGGACGCACAGGCATCAGCTAAACCGAGGACCGCGTCGCTGCTCAAGACGATGGACCTGGACAGCGTGACCCTCGATGACGCGCTCAGGCTGCTCACGTTGCCGCGAACGATCGGCGAGATCGACGGCGAGCCGGTGACGGTCCAGAACGGCCGGTACGGCCCGTATGCCAAGAAGGGCAGTGACAGCCGGTCGCTTGAGTCAGAAGAGCAGCTGTTCACGCTGACGATGGAGGAGGCCAGGGCCCTGTTCGCGCAGCCCAAGCAGCGCGGCAGGGCGGCGAGGGCGGCCGCCGCGCCGCCGTTGCGCGAGCTCGGCGAAGACCCGGCCAGCGGTAAGCCGATCGTGTTGCGGGAAGGCCGGTTCGGACCGTATGTGACCGACGGCGAGACCAACGCGTCGCTGCGCAAGGGCGATGCACCCGAGTCGATCACCATGCAGCGGGCGGTCGAACTGCTCGCCGAGCGCCGGGCCGCTGCGCCGGCCCCGAAGCGGCGCGCGCCATCGGCCAGGAAGACCACGTCAGCGTCGAAGACCACGGCAGCGTCGGCCAGGAAATCGTCGGCGGCGGCCAAGAAGACGACGTCGCGGTCGGGCACAGCACGGTCGAAAGCACGCAG
>DATFVC010000009.1:0-13374 GCA_035260485.1 Solirubrobacterales bacterium | reverse complement strand
GATTTCCCCGCCGGTGTAGAGCAGCAAGCCGGCGCCGAGCAGTGCCCAGGCTCCCCGCTCGCGGCGGACCAGCGCGGCCCGCAGCAGGCAGGCGGCGGCGCTCGTCAGCATCAGGGCGTTGTAGACCCAGGTGTTGAAGAGCGCGTCGGTGCCAGGGCCGCCGACCCCGGCCACGACGTGCGCGGTGAAGGCTGCGAGCAGGCAGAGAGCGAGGAAACCGCCCGTAAGGACGGTCCTTCGCTCGCGCTGGCTCAGTTCAGCTACCACCTCCATCAATCGGAAGCTGGGGCGGCAACCTTGACCGATGAGACCTGTTCACCCTGCTGGGAAGGCCTGGGACCGACCGGGGCATCCGCGTCGCGCTACCCTGACCGTGGGGTCGCGCAGAGGCGGGGAGCACGGAGTTAGCGAGGGAAGCCCTATGACCGTCGGGTTCCCACACGGACAGTCCGCTTATGAGCCCGAACCTGGGGTCCCGCTGGACTACGTGGGGCACGGTTTCAAGCGGTTTTCGCGAGATCGAGATCGGCTGGGATCGGCTGGAGTCTGTGGGGCTTCTTGCCCCATTTCTTGCCCCAGCGATCCAAAGGCCCTTCCGCCGGCTCGGGAGATCGGCCAACGAATCGGTCCTGCCGGAAGCCAAAGGCGATCTATTCCCGCATCTCCCCCAGCGTCGTGTCGACCCCAGAGCCGTCCGTGCTCCACCCCACGCCCACGCAGATGGTGCTGCGGCAGGAGACGCTGGAGAGCGAGCTGAATTCCGCCCCCGAGGGGTTCGGGGTGCCCTGAATCGACCAGGCTGGTCCCGTTCCACTTCTCGGCCAGGGTCCGGGTCGTTCCTTCGGCGTCTTCCTGGCTGCCGGCCGCCATGCAGGAGGTTTCGCTCGCGCAGGAGACGTCTTGGAGAACGCTTTCGGCGCTGCCGGAAGGGTTTGGCGTGCTCTGCAGCGTCCAGGTCGTGCCGTTGTAGCGATATGCGAGCGTGAGCTGTTCGCCTTTGCTGTTCTTCCAGCCCCCCACCGCGGTGCAGCGGGTCGGTGAGGGCGTGCAGGAGACGTCGAGGAGCTTGCTTTCCACGGCCCCTTCGGGTTCGGCCAGGGCCTGAAGCGACCAGGTGGTGTGCCGTTCCAGGTCATCGCGAGCTCCTTGACCGCGCTGCCGGCGGAGCTGTAGCGGCCGGCCGCGACGCAGACGTTCGACCAGATGCAGTCGATGCCGTCGAGCTGGCTCGAGGTCGCCCCTTCGGGGATCGGGACGTCTGCTGAGTCCAGGTGGGGCTGGTCCAAGCCTCCACGATCGCGGTCTTCGTGCCGCCGATCACGGCCGAGCCCGCGGCCCGGCATTGTGCAGTCGAGTTGCAGCCGATCCCCCGTGGAGACCTGATGTTTTCTGCACATGCGCCGATCTTCGGAGGCGCAGATCGACATCCAAGCTTCTACCGCTCCGCGGCTAGCATCAGAGCGCCGATGTCGATGTCCTTTCCGCCCAGCTCGAGCAAGCGCCACTGGCAGCCGAGAAGGAGCATGGACAGCTCGGCGATCAGATCATCGAAGAGATCCGGAGTTCCGACCGGCAGCGGAGTCTCCTTACGAAGGTAACGACGTATACCCATCAACCTTCGTATGAGCTCGACTTCGGAGTCCGACATCTTCTCCATGTCCTGTGGCACGCCCGAGATAACCATTCCCGCTCGGTATATCAGCCCGTAGATCCGGGCGGCCTGAAAGAACAGCGGTGGGCCGTAAAGGGTGGGAACGAAGAGGTCATTATCGATCACGCAAGTGGCTACAAACATCAAACTGATGGCGCTCAGGTCGGCATCCTGCTCCAGCCTCATCTTGCGCTGTGGGGTCTTGTCTGGCGATAGCAAGTGTGCGAGCTCGTGACAGACGATGAACCCCTCGCACCCGGAATAGAGCAGCGGCGTCAAGCCGCTTACCTCAAGGAGGTCGCCGACCATCCGACCCAAAATCGGCGAGTGATGGTTCGAGAAATCACCCTTGAAGCACCTCAATCCCTCGAGGACAACCCGGTGGCAGATCCCCTGGGCGACTTCCGGACGCTGCCGCATTAGCCTCTCAGCGTCCTGGCCGAAGGCAAGATTGGTGTGGCAGAGTCGAGTAGGACCAGTCAGATCACAACCCGCATCGTGGAAGTCGATCATCGCGCCGAGTAGGACCTGCAGGAACTTCATGAAGCCGATTGAGATGCAAACGAAATCGACGGTCTGCCCCGGGAGAGCGAAGCTCGAGAACTGTGGGTTGTACACGCACCTGACCGCCGTGGGCTTCAAAGCGCGAAGGTGAGGGTGATTCTGTTTCGAGTCCGCGAGCGCCGCGATGAGAACTTGTTGCAGAAAGACCTCAACTGGATCGGTGTAGCTCGCGGCGTCCACGGCCCACCAAAAGTCGAAACGCTTGGAGAACTCGGCGTGCTCGTCAAGTATCTGAGCCGTGCGATCGAGCATCCGCTGGGCATGGGGACCCTGCAGAGAAGATGCATTGAGTGGGTCCGCCTTCATTGCATCTGGATCGGCCACCGATCGGAAGTCGGCAACTCCGCGAACCCGATCGAACTCCGCGTGAATATCGCTGGGCGACAACACGTTAGTCCCCAGCCTGGTCGCTGCCGCAGAGCTTCGGTAGGCCATCGCGGAGAATGAGAACCGCGACAGTGAACGGAGGCACGCCCACGGTTGAAGCCGCAACGATGTCGGCAATCGCCGCGATCAGCTCTGGGGTGTGGCCTTTTTCCTGCTGCAGGGCGACGACGCGCGGGTCGTTGCAGATCGAATCGCGCAGGGATTCGCGGATCGAACGGTAAACCTCTTCCGCCCGCCGCAGTGGAAGTCGTGGGAAAACATCATGTCCCACCGAGGCCAGTTCAAGCAACAGCTCTTCACGCGGCAGCTCGAAGAGAGCTTCGATCTCCACGATGTCCATACCATATGCAGTCTCCCACAGGTTGCGCGGAACAGTTCAACCGGTCGAAGTGGTCGCCTGACAAACGCGATGCGCCCGATTGGATTCGAACCAATGACCTTCGGTTTCCTACAAGGACAGTCCGCTTATGAGCCCGAACCTGGAGTCCCGCGGGACTACGTGGAGCACGGTTTCAAGCGGTTTTCGCGAGATCGAGATCGGCTGGGATCGGCTGGGATCTGTGGGGCTTCTTGCCCCATTTCTTGCCCCAGCAGACACGGCTAGCTTCGACAGCCTGAGCGTACCGAGAAACTGCCGGATGTCGCGCAAAGGGGAGAGCGATGCCACCTCGGTGAAATCTGGACCCGAAGCGCATAAGAACTCTTGCCTAGCCCACGACCGGGCCGAACCTACTCGGCCAGGTCGTGGGCGGCACTTCGTCTGCGCCCCTGACCCTGTGAGACTGTTGAGCGTTAGGGGTTCCAGAAAAAATGCCGGATGCTCGAGTCGCTCTGCAAGGCGACCACGTCGGTCCTGTTGTGCGCCCAAGACACCGCTCCGGGCCCGGAGATGAGTGGGCCGGACCCGGTGAAGTGCCAGCCACTCCAAACACCGCTGTAGGAGTTACTCCACAGATTATTGTCTACTCCCTTTGCGAACACATCGAGATAGCCGGGAGCCAAGGAGGAAATGTCCGGATCGGAGCCAAGTGATCCGCCCAGGGTGCCCGAGCTCCAGCCGGACCCGTTCCACGCCCAATGCCAGATCGCGTTGTCGGTTCCCCGAGCGACTACATCGATCCGACCGGGTTCCCAGGACACGGACCCAGGTCCGCCAGCCAGCACGCCTCCGAGGGACTGCCAGCCGCTCCAGCTTCCCCCGCTGTACCACTTGTGCCAGAGCGCGTTGTCAGCACCCCTGATGAAGACATCGAGCTGGCCCGGTCCCTGCGAAGAGATCTCCGGCGCGGAGTAGGTCACTCCCCCAAGGCTCTCAAGACTCCAGCCGGACCCGTTCCACGCCCAGTGCCAGACCCCGTTGTCACTTCCCCGGGCGACCACGTCGATCCGACCCGGTTCCCAGGACACGGAGCCAGTTCCGCCGGCCAGCGAGCCTCCTAGGGACTGCCAGCCGCTCCAACTCGTCCCGCTGTACCACTTGTGCCAGAGCGCGTTGTCCGTCCCCCTCGCGAAGACATCGAGCTGGCCCGGTCCCTGCGAGGAGATCGTCGGATCACCGACGAGACCCCCACCGAGGTTGTCGTAGGCCCAGCTCCCCGTCGGCCACACCGGTGCCCCAGCCTCCTGCTGGAACTTCCACCAAGCCGGCCGATAGTTTCCTCCATTGCCGATCAGGCCGCAATTGAAATCCCACTTTGGTGAGTTGATATCGGGTCGGTCTCGTATCGCGTACCAGAACAGCCCCTCGATCTTTCTGGACGCAGCCGTTTCCTTAACCCAATCGAAGCTGTATTTCAAGAGATTCGATTGAAGTTGCTCGCTGACTGCCTTGCCCTCTCCTTCGTCTTTCACCGGCCAGCCCATCTCGGTGATCCACAGAGGTTTGTTAGTCCCTCCGGACTTGGTGTCGAGCACTTCCCGAGCCTTCACTACTTTTTCCGTGAATTCCAGAAACTGCGATCCCTGCGTGAATCCGTACGGATGTATCGAGAGGCCGCCGATCTCATTTTTGAATTCGAAAGATTTATAGGAAGATGCGTACATGCCCGTGACGAAGTTTTCAAATTCTTGGAATTTTCCTCCTGCTTCCCGCTGTATCCACAGCCCTCCATTTAGGACTTTGACGCCGCTGTGTACTTCGTGAATTTTGCTTGCAGTGAAGGTAAAGAATTCGCCGTAGACTTGTCCGCTGATCAAACCATTCGGGGCATATTCGGCCAGGTTCGGCTCGTTCCATACTTCCCAGGTATATGCGGGTTTCGCGTATCCTTTGTTAACCCAAAAAGAGCCGGACGGCCCGAATTTACCTACCGCTTCTTGAACCCAAGCTCCCCAGGCAGGCCATTTACCGGAGCTTTCGGTCGGGTATTCCTTTTCATCCTGCAATTGAGGCAGAATCGTGATGCCGCGCTGGGCGGCAGTTTCGAACAGCGTTTCGTATTTTTTCCAGCCTTCCGCCTGCGTTACCGGACGCTGGATCAACACGCGGAACATGGTGGCTCCCGACCCCTGTACCCGTTCCAAGTTCGATTGTTCGATCGTCTGATCCAGATTGCCGCTCCAAGTCAGGCCCAGTGATAGCGCCGCGCTGGCACTGGAGGCGGTTGCCATCGCCATGACGACCGCGGTAAGAGATACCGCGATGAGGACGAGTAGACGACGGGCCGAACGCGCAGCGCTGTCCAAATGCATGTCTTCTCCCTTAGATCCAGTCCTGTGTCGCAAAGATAGGAAACCTGAGCATTGAGATACTAATATAGTATTAGCCGGAAAAGCAAGGCGGGTCCCTCACTGTAAGGGGTCGTAGGGGAGGCAGGGAAACACAAGTCTGGGGCAACAAGGAAGCCCTAATGACTGTCGGGTTCCCACAAGGACAGTCCGCTTATGAGCCCGAACCAGGGGTCCGGCTGGACTACGTGGGGCACGGTTTCAAGCGGTTTTCGCGAGATCGAGATCGGCTGGAATCGGCTGGAATCTGTGGGGCTTGTTGCCCCATCTCTTGCCCCAGAACCTGGCCTCCTTCGACATTTGGGCCGGCGGCTGCCGGATGTCGCGCTAGGCGGACCCGGGGAGTCAGTGCATTGCTTCGCTCCTCGTTGTGAGGGAGAGCGCCGAGGATGCCCGCGGCCGCTTCTCCTTTTCTCTGGCGAAGCGGCCGACGGTCCCATGAAGCAGTGTCGGTGCCTGGGTTCGACGCTCAACTGCCCCTCTTGAAAGCTTTGCTCGCCGAAACGCGCGCCCGGGCCGCGGATTCATCGCGAGCCCAGCGCATGGGACAATCATGGCGCCGGCGAGTGCTGCGCCCAAACCAGCCGTGACCCCCTGATCCACCGCCCAGTCAGCACCGCAAATGAAAGGCAGTCCCATCCAGGCGCACGGCACACCGATAGCACGGCCCGAAACCAAGTACGCGAGAAGCGGGGAGATCCACATCGCCTACCAGGTCTTCGGCGAGGGCGACCTCGACCTCGTACTCGTGCCGGGATTCACCACCCACGTCGAGTTGCTCTGGGAGCATGAGCCGACGGCACGCTTCCTGGAAGGCCTGGCCTCCTTCGCCCGAGTCATCAGCTTCGACCGTCGCGGCTCCGGTCTATCCGATCCGGTGACCGACGCTCCCACCCTGGAGCAGCGCATGGACGATGTCCGCGCCGTGATGGAGGCCGCTGGCTCGGAGCGGGCCGCGCTGGTGGGGGTCTCCGAGGGCGTGCCGATGAGCATCCTGTTCGCCGCGACCTATCCACAGCGCGTCCGGGCCCTGGTCTGCACCGGAGGGATGGCGCGCTCCACCTACGCCGAGGACTACCCCTGGGCGACCCCGGCGGAAGCCCTGGTCGAGTCGGGGCTGGAGCTGATCCTGCCAAGCTGGGGTGACGGGTCTTTGATCGAAGTCTCCTCGCCCAGCCAGGCCGACAACCAGGAATCGCGCGCCTTCTATGGCCGACTGGAACGCTCCACCGCCAGCCCGGGGATGTTGACGGCGCTCTTTCAGATGTTCCTCGAACTTGACGTCCGCGACGTCGTGCCCACTGTCCACGCCCCGGCGCTCATCCTGCACCGCTCCCGCGACCGCCTCGTCAATGTCCGCCACGGACGCTGGCTGGCCGAGCACATGCCGAATGCCCGGGTGGTCGAGTTCGAGGGCGATGACCATGGCTTTTGGTACCAGAGCACCGAGGAGTAGCTCGGTGAGGTGCAGGAGTTCCTGACGGGAACTCGCGCCGTAGCCGACCCCGACCGGGTTCTCGCCACGGTGCTCTTCATCGATATCGTCGATTCAACCCGCGCGGCCGCGGATCTCGGCGATCAGCGCTGGCGCGAGCTGCTCGAGCGACACCAGCGCGCGGTGCGCGAGGCCCTGGGCCGTTTCGAGGGCCGCGAGGTGAAGTCGACCGGGGACGGCTTCCTCGCGACGTTCGACGGCCCGGCCCGCGCGATCCACTGCGCGACGGAGATCCTCCGCTCCTCCGAGGCGTCGGGGATCGGGGTTCGCGCCGGCCTGCACAGCGGCGAGTGCGAGGTGATGGGGGACGACATCGGCGGCATCGCCGTCCATATCGCCGCCCGCGTCAGCGCTCGCGCCGAACCCCGGGAGCTGCTTGTCTCGCGAACCGTGAAGGACCTGGTGGCTGGATCGGGGATCCAATTCACCGATCGCGGGGCTCACGCGTTGAAGGGCGTTCCCGACACCTGGCAGTTGTACGCGGTCGACGACACCTAACTGCGCCAGGCTGGCGGATGAACCAGCGGGCGAGTGATCCTTGAACTCAGACCGCCGTCTATGTCGGGGAGGTCCCGCGGCTCGCGAGCTGCCCGGCGAGGCGCATCGCCCGCGGCATCCGGCGGGCGAGGGTAACGGCAACGCGATCTGAGCGGCGCATGTACCCCGCCGCCCCGTCGAGCTCGACCCGCGGCATGCGCTCCTCTCCCAGGGCGTAGAGGTGCCACGAGCCCGGAACCCCCTTCAGCTCGTGCTCGCCGCGGTCGCTGAACTGCATGTCTGAGCCGACTACGAGCTCCTTGACGGTTGAGGAGACGACGATCTCACCCGGTTCCGCGAGCGCGCCGACCCGAGCCCCGATGTGGACGGCCAGGCCGCCAAGGTCCTCTCCGATCGCCTCGCACTCGCCGGTGTGGATGCCGCCCCGCAGCTCGATGCCGAGCTCCGCAACCCCATCGCGCAACGCCTCGGCGCAGCGCATCGCCATCGCCGGGCCGCCGAAGGCCGACAGCGCCCCATCGCCGATGTGCTTTACGACCCGCCCGCCGTGCTCGGAGACGACACGGTCGACGAGCGCGTCGTGGCGCTCGAGAACCTCACGCCACGCACGGTCACCCAGCTCCGCCGCGCGCGTGGTCGACGCCACTATGTCCGTGAAGAGGACGCTCGCCAGTACCCGGTTCGGCTCGGCACGCTGGACGGCGCCGGTGACGAACCGCTCGATCTCATCGACGATCGCTTCTACGGTCGCGTCGAAGTCCCCGAGCCAGAAGGCATGGTCGATGCCAGGAAAGGTGACGAAGCGCGCCCCGGGGATGCCATCGGCCAGCAGCTGGCCGGCTTCGAGGGGGAACGCACGGTCATCCTCAACGTGCAGGACGAGCGTTGGCACGTGCACCGAGGAGAGGACGTCGCGCACGTCGATCTGCAAGGCGGTATCGATCAGCGCCCGGGCCATCCGCGGGCTTGCCGCCGCCCGTGCGAACGTCCCCAGAAAGCGCTGCTGAAACTCGCTCAGGCTCGGGGCAAAGAGCTTCGACACCCTCGCGCCGTCCCCCCAGTGCTCGACCATCTCCCGCGCCTCGGCGAGCCTCTCCTCCCGATGCGCGACCATCTCAGGCGAATAGGCTGCGGCGTCCGTGATCAACAAGGTCCGGAACGTGCCGTACAAGACCAGCGAGGCGATCCGCTCCGGTCGCGTGGCGGCCAACAGCACCGAGCACGGGCCGCCCTCGGATTGGCCGAAGAGCACGGCCCGCTCAGAGCCCGCGGCATCAAGGACCGCGGTGATGTCGGCACCACGCTCCTCGAGCGTGGGCAGGTGCGGGATCGGGTCCGACAGGCCGGTGCCGGGCTTGTCGTACATGATCAGCCGCGTGAAGGAGGCCAGGCGAGACAGGAACCTCGAGAAGCCGGGGTCCGTCCACTGCAGATCGAGGTGTGAGATGAAGCCGGGCGCGATGAGCATGTCGACTGGGCCGTCGCCCACCACCTGGTAGGCGATCGAGATCCCGTCGCGCTCGACGTACTGCGTCTGCGGTGCCTGCACGGTGAGACGAGTCTACGGTCGTGAGCGCGTCGAGATACTCTCGCAAGGGGCCCGCTTCGGGGGTAGATCAGAGTCTCCGTGAACTCGGCCTGGCTCAACAGGCATACGCGGGCTAGTATTTTTGTCGCTGAGAACTAGACGACCCTGGGGGAGTACATGGCGAAGCTAGCTCCTCCCGCTGGCGCTCCGAAAGGCCTCCGATCGTCTTCAAGGGCGAGATGCGACACCGTTTGAGCAGACGGTTGACGCGCACCTGTCCGTACCCCGGCACGGCGAGGAGGATCTGCGACAGCCTTGCGCTCTGCAGAAACCCGGGTGGACTGATCAGCAGCTCGGCGATGCTTATCCCGCCCGAGTGGAGCGCCGCTTGATCTCGGCGCGCTGCTGGCGCACCTCGTTGGCAAGCTTCAGCGCCTCCAGGCGCTGCAACGGCGGCCTCGTCTCCCGGGTCCCTGCCACGTCATCGATCTTAGGTTCCTTCCCGCAAGCGCGGACGGTGACCCGGCCTGATGCGTCATGCGGCGGCGGGTAACGCGCTGAGTTCGCCCACGGTTCCTGGCCGTAGTCCCCAACACCATGAGACGCGACATTGGCGTCGAACTCGCCGAAGGCTGAATATGGTCCCGGCATCCGGAGCTCTTGTGCCGGAAGGCCAGGAGAGGGAGGATCGCAACACCCGAGGCGACCGAAGGAGGACGAAAATGGCGGTGATGACTGTTCAAGAGTTCGAGGTCGAGGAAGACGACCTCAGCACGACCAACTACGACGCGGTTTCGGAGCGGCTCAACATCGAGGCCGATCCACCCGCTGGGCTGATCGTCCACACGGCGGGCTTCACGGGCAACGGCCAGTTCCGCATCGTCAACGTCTGGGAGTCGGAGCAGAGCTGGGAGAGCTTTCGCGATGGGCGGTTGGCGGCGGCGCTCCAGCCGCTGAGGGAGAGCGGAGAGGGGGCGCCGCCAAGCGTCGAATGCTCCTACGGGCTGCATAACATGATCACGTAGGTTCTGCTCGAGCAGCACGAACGCAAGACCCCCCCCCCCGGAGATCCGGGGGTTCTTTTCTTCGAGGTCTGGCAGGCGGTGTGGGCGAAGGCGACCTCGGAAGAGCGCCATTCGGACTACGGCAGCGTGTAGTCGAAGGTGACGGTCGAGGGGGAGTTTTCGCCGCCGCTCGACTTCGAGCTGAAGGTGCCGGTCGCCCCCGCATACTTGCCGGTTCCGCCGACGATGGCGCCGGAGACGTTGTTTCCGATCGACTTGCCGCCCACGTTCAGCGCGAAGCTGCCGCCAGGCACGACCGCGGTGCCCGAGCAGGTGCCGTTGATCGCTTCCCCGGGAGAGGGCTGAGTGGCGAGGCAGAACGCGTTGAGTTCGCCCACGGTCTTCTTGTCCGAGTTCTGCAGCACCGATGAGAACGCGAACCCGGTGCCCGGCACGAGCTTCCTCCCCTTCGGCTTGCCGATGACGCCGAAGCTCTGCCCGGTTTCACCGCCCGGTTCGGTCAGCTTGAGGTTCCCTCGCTGCCGTGCGTGTTGTCTGAGCAACCCGCAAGCGCGGCGACTGCCACCACCACTCCGAGCGCCAAGACCACAGTGCAACACGTTTCATGCTTGCGGCTCCTCCCTGTAGAGAACCCCCTGCTTGTCGCATTCATATCCGATTCTGCAGCGCGAGACGCGAAGGGGGTCCTACCCTCTGCTCGCGCAAATGCGACGGCAGCGGTCCTGGATCCCGTTCAGTCGCGCGGCCCGTGTTGCCAGACGCCGAGCACATTGCCGGCTGGATCGCGGAAGGTGGCCACCCACAGACCCCCCTCGGGATACGGCTTCGTTACCACCGCGCCGCCGTTGGCAGAGACCTTCTCGAGCGTGTCGTCGAGGCGCTCGACGTAGATGTATGGGCGGACGCCTGCTTCGCCGGCGACGGCCGGGTGGCGGTAGTCGCCCTCGGCTCCAAACAGGGTGATTGCCATCGCCCGACCGGCCTCGCCATCGCGTGGTCACAAAAACGACCTTGCGGTGTTCTGCAGGGAAGATTGCCAGGCGACTAATGGGTCCTCGCCCGATAACCGATGTACCGAGAAATGATCATCGGCCGATCCGCCTCGACCCACGCCAGCGACCGGCGCAGCCAAGGCGCCCGCTGGATGTGGGGCGCGCTCGCCTTCGGCTCGGCGCTGCTGGCGGCATTCGCGCTGCGCGCTCTGACCGGTGTAGGCGGGTCCTCGGCGCAGCAGGCATGCGCTACATGGGTCTCCGACGCGATCGGCCTGAGCGCCGTCTCGGTGTGCCTCTGGCGCGCCGCGCTCGACTCGGAGGACCGCGCGCTATGGGGGCTGGCCGGCCTCGGGATGGCGTCGTGGGTGCTCGGCAACGCCTATTTCGAGCACAAGCTCGCCGCTGGCGCCTCCCTGCCGAACCCCTCCCCCGCCGACATCGGGTACCTCGGCTTCTACCCGCTGATGTACCTGGCGGTGATCGCCGCCCACCGGCGCGACCACGGCGGGGGAACCGGGATCGGGCTCTGGCTGGACGGCCTGATCGCCGCCACCGCCTGTGCGACGGTGGCCGCGGCCCTCTTGCTCGAGCCTGTCGTCAACGCAACCGCGGGCGAATCGGTGTCCGGCGCGCTGACCGACATCGCCTACCCGATCGGCGACGCGACGCTGCTCACGATGCTCGTCGTCACCTCGGCGACCGTCGGCTGGCGACGCTCGCGCGGTCTCGCGGCTCTCGCCGCCGGGCTGGCGATCTTCGCCCTCGCCGACTCGCTCTACATCGTCGAAAACGCCAACGGGACCTATCAGGCGGGCGGGGTTCTCGACGCCGGATGGCTGCTGGCGCTGATCGTGATGGCCGCCGGTGCCGCGATGGTGACCCTGGGCAGTCGGAGACCCCGAAGCGGCGATCCTCGCGTCAGGCGCGCGCTCGTGCCGAGCGCCGGCGGGGTCGCCGCGCTGGCGGTGCTCGCCCTGGACGCCTTCACCGGCTTCAGCACGGCCACCCAGGTGCTGGCCACCCTCACCCTGAGCCTGGTCGTGGTTCGCCTCGCCGTCTCGCTGCGCGAAACGGCCAGCCTGCTGGCGATCCGGGCGCGCGAAGCGAAGGTGGATCCGCTGACCGGGCTGGCGAACCGCAGGAGGCTGCTCGGCGACCTGGAGCGGCACGCCGCCGAGGCCACCGAGGAGCACCCCGCCCTGCTGGTGCTCTTCGACCTCGACGGCTTCAAGGCCTACAACGACACCTTCGGGCACAACGCCGGCGATGCCCTGCTGATCCAGGTCGCGGGCGGCCTGCGTGACGCGCTCGGGAGGCGCGGGCGCGCCTACCGCATGGGAGGCGACGAGTTCTGCGCCCTACTCATGATCGACTCGGAGCCGCCCGAGCAAATCGGCGAAGAGCTCGCGGCGGCGATGGCCCGCCACGGCGAGGGCTTCTCGGTGACCGCGAGCTACGGCTGCGCCCTCGCTCCGCGCGATGGACGCGAGACGACCGGTCTGATCCGCCAAGCCGACGATGAGATGTACGCTCGCAAGGGCAGGCGCAGACTCGGCACCGAGCGCCAGGTCCAAGACGCCCTGACGGCGGTGCTCGGCGCACGCGATCCGGAGATGGAGTCCCATGCGGTGCGCGTCGCGAAGCTGGCGGCGAAGCTGGGCGAGCGGCTCGGGTTGGGTGTGGCGGATCTGGGCGCCCTCGTGCACGGGGCAGCTCTGCACGACATCGGCAAGATCGCGATCCCCGACGGCCTGCTCGACAAGGCGGATGAGCTCGATCTCGACGAACGGCGCTTCCTGCGGACTCACCCGCTGATCGCGCAGCGCATCATCTCCGCCGCGCCGGCGCTCGGCTACACCGGCCACATCGTGCGCTCGGTCCAGGAGCGCTGGGACGGCAGCGGCTACCCGGACGGGCTGAGCGGCGAGGCGATCCCGCTCGCGGCGCGGATCATCGCGGTCTGCAACACCTATGAGGCGATGACCTCGAAGCGCCCCAACCCCGAGGCGATGAGCCCAGAGCAGGCGATCGCCGAGCTGCGCCGCGGCGCCGGCAGCCAGTTCGATCCCGACCTCGTGGCGCCCCTGATCGAGCTCTTGAACGAACCGGATGAGCGCCCGCGCGAAGCCGCCCCCACCGCGCAGCCGCGCAGGGACCTCCTCGCCCACGACCGCCACCGCCTCGAGGCGCAGCTCGACTACCAGGCCGACCACGACCTCCTCACCGGCTTGCTCAACCGCCGCCGCTTCACCGGGGAGCTGGAGCGCGTGCTGCGATACGCCTCGCGCTACCGGCGGCCGGGCGCGCTGCTCGTGATCGACGTCGACAACCTCAAGCTAGTCAACGACCTGCACGGGCATGCGGCGGGCGATGCCGCACTGACAGCGGTGGCCAGGCAGATCCTGGAGAGGGTCAGGGACTCGGACGTCGTCGCCCGGCTCGGCGGCGACGAGTTCGCCATCGCCCTCCACGAGGCTCGCGAGCCCGACGCACTGGCGGTGGCC
>DATFVC010000008.1:0-20127 GCA_035260485.1 Solirubrobacterales bacterium | reverse complement strand
CTCCGGTGCTCGAGGTCCGCTCGCGCCGTGTCGGCGGCGCCACCTACCAGGTGCCGGTCGAGGTTCCTGCCCGCCGCGCCCGAACCCTGGCCGTCCGCTGGCTTGTCGACTTCGCGCGCAACCGCCGCGAGTACTCGATGTCGGAGCGACTCGCCAACGAAATCCTCGACTCGACCCACCAGCAGGGCGGCGCCTGGAAGCGCAAGGACGACATCTACCGCATGGCTCAGGCCAACAAGGCCTTCGCGCATTACCGCTGGTAGCTAGCCTGGCTCCATGAGCCGGCCCATCCTCGCCGTCGACGTCGACGGCGTCATCTCGCTCTTTGGCTTCGACGACCCGCCTGGCAAGGACGAGGCAAAGTTCGAGTTGATCGACGGGATGGTGCATTGCATCTCCTTGGCAGCTGGCAAGCGCTTGATGACGCTCGGCGAGCACTATGACCTGGTCTGGGCGACGGGGTGGGAGGACAAAGCCAATGACTACTTGCCCAACATCCTCGGGCTCCCAGAGCTTCCGCATCTGACGTTCGACGGCGCTGCACGTTTTGGCTCCGCCCACTGGAAGCTGGGCCCGCTGGACGAGTACGGCAAAGGGCGGCCGCTGGCCTGGATCGACGACAACTTCGACGAGAGCTGCTACGAGTGGGCACGGGGTCGGGATGAGCCGACCCTGCTCGTCCCAACCGAGCCCCAGCTGGGCCTCGAGGAGGTCCAGGTAGAAGCCCTGATCGCCTGGGCCGACGGCCAATAAGCCCGAACAAGCCCGCCGACGGGCCCGGGTTTGGCGGCTACACTGGCTCGATGGAGGGGTTCTGGCCCATCTTCTTTCTGCTTGTGGTGCTGAAGATCCCGGTTTTCGGCGCGCTTTGGCTGGTCTGGTGGGCAAGCAAGTCGCCCGAAGCAGAGGACACCGCGGAGGACTCAGGCGGGGGCTTCGAACGTCGCTGCCCACTCCCCACCCGCCCGCGGGGGCCCCACCATCTTCCGGGAGGCGCTGGCGCAGGGAGGGGACGGGGTTCCCCTCCTGGCCGCTGGGTTCTTCGCCGGGAGCCCGGACTCTCTCGCCGAACGGTCAGGGCGAAAAGCAGGACGCCGCTGGCCAGGAGGGGACCCCCGTCCCCTCCACTCAGGCCGCCTGCTTAGATCGCTTTCGCTCGCGGCTGATCTCCCGTAGGTACGGATGGAAATCCACCTCGATCGTGTGACGCTTAGAGGTCACGAAGCGCTTCTTCAGCCAGCGGTCGTAGCTGGCGACCTCTTGGCGCATCTCCAGAGCTGACGGAAGCGTCGCACGGTCGGTCAGCAGGTCGGCGATCCATTCAGCCTGGGCCTCGGCGATCGGCATTATCGGCCCCAGTGGTTGGATGAAGCCGATGAAGTAGAGGCCCGGGTTCTCGGCAGAGACAGCCCGCTTGTACAGCGGCATGCGGTTGTCGGGCGCAGCAAAGACCTTTGAGTCGAGGAACGGAAATGAGATTTCGTAGCCGGTGCAGTAGACGACCAGATCGATCTCCTCCTCGCTGCCATCGGCGAAACGCACCGTGCGACCGCCGGCGAAGCGATCGATGTTCGGCTTGACCGCGATGTCGCCGTGGCCGATCCGCGGCAGCAGCTCCGAGGACACCGTGGGATGGGCCTCGAGCAGCTTGTGATCGGGCTTCGGCAGGCCATAGTCGGTCATGTCCCCGACCGACAGCTTCAACAGCGTCGAGAAGAAGAACCGCTGCACCGGCAAGGGCAGCCGGCTCATGACCGGCGGCGCGGATTCGTCGATCGGCGTGCCGCCGAGGAACTTGGGCAGAACGTAGGCGCCGCGCCGCATCGCCAGAAACGTCTTCTCCGCGATTCGCGAAGACTCGACCGCGACGTCAACGGCTGAGTTGCCGATTCCGAGGACCAAGACACGCTTACCCACAAGCACCTCGGACTCGCGGTAGTGATGGACGTGCATCTGCTCGCCCTCATACTCGTCGGCGCCCGGGAAGGAGGGTTCGGGCCAGCGCGGGCTCCAGTGATGACCGTTGGCCACCAGCACCGCCCGATAGCGCTCGGTCCGCCGCGCGCCATCGGCGTCCTCGACCGTCACCTCCCAGCCGTCCCCAGTGGGCTCGGCGGTCACGACCTCGGTGCGAAAGGTGATCTTCTCGGCGAGGCCAAAACGCTCCGCGTAGTCGTCGAAGTACTTGGCGACCTGGTAGTGACTGGGGTAGTCCGGATAGTCCGCCGGCATCGGAAATGCCTTGAAAGACATCAGCTTGCGAGCGCTGTTGATGTGCAGTGATCGGTAGGCGGACGAGGTCCCATTGTCGTTTTCGAAACGCCAATTGCCGCCGATCATCGACCCCTTCTCAAAGCAGTCGAACGGGATCCCCCCCGTGCCCAGCACCTGACAAGCAGTAAGCCCGGATGATCCGGCGCCGATGATGCAGACCTTCGAGGGGTTGGCCACCTGGCCAATCTACCGAGAGGGGCGGGATGCCCGTCCGGCGGAACTTGTGAGCGACCGAAGGGAGCGGGTTCCGGCGGATGGGTATCCCGCCCCCTCCCAGGCACAGGGGTGAGGGAGTTCACCCCAAGGGTCCGTAGTCGCAGAGCCGGACCCCGCCGAAGCTGTGCTCATCAGGTTCCACAACAACAAAGGAGACCCAAGATGACCAGCAAGAGCAAGTTCCGCCCCTCCCCCGCCCTCGTGATCAGCTGCCTGGCCCTGTTCCTGGCCCTGGCGGGCTCGGCCTTCGCAGCGAAGGCTGCCAGCGTCAGCTCGCGGCAGATCGTCGACGGCACCGTCCGCACGATCGACCTCCGCGACAACGCGGTCAACTCGCCCAAGATCGCCGACGCGTCGGTCACCGCCAACGACCTCGGCACCAACTCGGTTGGCGCCGACGAGATCGCCGAAAACGCGGTTACCTCCCCCAAGGTGGCCCCCGACTCGCTCACCGCGGGCGACCTCGGCCCCGCTTCGGTCACCTCCTCGGAGGTAGCCGACCAGTCGCTGACCCAAGATGACCTCGGCCCCAACTCGGTCGGCTCGAGCGAGATCCAGACCGGCGCCATTCGCGCCTCCGAGCTCGGCCCGATCATCCAGGTCACGAACAGCACCGCGATCGCGGCCGGCGGCAGCGGCAGCGTCACCGCAACCTGCCCGGAAGGCACGACGGTGATCAGCGGCGGCGGTCAGCCGGCCAACTTCGGGGTCGAGATGACCTCGACGCTGCGCAACGGCAACGGCTGGCTCTACCAAGCCAAAAACAACAATGGCGCCGCCAGCACCTTGACGGCGTTCGCCTACTGCCTAACTGGCGGCTCGAGCAACTAACACAGCTCAGCTCGAAAGAGGCCGGGGCACCCCTGCTGCGAACCCGCTCCCTTCGCTCGCTCACAAGTTCGCCGCAGGGCCACCCCGGCCTCTTCCAGCAGCACGGCAGTGCTCAGCTGGAGCGAACGTTGGATAGAGAGGGCGAGTGCCCGTCCGGCGGAACTTGTGAGCGACCGAAGGGAGCAGGTTCCGGCGGATGGGCACTCGCCCTCTCCCTCGCTACGTAGCTTTGTCGTCCGAGCTCTGCTCGATCTCCTGGGCGAGCTCCTCCAGCTCCTCGGCGAAGCTGGGTCCGAAGCTCTCGACGGGAGCTTCATCTCCATCGACCCCCAGCTCAGCAGCCAACTCGTCTTCGTCGAGCAGGTCGTCGTCGCTGGGCGGCTCGACCGGCACCGCCGGTTCCACCGCCAGCGTGCGGTAGTGCTTGAGCCCGGTCGCAGCGGGGATCAGCTTGCCGATGATCACGTTCTCCTTCAGACCCACCAATTTGTCGCGTTTGCCCTCCAGCGCCGCATCGGTGAGCACCTTGGTCGTCTCCTGGAAAGAGGCTGCGGAGAGGAACGACTCGGTGGCCAGTGAGGCCTTGGTGATGCCGAGGATGACCTCCTCGCCTTTGGCCGGCGTGCCGCCGTCCGCCTTGATCTGTTTGTTGAGGCGTTTGAGCTGGCCGCGATCTTCGAGCTGGCCGGGCAGCAGGCCGGTCGAGCCCTTCGACTCGATTTTCACCTTCTTCAGCATCTGCCGCGCAATCAGCTCGATGTGCTTGTCGTTGATGTCGACGCCCTGTGCCCGGTAGACCTTCTGCACCTCGGCGACGAGGTAGAGCTCGGTATCGGTGCGGCCACGAATCGCCAGCAGGTCGGCGGGGTAGAGCGAGCCCTCGTTGAGCTGCTGACCGACCTCGACCTTCTCGCCATCGGCGACATGCAGCCGGGTGCGCGGCGGGAAGCTGTAGCTGTGCTCCTCGCCGCTCGACTCGGTGACGATCACTTTCAGGGCTTTGTCGGTTTCCTCCACCGTGACCTTGCCGGCCTCCTCGGCCATCTGCGCCAAACCCTTCGGTTTGCGCGCCTCGAAGAGCTCGACGATGCGCGGCAGACCCTGGGTGATGTCCTGGCCGGCGACGCCGCCGGTGTGGAAGGTGCGCATGGTCAGCTGCGTGCCGGGCTCGCCAATCGACTGAGCCGCGATGATCCCCACCGCGTCGCCGATGTTGACGGTTGAGCCCGTCGCCGGGGCAACCCCATAGCAGGCGCGGCAAACACCGGACTCGGCCTCGCACTTGAGAGTTGAGCGGACCGGCACGGTGATCTCCTCGTCGCCGACCGCCTCGGCGATCGCCTCGACGTCAGCGAGGGTGATTTCTTGGTTGCGCTTGAGCAGCTCGCGACCACGCTTGGTCTCGAACTTCTTCGCCGCCAGGCGGCCGAAGAGGTTGTCATTGAGCGAGCCGTCGTCCTTGCGCAGCGCCATCTCGATGTGTTCTTTGGTCTTGCAGTCCTCGTCGCGGACGATCACGTCCTGGGCGACATCGACCAGGCGCCGGGTCAGGTAGCCCGAGTCCGCCGTGCGCAGCGCGGTATCGGCCAGACCCTTGCGGGCGCCGTGGGTGGAGATGAAGTACTCCAACACCGAGAGGCCCTCCATGAAGTTGGCCTTGATCGGCCGCTCGATGATTTCGCCTTTCGGGTTGGCCATCAAGCCGCGCATCCCGGCCAGCTGCCGAATCTGTTTGAACGATCCGCGGGCGCCCGAGTTGGCCATCATGAAAATCGGGTTGAGCTCGTCGAGGTTGTCCTCCATTGCCTGGGCGACCTCGTCGGTCGCTTTGTTCCAGTGCGAGGTGACTGCCTCGTGCCGCTCCTCCGCAGTGATGTAGCCGTCGTCGTACTGACCCTGGATCGCCGCCGTCTGCTTCTCGTAGCGATCGAGGATCTCAGCCTTGGCGGGAGGAGAGACGACGTTGTTCTTGGAG
Source organism: Solirubrobacterales bacterium (assembly GCA_035260485.1). Classification (GTDB taxonomy): domain Bacteria; phylum Actinomycetota; class Thermoleophilia; order Solirubrobacterales; family 70-9; genus VRUE01. The sequence goes on along the minus strand of DATFVC010000008.1, from coordinate 14,831 downwards.
ACCGTTATCCCGGCCTGGCTGGCGTAGTGGAAGCCGAGGTCCTTGAATGCGTCGAGCACGCGCGAGACCGCCGGCGCCCCGTAAGCCTCGACCAGGTCGGAGACCATCTCGTTGACATCGCGCTTCTTCAGCGCCTGGTTGGCGAAGACGAAGCCCTCGGGGTCGAACTCGTCGCCCAGCGCCTCGGCGAGGGCGCGCTCGATCTCTTCGTTGAAGATGATCCGGCCGACCGTGGTCAGGAAGTGCTCGTGCCCAGCTCGCCGGTACTCGGCCAGGTCGTGCAGCTTGCAACCGCCGTTCTCATAGACGAGCTCGGCCTCCTGAGCGGAGCGGAAGACCTTTGGTGCGTTGGCATTGGCACCCTTGCCCGTCTTCAACTCCTCATCGCGCTTCTCCAGCTCCTCCGCCGAGGGGCCGTAAGTGAGGTAGTAGATCCCCAACACCATGTCCTGGGTTGGCGTCGCCAATGGCGCGCCGTGGGCAGGCGAGAGGATGTTGTTCGCTGACAGCATCAGGATCCGCGCCTCGGCCTGAGCCTCGGCGGAGAGCGGCACGTGGACCGCCATCTGGTCACCGTCGAAGTCGGCGTTGAAGGCGTGGCAGACGAGCGGGTGGACCTGGATCGCCTTGCCCTCGACCAGGATCGGTTCGAAGGCTTGGATGCCGAGGCGGTGCAGGGTCGGCGCGCGGTTGAGCAGCACCGGGTGCTCGTGGATGACTTCCTCGAGCACGTCCCAGACCTCGGGCACCATCGACTCGACCATCTTCTTGGCCGCCTTGATGTTCTGCACCGCTTTGCGCTCGACCAGCTGCGCCATGATGAACGGCTTGAAGAGCTCGAGGGCCATCAGCTTGGGCAGGCCGCACTGCTGCAGCTGCAGGCTCGGCCCGGAGACGATCACCGAGCGACCCGAGTAGTCGACGCGCTTGCCGAGGAGGTTCTGGCGGAAGCGACCCTGCTTGCCCTTGAGCATGTCGGAGAGCGACTTCAGCGGGCGGTTGCCGGGCCCGGTGACCGGGCGGCCGCGGCGGCCGTTGTCGAACAGCGCGTCGACCGCCTCCTGCAGCATCCGCTTCTCGTTGTTGACGATGATCTCGGGCGCGCCGAGGTCGAGCAGCCTTTTCAGCCGGTTGTTGCGGTTGATCACGCGCCGGTAGAGGTCGTTGAGGTCCGACGTCGCGAAGCGGCCGCCGTCGAGCTGCACCATCGGGCGCAGCTCCGGCGGGATCACCGGCACGCAGTCGAGGATCATCCAGTCCGGCTTGTTGTCGGAGTTGAGGAAGGCGGATGCGACCTTGAGACGCTTGACGGCGCGAGCCTGTTTCTGGCCTTTGGAGCTGTTGATCGTCACCTCCAGCTCCTCGCATTCGGCTGCCAGGTCGACCTGTTCGAGCAGGTCGCGCACCGCTTCGGCGCCCATGCCGCCGCGGAAGTACTCGCCCCAGCCGAACGGCGAGCCGAAACGGTCCTTCAGCTCACGGAAGACGGTCTCGTCGTTGACGACGTCCTTCGGCTTCATCTCGGTGAAGATCTTCCAGACTTCCTCCATCCGCTCGATCGCCTCTTCGATGTAGGCCTCGGTGTCGGAGATCTCCGCCTCGAAGGTTTTGCGCAGCTCTTTGATCATCTTGGCGCGCTCGTCGTCCTTCAGCTTGCGCAGCTGTGCCGCGGTCAGCTTCAGCGAGTCAGCCCAGATGTGGTCGTCATCGTCGAACTTTTCCTGGCCCCCCTCTTCGAGGTAGGAGACTCGCCGTTCGAGCGACTCCGCCAGCTCCTGCGTCCTTTTCTGCCGTTCGGCCTCGTAGCCGTCGGATACTTTTTTGACTTCTTTCTCGAGCTTTCCGAGGTCTTTATCTCGTGCCTCGACGTCGACCCAGGTGATCATCGAGGCGGCGAAGTAGAGAACCTTCTCCAGCTCTTTGGGAGCCATGTCGATCAGGTAGCCGATCCGGCTCGGCACGCCCTTGAAGAACCAGATGTGAGAGACCGGCGAGGCAAGGTCGACGTGACCCATACGCTCGCGGCGGACCTTGGAGCGCGTCACCTCGACCCCGCAGCGCTCGCAGACGATGCCCTTGTAGCGGACCCGCTTGTACTTGCCGCAGTAGCACTCCCAATCCTTGGTCGGACCGAAGATGCGCTCGCAGAAGAGCCCGTCTTTCTCCGGCTTCAGCGTGCGGTAGTTGATCGTCTCCGGCTTGGTGACCTCGCCCCAGCTCCAGGAGCGGATCTTCTTCGAGGAAGCGAGGCCGATCTCGATCGCGTCGAAGTTGTTGATGTCGATCATCAGTCCTCCACCTTCGTCTCTTCCTTCGCCTCGGCCTCGGCCGGCTCGGCCTCCGCCTCTTCGCTTCCGTTGCTTCCATCGCCGTCGGTTCCACCTTCGCCCTCGGCGACCACCTGCTCCTCCTTCTCGTCGGCGGCCCCGTTGGAGCCGTCGGCGCGCACCCCGGTCAGGTCCATGCCCAGCTCCTCCGCCGCTTTCAGCAGGTCGTCGTCCTCCTCGGAGATTTCGACGTCGCCGCCTTCGGAGACGACGTTGGCGTCCAGCGAAAGGCTCTGGATCTCCTTCAGCAGGACTTTGAAGGACTCGGGGATCGAGGGCTCGGGGATGTTCTCGCCCTTGACGATCGCCTCATAGGCCTTCACCCGCCCGACCGTGTCGTCGGACTTGACGGTGAGCATCTCCTGCAGCGTGTAAGCCGCGCCGTAGGCCTCCAGGGCCCAGACCTCCATCTCGCCGAAGCGCTGGCCGCCGAACTGCGCCTTGCCGCCCAGCGGCTGCTGGGTGACCAGCGAGTAGGGGCCGGTCGAGCGGGCGTGGATCTTGTCGTCGACCAGGTGCAGCAGCTTGAGGATGTACATGTAGCCGACCGTCACAGTGCCCTCGTAGGGCTCGCCGGTACGGCCGTTGTAGAGCTGCATCGCGCCGGCGGCGCGGGCGCCGGGACGCTCGCGCTTGTCGACGCCGAGGTCGATTCCGCGCTCGGCGTACTGATCGGACCACTGGACCAGCGCCTCGTCGACGTCCTCGACGCTGGCGCCGTCGAAGACGGGCGTCGCGACATAGACGCGGCCGTCGCCCTCGTCGGAATGCGCCTGCTTGTAGGCCTCGGAGCCGTCGTCGTACCAGCCGTTGCCGGCGACCCAGCCGAGGTGCGTCTCGAGCACCTGGCCGATGTTCATCCGGCTCGGCACGCCGAGCGGGTTGAGGATCACGTCGACGGGGGTGCCGTCGGCGAGGTGGGGCATGTCCTCTTCAGGCACGATCTTGGAGATCACACCCTTGTTCCCGTGGCGGCCGGCAAGCTTGTCGCCCTCGGCGATCTTGCGCTTGGTCGCGACGTAGACGCGGACCAGGTCGTTGACGCCGGGCGGCAGATCGTCGCCGTCGTCGCGGCTGAAGGTGAGCACGTCGATCACGACGCCGCCCTCGCCGTGCGGAACCTTCAGCGAGGTGTCGCGGACCTCGCGCGCCTTCTCCTTGAAGATCGCGCGAATCAGCTTCTCCTCGGCGGTCAACTCGGTCTCGCCCTTGGGCGTCACCTTGCCGACCAGGAGGTCGCCGGAGATCACCTCGGCGCCGACGCGAACGATGCCGCGCTCGTCGAGATTGCGCAGGCTCTCCTCGGAGCGGTTGGGGATGTCGCGGGTGATCTCCTCGTCGCCGAGCTTGGTCGTGCGGGCGTCGATCTCGTACTCCTCGATGTGGATCGAGGTCATCTCGTCGTCCTTGACCAGACGCTCGGAGAGGATAATCGCGTCCTCGAAGTTGTAGCCCTCCCAGGACATGAAGGCGACCAGGCAGTTCTTGCCCAGCGCGATCTCGCCACCGGCGGTCGAGGAGCCGTCGGCTAGCACGTCGCCCTTCTTCACCTGCTGGCCGCTGGAGACGATCGGCCGCTGGTGGATGATCGTGCCCTGGTTGGAGCGCATGAACTTGAACAGCGGGTACTCGTCTTTCTTCGCCCCGTGGATGACCACGATCGACTCGGAGTCGACGTGGCTGACCTCGCCGTCGTTGAGGGCGAGGGTGACGTCGCCGGTGTCGACCGCGGCGCGGCGCTCCATGCCGGTGCCGATCAGCGGCGGCTCCGGTTTCAACAGCGGCACAGCCTGCCGCTGCATGTTGGAGCCCATCAGCGCCCGGTTGGCGTCGTCGTGCTCGAGGAAGGGGATCAGCGCCGTCGCCACCGACCAGATCTGGGTCGGCGAGACGTCCATCAGCTCGACTTCCTTGGGCGAGGCGGTCGCGTACTCCTGCTCGCCGGCCCGGACCAGGACCTGCGGGCCTTTCAGCTTCTTCGTGTTCGGATCGACCTCGGCGTTTGCCTGGGCGATCACCTTGTCCTCCTCCTGGGTCGCGTCGAAGTGGACGATCTCGTCGCTGACGACGCCGTCCTTTACGAGCAGATAGGGGGTGGTGACGAAGCCGTGCTCGGAGATCTGGGCGTAGGAGGAGAGCGAGCCGATCAGGCCGATGTTCGGTCCCTCCGGCGTCTCGATCGGGCACATCCGGCCGTAATGGGTCGGGTGCACGTCGCGAACCTCGATCGGGGCACGCTCGCGGGTCAGCCCGCCGGCGCCGAGCGCCGAGAGGCGGCGGCGGTGGGTGAGGCCGGCCAATGAGTTGGTCTGGTCCATGAACTGAGACAGCTGCGAGGAGCCGAAGAACTCCTTCAGCGCCGCCACCACCGGGCGGATGTTGATGATCGTCTGCGGGGTGATCGCGTCGGCGTCTTCGGTGGTCAGCCGCTCCCGCACCACGCGCTCCATCCGGTAGAGGCCGATCCGGAACGCCTCCTGGATCAGCTCGCCGACCGTGCGCAGGCGGCGGTTGCCGAAGTGCTCGTACTCGTCGAGATGCTCGGCGACCGGCTCGCGCGGGTAGGTGATCGCCTCCGCCGCATAGTCCTTGATCGGGTGCTCCTCGTCGATCTCCTCGGGGATTCCGAGCAGCTTCGGCAGGCTCACCAGCTCCTTGATCAGGGCGATGATGTCGTCGTGGGTGAGGACCCGGTTGTCGAGGTCGATGTCGAGGTCGAGCCGGGCGTTCAGCTTGTAGCGGCCGACCCGGGTCAGGTCATAGCGCTTGGGGTCGAAGAAGAGCTGCTCGAGCAGGGCTTTGGCGGCGTCGACCGAAGGCGGCTCGCCGGGGCGCTGCTTTTTGAACAGCTCGATCAGGGCGCCCTCTTCGGTCTGGGTCGCTTCGGTGTCGGACTCGATCGTGTGCCTGAGGTAGACCGAGTTGTCGAACATCTTCAGGATCTGCTCGTCGTCGACGTAACCCATCGCGCGCAGCAGCACCGTGACCGGCAGTTTGCGCTTGCGGTCGATGCGGACGAAGACTTTTCCTTTTTTGTCGACTTCCAGCTCCAGCCAGGAGCCGCGGGCCGGCATCAGGTTGGCGATGAAGACCTGTTTTTCGGGGTCCTTGGGCGCCATCACGTAGGCGCCGGGCGAACGCACCAGCTGGGTGACGACGACGCGCTCGGTGCCGTTGATGATGAAGGTGCCGCGGTCGGTCATCCACGGGAAGTCGCCCATGAAGACGGCCTGCTCACGGATCTCTCCCGTCTCCTTGTTCTGGAAGGCGACGGTCGCCGTCAGCGGCCGCGAATAGGTCATGTCCTTCTCGCGGCACTCCTCGATCGTGTGCGGCGGCTCCTCGAACTTGTACTCGCCGAAGACGATGGCGAGGTTCCCCGTGTAGTCCTCGATCGGGGATATGTCGTCAATGGTCTCTCGAAGCCCACCCGCCTTGGGATCCGTCAGCTCTTCGAACGAGCGACGCTGGATATCGATCAGGTGGGGGACTTCGAGGGGGTTCTGTAGTCGGGAGAAACTCCTACGGGTTACGGGGGCAGCGTTGGAACGTGCCAAAGTCGGCGACTCCTCAGACGGTCAGAGGGACGTGGATACAGCGCAGATATGGGCAGGGGATGACAACAGGCGCGCGACCACGAAAAATAACACACGCGATCGCTCGGCTGACGGCTGGGCCGCCAAACCGCTCTGCAACGCCTATTTGAGCTCGACGGTGGCGCCTGCCTCCTCGAGTTCCCCCTTGATCTTTTCGGCTTCGTCGCGCTCGATGCCCTCTTTGATCGCTTTCGGGGCCTCGTCGACGATCGCCTTGGCCTCTTTCAGGCCGAGCCCGGTCGCGGCGCGGACGACCTTGATCACCGGCACTTTCTGGCCGCCGACCTCGGTCAGCACCACGTCGACCGTGGAGGACTCCTCGGCGCCGCCGTCTCCCTCCCCGTTGGGGGCGCTGGCAGCTGCCGGTGCGGCGGCGGCGACCGCGGTTGCGGAGACTCCGAACTCCTCCTCGAGCGCTTTGATCCGCTCGGAGAGCTCGAGCACCGAGATGCCTTTCAGCTCCTCGATCCAGTCCTCAGTTTTGACTTTGGTTGCCATCTACTCTTCTTTCTCCTTTTTTTCTTGAAGCTGCTGAAGCTGGTTGGCGAGGCCGGAGACCATCGAGCCGAGGCCGCGGACGAGGCCGGTCAAAGGGCTGGCGACAACGCCGGCCAACTGGCCATCGAGCACTTCGCGGGTGGGCAGGCGGGCGATCGATTTGAACTTCTCCTCGTCGAGGACGAGTTCGTCCATGAAGCCGCCCTTGAATACGAGGACGTCATGCTCTTTGCTGAAGATCGAGATCGCCTTCGCCGCCTGGGCGGTGTCGCCGCGGACGAAGGTCAGCGCGGTCGGGCCCTGGAGCAGCTCCGCGAGGCGATCCTCGCCAGCCTGCTCAGCCGCCCGTTTGGTGAGGCGGTTCTTGACGACCCGGAAGCTGGCGTCGGCTTCGCGCAGCTTGCCGCGCAGTTCAGCCGCCTGCGGGACGCTGATGCCCTTGTAGTCAACCGCGAATATCGCTTCGGCGCCCTCGATCTGGGCGACGATCTCCTCGATTACTTGTGCCTTTTCGTCTCTGTTCATCGTTCACCTGCACCGGGCTTCTGCTGTCGATGGGCCTAAAGCGGGCCTATATGTCCCGTTTGAGGCCCATCGGCGGCTGCCGGTGGTCTCGGGGTCGCGCGGCGGAGGAGTTTAGGCGGTCGCGGGCTCCGGTGCGGTCTCGGTCGCCGCGTCGGCGGCGACCTCACGCTCGCCGGTCTTGCCGGCGTCGACCCGGATCCCTGGGCCCATCGTCGTCGTCAACGTCGCCGAGAGGATGTATTTGCCCTTCGAGGAGGACGGCTTAGCGCGGACGATCTCGTCGATCACCGCGAGGCAGTTGTCGAGCAGTTTCTGCTCGTCGAAGCTGGCCTTGCCGATCGCCAGATGGACGATCGCCTGGCGGTCGGTGCGGTACTCGATCTTGCCTGCCTTCGACTCGGTCACCGCCTTCTCGATGTCGTCGGTGACGGTGCCCACCTTCGGATTCGGCATCTTGCCCTGCGGCCCGAGCACGCGGCCGAGCTGACCGACCGTTTTCATCATGTCGGGGGTGGAGATCACGACCTCGAAGTCGGTCCAGCCCTCCTGGACTTTCTCCACCATGTCCTGACCGCCGACGAAGTCCGCGCCCGCGGACTCCGCGTCGCGCGCCTGCTGGCCTTCGGCGAAGACCGCGATCGTCACGTCTTTGCCCAGCCCGTGCGGCAGCGCGAGGGTGCCGCGCAGCTGCTCCTCGGCGTGGCGGACGTTGACGCCGAGTCGCATGTGCAGCTCCACCGTCTCGTCGAAGCCGGCGCTCGCCGTCTCCTTGATCAACGAGATCGCCTCGGCTGGTGGGTAGTCCCGCTCGCGCTGGACCTTGCCGAGCTGTTTGCGGTAGCGCTTGCCGTGGGCCATGGCTATTCGACGTCCACGCCCATCGAGCGGGCGGTGCCGGCGATGATCTTCGAGGCGGCGTCGAGGTCGTTGGCGTTGAGGTCGGGCATCTTGCGCTCGGCGATCTGGCGGACCTGGTCGATCGAGATCGTGCCGACTTTGTTCACGTGCGGCTCGCCAGAGCCCTTTTTGATGCCGATCGCTTCGCGGATCAGCACCGCGGCGGGTGGCGTCTTGGTGACGAAGCTGAAGGAGCGGTCCTCATAGACCGTGATCTCGACCGGGATGATCGTGCCGCCCTCGGCCTGGGTCTGGGCGTTGAAGGCTTTGCAGAACTCCATGATGTTGACGCCGTGCTGACCAAGCGCCGGGCCGACCGGCGGCGCCGGGTTGGCGTTGCCCGCCTGGATCTGCAGCTTGATGAGGGTTAAGACTTTCTTGGCCATAACGTTCGTGACAATAGCTGGCGCGAGAACCAAGCGATCCAAGGACGCAGGGAGCGTGGCGTGCTCTGCACGCGAGCGAGCGAGGACGCCGGAGCGCGCCGGTTATCGCGTCAGCTAGATCTTCTTCACCTGGTCGTAGTTGACCTCTACCGGCGTCTCGCGGCCGAAGATCGAAACCAGCACCTTGAGTTTGGCGGCGTCCTCGTTGATCTCGGCGATCTCACCGGAGAAGTCGGAGAGGGGGCCGGAGATGACCTTGACCGACTCGCCGATCGAAAACTGAGCCTGGGTTCGGGGCCGCTCGGCGGTCTCGCGGTGCAGCAGCCGGTCGACCTCCGGTTTGGAGAGCGGCACCGGCTTGTTGCGGGCGCCGACGAAGCCGGTCACCCCCGGCGTGTTCTTGACCAGGCCCCAGGCGTCGTCGGTCATCTCCATGTTGACCAGGACGTAGCCGGGCATCGTCCGTTTCTCCTTCGGTTCTTTCTGGCCTTCTTTGTTGACCTCCATCACCTGCTCGGTCGGCACCACGACCTGGCGCACGTTGCGGTTCTGAGCCATCGTCTGCACGCGGTGCTCGAGGTTGTGCTTGACCTTGTTCTCGTGCCCGGAGTAGGTGTTGATCACGTACCAGCGATACATCTGGAGGTCGCCCTTTGTCTTGGGATCCCGCTAAAGGATCTGCTTGATGAGAAAACTGAAGGCGCTGTCGAGGGCGCCGAGGTAGGCGCCGGCGACGGCGACGAAGATGATCGTCACGGCGGTCGCCTGCACGAGAGTTTCGCGGTCCGGCCACTGGACTTTGCGCAGCTCCGCCCAGCAGGAGACGAGGAAGCCGATGACGCCGCCGCGCTGGCGCTTCTCTGCCTGCGCCTGCTTCTGACGCTTGGCGAGCTGCTCGCGCTCGCGGCGTTTCTGCTCCTCGCGCTGGCGCTTTTCGGCTTGCTTAGCTTCTTTCGCTTCGGCCCTGCGCAGGCTGCGCCCCTTCGGCGCATCCGGCGTTTCGAGCTCGGCTTCCGGCGCGCCGGCTGCGATCCCGGCCTCAACCGCCTCAATCTCAGCGATGTCACCGGAAACGGGGACCTGGGTGTCGTGCTGAGCCCGCGAGGCGGACTTGGGGCCAGCGCCGGACCGTTTCTGCTCTTCGGCTTCGCGGGCGCGGCGCTCGGCCTTGCGCTGTGCGCGGGTTTTCGCCATCAGCTGCTACCTGGTCTCCTTGTGCGCCGTGTGGTGGCCGCACCAGCGGCAGTACTTGCGCAGCTCAACTCGGTCCGGCGAGTTTCGCCGTGACTTGTTGGTCTGATAGTTGCGCCGCTTGCAGTCTTCGCAAGCCAGCGTTACCGCGATGCGGACATCTCCGCGAGCCATGTTCTCCTCGTTGCCGAACGGACGCCGTTACAAGAGAAAACCCCGGGCCGAGGCACGAGGCTGGGCTGAAGGATAGCGCTCTGCGGGCCGCGGGGGTGCGCCCCCGGCTGCGCTCAGAGGCCGAGCGTTTTGGCGATGATCGTGCGCTGGATCTCGGAGGTGCCGCCGTAGATGGTGGAGACCATCGTCGTGCGCACGAGGCGCTCCATGTCGTACTCGGAGGAGTAGCCGTAGCCGCCCATCAGCTGCATCCCCTCTACCGCGATCCGTTTTGCCACCTCGGTCACGTGCAGCTTCACCATCGAGGCCTCGCGCGGCAGCATCCGGCCCGGGTCCTCGTCGGTCAAGGTCGCGACCCAGCGGGTCATCAGACGGGCCGATTCGACCTCGGTGGCCATGTCGGCGAGCCGGTGCTGGAGCGCCTGGAAGGAGCCGATCGGGCGGCCGAACTGCTTGCGCTCCTTGACATAGGCGAGCGCATCGTCGAAGGCTCGCTGGGCGATGCCGAGCATGGTCGCGGCGAGGATCAGCCGCTCGACGTTGAGTCCCGCCATCAACTGCGTCCAGGCCTGGTCGACCTGGCCGAGCAGGGCGTCGGCCGGAGCCTCGACGTCGGTCAGGTAGAGCGTGTTGGTCTCTTCTCCGCCCATCGTCTTGATCGGGACGATCTCGAGGCCCGCCGTCTCGCGCGGGACCCAGATCATCGAGAGCCCGTCGTGCTTTGAGTCGCCCCTCGTGGTGCGGCAGACGATCAGGATGTGGTCGGCGATGTGGGCATTGGAGATGAAAACCTTCTGCCCGTTGAGGACGAAGCCACCGTCGACCTGCTCGGCCGAGGTGGTGAGGGCACCGACGTCGGAGCCGGCCTCGGGCTCGGTCATCGCGATCGCCTCTACCGCGCCGGCGGCGATGCCGCCGAGGATCTCCTTCTTCTGCTCGTCGCTGCCGAAGCGCTGGGTGGCGCCGGCGACGATCAGCGTCGTCGCGTAGCCGCCGATCGGGGCCAGCCCGCGGGAGCACTCCTCCATGAAGAGACAGGCATCGAGCATCGAGCCGCCCGAGCCGCCGTGCTCCTCGGGGATCGTCACCCCCAGCCAGCCCAGCTCGGCCATCTGCTTATAGAGAGCATCGTTGTGGTGCAGCCGGTAGCCGTCGGTGAGCCGCTCGCGCTGCTCCTGCGTCCCGCACTCGCGCTCGCAGAAGCCACGGATCGCGGCGACGAAGTCCTCCTGCTCGTCGGTCAGAGAGAAGTCCATTGGCCGAGCAGCCTACTTTGCTGCAATGAGGAACTGACTCACGCTACACCGCTATCCGAGTCAGCCCCGGCCTCCGCGGCGGAGAGCGCCGCCAGACCTCGAAGCTGATCGAGGACGCGCTGGGCAAACGTCCGCGCGACCCGGCCAAAGTGGCCACATGGAACGAGGGCGTGGAGCTGATCCACGGCTACCCCAACGCCACGGGGTCACCGAGCGCAGCGGCCATCCGCCGGAGCGAACAGGGGCGACGCGGCTCGACGGCGAGAGCGACAAGCGGCAGCACAGCGCCTCGCGCGCATCCAACAGCGCCTCGGCAAGGAGCGGGGTGCGAAGCGTACCGATCACCAATGAGGCCCCTACGATGATGTCCGCCGCTTGCCCGCGTCTATGCGAGGAAACAAGGGTGCGCCACGCAACGTGCTGTAGTCCCCGACCCCACCAGCGATTGCGATCGCCGCGACCAACGCCAGGAAGACGCCGACCTCCCGACTGGCGCCAGATGGGAAGTCGAAGAGGATCAGCCAGGCGAGAAGGGTCGTCGCCGCCACCCCCAGCAGATCGGCCGCCCCGCTCAGGGACAGATCGGGGCGAAAGAGCCCGTAGCGCCCCCACGTGAGCGCGGCCGCGATCGCGACCAGTCCGACGATCAGCAGGAGGACGTCGCCCATGGTCAAGAGCTCGAACCCGGTTCGGCTAGTCCCCCCGGCTCCCGCCCAGGGAAGAAACAGGGAGACGATCAGCAGCACGCCTCCTGCACCGGTAATCAGCTGGAAGGGTCCGGGCTTCTTCTCGGTCATTCTGCCTCTCCTTGATTCCGTGTTCTTAGCGGCGAATTCACGAGTGACCCTGCCCCCGCTCGTGCAGCCTTTCGGCGGTCGCCCGATCAGCCGGGAAGAGCAACTCGATCGCCAGCTCCGAGGTGGTTACCTCGAACGGGGTGTCGAAGCTCGCAAACATGCCGAAGAAGGAGAGCCCCCCGCCGTCGGGAGTGCGCACCTTGACCGGGCCGAGCATCTCGCTGCCAGCGATTTCAGATACGGCATCGTGCTCGGACTCGGGCACAGAGTAGCTGGCGATCTCGTCGATCAGGGCGGCGAGCTGCTCATCGCCCGTTGCCGCTAACTGGCGCTCGAGCCGCTCGAGCCAGTGCGCGTGCCAGTAACCGAGGTTGCTGAACAGCGGACCCAGTCCACGGGGATGCAGGCCGACGCGCATCACGTTGATCGGAGGCTCAAGCAGCTCGGGGTCGATGTCGACGGCCTCGGTCAAGGCGAACATGGCGGAGTTGGCGGCGACCATGTTCCAGAGGCGATCCACTGCGACCGCCGGGTAGGGCTCGTGGCCGGAGAGGACCACGTCGAGTGCCTCTCGCACCGGCGCCAGGTCGGGGTCCTCAAGCGAGCGTTCCGGATAGGCGGGGGCATGACCCGCGGCAAGCAAGAGCCGATTCTGCTCGCGAAACGGAACCTTGAGCTGCTCAAGAACCTGTAGAAGCATCTCGCGGCCGGGCTTCGAGCGGCCCGTCTCTACAAAGCTCAGATGGCGGGCCGAAATCCCGGCGTCGAGCGCGAGTTCAAGCTGAGTCACGCGCCGCCGCTCGCGCCACTGCCGCAGGAGGGACCCGACCTCGGCTTGAGATTGAACCGCCACCATCGCGGGCGACTCTAGTGCGCACACGTACGCAGGTCGATTACCTCAAGGTAATGCGAGAAGCGGCTCCCTTCGGGAGCCGCATTCCGCCTTCTAGAGCGAAGCCCGGAACGAGACTCGAACTCGTGACCCCTTCCTTACCATGGAAGTGCTCTACCAACTGAGCTATCCGGGCGGAACGATCAACTTTAGCGGTGCGCTGCTCAGCCGGCACCGTCGTAGGCGACTCGCTTCGCCTCGGCGGCGCCGAGGTAGGGCGTGAGGACGAACTGGATTGCCTCGGGGGCGATGGCGGGAAGCTCGGCGTGACGGTCGAAGTTGAGGCGCTGGGCGATCAGCATCGCTACACCGCCCACCATCGTCTTCTCGGTGATCTCGGGCAGCCACTCGCCCTCGGGGCGCTCGGCGCGGCCGGGCTGCAGAGCAGCGGCGAAGTGCTCGATCATGCGGTCATAGCGGGCAAAGCCCGCCTTGCCTTCGGCCATCGCCTCGTTTGTCAGGATCTGGGCGGCAGCCGGGTCGGCGGCGGCGAAGGCGAGCGCCGCCCGGATGCCGGCCGACACCTTGGCCGGCCACTCGGCCTCGGAGCCGCAAGCCGTCTCGATGCGGATCTGCAGGCGGGCGAGAGCGGGCTCAAAGGCGGTTGCGAACTCGTCAGGGTGCTGCGCCCTGTCGTTCATTCCCCGCCGCACCGCCGCGCTTCACCATCCGCGCTCGCTTTCGATTCCCTTTGGCCTTGCGCTTGCCGCCGCAGTCAGCCCGCATAACAGGGTTGGCGGTGGACCGCTTGCCGTTTTGCCCGCTGAATTCCACGTTCGCCCTCGAGACAGCCCCGCAGAGATTGCGGCTGTTGACGATCAAGCCCTTCTTGCCGCCCTGCATGCGCAAGAGGACTTTGGAGAGCGGCGCGTCGGGGGTAGATTCGACCGTGGCCCTGATCCCACCTTGGGCGGAGTCGATCCGGGTCGCAACCTCGATGTCAACTAAGCCGTGCAGGTCGAAGACCAGGTCGGGCAGCTTGTGGTTCGATGACCTGAGGTAGACCGGACCTTCAAGCGGCGTGTCGAGCAAGGGCGTCCAGGCTTTGATGAAGCCGTACTGGGCTCCAGTCGGGCAGGCCTTGGCGGCGAACTGGACCCTGGTGCAGATCGTTCTGATGTGAGCCTGGTCGAGGAAGGCAGACCTTGGCAGGCGTACAACCAGGCCTTTGACGTTTGCATCGCCTTTCCTCGGCGTATAGGTCGCCAAGAGGCCGGGGTGACCGCCTCGCTTCGTACCGCCCTCGAGCTTCAGGGCGAGGTTCGGCTTGAAGCCGAGGTTCAGGCAGTTGGCCGCCTGGTAGCGACTGGAGAGACTTACCGGGACGTCATCGGCCGGGTTGAAGACGTCGAGGTAGCTGCCAAAGAGCGTCGCTTTGGCCTTCGATTCATCGCATGAGGTCGGGTTCAAGGTGAAGTTTGGCCGATCGACGTAGACCCGTAGGTCCCTGACCTTCAAGACGATGCCCTTGAGGATGTGGGGGATCGGGTCTGAGTTGGCGCCGTCGACTTCGACTTCGGCGGTCTTCGGGTTCAGGGTCAAAGCCAGCCTGACGACGACAGTTCCGGCGTCAAATGGCCCGGCAACTGCCGGGGTCACCGAGATCACGCTCAAGGGATCGCCGTGGAAGGGCCCTCCGAGGTAGACCTCCCCCCCTACATAGGTCAAGGCCTCCCCCACTCCGGCTCCGGCCAGGGTGTGGCCGATCAGCGAGTTGGCCGGGCAGCTCGGAGAGGCGAGCTCCTGGCGTCCGGTCTTTGACTCGGCGATCGCGATCGCCGAGTCGGGGCATTTGGAGACTCCCGCCAAAGAGCCGAGCTCGCCCGGGGGCAGGATCGAGGAGAACTTGGTCATGTCCTGTTCTCCGTCAGCTCTGATCAAGCGCATGTTGAAAGGAGAGAAGCTGCCGGCGTTGTTGTTGACCGCTCCCGCTTCGAAGTGGGGGTGGAAGGGGGCTACGCCTCCCGGCGGGCAGGGCCCTCCTCCTACCCCCCTGGTGATCTGGAAGGAGGCGGTCGTGGTCAGCGGCCTGGCTGGATTTGACCAGGGGGTGAAGACCGCCTTGGTGGAGTAGTTACCGCAGGCCGAGGGGGTGATCAGCGCCGCCCTTGCGCCGGTGCGCAGGTGGGCCTCGAAGTGGCCCAAGGGGAGCTGGGGGATTTCGTCGAGGGTCGCGACCAGCTGTCCGCTCCTTGGATCCGGCTCGACCTTGAGCGCTTGGGTGACGATCACGCCCAGGTTGGTGTTCCTGAGCACGAAGTAGAGGGCGATCAGGGAGTCGAAGGGGTTCTC
>DATFVC010000007.1:0-15367 GCA_035260485.1 Solirubrobacterales bacterium | reverse complement strand
CTCTCCTCGCTCACCGCCGCTGCAGACCCGGGCGCCAGGCCGGCCGATAGCGGTCGAGCTGGTCGATGCGGCCGAGCCGGCGCAGAAAGGGCTCGACGTCGTCCTCGATGAAGCGCTGCTCTTCTTTCCCGCTCGGCCTGGCCCAGTTGTGATCTTCGATGGCCTCGAGAACGATGCAAGCGCGTTTGGCCCAGGCGCCAGCGCCGTGGAGGTCGCCGTCGCCACGGGCGGCGAGGACCATCTCGAAGAGCTGCTCGTCCTGGTTGAGGGTGGCGAGCCGCTTACCACGCTCGGCCCGGGCGCTGCCGGAGCGCGACTGTTCGGCTCGCGCTGGGTAGACAGGCTGCATCGCTCGCTGCGCCGCCTGAAGCATCTCGACGAACTGGTGCAGCCGCTCGCGTGCGTCGGGTCTGCTCAGCGAGCCTTCGTCGAGCAGGTCGCGCAGATCCCAGACCAGATAGCTGGCCATGAGCTGGTAGCCGGCTGCCAGCGAAGCTTGAGTGTCGCGCGGCGACATTTGCAAGCCCTATCCGCGCTGTGCGGGCCTAACCCTTCCTACGGGCTGTGGGCTTTGGGGCCATGAGGACATAATGACGCTCGCAAGGCTGGAAAACCAGGCCTACCTTCGCTGGAAAGCCATCGTTCCCTGTGTGAATCCGCGCAGTCCGCAATTTTCTGCGGGGATCAATCGGGCGCTGCACCGTCGAACTTGTAGCCGACGCCGCGCACGGTGAGGACCAGCTCAGGGTTCTGGGGATCGCGCTCGACCTTTTGACGCAGGTTGGAGATGTGGACGTCGCAGGCGCGCTCGTCGCCGTCGAACTCGGTCTGCCAGAGCTCCTCCATGATCTGGCGGCGAGGGAAGACCTCGCCCGTGCGGCCGACCAAGAGGCGCAGCAGCTGGAACTCGGAGCGGGTCAGGTTGACCGGCTCTCCGCGCACGGTGGCGATATGGCGGACAAGGTCGATCGCGACCGGGCCGGCCTCGACCTTGACCGCCTGAGAGAGCGGCGCGCGGTCGAGCTCACGGCGGCGCAGCTGGGCGCGGACGCGGCCGAGCAGCTCGCGCACCGAGAAGGGCTTGGTGACGTAGTCGTCGGCGCCAACCTCAAGCCCGACCACCTTGTCGACCTCAGCGTCCTTGGCGGTGAGCAGGATGATCGGCACGGCACTGCGCGAGCGCACGTCGCGGCAGATGTCGAGCCCGCTCGACCCGGGCATCATGATGTCGAGGATCAGCAGGTCGTAGGGGATGCCGTCGCCGACCCGCTCGGCCGCCTCGTCGCCGTCAGCGACCGAGGTCACCTCGAAGCCCTCCTGGGCGAGCGCGTAGCCGACCGAGTCGCGAACCGAGGGCTCGTCGTCGGCTATCAGGATGCGTCCTCTGCTCATCTCGTCCTCATTCTCCTCATGCGACAGGGGTCGGGCTCGGCTGGGCAATCGGGAGGCGAACCCAGAAGGTGCTGCCCTCGCCCTCGATCGAGTGGGCGCCGATCTCGCCGCCCATGACGCTGACCATGCGGCGGGCGATCGCCAGGCCTAGACCGAAGCCTTCCTGCTTGCGCGACTCGTCGCGGCGGTAGAAGCGCTCGAATACGCGCTCTATCTCCACCTCCGGAATTCCTGGCCCCGTGTCGATCACCTCCAGAATCACCTCTTTCTCGCCGTCGCGGCGGCCGCGAACGGTAACGCGCCCGGGCAGCGGAGTGTGCTTGAAGGCATTGGTGAGCAGGCCGACCATCACCTGGCGCAGCAGCGTGGGATCGCCTTTGGCGGCAAGGTCGGGCTCGACATCGGTCGCCAGCTCGATGTGCTGCGGGGTCTCGACCGCGGCTACCGTGTCGCGGATCGCGGCGGCGACATCGACCTCCTCGGTCTCCCCTGCGCCCAGCGACTCGACCCGCGCCAGGGTGAGAAGCGAGCGGGTGAGGCGGTTCATCCGCTCGGCATCGTCGGCGAGGCGGCCGAGGAAATGGTCGAGCGCGTTGGGATCGTCCTTGGCGCCCTCCTGCAGAACCTCGATCGCGCTGGAGATGCCGGCCAGCGGGTTGCGCAGCTCGTGCGCGGCGTTGGAGATGAAGTCGGCTTCGGCCAGCTCGCGGCGCATCTCGTCAGTGCGGTCGCGGGCGACGACCAGCACCGCGCGCTCTTTGGGCAGCGAACGGGCGCTCATCGCGTAGGCGCGATCGCCGATCCGCAGCGCTGGATGGGCGGCGAAGCCGACGGCGGCGGCACGCTGCAGGTGCGGCTGGATCGACTCGGGCGGTCGCCCGAGCGGGTCGAGCAGCTTCGAGGCCGCGCGGTTGGAGAAGCGCAGGGCGCCGTCGTCGTCGACCACGATCACCGCGTCGGTGAGGCCGTCGAAGATCGCCTGCAGCTTGTTGCGGTCCGCGGTGAGGACACCGACGCTCTCCTTCAACGAGGCGCGCATCGAGTCGAGCGCACGGGCGAGATCGCCGATCTCGTCGCGCCCGCCGGCGTCCAGCGCCACATCGAAGTCGCCCGCCGCGAGCTCGCCGGCGGCGCGCGAGAGGCGCGTCACCCGATGGGAGGTGCCAACAGCGATCAGGAAGCCGGCGAGGACGCCGAGCGCGATCGCGCCGAGCACGGCTCGGGGCCGGTCGCCGAACAGGTAGACGACGCCGGCGGTGAGCAGCGTCACCGCAGCGAATGCGCCAACCAGCCAGAGCCTCAGTCCGATCCGCCTCACGAAGGTTTACTAACACAATGGCGGCGGCCCCGCGTGGGAGAATCCTACGCAATGAGGACGCTGGTCTTCATCCCTGCCTGGAACGAGGCCGACTCGGTCGCGGCTGTGATCGCCGACGTGCGCGAGCGCCTGCCCGACGTCGACGTGCTCGTCGTCGACGACGGCTCGACGGACGAGACGACGGCGCGCGCCGCGGCGGCGGGCGCCACGGTCGCCACGCTGCCCTTCAACCAGGGGCTGGGGGCGGCGCTGCAGACCGGCTACCTCTACGCCTTGCGAGAGGACTATGACTTCTGCGCCCACCTCGACGCCGACGGGCAGCATCCGCCGGCCGAGGTGGCGCGGCTGCTGGAGGAGGTCCGCGCCGACCGCGCCGACTTGGTGATCGGCTCGCGCTACCGCGAGCTGGGCGCGAACGCCGGGGCCGCGGATGGCGTCACCGGCGATGACTACAAGCCGACTCTCTCGCGGCGGATCGGGACCAGCGTCTTTCGCTTCTTCCTCACCCTGGCGACGCGGCAGCGCTTCACCGACACGACCAGCGGCATGCGGGCGGCGAACCGGCGGGTGATGGAGCTGTTCAGCGAGAACTACTCCCCCGACTTCGCCGAGATCGAGTCGCTGCAGCTGGCGGTGCGCCAAGGCCTGCGGGTCGAGGAGGTGCCGGTGCGAATGCTTGAGCGGGTCGGCGGCTCCTCCTTCCTCACCCCGCTGCGCTCGGCCTTCTTCATCTTCAAGGGGATGGTCGTGCTGCTGGTCGGCCAGTTCCGGCCGCGCAAGGTGGGGGCGGAGCGATGACCGCGGCGCTGCTGGCCGCCGCCCAGGACCCCAAGGTCCACCTCACCTCGCAGACGCGGATCCTGGCCGCCGTGATCGCGCTCGCCTTCGTGCTGATGATTCTCGAGCTGATCCGTCGCGACCGCCTGCAGGAGCGTTTCAGCGTCGTCTGGTTCATCGCCGGCCTGGGAATGCTCGCAGGCGCCATCTTCCCGGGCCTGCTCGGCTTTGTCGCCGACGCGATGGGCGTCCGCGACACCAACGTCGCCCTCTTCTCGATCATCCTCCTGCTGCTGCTCGGGCTCGCGCTCAACTTCAGCGTGATCATGTCCCGCCAAGCCGCCCAGATAACGCGGCTGGCGCAGGAGCGCGCCCTGGAGAAGGCCCGCGAGCAGGCGAACGGGAGTACGCCAAGACGAGACTCAGACGTCGTTAGGCAAGGACGCAGGGAGCCCGAATAGCAGCGCTATTGGGCGACTGAGGACGCCCGCATAACGGCGTCTGAGACCGTCCGCTCAGCTCGAGGCACGCTCAAGCCTGAACGAGAGCGCCTCCAGGGCCAGCTCCTCGGAGACATTCAGATCTAGGCGCCGACGAGTGTCCTGGATCAGCTCGACGGCTTGGCGGGCGCTGCCTGGGTCAAGGCGCTCGGCTTGGGATTGCAGCTGGGCGAGACGGTCGCGGTTGTAGGCGACGTCGGCGGCGTCGGAAGCCGTGGCGGCGAGATCGCGGAACCAGGCGGCGGCCAGATGCAGGCCGAGGTCGAGCAGGTCGGTGCGGCGGCGGCGGCCGGCCCGTTTCGCCGCGTCGGCGATGTCGCGGGCGGAGCGTTTGACGCCGGCGTCCTTTTCTTCCTCGAGCGCCTCACGGGTCGCGGACTCGGCCTCCTCGCCAGCCTGCTCGGCGCTCCTCAGCATCGCCTGCCAGGACGAAGCGGCCTCGCCGTTGCCGAGCGTCGCCACGGCCAACCCCTCGGCCTCGTCCCGCAGCTTGCGCCCTGGCTCGCTCAGCAGCAGGCTCGCAAGCTCGACGTCCCCGGCGGAAAGGCGGGCGGTGGCGGCGATCTCATCCGCCTCTGCTCCGCTCGAAGCGTCGCCTTGGAGCGCGGCTTCGACCGCCTCGACCGGCAGCGGCACGAAATCGACCGGCTGGCAGCGTGAGGCGATCGTCTCCAACAGGGCCGCCGGCTCGGAGCTGAGCAAGATCAGATGGACGAAGCCGGGCGGCTCCTCGAGCGTCTTCAGCAGCGCATTCTGGCTCTCGTCTCGCATCGCCTCCGCCGCCTCGACCACGAAGACCCGCTTGCCGCCTTCATAGGGCCGGTAGGCGGCGGCTCGGATCACCCGCTCACGCACCTCCTCGACCATGTGCTGCGCCCCCTTCGGCGCCAGCCACACCAGGTCGGGATGTGGCGATGGATCGAGCAAAGCCCGCCGCCGCGCATCGTCGGCGTCCTCAGCCGCGCCAGCAAGGATCTCAGCAGCAAACGCCCGCGCCGCGTCCCGCTTGCCCGCGCCTCGCGGTCCCCGAAACAGATACGCATGCGAAGGGCCCGCCGCCAGCGCCGCGCTCAACGCAACCTTGGCTCGCGGCTGGTGCTCCAGCGCTCGCTGAAGCATTTGGGGGTCTACAGGGCACACAATGCTTCATCCAATGGGCAGGTGGCCCAAGTAGAAGGGGTGGTCCCTAGCGTGATTTGACCACCTCCATGATTCGCTGATGGACATCCTCCACCGACCCGTCGGCATCGATGACGACAACCCGGTCCGATGCGATCTGGGCGATCTCGTCGTAGGCCTCGGCGACGGCGCGCTGGAGCTCCAGCCCCTCGGCCTCGAAGCGATCCTCCCCATCGGCACGACCGAGGCCGACCTCGGGGTCCACTTGAAGCAGCAGCGTCAGGTCGGGCCAGAGGCCGTCGATCGTCGTGTCGACCAGCGAGAGGACGTAGCTGGTGCCCAGCCCGCGCCCGCCGCCCTGGTAGGCGACGCTCGAATCGGCAAAGCGGTCGGCGACGACGATGCCGCCATCCTCGAGCGCCGGCCGCACGACGCGGCTGAGCAGATCGGCTCGGGCCGCCGAGAAGAGCAGCAGCTCGGCGAAGGGGTCGAGCTCCAGCGCGGGGTCGGCGAGCAGCTCGCGGATCCGCTCCGCCGCGTCGGTTCCCCCCGGCTCGCGGATCAGCAGCGTCTCCGGGCCGAGCGCTTCGGCGAGCAGCTTCGCCTGGGTGCTCTTGCCCGACCCGTCTACTCCCTCGAGAGAGACGAACAATGGCCGGGGCCTCAGCCTTTGGCCGCGGCTTTGGCGCGTTTGCGGCCGCGGGTGGCAGTATCGGCTTTGCTGACTTTTTTACCCTTCGCGGGCGCTTTGCCGTCCTCGGAGCCGCCTGGCAGCGGTTTCTTCTCCATCGCCGCTTTCGCGGCTTTGGCGGCTTCGCGCTCGGCGCGGCGTTTCTTCATCTCCTGCATCGACTCGCAGTCGTCGTTGAGGCAGAGGTTCCAGGGGCGGCCGCGGAAGGGGACGACTTTGAGCCGCGGGGTCTCGCCGCAGACCGAGCAGCGGTCTTCGAGCTTGAAGACATCGCCGCGCTGGGGCAAGGGGAAGGTCTGGTCGCACGAATCCGGGTCGTCGAGCGTCCAGCCAGAGCAGCCGACGAAGCGTTTGCCGGATTTTTTGGCGCGGATGATCCGCAGCATGTGAGGCGAGCCGTCGTCCTTCTTGCGGCCGGCCTCTTCGCAGACTTTGCAAGGACCGAGGATGCGGTCCTCGTCCATCCCTTTCCAGATGACTTTGGCCAGATCCTCACGGCTGCCGTCGATCTCGGTCCAGGTTTTGTGCAGAAGGTCGCGGCTCTCGCCGACGACGGCGCCCTTGGTCATCTCGCCGGCGGCGATTCGGTCCATCTCCGCCTCGAGCTGGGCGGTCATCTCGGGCGTCGCCATCGCCGGCACGTAGTTCTTGAAGGCCTCATAGAGGGCGATCCCGGTCTCCGAGGGGATCGGCGGGTTGCCGTAGACATAGCCGCGGTCGAACAGCTTCTGGATGATGTCGGCGCGGGTCGCTTTGGTGCCGAGGCCGCGCTCCTCCATCATCTCGATCAGCTTGGCCTGGGAGATCCGCGAGGGCGGCTGGGTCTCCTTGTCGACGATCCAGGGCTCGCCGTCGAGATCGAGGCTCTGGCCCTCCCGCAGCGCCGGGATCTCCTCGTCGGCGGAGCGGGCGTAGGTGTAGATGCCGGCGTAGCCAGGGTCGACGACAACCGAGCCGCGGACGAAGTAGGTCTCCGAGCCGGCCTCGATGTCGGCCCGGGTCGACTCGGTGATCATCGGCGGGCTGAAGGTGGCGAGGAAGCGGCGCACGACCAGTTCGTAGACGCGTTTCTTCGGCCCCTCGAGCGCCCCCGGGTGGATCGCCTGGGTCGGGTAGATCGGCGGGTGGTCGGTCGTCTCTTTTTTACCCCGAGTCGCTTTCAGCTCGCCGTCGAGCAGCCCGGCGGCTGCCGAGAACTCCTTGACCTTGACCAGCGAGGTGACCAGCTCACGCAGGGGCAACGATTGCGGGTAGACCGTGTTGTCGGTGCGCGGGTAGGAGATGAAGCCGTCCATGTAGAGGTCCTCGGCGATCCGCATCGCGCTGGCGGGGGTGATGCCGAGGCGGCTGGAGGCGTCGGTGCTGAAGGCGGTCGTGTTGTAGGGAGTCGGCGGCTTGCGCGTGTTCTTGCGCGCCGTGACCGCTTTCACCGTGCCGGGACCGGAGGTGCCGGCGAAGGCGGCGTCGGCCTCGGCTTTGTCCCAGAATTTGTCGACGCTGTGGTGGGTCTCGAAGCTGCCGTCGGGGTGCTCGAACTTGGCGAACAGCTCCCAGAACGGTTTGGCGACGTGGGCGCGGCGCTCCATCTCGCGCTCGACGATCAGCCCCAGCGTCGGGCTCTGCACGCGGCCGACAGAGAGGAAGTTGGAGCCGAAGCGGCGGCTGGCGAGGGAGACGGCGCGGGTCAGGGTCGCGCCCCAGAGCAGGTCGATGTCCTGGCGGGCAGCGCCGGCGTTGGCGAGCGGGTAGGAGAGCTCGTCGAGCTCCCCGAAGGCGCGCTCGATCTCTTCCTTGGTCAGCGCCGAGTAGCGGGCACGCTTGATCCGCAGGGTGCCGGCGGCGGCTTCCTCGCGCGTGCCCAGATCAGGATTGGCGTCGAGCATCTCCTCCAGCGCCTCGAGGCCGATCAGCTCGCCCTCGCGGTCGAAGTCGGTCGCGATCACCAGCTCGTCGGCCTCTACGGCGACCTTGCGGATTGCTTTGACGACGTTTTTGTCGGTCGGCTCCTTGATCAGCTCGGCGTCGATCAGGTCGTGCAGGTCGGTCTTCTGCCAGTTCGAGTAGCCCTCGGGGAAGGCCGGGCCCAGCACGTGGCCCTTGAGCCCGATCGTCATCTGATCGCCGCCGTCCTGGTCGGTCCAGGTGTAGAAGGGGACTTTGAAGGTTTTGTCCGCCTTCGCCTCGCCGCGGCCGAGGATGTCGGCGATCTTCTTGGCGCTGTTGTTCTTCTCGGTGACGATCAGTCTCATCGGCGGGCGAGAGTAGCAGGGGGCCTCGGCGACGCCGTCCGGCGGGTCGCCGCCGATCCCCATAGGATCGGCGCCCGAATGAAGGCTCTGGTCACCGGCGGCGCTGGCTTCATCGGCTCGAATCTGGTCGACGCGCTGCTCGCTCGCGGTGACGCGGTGAGCGTGGTCGACGATCTCTCGACCGGGCGGCGCGAGAACCTCGAGGGAGCGCTGGTGGCGGGAGCCGAGCTGGCCGAGCTCGACATTCGAGACGCGGCGGCGCTGGCCGAGCTGGTCGCATCGGCGCAGCCGGAGATCGTCTTCCACCTGGCCGCGCAGATCGACGTCCGCAAGTCGCTCGCCGACCCCGCCTTCGACGCCTCTATCAACGTCGGCGGCACCGCCAACCTGCTGGAGGCGATGCGCGCCGCCGGCTCGCCGCGGCTGGTCTTCGTCTCCACCGGCGGCGCGATCTACGGCGAGGGCGATGGCAAGCAGCTGCCGCTCGGCGAGAACGCCCCGATCGAACCCTTCTCCGCCTACGGCCAGAGCAAGTTCGCCGCCGAGGGTTACCTGGCGCTCTACGAAAGGCTCTACGACCTCTCCGGCGTCAGTCTGCGGCTGGGCAACGTCTACGGCCCCCGCCAGGACCCGCTTGGCGAGGCCGGCGTGATCGCGATCTTCTGCGGCCGCCTGCGCGGCGGCGGCCGACCGACCGTGTTCGGCGACGGCACCCAGACCCGCGACTACATATATGTAGGGGACGTGGTCGCCGCGGCGATCGCCGCGGCAGGGTCGGAGGCGAGCGGTCCGATCAACATCGGCAGCGGGATCGAGACCGACGTGCTGACGCTCGCCTGGCAGCTCGCCGAGATCGACGGGAACGAGAGCTTCGAGCCCGAGTTCGCCCCACCCCGGGCGGGCGAGGTGCAGCGGATCGCGCTCGACGCCGGCCGCGCCGAGCGCGAGCTGGGCTGGCGGGCGATGACCAGCGTCACGGACGGCCTGAAGCTGACGCTGGACTCCCTCTAACCTTCGTCCATGCCCGCCCAGGCCTATGCCGGCAAGGAGTGCGTCTGCCAGCTCCGCAAGGGGATCTGCGACCAGTCGTGCGTGCGCGACATGCTCGAGACCCCCTTCTACATCGCCTGCCTGAAGCTGAAGGGGCGGCGCTGCCTGGTGGTCGGCGGCGGCGACATCGGCCTCGAGAAGGTCGAGGGACTGCTCGCTTGCGACGCCGATGTCACCCTGATCGCCCCGCTCGCCCACCCCGAGCTGGAGTCGTTGGCGGCGGAGGGCTCGATCGAGTGGGAGAAGCGGGCCTACGCCGGCGCGGCCGACCTCGACGGTGCCTTCATGGTCATCGCCGCCACCGACGACAGCGAGGTCAACATCGGCGTCTTCGACGACGCCGAGCAGCGGGCGATGCTGGTCAACGTCGTCGACGTGCCGCCGCTCTGCAACTTCATCCTGCCGGCGATCGTCCGCACCGGGCCGCTGGCGATCGCGATCTCGACCGCCGGCGCCTCCCCCGCCCTGGCGAAGCGGATGAAGCGAGAGGTCTCCGAGCTGTTCGGCGAGGAGTACGCGCGCTTGGCGGTGATCCTCAACGATGCCCGCGGCTGGGCGAAGGGGACGCTGCCGACCTACCAGGACCGCAAGGAGTTCTTCGAGGGAATCGTCAACGGCGATCCCGATCCGGTCGCGTTGCTGCGTGAGGGGCAAGAGATCCAGGTGTTAGCGCTGATTGAGGCTGCCAAGGAGCGCGCGGCCTCAGCGCTGGCATAGCGACCGCCCACGTCAGCTTTGTGGCAGGGCTCCGTGTTCCTCGGGGGACGCCCGGGAACTCAGCTTGCGTCGCAGGCCGAGGAACGCACTCGCTCGAGCATTCCGCGCAGATCGTCCGCTTCGAGGTTGCTTAGGTTTGCGGCGAAGGCGGTCTTCAGCTCGGCGACTACGACCGGGCGCATCTCGTCGAGCAGGTCGCGGCCGGCGGGAAGCAGGGTCGCGTAGCTGACACGGCGGTCCGTCTCGCAGAAGGTCCGCTCCATCAGGCCGGCTTTGATCAGGCGGTCGACGAGCTTGGTCAGGCCGCCGCGGGTGATCACCATTGCCTCGGCCAGCTCCCCCATCTTCATTCGCTGCTCTGGCGCACCGGCGACGGTCGCCAGCACCTCGTACCAGGGCAGTGGCGGAAAGTCGGAGGCGGCGAGAGCTTCCTGCAGGCGCCCGACGATCGCCGCGTGGGTTCGCGTCAGCTCCCCCCATGCGGCGCCGTGGGAGGTTGCGGCCGAAATGGTGCCATCGCTCCGGGTCTTCGTCGCCTGCTCGCTCATGGCTCGATCATCGCATGTAAAAGCTGTCTTGGCAAATAGTTGTAGAGACAATCTTTTCTGTTATGATGGTTTCCATGGAAAGGGGTTACTTTGCCAAACGCGGGTAGCGACCTAAGGAAAGAGATAGGGATCGACATGAATCGCAAGAGGAAAGGAAGCTGCAAAAGATGACCACGCAAACCACCAGGCAGAAGATCGAGGCAGGAACCTACGTGGCGGACCCGGTGCACTCTTCGATCGGCTTCGCCGTCATCCACAACGGCGTTTCGACCTTCCGCGGCCGCTTCAGCTCTTACGAGGCCCGACTGATAGGCGGTGAGCAGCCACGGCTGGAGGGCTCGGTCGACGTCGCCAGCCTCGATGTCCCCGACGAGCAGCTCAAGGGCCATCTCCTCTCCCCGGAGTTCTTCGACGCCAGCCGCTACCCGCAACTTCGCTTCAGCTCGACCGAGCTGGACGTCAAGGAGGACGGCTCAGCGACCGTGCGGGGTGAGCTCGAAATCAAGGGGACCAAGCACGAGGTCGAGGCGAGCGGCCGGTTCGCTCAGCTCGGCGCTGACATGACCGGCAGCCCGCGGGTGGGCCTTTCGCTGGAAGCATCGGTCGACCGGCGCGACTTCGGGCTCGACTGGCAGGCTGAGCTGCCGAGCGGTGGCGAGGTGCTCGACTACGAGGTCGGCATCGCGGTCGAGCTGGAGCTGGTCAAGGAGGGCGAGTAGTCATGCGGGTGCTCGGCATCTCTGGCAGCCTGCGCCGCGACTCGCTCAACACCGCCCTGCTGCGAACGGCCGCCGAGCGGCTCCCCGGCGGGGCGGAGATGGTGATCTTCGACCGGCTGGGGGAGATCCCGCCCTTCAACGAGGACATGGAGCTCGAGCCCGCCCCCGAGGCGGTGTGGGAGCTGCGCGATGCGATGCGGACGGCGGACGCGGTTCTGATCGCCACTCCCGAGTACAACCACTCGCTTCCGGGCCAGCTCAAGAACGCGCTCGACTGGGCCTCGCGTCCCGCCGGGCAGAGCGCCTTGACCGGCAAGCCGGTGGCGGTGATCGGCGCCTCGAAGAGCATGTTCGGAGGCGTCTGGGCCCAGGCCGAGCTGCGCAAGGTGCTGGCGGCGATGGGCGGCCGGGTGATCGAGGCCGAGCTGCCGGTCGCCGAAGCCCACGAGCAGATCGAGGACGGTCGGCTCGAGCTGACGCCTGATCAGGCCACCCGGCTGGAGGAGATCCTCGCCGAGCTGATCGCTGCGGCGGAGGCCGAGGCCGAAGCGGGGAGGGAGCAAGTCCCGGCATAGCGAGTGCCGGGTGTCTCCCCTGCGGGGACCCCCCGGCCTCTCCTTAGATCGTCAAGCAGCGGGCAGCGCGAAAAACGCGATCGCCGCGAAGTGAGCTGCTGCTGCTGCGATTACCAAAGCGTGGAAGATCTCGTGGTAGCCGAAGACTCGGGGGTTCGGGTTGGGGCGCTGGGTCGCGTAGACGACGGCGCCGGCCGTGTAGAGGAGACCGCCGGCGGCTACCAGCAGGGTGCCGGTTACCCCCATGTCGACCCAGAGCTGCGGGAAGGCGGCCACGGCGACCCACCCCAGCGACATGTATATGAGCGCCGCGACCCATTTCGGGTGGTCGATCCAGATCATCTCGACCACGGCGCCGGCGATCGCGCCGATCCAGACGACGAGAAGGATCGCGTCGGCGAGAGGCCCGTTGAGGACGAGCAGGGCGAATGGCGTGTAGGTGCCGGCGATGAGGAAGAAGATCATCGAGTGATCGAGGCGGCGCATCCAGCGACGCACTTCGGGGCGCTTCCAGTTCACCCGGTGGTAGAGGGCGCTGGTGCCGAGCAGCGCCGAGAGGCTTACCGCGTAGATCGCGACGGCGAGGGTCGCCTTCGGCGTCTTCGCGGCGACGATCAGCCCCGCGCCGAGGACGAGCGAGACAAAGAAGGCCCACTCGTGCGAGACGCCGCGCAGCCGCGGCTTGACCGAGGCGATCGCCTCGGATGCAACTTCCTTTGCAGATTCCGCCTTCTCGGCGGCCTTCGCCCGCACCATCTCCTTGTCACCATAGAGGAGAAAGGCGCGAATTCTGCGGCGTTTGCGGGATCACCCGTGACAAGTTCCGTCCGGTTCGAAGACGATCCTGCGACGTTCCCCCTGAAAGCCGCCCGAGAGGAGAAGTTCGATGTCCCAGACCGCCACCAGTGCTCCGAAAAACGGTCTCAAGGGCCTGGCGATCGAACGCCGTTTCTCCTCGCCCGGAACGCATCCCTTCGATGAGATCGAGTGGGAGATACGCGATGCCCTGATCGGCGATCCTGCCGCTCCGGCCTTCGAGCAGCGTGGGGTTGAGTTCCCCAAGGGCTGGAGCCAGAACGCGACCAACATCGTCGCCCAGAAGTACTTCCGGGGGCAGATGGGGAGCGACAAGCGCGAGCACTCGGTCAAACAGATGATCGGGCGGGTGGCGGGGACGATCTCGGGCTGGGGGCGCAAGGGCGGTTACTTCGCCTCCGCTGAGGACGCCGAGACCTTCGAGGCCGAGCTGACCTCGATCCTGCTCAACCAGAAGGCGGCTTTCAACTCCCCGGTCTGGTTCAACGTCGGCTTCGAGGAGCGGCCGCAGTGCTCGGCCTGCTTCATCCTCAGCGTCGACGACAGCATGGAGTCGATCCTCGACTGGAACACCAAGGAGGGGATGATCTTCCGCGGCGGCTCGGGGTCGGGGATCAACCTCTCCAACATCAGGGGCTCGGTCGAGCCGCTCTCCAAGGGTGGGCTCGCCTCCGGGCCGGTCAGCTTCATGCGCGGCGCCGACGCCTGGGCGGGGACGATCAAGTCGGGCGGCAAGACGCGGCGCGCGGCGAAGATGGTCGTGCTCGACGTCGACCACCCCGATGTCGAGCACTTCATCTGGTGCAAGGCCAAAGAGGAGGAGAAGGCGGGCGCGCTGCGCGACGCCGGCTTCGACATGTCGATCGACGGCGAGGGCTTCACCTCGATCCAGTACCAGAACGCCAACAACTCGGTGCGGGTGACCGACGAGTTCATGGAGGCGGTCGAGGCCGGCGAGGACTGGAACCTGACCGCGCGCACGACCGGCGAGACGACGAAGACGCTGCCGGCGCGCGAGCTGATGAACCAGATCGCCGACGCCGCCTGGCGCTGCGCCGATCCCGGCGTCCAGTACGACACGATCATCAACCGCTGGCACACCAGCCCGGAGTCGGGGCGGATCAACGCCTCCAACCCCTGCTCCGAGTACATGCACGTCGACGACTCGGCCTGCAACCTCGCCTCGCTCAACCTGATGAAGTTCCGCCGCGAGGACGGCAGCTTCGACGTCGAGGACTTCAAGCACGCGGTCGACATCGTCTTCCTCGCGCAGGAGATCGTCGTCGGCTTCTCCAGCTACCCGACCGAGCAGATCGGCGAGAACGCCAACGCCTTCCGCCAGCTCGGCCTCGGCTACGCCAACCTCGGCGCGCTGCTGATGTCAGACGGCCTGCCCTACGACTCCGAGGCGGGCCGCAACGTCGCCGCCGCGATCACGGCGCTGATGACCGGCCGCGCCTACCGCCAGTCGGCGTCGATCGCCGCCGGGGCGACCGGGCCCTACGACGAGTACGAGAAAAACCGCGACGCTCACAACGGCGTGATGCGGATGCACCGCGACGCCTCCTACGACATCGATCCGAGCGGGATCAAGGCCGACCTGCTCGAGGCCGCGCAGCGGGCCTGGGACGAGGCGGTCGAGCTGGGCGAGGAGCATGGCTACCGCAACGCGCAAGCGACGGTGCTGGCGCCGACCGGGACGATCAGCTTCCTGATGGACTGCGACACGACCGGGATCGAGCCCGACTTCTCTCTGGTCAAGTTCAAGGAGCTGGTCGGCGGCGGGCAGATGACGATCGTCAACCGCTCGGTGCCGCTGGCGCTGCGCACGCTCGGCTACTCAGACGTCGAGGTCGACCAGATCAACGCCTACATCGCCGAGCAGGCGACCATTGTCGGCGCCCCCGGCCTCAAGGACGAGCACCTGCCGATCTTCGACGTCGCGGTCGGCGAGCGGGCGATCTCCCACACCGGTCACATCGACATGATGGCGGCGACCCAGCCGTTCATCTCGGGCGCGATCTCGAAGACGGTCAACCTGCCCCAGTCGGCGAGCGTCGAGGACATCGCCGACGCCTACACGCGCGGCTGGAAGGGCGGCCTCAAGGCGCTGGCGATCTACCGCGACGGGTCCAAGACCGCGCAGGCGCTGCGCACCGACGCGCAGGAGGAAAAGGAGGCCGAGGCGGAGGTCCCGGTCGGCCCGGTGCGCAAAAAGATGCCGCGCGAGCGTGAATCTCGAACCCACAAGTTCTCGATCGCCGGTCACGAGGGATACATCACCGCCGGCAAGTACGAGGACGGCTCGGTCGGTGAGATCTTCCTCACCGACATCGGCAAGGAGGGCTCGACGATGCGGGGGCTGATGAACGCCTTCGCGACGGCGATCTCGATCGGCCTCCAGTACGGCGTCCCGCTCGAGGACTTCGTGCGCAAGTTCAGCTATATGCGCTTCGAGCCGGAGGGGATCACCGGCAATCCCGAGATCCCCTTCGCCAAATCACTGCCCGACTACATCATGCGCTGGCTGGCGAGCCGCTTCATCGAGGACACCGACACGCTCGAGGATCTCGGCATCCTCACCACCGAGGTGCGGGCGAAGCGCGAGGCGGAGACGGCCCAGCTCGGTCTGGGCATCGCGACCGGCGATACCGCCGGCCCGACCAACGGCGGCAACGGCCACTCCGAGCCGGGCAACGGCAACGGCGCCGAGAAGGCGAAGGCGACGGGTGGCGAGGCGATCCCTGCCGCGGCGGCCTTCACCGACACTCCACCCGTCGTCCCGGCCAAGATGTCCGGTCTCGACCTCGGCCCTGCCTGCGAGCAGTGCGGCGGCATGATGCAGCGCACGGGCAGTTGCTACACGTGCTCTAGCTGCGGCAACAACACCGGCTGC
>DATFVC010000006.1:0-28233 GCA_035260485.1 Solirubrobacterales bacterium | reverse complement strand
AAGCGCCTGGGCTGCCTGTAGATTTGCTGCAATGCGGGCAGTGCTGCGGTTGATTGGCGCCTCGCTCGCATCTCTGGCGGAAGGTCCACTGGTCCCCAGCCTGCGCCACCGCCGGCAGCGCGACGAGAACCGCCAAAGATGCGAGCGAGGCGCCAATCAACCGCAGCTCTGCCCGCATTGCAGCAAATCTACAGGCAGCCCAGGCGCTTCCCGCCGGGCTCGACGACGATACTTCAGCGGTGACCCCGCGGAGGCCCGCTTGCGCATAGCTCTCGCCCAGATCGATCCCACTGTCGGCGACATCGACGGCAACGCCGCCAGGATCGCCGAGTGGATCCGCCGAGCCGCCGCTGAGGGCGCCGACCTGGTGATCTTCCCCGAGCTCTGCCTCCCCGGCTACCCGGCCGAGGATCTCTACCTCAAGCGCCATTTCGTCGATGCCAACCTGGCGGCGATCGAGGAGCTGGCCCGCGGCGTCGGCGAGATGGTTGCCCTGGTCGGCTTCGCCGAGCCCGTCAGCGGCGGCGGCGATCATCGCCATGCGCATAACTCGCTCGCAGTGCTCTCCGATGGCGAGGTGCGGGGGGTCTACCGCAAGAACAGGCTTCCCAACTACGCCGTCTTCGACGAGCAGCGCTACTTCGTCCCCGGGCAGGAGCCGGCCACGATCGAGGTCGCCGGTACACGGGTGGGCCTGACTGTTTGCGAGGACGTCTGGGAGGGGGGCCCGCCGGCGTCGAGCGAGGTCGCTGAAGGCGCCGAGCTGATCGCCAACCCATCGGGCTCCCCCTATCACCGCGGCAAGGGACGCGAGCGTGAAGCGATGTTCGCGGCCCGCGCGCGTGGCTACGGGACCTACCTCGCCTTCTGCAACCTGGTTGGCGGTCAGGACGAGCTGGTCTTCGACGGCCACAGCTTCGTCGTCGACCCGAGCGGCGAGATTCTCGCTCGCGCCGCCCAGTTCGAGGAGGAGCTGCTGATCTGCGAGATCCCCGCTGCGGCGCCCGGGCGCCTCGCCGAGCCGCTGCCCGACCTGGCTGAGGTCTACGCCGCACTTGTGCTCGGACTGCGCGACTACGTGCGCAAGAACGGATTCCGCCACGTCGGCATCGCCCTCTCGGGCGGGATCGACTCGGCCTTGGTCGCCCTGCTCGCGGCCGATGCGATCGGGCCCGAGAACGTCAGCTGCGTGGTCATGCCCTCTCCTCATTCCAGCAGTGAAACCCAGGCCGATGCCCGAACTATCGCTGCCAACCTCGGCGCCGAGGCGATCGAGATCCCGATCGAGGCGGCGATGGAGGCCTACGAAAACACCCTTGCCGGGCCGCTTGCCGGCAATGGCCGCGGCGGCGGGGTGTCAGAGGAGCCGCTGCCGCGCGACCCGACGCGACCCTCGGAGCCCGACCTCGCCGCCGAGAACATCCAGGCGCGGATCCGCGGCAACGTGATGATGGCCCTCTCCAACAAGCACGGCTGGCTGGTCCTGACGACCGGCAACAAGAGCGAGGTGTCGGTCGGCTACGCGACCCTTTACGGCGACATGGCGGGCGGCTTCGCGGCGATCAAGGACGTGCCGAAGACGCTGGTGTACGAGCTGGTGAGGCGCCGCAACGAGCGAGCCGGGCGCGAGCTCGTCCCCGCCTCGGTGCTCGAGCGGGCGCCCTCTGCGGAGCTACGGCCCGATCAGCTCGACAGCGACACCTTGCCGCCCTACGAGCTGCTGGACCGCATACTCGAGGCCTACGTCGAGCGCGACCAGGGTCGCGAGGAGATGGTCGCGGCGGGGATGCCGGGCGATGTCGTCGACGAGGTGGTGCGAATGGTCGATCGCTCCGAGTACAAGCGCCGCCAGGCAGCGCCGGGGATCCGGATCACGCCGAAGGCGTTCGGCCGCGACAGGCGCCTGCCTATTACGAATCGTTACGGAGGATAGGCCGGACTGCAATCGTCATTTGGGCTAGGGCACAGAGGCGCTCCTCGGCGTCGAGGACTTCCGCATCCCAGACCCAGGTGGTGCGGCCCCGATGGCGGGCTTGCGCCTTGACTTCGGCATGGCCCTCGGTGATTGGCCGCATGAAGCTGACGCTGATCGACTGCCCCATCGCGGCCATCCCGTCCTCGAGCACGGTGAGCGCGGTTGCACGGGAGCAGACGCTCTCGACGAGCGACGACATCACGCCTCCGTGCATCAGCCCGACCGGTTGGCGCAGCTCGTCGCGAACCGGAATCCGCGCCCGAGCGTGCTCGGGGTCGTCATCGAGCCACTCGGTCCCGATCAGAGCGTCGAAATGGGAGAGGAGGCCAGGCGGATCATCCGTCATCCGCGCGGACCCTACCCCCTCGCGCACATGGCGCAGAACAAGTTCTTAATGCGCGTCCCATAGTCTTCGCCGCCGGATGGCACTCACCGACGACCAGAGAGCCCTGCTCCGTCTGCTCGCGCGACGTGAGGAGGGCTATGAGGACATCGCGGCGCTGAAGGGTCTAAGCATCGAACAGGTTCGCGCCGAGGTGAAGGACGCGCTGGCCGAGCTGCAGGCGGCAGGCGAGGCAACCCCTCCGCCGCCTCCCCCGCCCCGGGTCGAGGAGCCACCGTCTCCCACGCCCGAGCCGCGAGAAGCCAAGCCTGAGCCCCCCACGCCCGCTGCCCCGAGGGCGAAGCCCAGGACCGCGGCACGCGGCCCTCGTCCCGCAATACCCGCCGAGCGACGGCGGCTCGTCCTGATGACTGGAGGCGCGCTCGGAATCGTCGCCGTCGTACTTGGCGCGATCGCCGTCTTCAGCGGCGGATCCGGCTCCCCGAGCTCCACCGCAGCGAGCAGCGCGGAAACGGAAGCGGCTGCCGCCGAAAGCGGCAAAGTCACGCAGGCCGTGCTCGAACCGGCGGATGGCAGCAACGCGAGTGGGCGTGCTGTCTTCGGCAAAGTCGGCAAGGAAGAAATCGTCCTCCAGGTGACCGCGGAAAACCTCAAGCCCACCGGCAGCGGCCAGTCCTACACGGTCTGGCTCTACCGCTCACCAAAACTCTCGTTGCGGGTCGGCAGCGTTCCCGTTGACGAAGCGGGCGGTCTCGGCGCCCGCTTCACGATCCCGGCCGAACTGCTCGCCTACGTTGCCAGCGGCGCCTTCGACCAGATCTACATCTCCCGCACCTCGGATGCCGCCTACCAGCAGGACGTCGCACAGGCGAAGCAGAACAAGTCTCTGCCCCGCTATATCGGCGAAACGGTGCTCACGGGTGAAATCACCGGCCCGGTGGCGAAAGCCGCCAGCAAAGGCCGCTAGCTCGCCGGGATCAGCTTGCCCGGATTCATGATCCCGGCTGGATCCAGCTGCTCCTTCACCGCCCGCAGCACCTCGATCCCCGTCTCCCCCACCTCCGCCTCCATGTACGGGGCGTGGTCGCGACCGACTGCGTGATGGTGGGTGATCGTGCCGTCGGTGGCGACGATCGCCTCCGAGGCGGCGCGCTTCACGGCCCGCCACTGCTCGATCTCCTCGCCGCCCTTGGCGCGGGCGATGAAGGTGAAGTAGAGCGAGGCGCCGTCAGCGTAAGCGTGCGAGAGGTGACAGAAGACCAGCCCGGGCGTGCCCTGGGCGGCGAGCGAGCCCCGGAGGGCGCTGCCGATGGCCGTGTGCAGCTCTCCCAGGCGCGACCAGGTGTGGGAGGTCTCCAGGGTCTCCACCATCGCTCCCATCCCCATCAGCGTGTCGCGCAGGTAGGGGCCTTGGAAGCGGCCGTGCTCCCAGGAGCGACCGGCTGACTGGCCGAGGTAGGCGGCGCCACCGCGGCGCAGGGCGCGGACCGCCAGGGCTCGCCGACGGGCGACCGACTCATTGTCACCCTCGAGGCCGACCACGATCAGGCAGCCACCGCGCTTGCGACGCAGCCCCAGGTAGCCGTCGAACAGCGTCCCGGCGATCCCGCGCGGCCCGGAGAGCGCCAGCGAGCCCTCGGTCTCCTCCTCGTCGGAGACGCGGATCATGTCCGGCAGGCCGGGACCCTGGGCGAGCGCCCGCACGATCTCGGCGCCGGTCTCGAAGCTCTCCGCGATCCAAGCCTCGTAGCGGCGCTGCAGCGGCTGCGGGCGAACCCGCACGGTCACCTCGGGGATGACACCGAGAGTTCCCTCCGAACCGACTACGAGCTCGCGCAGGGACGGCCCCGCGGCGGTGTGGGGCGTCTCCAGCGTGCGCAGGTCCCCCGCCGGGGCGATCAGCCGGACCGCGCTGACCATCGCGTCGAAGCGGCCGTAGCCGCTCGAGGCCTGGCCGGCGGAGCGGGTCGCGGCGAAGCCACCGACCGTTGCGTACTCGAAAGATTGGGGGAAGTGCCCGAGGACGACGCCCTCGGCGTTTAGGGCGGCTTCCGCCTCCGGCCCGCGCAGGCCGGCGCCGAGGCGCGCCGTCAGCGAGCGCTGGTCGACCTCGACCGCGCGCAGCCGCGCCAGATCGAGGCTGACCAGGCGCGAGTGCGACCCGCGCAGCGGCTCGATCCCACCGACGACGCTGGTGCCGCCGCCGTAAGGGACAACGGCGATGCCTTCGGCCGAGCAGACCTCCAGCACTCGCCGCACGGCGTCGGCGTCGGCTGGCAACAAGACGGCGTCGGGCGCCGCGTCGAGCCGGCCGCCGCGCAGGCGGGCGAGGTCGGCGTAGCCGCAGCCGGTCGCGTGGCGGACCCGGTCCTCCGTCGAGGCGAAGATGTTCGCCTCGCCGACAGCCTCGACCAGACTTGGTGGCAGCGACTCGGCGGGGGGCAGCTCGAACCGGTTGAGCTCTGCCGCCAGCGGCGACGACTCCAGCTCTCCTATTCGCTCGCGCAGGGTCGCTAGCGCCTCACCGTCGAGCTCGGGTTCGACCGCGGGGTCGCCCCACCCCCACCACTTCGAGTCTCTCCTGAGGGTCATGGCGCTTTCCTCCCCCATGCGAGGAGCAAGGCGCCAAGCCGGTTCACTCTGTCCCCCCGAGCGCCCGCTCGATTCCGTCGAGGGCCTGGCTGAGGATCTTGCCCTGGCCGCCGCGCATCATCGGCGAGCCGAGCCGCGACATGCCGCGCAGCTTCTGCTCGGAGCTGAGGCTGACCTCGGTGCCCCCCTCGCCATCTGCCTGCAGCCCGATCTCGACGACCGAGCGGCGCAGGTGACGCTCGAAGGGGGTTCCGGCGAGCTGCTGCTCCCAGACATAGCGCTCGCCCTCGACGGAGCTGAGGCAGCGGTAGTCGGCTCGGACCCCGCGCCCCTCGGCCGTCTCCAGCACCTTGGTCCACTGGCTGCGCTTGCCCTCGGGCTTGCGGTCGACGCTCTCGACCCGGGCAACCCGTGGCCACCATCTTGGGAGGTTGTACGGATCGGAAATGAGATCCCAAACTTCGCTTGGGGGGGCAAAGATAGTGCGTTGTCGAGTAATCCGGGGCATGACTAGGGCGCGAAAACCAAGTCTGGCTAGGACGCAGGGAGGCGGTCGATGCGAGCGTACATCGAACGTACGGGAGCGAGGCCGCCGACTGAGGACACCGCCAGACGCAGGTTTGCAGCGTCCTAGTCGCCCGCCAGGCGGCGCAGATCGCGCACCAGCAGCAGATGCTTGAGGTGGCTGACGGTTGCCGCCAGGCTCTCCAGGCTCTCCAGCGCTTCTTTGCGCCGCTCCGGGTTGCGCGAGCGCAGCGACGGTCCCAGCAGCGCTTCCAGCAGGTTGGCCTCACGGTCGGCGGAGGAGCGGAAGACGCGCAGGTTGCGGGCGCCGACGCCGACGCGTGAGAGCTCGTTGGCGGCGCGGACGATCTCGCGATCGGTCTCGTCGTAGACGGTCTTGCCATCGCGCTTCTCGGGCTGGACGATGCCGAAGTTCTCCAGCTCGGCGATCAGCTCGGAGCGGGCGCCGGTCTCCTCAATCACCTCCTCCAGAGCCAGGTAGGCGCTGGAGGTGTTGACGAGGATCGCGCGACGCACCGCGCCGGCAGCTGGACGCCGTTCGGCGCCGCTGCCGAGGTCGATGTCGCCACCTGCCGCCAGCTCTTGGCGGATCACCCGCAAGGGCAGGAACTCGTCGCGCTGGAGGCGCAGGATCGTTCGCAGCCGCTCCACGTCGGACTGGCTGTAGAGGCGGTAGCCGCCCTGGGTGCGACGCGGCGTCAGCAGCTTCTGGTCCTCGAGGTAGCGGATCTTCGAGATCGAGATGTCGTCGAACTCGTTCTGCAGGATCTTGCAGACCGCGCCGATCGTCAGCGCCTTTCGCGGCCGCGAGTCGCGCGGGCGAGCCTGCTGCTCGGACACTGCCATCGACGACCCCTATTTCTCCAAGTAACTCAGCTTGTACTTGCCGACCTGGATCTCGTCACCGTCAGCGAGCCGGTGCGACTCGATCCGGCGCCGGTTGACGTAGGTGCCGTTGAGTGAGCCGAGATCGTCGATGTAGAAGCCGTCGCGGCGGTGGACCAGCAGCGCGTGGTTGCGGGAGACGGTGACGTCGTCGAGGAAGATGCCGGCGTCGGGGCTGCGACCGATGCTGACCCGGTCGTCGGTCACGGAGAAGCTCTCGCCGGCCCGCCCTCCGCCAGCGCGGATCACCAGCGCCGCGCCGCTGGTCTCCAAAACCTGGTCGATGTCGATCGGCTGCATCTCGCCGGTGTCGTCGACCGTGTAGGTCATCGTCGTCGGCTCGTCGTCGCCATCTTTGGGGCCGCCGAGATAGGCGCCGCACTTCTGGCAATAGTTGGCCCCCTCGGGGTTGACGAAGCCGCACTCCGGGCAGTGGGTGGCCATCGACCTGCTCCAGCCTCAGGCGGCCGGCTCGTCCTCCGGCGGACTCTGCTGCGCCTTGCCGGCAAGAATGTCGGTCAGCTGCGCGACGTCGTCGCCGGAGATCATCGAGTCGCCACTTTCGTGCTTGTGACGCAGCCGGTTGACCAGCTCGGCACGCAAGATGTCGATCTTGCCATGCAGGACCCGGCGTTTGTAGGAGATCTCGTTCTCCTCGGTGGTGAGCTTGTCGATCAGGTCCTTCAGCTCTGCGTCGCTGAGCGAACCGAGATCGGGAAAGGTGTCCTCCATCTCGCTCCTTGATTGGGAGACCTTCGCCTCCGTTGGCCGCTGTGGCGGATTATAGATCGCTTTGCCAAAGGTTCAACTGCAGGTTGAAGGTTATGGAGCCTGAGAGCTTACTTGCGCCGTGCGTTCGCGGATCGCTCTCCGCCCCGATTGCGCGTAGAGGGCCGTGGCGAGGATCGCCAGGGCGACGCCGACGATCAGCAGCGCCGCCGGTACCCAGCCGGCGAAGACGAGAGCGAAGAAGATGCCGCCCATGATTGGGAAAACCGAGATCCTGCCCGGCCAGTTGACGGCAATCTCGACCCCGTGTCGCAGCCCGTACTGAGCGATCAGCAGCATCGCCACCTCGCGCGCGACGAGCAGCGCCAGGGCCCAGCGGGGCAGCAGCTCGAAGTGCCAGCAGACGACGGCGCCGGAGAGGATCGTCAGGCGGTCGATTAGCGGATCGAGCATCGCGCCGAGGCGGCTGTACTGACCGGTGACCCGTGCGAGGAAGCCGTCAAGGTAGT
Source organism: Solirubrobacterales bacterium (assembly GCA_035260485.1). Classification (GTDB taxonomy): domain Bacteria; phylum Actinomycetota; class Thermoleophilia; order Solirubrobacterales; family 70-9; genus VRUE01. The sequence goes on along the minus strand of DATFVC010000006.1, from coordinate 20,675 downwards.
CGCCCGCGGCGATCAGCCAGAAGATCGTCGCTGAGGCGACGGTGCGGCCGTCACCGGACTCGAAGGCAAGGTAGAGAAAGACCGGCAGTCCCGCTAGGCGCAGGTAGCCGACCAGGTTGGGGAGCGTCCAGGGGTTGAGCGGTTGCCCCTCCCGCGTTTGCCGTGGTGGTGGGCCGCTGCGGTCGAGCCCGAAGAGGCGACGGATGCGGCCGCGACCGAAGGGAGCGGTCTCAGGCATCCTCGCCCTGAAGCAGAGCCAGCATCCGCTCGCCAGCCTCGTCCACGGGCAGCTCGTGCTCGGCACCGGTGGCCCGCTCGCCCGCCTCGACCACGCCCTTGGCCAGGCCGCGCCGTCCGACGACCACCCGCAGCGGGCAGCCGAGCAGCTCTGCATCGGTCAGCTTCTCCCCTGGGCCCGCGTCGCGATCGTCGTAGAGAACCTCCGCGCCGGCGTCGCTCAACTCCCGGTAGAGGTTGTCGGCCGCCTCACGCTCCGGCTCCCCGACCTTGGCGAGAGAAACGAGTTGGACCTGCCAGGGAGCGAGGCCGGTGGGCCAGACGATGCCGCGCTCATCGGCCCCCTGCTCGATCGCCGCGGCGACGATCCGTGCCGGGCCAATCCCGTAGCTGCCCATCACAATAGGTCGTTCGACGCCGCTCTCGTCGAGGTAGGTTGCGCCCAGCGGCTCGGAGTAGCGCGTGCCAAGCTGGAAGATGTTGCCGACCTCGATTGCCGGCTCGATCTCGATCGCGCCGCCACCGAGGGCGGTGTCCCCGGCCTCGACCGTGCGCACGTCCATCTCCTCGAACTCGAAGTCGCGCCCCGGCTGGACGCCGCGCAGGTGGGTGTCTGCCTCATTCGCACCAGTGACGAAGGCGTCACCCTGGATCGCCGCGTCCTTGACGATCGGCAGCCCGGCTTCGACCGGACCGATGAAGCCGACCGGGCCCAGCTCGGCCTCGATCTCCTCAGGGCCGGCCGGCCTAAAGCCGGCGCCGAGCGCATTGCTGAGCTTGATCTCGTTCAGCCGGTGGTCGCCGCGCAGCAGGACGAGCACCATCCCGCGGCCCTCGACCACGACCGGCATCGCCTTGATCAAAGCCCCCGCGGGCAGTCCCAGGGATCCGGAAACCTGCTCGACGCTGGCTAGCCCGGGGGTTGCAATCCGCTCGGGGGCCTCCAACGGCGCCGGCAGCTCGACCGGCTGTGGCTCGGCCGAGGCGATCTCGACGTTTGCCGCGTATCCGGGAGCGAGCGCCACCTCGTTCTCGCCCGCCGGGCAGGGCGCCATGTACTCATGGGCGCCGGAGCCGCCCATCATCCCGACGTCGGACTCGACCCGGTACCAGCGCAGCCCGCAGCGGTCGAAGATCCGCCCGTAGGCCTCGCTCTGCAGCTCGTAGGAGCGCCCCAGCCCCTCCTCATCGCGGTCGAAGGAGTAGGCGTCCTTCATCGTGAACTCACGCGTGCGCAGGACGCCTGCCCGCGGCCGCGGCTCGTCGCGCTCCTTGGTTTGGATCTGGAACAGCATCAGCGGCAGGTCGCGGTAGGAGCGCACCTCACGCGCTACGTGGAAGGTCACACACTCCTCATGCGTCATCGCCAGCACCATCGGCGCGCCCTTGCGGTCCTCGAGCTTGAACAGCTCATCGATCTCATAGCGCCCCGTCTTCTTCCAGGGCTCGGCCGGCTGCAGGACGGGCATCAGCATCTCCTGGCAGCCGATCCTCTCCATCTCCTCGCGCAGAATCGCCTCGACCTTGCGCTCGACCCGCCGGCCAGCTGGCAGATAGGTCCAGAGCCCGGCCCCCAGCTGCCGGATCAACCCAGCGCGAACCATCAGCTTGTGCGACACCGCCTCCGCATCTGAGGGTGGGTCCTTCAGCGTCGGAAGGAAAGTCTCGCTAAGTCGCGTCACTGCGGGAAACCTATCCACTAGTAAGGCGGATGGCGGTCGACAGCAAGTCTCGGGCAGTTGCGCGGAGTGCTCGGGATGACGGAGCGACCCCGCCATCTCTCTCAGGCCCTGGTGAACCGCCGCCCGGTCGTAGGAGAGGCCTCCTCGTCGAGCAGAACCCGGTCCGACTCGCCCTTCTCGACCGCTTCCTTCTCCATCTGAGCGATCTTCTCCGGCGTCAGCTCACCGGCGTTTTCCTCCTCGATCTTGGCCAGCCAGGCAGCGCCCTCGCGCGATTTCGCCTCGTCGACCTCGACTCTGCCGCGGTCCAGGGACTTGTCGATCTCTTCAAACAAGGTGTCGACGAGCGTCGCCTGCGGAACCTTCCGCAGCGGCTTGCCGTGGGCGAAGATCAGACCCTCGTTCTTGGCCCCCGCAATACCGAAATCGGCGTGGCTGGCCTCGCCGATGCCGTTGACGGCGCAGCCCAGCACCGCCACCTCGACCGGCTCGGCGTAGCTTTCCAGCCGCTGCTCGATCTCGGCGACGACCGAGTCCATATCGAACTGGAGGCGGCCGCAGGTCGGGCAGGCGATCAGCACCGGACCGCGCTCGCGCAGCTGCAGCGCCTTGAGGATCTCCCAGGCGACCTTGACCTCCTCCTCGGCGTGGAAGGTCGAGAGGCTGATCCGGATCGTGTCGCCGATCCCGTCGGCGAGCAGCGTCCCGAGACCGACCGAGGATTTCAACGAGCCAGACCATTTCGTCCCCGCCTCGGTGATGCCGAGATGCAACGGGTACGGGATCTTCTCCGAGAGCAGGCGGTTGGCGGCGATCGTGTTGGGAACGTTGGTCGACTTGATCGAGACCTTGAAGTCTTCGAAGTCGAGGTTCTCCATCAGCTCGACGAACTCGACTGCGGCGGCGACCAGTGCCTCAACCGGCGCCTCGCGCTCCAGCTCGTGCAGGTGTTTGGGCAGCGAGCCGGAGTTGACGCCGATCCGCATTGGAACCTCGGCAGCGGTCGCCCTAACCGCCACCTCGGCGACTTTGTCGCGACCGCCGATGTTGCCCGGGTTGAGCCGGATGCAGTGGGCGCCGGCGTCGATCGCCTTCAGCGCCAGCGTGTGGTTGAAGTGGATGTCGGCGATCACCGGTATCGGCGATTCCACGACGATCGTCTTCAGCGCCTCGACGTCGTCGTCGCGCGGCACCGCGACCCGGACGATGTCTGCCCCGGCGTCGGCGACCTTGCGGATCTGCTCCATCGTCGCCGCCAGGTTGGCGGTCTCGGTCTTGGTCATCGTCTGCACGGCGACCGGCGCCCCACCGCCGATCGGCACCCCGCCGACGAAGATCTGTCGCTTAGAAGCCATCTTCAAAGGGTATCTGGGCGGGGCCGGCAACCCCCATGCGGGCTCTCGGTCTGGATAGAGCGCCGCGATCTCAGCCGCATCCGCCTAGCTCGCGCCGCCGCTGACGTAGCGCTCGGCGGCCGAGACCTGCATCAGCGCACGTTGAAGCCTTCGCCGGTGATCCGGCCGATGTCGTTGTTCAGCCCGATGAAGAAGAGCATGGCGACCAAGGCGAAGCCGATGATGCTGGCGCGCTCCATCACCTGTAGAGACACCGGTCTACCACGGAGCTTCTCGACCAGGCTCCAGAACATGTGACCGCCGTCAAGAGGCAGGATCGGCAGCAAGTTGATCAACCCCAGCGAGAAGCTCACCAGGGCAAGCAGCAGAAGGGACGGGTAAACGCCGAAGCCAACCACCTGGTGTCCCACGTCGCTGATACCGACGACCCCGGAGATCTGTTTGCGCTGTTCTGATTCGAAGATGTGGGAGAAGACGTGGACGGTGCCAGAGGCAACCAGCCACATTTTGTCCCAGGCAAACGATGCGGCTCCACCGGCCGTCGCCGCTGCAGGCACGACGGCATATTCGATGCCCACCAGAGTTCGCTTGTTGGTCGGGTCGTAGGCCGGATAGACGGTGACCATCCGGTGTTCTCCCCCCCTCTCGATCTCCAACTCGACGGGCGTGCTGGCCCGGCAGCCTTTCGTCGGAATCTTCTCTGCGCATTTGTGGGCAGAGATCATGTGCCCGAACCGGGCGAGCCGCTTTTCCACGCTTGCACCAGCAAAGCTCTTGCCGTCGACGGACACGAGCCGGTCTCCGGGCTTGAGCGTCGACGCAGCTGCGGGTGAGCCGGCTTTCACCGAGCCGATCCTGCTGTCTGCTTCGGGATAGTGGAAGGCGACGAAGAAAAGGAGCGCGAAGGCGAGGGCGATGTTCACCGCCGGGCCGGCAGCGATCACGACGATCCGCTTCCACACCGGCTGGCGGTAATAGGCCCGATGCACGACTTCCGGAGGAAGCTTCTCCTCCGGATTCATCCCGCTGATTTTGACGTAGCCGCCGAGGGGGATCGCTTTGACCCCATACTCGGTCTCGCCCCGTTTGATTGAGAAAAGGGTCGGCCCGAAAAAGAGGAAGAAGCGCTCCACCCGCATCCCGGTCGCCTTGGCGGCGAAGAAGTGGCCTGCCTCGTGCAGGATGATCAGCGCCGAGAAGCCGAGGAATACGAAGAGCCAGCTCATACCGTCGCCAACCCGCCGACGTGCTCTTCGGTGCGGCGGCGCGCCTCTTCATCTGCGGCAAAGAGGTCCTCGAAGTGAGTGACAGGCCGCGCCGGCATCTCCTCCAGTACCCGCTCGATCGCCGCGGCGATCGCAGTGAACTCGATCCGGCCATCGAGGAAGGCGGCGACGGCGACCTCGTCGGCCGCGTTGAGCACGCACGGCGACGTCCCCCCCGCCCCTCCCGCCTCGAGCGCCAGGCGCAAGCAGGCGAAGGTCTCTGAGTCGGGCTCCTCGAAGCTCAGCTCGCCGACCGCCGCCAGATCGAGCCGTGGCACGTCGACGTCGGCTCGCTCGGGGAAATGGAGGGCATAGGAGATCGGCACCCGCATGTCCGGGTAGCCGAGATGGGCCAGCGCGGCGCCGTCGTTGAGGTCGATCAGCGAGTGGACGATCGACTGCGGGTGGACGACGACGGCGATCCGCTCGTAGGGGACGCCGAAGAGGTGGTGCGCCTCGATTGCCTCGAAACCCTTGTTCATCAGAGTCGCCGAGTCGATCGTGATCCGCCCCCCCATCCTCCAGGTCGGATGCGCGAGGGCGTCCTCGACGCTGACCCCCGAGAGGTCGCTACGGCCGCGAAAGGGCCCGCCGGAGGCGGTCAGGACCAGCCGCTCCACGGTGCCGGGCTGCTCGGCGCCGATCAGCTGGAAGAGCGCCGAGTGCTCGGAGTCGACCGGGATCAGCCTCGCGCCGGTCGCTTCGGCCAGGGCCGTGGTCAGCTCACCACCGATCACCAGGCTCTCCTTGTTGGCGAGGGCGACGTCGATCCCCTCCCCGAGGGCGAAGACGGTCGGGCCGAGACCGGCCGCGCCGACCGTCCCGTTCAGAACCAGATCCGCGTCCGCGGCGGCGATCAGCTCGCGCACGCCCTCCTCGCCGGCGAGCACGCGGCCGTCCCAGGCGGACCGGGCCCGCTCGGCGGCGTCGGCGCCGGCAAGCGCCACGGTCGGCACGCCGTGCTGGTGCGCCTGCCCGAGCAGCTGCTCCCAGCTAGTCCCGGCCGCAAGGCCGACGACCTGCAGCTCCTCGGATGAAGCGACGATCTCCAGCGCTTGGGTGCCGATCGAGCCGGTGCTGCCCAGAATGACCAGCTTCTTCATCTACGGTGTCCTGTCTCGTGACACTGGCCAGGAAATGGCGCGACCCAGGCGCCACCAGACAAGGACGCAGGGAGCCCGCATAGCATCGCTATTTGGGCGACTGAGGACGCCGTATGGTGGTGGTCTGGGGTCGTCATTTCCGGTCAGGTGTTGCGGGACGGGACACCAAGTTTAGGTAGGTCAATAGACCAGCTGGACCGAGAGGTAGTAGCCGACGACGATCGTGAAGAGGACGGCGTCGAGGCGGTCGAGCATCCCGCCGTGCGGACCGAAGACCTTGCCGGTGTCCTTGGCGCCGAGATCGCGCTTGACCATCGAGGCGAAGAGGTCGCCGATCGGGGCGATCGCCGCCACCGCGGCGCCGATGATCAGCGCGTCGGCCCCGGAGAGCCAGTCCTGGTAAAGGCCGGCGAACCAGAAGGCCATCGTGCCGATCAGGAAGCCGCCGATCAGGCCCTCGATCGTCTTGTTTGGCGAGAGGTCGGGTGCGATCGGGTGCGATCCGAACATGCGGCCGGTGGCGTAGGCGCCGGTGTCGGTGGCGAAGGTGCCGACGAGGACGTCGATCAGCAGCGCGGCGCCATGGTCGGGCAGGTCGCGCAACAGGACGGCGTGGACGAGCGGCAGGCCGATCCAGACCGCGCCGAGGACGGTCACCCCCATCGAGACGACGATCCCCTCGCGCGGGTGTCGCCGCGCCGCGAAGAGGAAGAGCAGCGCGAACGACGCGGTTGCGAGCAGGAGGACGTTGAAGGCGGTGCCGAAATAGGCGGCGAGGACCATCGCGGCCAGCGCGATGTAGGCGGCCATCTGGACAGGGCGCATGGGCGCCGTCATCAGGAAGTACTCGCGCAGGCAGAGCACGCCGACCCCGACCATCGCCACGGCGAAGACGAGGCCGCCGAGCACAGCGATAGCGATCGTAAAGGCGATCCACGGGAGCGCGACGACGATCCGCCGCGCCGTCTCCCCGCTCATCGGCGAGCCGCGACGCCGCCGCGGCTCGCGCTGTCGACGCTCTGGCGGCGGCGGCTCCTCCGCGAACATCTCGTCGTCGAAGAGGTCCTGAACCATCAGGCTCGCTTCCCGAAGCGCCTGCGGCGCGCCTCGAACTCGCGCAGCGAGTCCTCGAAGGCCTCGCGACCGAAGTCCGGCCAGAGCTCCTCGCGGAAGACCAGCTCCGAATAGGCGCACTGCCAGAGCAGGTAGTTGGAGATCCGCTGCTCGCCGCTCGTTCGTATGAGGAGATCAGGATCGTGCATCTCGGGCGCGTAGAGGTATCGACGGAACTCCTCCTCGGAGTCTCCCTTGAAGGTTCGCGCCGCGTCGACGATCTCCGCCCGGCCGCCGTAGTTGAAGGCGATGAAGAGGACGATGCGCTCGTTCTTCGCGGTCGTCTCCTCCGCCCATTCCATCTGCTCGATCAACTCCTTGGCGAGGCCCTCCCGTCGGCCGAGGAAGCGCATGCGAACGCCTTCGGCGTCGAGCTCGGGGGTCTCGGCCTCGATCCGCTCGCTGAACATCCGCATCAACCCCTCGACCTCCTCTGGCGGCCGCGCCCAGTTCTCGGTCGAGAAGGAGAAGACGGTCAGCTCCTCGACCCCGAGCTCGACCGCGTCCCGCAGTCGCGCCTTGACCGTATCCGCGCCAGCCCGGTGCCCCTCGACGACCGGCAGACCGCGCTGCTCGGCCCAGCGCCCGTTGCCGTCGGTGATGATCGCGACGTATTTAGGGGTGTTCACGGTTCCGTGAGACGGTTTGCAGCCGCCTCACACCTCGAGGATCTCTTGTTCCTTGCCCTCTAGCGCACTGTCGATCTCGGCGATAGCCTCATCGGTTTGCTTCTGCAGGGCCGCCTCGGCGCGGCGCTCGTCGTCCTCACCCGCTTCCCCCTCTTTCTTCAGGTCACGCAGGTCCTGCATCGTGTCGCGGCGGATGTTGCGGACCGCGACGCGGCCCTCCTCGGCGACGCCGTGGACCACTTTGACCATCTCGCGACGGCGCTCCTCGGTCAGCTCTGGGATTTGCAGGCGGATCACACTGCCGTCGTTGCTCGGCGTCAGGCCGACGTCTGACTCCTGGATCGCTTTCTCGATCTCGCCGATCGAGCCCTTGTCGAAGGGCATTACGGTGAGCAGCCGGGCATCTGAGGTGGCGATGTTGGCGAGCTGCTTCAGCGGCGTCTGTGAGCCGTAATAGTCGACCGTTATCCGGTCCAGCAGGTGCGGAGAGGCACGGCCGGTGCGCACCGTGGCCAACTCGCCACGGCTCGACTCGACCGATTTCCGCATCCGGTCCTCGGCGTCCTTGAGCATCTCGTCGATCAGCTCCACTGGGTCCTCTCTCCGGTCCTCAGGCGGCGGCGCTGGAAACCAGCGTGCCGACGCTCTCGCCGCTGACGATCCTATCTATGTTGCTCTCGTCGCCCATGTTGAAGACGTAGATCGGCAAGTCGTTGTCCATGCAGAGCGAGAGCGCAGTCGAGTCCATCACTTTGAGCCCTCGCTCGATCGCCTCGCGGTGGCCGATCGCGGGGATGAACTTGGCCTCGGGATTCATGGCAGGGTCAGAGTCGTAGACGCCTTCCACCCCGTTCTTCGCCATCAGGATCGTCTCGGCATGGATCTCGAGGGCGCGCAGCGCCGCCGCCGTATCGGTGGTGAAGAACGGATTGCCGGTGCCGGCGGCGAAGATCACCACCCGGCCCTTCTCCAGGTGGCGCATCGCGCGGCGGCGGATGTAAGGCTCGGCGACCTCCTTGACGTCGATCGCCGACATCACCCGCGTGTGCTCACCGATCTTCTCCAGCGCGTCCTGCAGGGTAAGCGCGTTGAGCACGGTCGCCAGCATCCCCATGTAGTCACCGGTGGCACGGTCCATGCCCGCCGCTGCGCCCTGCAGCCCACGGTAGATGTTGCCGGCGCCGACGACGATCGCCACCTCCACCCCACGCTCGCGCACAGCCGCGACCTGGCGGGCGATCCGTTCGACCTCGCCGGCGTCGGTGCCGTGCTCGCGCTCCCCCATCAGCGCCTCCCCCGAGAGCTTGAGGAGGATGCGGCCGAATTTGGGCTCGCTTTTGTTCAATCGCCGACGCGGAAGTAGGCGAAGCGCGCGACACGGATGTTCTCGCCGGTCTTCGCGGCCAGCTCCTGGCGCAGCTCCTCGATCGACTTGGAATCGTGTTTCTCGGCGTTGACATGGGCCTGGTCGAGCAGCGCGACCTCCTTCGCCCACTTGGCGAGCTGGCCCTCGACGATCTTCTCGACGACGTTGTCCGGTTTGCTGTCCTCACGCGCCTTCTCTTCGAAAACACGCTTCTCCGCCTCGCGCTCCTCAGCCGGGATCTCCTCGGCGTTGACGTAGGTGGGCGCGGTCGCCGCGACGTGGAGGGCGACCTCGTAGGCGAAGGCCTTGAAGTCCTCGTTGCGGGCGACGAAGTCGGTCTCGCACTGGACTTCGACCATCGCCCCGACCTTGTCGTTGGCGTGGATGTAGGAGGCGATGACCCCCTCGCTGGTGCCCCGCCCCTCGCGCTTGGCGGCCGAGGCCTGACCCTTGACGCGGAGGATCTCGATCGCTCGATCCACATCCCCCTCGGACTCCGAGAGCGCCGCTTTGCAATCCATCATCGCCGCCCCAGTCCGCTCCCGCAGCGCCTTGACGTCAGCAGCGGAGATGCTCATTTCGAACCCTCCTCTTTCGCAGCGGGAGCTTTCTCGGTGGGCGGAGCGCTCTCTTTGGCTGGAGCCTCGGCTTTAGGCGTCCCTGCCGCGGGTGGCGCGGGGGTTGGCTCCCCGCCCGCAGCTTGCGTGGACGAGGAGTCTGCCCCCGCGACAGGACCCGCGGCCTGAGGGGCCTGAGCCGGAGGCGCTTTGGCCTGAGCCGGAGGCGCTTCTGCCACGTTCCTGGCAGCCTCCTCTTCGGCGGCTTTTTTCTTCGCTTCCTCCGCCTCGAGCCGCGCTTTCTCTTCCTCCTCGCGCTTCTTCCGCTCTTCTTCCTCCTTTTTGCGCCGTTCCATCTCCTCGGCCAAGCGGCGCTCCTCTTGCACACGCCAGGCGCCGGCGCCCTCCTCGACCGCGCCGCCGATCGTGCCGATCACAAGCTGGCAGGAGCGGATCGCGTCATCGTTGCCCGGGATCACGTAGTCGATCTGGGTCGGGTCGCAGTTGGTGTCGACCAGGCCGATGATCGGGATTCGCAGGCGGACCGCCTCGCGGACCGCGATCTCCTCGGTTTTGAGGTCGGTGACGAAAACGGCATCCGGAAGACGGTCCATGTCGCGGACCCCACCCAGGTTGTACTCGAGCTTGGTCAGCTCGGCCTGCATTCCCATCCGCTCCTTGGTCGGCAGCAGATCGAGTTTGCCTTCCTCCTGCCAGGTGGTCAGCTCGTGCAGGCGCGAGATCCGCGCCGAGATCGTGTTGTAGTTGGTCAGCAGACCGCCGAGCCAGCGCTGGTTGACGTAAGGCATCTTGCAGCGTTCGGCCCATTCCTGAACAGGGCCGCGCGCCTGCTTCTTGGTGCCGACGAAGAGCACCGTGCCGCCGCCGCTGGCCAGCTCGCCGGCAAAGCGCCGGGCGTTCTCCAGCAGCGCCTCGGTCTGGATGAGATCGATGATGTGGATCCCATCCAGCTCGCCGAATATGTAGCGGCGCATATTTGGGTTCCAGCGCCGGGTCTGGTGGCCGAAGTGAACTCCGGCCTCCAACAGCTCTTTGAGGCCTGCCTCTGGCATGTTTGAGAAGTCTCCTTGAATTGGCTGCAAAGCCCCGCCGCCCTAGCCGGGGACTCGGCCTTTGAGGCCGGTCAGGATCCGGGATGGCACGCCGAGGGTAGGTTTAGAACGGAGGAATTGTAGTTGGGAGCGCCGGGTCAGGCGGTGCGGGCGGATTCGAGCACGGTGGCGAGTTCTGCGGGCAGCTCGGAGCGGAAGGTCATCGGCTCGCCGCTGACCGGATGTGCGAAGGCGAGCCGATGTGCATGGAGGAACTGCCGGCTCAGGCCGTATTTCTCCGTGCCGCCGTAGGTCGCGTCGCCGACCAGGGGGTTGCCGATCGCGGCGAAATGGGCGCGGATCTGATGCGTGCGTCCCGTCTCCAATTTGGCCTCCAAGTAGGTCTCCGCGGCGAGCAGCTCCAGCACCTCGAAGTGGGTCCGGGCGTGGCGCGAGGCGGCGCCGGAGACCGCCATCCGGGTTCTCTGCCGCGAGGCGCGGCCGATCGGCGCGTCGATCGTGCCGGTGCGGGAAGCGAGCCGCCCCCCGGCCAGGGCCAGGTAGACACGTTCGACCTCGCGCCGCCGCACCTGCTCCTGGAGCGCGGCGTGGGTCTCGTCGTCGCGGGCGACGACGAGCAGCCCGCTGGTCTCCTTGTCGAGGCGATGGACGATGCCGGGCCGCTCGGGGTCGCCGCCGCCGCCGAGGATCTCCGCCAGCTCGTCGACCAGGGTCGTGCCGCTGTGCGAGGGCGCCGGGTGGACGACCAGACCGGCGGGCTTGTCGACCACCGCCAAGGACTCGTCGAGGTGGACGATGCGCAGCTCGGTTGTCATTTCTCGGCCTCACCGACGTAGATCAGCGCCAGCGCCAGGACGCCGAGCGTGATCGCGACATCGGCCAGGTTGAAAGGTGGCCAGCTGAGGAGGTCGATGTAATCGGTGACGGCCCCCGCGCGCACTCGGTCGACGAGGTTGCCAAGGGCGCCGCCGGCGAGCAGCCCAACTGCCACCCACATCCAGGGTCGGGTCGGATTGCGGGCGAAAAGAACGCCGACGAAGAGCAGCGCCGCGACGGTGAGCGCGACCAGCGCCGCGCCGCCGCCGCTGGCCAGACCGAAGGCGACACCTCGGTTGTGGGCGAGGGTGAGGCCAAGCGGGCCGAGCACGTCGACGTGCTCGCCGGGAACGAGGTTGGCCGCGATCAGCGCCTTGGCAGCCTGGTCGAGGGCGATGACGAGGACGCAAAGCGCGCCGGCCAGGCGCCAGGCCCAAGCCCCAGCGCCGTTCACCCTGCGATCAGTGCGACGACAAGCGAACGCAGGATGTAGAGCACGATGATCCCGATCATCGGGCTGAGATCGAGCCCGAAGCCGCCGCCCCCGATCGGCGGGATGATGCGACGGAAGAGATTGAGGTAAGGGTCGGTCGTCTGGGATACGAAGTCAAGCACCGCCCGCAGCGCTGGGTTGTAGGGCATGCGTGGGATCCACGAGATCAGGACCCGGATCAGGATCAGGATGATGTAGACAAGGAAGAGGGCGGCAACGTAGTCGGCGACGTCGTTGCGGGTCAGCGCGAGCAGGATCATCCCCGCATCCTCTCCAGCGAAGCCCTCACCGCGGCCGCAAAAGCCTCGCGCGCGCCCTCGCGATCAAGCGCTTCAAGTCCGGCCTCGGTGCTGCCGCCAGGGGAGGCGACCGCCTTGCGCACGTCGGCGGGATGACGTATGCGCAGCAACTCGGCCGTCCCAGCAGTGGTCTCCACCACCAACTCCCGAGCCAGCTCGGGGTCGAGCCCATCTTCCGCCCCGGCGCCGGCAATCGCCTCCACCGCCAGCGCCAGATAGGCCGGCGCACACCCCATAACCGCGGTCGCAGCGTCGAACTGCGGGTCCGGCAGCTCCACCACATGCCCAAGCAGCTCCAGCAGAGAACGGGTCTCGGGCGACTCCGCGCCGGCAACGCAAAGCACCCCCCGTCGCACCTCCACCCCGATGTTAGGCATCACCCGAATCACTTCAGCATCCGGAAACAGCGCCGAGACACGCTGAAGGGAGGTCGCCCCAAGCAGCGAAACGACAGTGGTCGCATCCTGCAGCTCCCCCGCGGCTTCATCGAGCTTGACCGGCTTCACAGCAAGCACAACGACATCCGCCCTTCCCGCCAGCTCCGCGTTCGACGAGAGCGCCTCACCTCCAAGCTCCCGGGCAAGCTCCTGGGCCCGTCCCGATCCGGAGTCGGTAAAGAGCATCGACTCGACCTCGCCCCTCCACCCCCGCGCCATAGCGGCAGCCATGCTCCCCGAGCCAACGAAGCCAACAATCACGCACCGCAGCCTAGCCGTGCCGAGAAGAGAGGGTCGGGTGGCCCGGATGGGCGCGGCGTCCTGTTTTTCGCAGCGCCGACTCAGCGAGAGAAACAAGACTCAGAAGCGAAAAACCCAGCGGCGATCTGGGCCACCCGACCCTCTCCCCACCCGCCACGAGCTAGGACTGGTTGAAGAACCCTTTGTCGAGCAGCCGAGCCTTCTCCTCGGCAGACACCTCGACGTTCCGAGGCGTCAGCAAGAAGATCTTCTCGGCGATCCGCTGCATACCGCCGTCGAGCGAGTAGGTGAGGCCGGAGCAGAAGTCGATCATCCGCTTCGAGAGCTCGTGGTCGGTGGTCTGCAGGTTGAGGATCACCGGCACCGACCGCTTGAACTGGTCGGCGACCTGCTGAGCGTCGTTGAAGTTACGCGGGATGACGAGATGGACTTTGACGTCGGAGTCCTCGCCGACCGGGCGCAGAGTGCGCGTACGCGAAGCCGAAATCGGCTCGTCGTCGGCGAAGATGTCGTCGATCTCGTCGCGGCGCGAGCGGCGGGACGTCGGCAGGCGCCGCACCTGTCCGGATTCGCGCCGAGCCTCGATTTCCTCTTCCGAAGTCTCGGGGAAGTCTTCCCCGTATTCGGGACCGTACTCGTGCTCTTCCGCCAGTCCGAAGTAGACCAGCGCTTTATGCCAGCTGTCGCGTAGTGCCATGGGTATCGCGTCTTTCGGCCCTTTGCAGCCTATTCCTTGTTGGTTCTATTGGCGATTATCGCCAATCGGGTGGCATTTCACACATAAAGCGCGGTGCCAAGGCGGATTATCGTCGCCCCCTCCTCGACGGCGACGGGCCAATCCTGCGAAGTGCCCATCGAGAGTCGGCTCAACCCGTGCGCTGAGGCCAGCTCGGCGAGGCGGGCGAAGTGCGGCCGTGAGTCCTCCGCGTCGGCGCTGAACGGTGGCATCGTCATCAGTCCCGACACCCGAACCGGGCAGCGCTCGACGAAGGCGCCCAAATCATCCGGGGCGATGCCCCCCTTGCCCTCCTCGCCGGCGACGTTGACCTCGACCAGGATCTCGGTCTGCGCATCGCCGTGAAGCCCGAGCTGCTCCAGCACCGATTCCGAGGCGACGGAATGGATCAGGCGGCAGAGCGGCAGGACCCGCTTCACCTTGCGGCTCTGCAGGTTGCCGATGAAGTCCCATGCGAAGGCGTCACCCCAGCGCTCGTGCTTTGCCTCCAACTCCTGCTGGCGGTTCTCGCCGACCAGCCCGACCCCCGCCTCGGCCAGGGCCCCCATCTCCTCCAGCGGCACGTACTTGGTCGCGGCGAGGACCTCGACACCGCCGCCGGCGCGCTCGCGCACCCGCTCCAGATTCGCGGCGATCTTGGCCGCGTCGAGGCCGTGGATCAGGCCTGGCATCGCCTAACGCCCCCCGGCCTCGATCCAGGCCAGGCCAGCCTGGCGACCGGGCCCGGCGTCACGGCGATGCGAGAAGAACAGCTCCTCCTCACAGCAGGTGCAGAGCGTGGCGGACTCGATCTCCCGGACGCCCGTTTCCCGCAGGAGGCGCCGTGCGACCTCGGGCAGATCGAGCATTCGACCGGAGGCGACCCCGGGCCCTAGACCGGCGAACGCGTCGAGGACGTCATCTCTGACCTCGTAGCAGCAGGGACCGATTCCAGGTCCGATCACCGCGTGCGTGGCGCCCACCGCCTTGGCTCCGCAGCCAACGATTCCGGCAGCCAGGCCACGCCAGCCGCAGTGAAGCATCGCGACGCCGCCTGGCCCGGCGACGGCGACCGGCAGGCAGTCGGCCGTATAGACGAGGCCGACCGGGCCTGGCTTGGTGATCACATGTCCGTCGACATCGGGAATTCCAGCCACCGCCACTTCATGGAACGCCAGCTCGGCGCCATGCGCCTGGTGGCCGCTGACAATCAGATCGGGGGAGATTTCGAGCGCGGTTGCGAGTGGAATGTGGCTCTCCTTCGCCGAGCCGCACGAGCGGGTCGAGAAGACGGCTACCGAGCCCGGCAGGCGCGCCTCCAGCCATTTGACCTCCCCGGCCGATCGCCACTGCATCAGGCATCGCCCCTTCTCGCCTCCGACACCGCAATTTCCAGCTCCTGCTCACGCCCGGAGACTTCGTCGTCCAGTTTGCGGCGCAGCGCCTCGTCGAGACCGCGTCCGATCCTCGGCCCCTGGGGAACGCCCGCGGCGATCAGATCGTCGCCGTCGATCTGGAGCTTCACGTTCCGCCACTCATCAACGTAGTGATCGAGCCACTGGGCGCCCATTGCGCGAGCGAGCACCAGCTCGATCGAGGTCGCTCCCCGGGCAAGGCACACCGCCTCGGATGGTCGGCCGGGATGTGCCGCCGCCAGTTTCTCCGCCTCACCCCGCTGACCCAGCGCCGCGGCGAGGATGGCCTGGTCTCGCCGGGCCATTTCTCTCCAGGGCGGCGCCATGAGGAGTCCCGCAACCCGGCCAGCCAGGCCCAGCTCGCTCTCGGACAGATCCACCAGCCCCCACTCGGCCAGCAGAGCAAATCCGCGCACGGACTCCGTCTCGCTGGCCATCCGCAGCAGCTCCGCATCGCGGCGGTCCGCCGACACCGTGCTCAGGTCGGTTTTGCCCAGTAACGCCGCGGTCTCTGGCTCCAGCTCGAAGCCGAAGCGAGCCGCGTAGCGGGCGGCTCGCAGCGCTCTCGTCGGGTCGTCCTCGAACGAACGCGCGTGAAGAATTCTCAGCAAGCCCGCTTCGAGGTCCCCTCGGCCCCTGTGGGGGTCGATCAACTCCGGATCGCGACGCAGGGGAATCGCCATCGCATTGACCGTGAAGTCGCGACGGGCAAGGTCGGCGGCGATTCCGGTTGTCGGCTCCACCTCGGGCAACGCGCCGGGGTGTGGATAGGACTCGGCCCGGGCCGTGGCGATATCCACCTCGTGCTCGCCGAGCCGTGCCTTGGCGGTTGCAAAACGTTCGTGCTCGATGACCTCTCCGCCGAGCCGAGCAGCGAGAGCCGTGGCGTCGCCCTCGACCACCAGGTCGATGTCGCTTCTCCCCTGGCCAAGCAGAAGATCGCGGACGGCGCCGCCAACCAGGTACACCGGTTTCCCTCCGGCCAGGTCGTGGACGGCTGCCAGCTCGGGATAGGCGCTCTCCACGGCGTCGGCGAGGTCTTCGATTGGTGTCAGGGGGATCGGCATCGGTCTCCTTCCTTACCATGATCGCGTTCCCGGATGGTCGATGAGCGCAAAGCGAGGCGAGAGCGGCAGCGCCGGCAGATTCGCCGCCGACGCCTGCTCGCCACCGCGGCGCTTACGGTCGCGGTGGCCTCGATCGCGGCGGTGCTGTTCGGCGGCGGCGACTCAGGCGGGAAGCGGGCCGCGGGCGCTGCGGCGGCCAAACGCGGCGGCGGAAGGTTGGCCGCCGGCCCAACCACGGTCCGCAACGCCACGCCTCAACCGAATTGGAGGCCTCACACCGGCCCGGGTTCCGATTCTCGAGTACCACGTGCTCGGCGCCGCGTCGGCGGGCGCTCCTTATCCCGACCTGTGCCTACGGCGACCGATCTTCCACCGCCAGATGGGCTGGCTCGCGGAACACGGTTACGAGGCGGTGACGCTGGCGGCCCACACCATCCACCACCTCGACCTGACCGAACTGGATGCCAGCGAATTGAGGGAAGAAGTGGCCGGCTCGCGGGCGATCCTGCGTCGCGAATACGGCGTTCAGGTCGACAACTTCTGCTATCCCGCGGGGCGCTTCGACGAAACCGTGATCGCAGCCGTGAAGGAAGCCGGGTACCTGGGAGCGACGACCGAGATCGCCGGCTATGCCACGCGCGATAGCCCGTATGAGCTGGCCCGCTTCGAGATCCTCGGCTCAGGCGGGGTCGCCGCGATGGCTGCGGATTTGAGCAGTGGCTGACGGTTGACCCGTCTAGACCCGAACCGGGATTCCCACATCGGCCAGGTACCGCTTCGCATCGCGCACTCTGTAGGCGCCGTAGTGAAAGATCGAGGCGCAGAGGACGGCATCGGCGCGACCGTCGGCGATCGCCGCGCTGAGATGCTCCAGGGCGCCGGCGCCGCCGGAGGCGATCACAGGCACCGGGACAGCGTCGGCGATGCTGCGGGTCAGGTCGATGTCATAGCCATCGTTGGTGCCGTCGCGATCCATGCTGGTCAGCAGCACCTCCCCAGCGCCCCTCTCGACCGCCTCCGTGGCCCAAGCGACGGCCTCTCGACCGTCGACCTTCTTGCGACCACCGTTGACGTAAACACCCCAGCCGCCCCCCTCTTGCTTGGCGTCGATGGCGATTACCACGCACTGGGCGCCGAAGTGATCGGCCAGCTCGGTCAGCAGCTCGGGTCGCTCGAGGGCTGCGGAGTTGACCGAAACCTTGTCGGCGCCGGCGTCGAGCACCGCCTGGGCGTCCTCGACCGAGCGAATGCCGCCGCCGATCGTGAAGGGTATGAAGACGTTGTCGGCCGTGCGGCGCGCCAGCTCGACGATCGTCTCGCGCTTCTCGTGCGAGGCGGTGATGTCGAGGAAGACCAGCTCGTCGGCGCCCTCGGCGTCGTAGCGCTCGGCCAGCTCGACCGGGTCGCCGGCGTCGCGCAGCCCGACGAAGTTCGTCCCCTTGACGACCCGCCCCGCATCGACGTCGAGGCACGGTATGACTCGCTTCAGGACCATCTCGACAGCCTAGTGGGCGACCTTTCTGTCGCTATCCGACAAAAAGTCGCCCAGGCCGCTCAGGGCGGCCTTAAGGCCGCTATTCCTGCGGCGACGGTGAACTTGCGCTCGTAGAGGGCGCGGCCGACGACTGCGCCCTCGACGTTGGGGGGGGCGTCTCGGACGAGGGCCTCGAGGTCGGAGAGGGTGCCGACGCCGCCCGAGGCGATCACCTGAGCTTGCGTTGCCTCGGCTATGCGACCCAGCTGGTCGATGGCGGGGCCCTCCATCGTCCCGTCCCGCTCGATCGCGGTGCAGAGAAACCTCGAGACGCCCCGGGAGCTCAGCTCCGCAACCGCCTCGACAACCCCCTCCTCGCCTGCTTCTGTCCACCCGGCCAGAGCGACCTTGCCGTCGCGGGCGTCCACCGAGACGACCACGCGCTCGCCATGGCGAGCAAGCGTCCCCTTGAGAAAGCCCGGATCGCGCAGCGCCGCGGTACCGATCACGGCCCGCTCCGCTCCGGCGTCCAGTACCGCGTCCACCGAGGCGGGGTCGCGCAAACCGCCGCCGACCTGGATCGGGCACTCGACCGCGGCGGCGATCCGTCGCACCGCCTCCAGGTTCCGAGGCCCCCCCGCCTTCGCCCCGTCGAGGTCGACCACATGGAGGAACTCGGCGCCTTCGGCGGCCCAGCGCGTCGCCGCCTCGACCGGGTCGGCATCGTAGACCGTCTCGCGTTCATAGTCGCCCCGCAGCAGCCGCACGGCCTGGCCGCCGCGGATGTCGATGGCCGGGTAGAGGATCACGCGGGGACGGCCGCGCAGACCCCGGCGAAGTTGGAGAGCAGCCGCAGCCCGGCGGCGCTCGACTTCTCGGGGTGGAACTGGACGCCGAAGACATCGTCGCGCTCGGCCGCGCAGGCGAAGCGGGCGCCGTAGGCGGCGCTGCCGAGCAGCTCGCCGGGCCCCGGGCGCGGCGCGAAGGAGTGGACGAAGTAGAACGGAGTCTCGGAGTCGATCCCCTCGGCGAGTCGCGAGTCGCGCTCCCAGCGCACCGGCGACCAGCCGATGTGCGGGACCTTGAGGCCGTCCGCCTCCAGCTCGGCGACCTCGCCGTCGAGCAATCCCAGCCCGCTGGCGCCGCCCAGCTCGGTGGTCGACTCGAACAGCAGCTGCAGGCCGAGGCAGATGCCGAGGATCGGCACCCCGGCGTCGCGGCGCTCGGCGATCAGCGCGTCGAGGCCGAGCTGGCGGACCCGCTCCATCGCCCGCGGGAAGGCGCCGACGCCGGGCAGGATCAGCCCGTCGGCGGCGCGGGCCTCGCCGGCGTCGGAGGTGATGGTCGCGACGACGCCGACGTGCTCCAGCGCCTTCTCGACCGAGCGCAGGTTGCCCATCCCGTAGTTGAGGATCGCGATCCGCGTCATCACGACAGAACCTCGCGCTTCGCTCTCTCGCGAAGAGTCAGATATGCACGCTCGGTCGCTGCCGCGCTCATAGGCTCAGCGTCCCCTTGGTCGAGGGCACGCCGCTCTCCTCGGGGTCGATCGAGACGGCGACGCGGAGGGCGCGGGCGAAGGCCTTGAAGCAGGCCTCGATCATGTGATGGGCGTTGGTGCCGTAGCGGACGGAGACGTGCAGGGTCAGCTTGGCGCTGTTGGCGACGGCGCGGAAGAACTCCTCGGCCAGCTCGGTGTCGAAGCCGGCGATCGACGTCGTCGGCAGCTCGGCGTCGAATACGCAGAGCGGGCGCCCGGAGACGTCGATAGCGCACTCGGCCAACGACTCGTCCATCGGCACCAGGGCCGAGCCGTAGCGCCGGATCCCGGCGCGGTCGCCGAGCGCCTCGTCGAGCGCCTGGCCGAGGACGATGCCGACGTCCTCCACGGTGTGGTGGGCGCCGGTCTCGAGATCGCCGCTGGCCTCGATCCGCAGGCCGAGGCGGGCGTGGCGGGCGAGCAGGTCGAGCATGTGGTCGAGGAAGCCGACGCCGGTCTCGGCGCTCGCTTCCCCCCCGTCGAGGTCGAGCGAGAGCCTGATCCGGATCTCGGCCGTCTCGCGCTCTCTGGTCGCCGTCCTGCTCATCGCCTAATCATCGCTGACTCGCCGTGGACGGGGAAGCCCTCGGCCCGAGCGAGGGCGTCGACGTGCGGCGCCAGGGCGGCGGCGGCCTGCGGCGGAATCTCGACGTTGGCGATGCGGCGGCGGAAGGTGCCGGGGCCGAGCGGGCCGGAGAAGCGCCCGGCTCGGTTGGTCGGCAGAACGTGGTTGGAGCCCGCCACGTAGTCGCCGAAGGCAGTGGCGCCGAAGCGGCCGGCGAAGACGCAGCCGGCGGTCGTCACCCGCTCGGCGAGCAGCGCCGCGTCCTGCTCGAGCAGCTCCAGGTGCTCGGGAGCGAAAGCGTTGGCGAGGTCGATCGCCTCGCCGAGGTCGGGCACCTGGACCAGCGCCAGCGGCGCCTCGGCGACGCTCGACCGCGCGGCGGCGGCGGCGGCGGCGGCGGCGGCGATGGCATCGAGGACGTGCTGCTCGACCGCAACGGCGACCAGCGGGCTTTCGGGGCCGTGCTCCGCCTGAGCGCAGAGGTCGAGCGCGGCCCACTCGGCGTCGGTGTCGTGCCCGGCCACCAGCATCAGCTCGGACGGCCCAGCGTAGGAGTCGATGCCGACCACTCCCATAACCGCGCGCTTCGCCTCCTGCACCCAGTAGTTGCCGGGTCCGACGATGACGTCGGCTTCCGGAATCGTCTCCGTGCCGTAGGCAAGCGCGTAGATCGCCTGGGCGCCGCCGACCGCATAGACCTCGTCCACTCCGCACAGCGCCGCCGCCGCCAGGACCGGGGTTGAGATCAGGCCGTCCGGGCCGGGCGGTGAGACGATCGCGATGCGTTCGACCCCGGCGACGCGGGCCGGGATGGCGCACATGAGGACGCTCGACGGGTAGGCCGCGCGGCCGCCGGGGACGTAGACGCCGGCGACGCCGACCGGCACCTCGCGCACGCTCACGGTCTGCCCCTGCGGAAGCTCGATGGTGCGCTCCTCCTCGCTCACCTGGGCCTCGGCGACGGCGCGGACATTTGCGGCCGCAATCCCCATCGCCTCGCGCAGGTCCGGCTCGACCTTCCCCGGCGCGGCCTCGATCTCGGCCGGATCGACCCGCAGCGCGTCGGGCCGCCGCTCGGTGGCGTCGAAGCGCGCCGTCAGCGCCCACAGCGCCGCGTCGCGGCCCTCCAGCACCTGCTGTCCGATCCGCTCGACGGCCTCGACCACGTCCGGCTCCGACTCGGTCACCCAGCGGCGGATCGCCGAGGCCGTGG
>DATFVC010000005.1:0-27081 GCA_035260485.1 Solirubrobacterales bacterium | reverse complement strand
CTTCGAGTTGCTCGACGACCCGCTTCACCTCGCCCTCCCCGCCGAGCACCGGCTGGCGCACAAGCGCAAGCTGGCGCTGGAGGACCTGCACGAGGAGGCCTGGGTCCAGACCTCCGCCTCCAGCCCTTGCGCCCGCCATGTCGTCCGCTCCTGCCACGCCGCTGGCTTCGAGCCGCGGGTCTCGTTCGAGAGCGACGACTACCAAACTGTGCAGGGCCTGGTCGCCGCCGAGGTCGGGGTTGCCCTGATCCCCCAGCTGGCGCTCTCCACGGTCCGGAGCGACATCCGGGTCCGTGCTCTGGACCCGCGCAGTCCCGTGCGCAAAGTGTTCGCCGCCACTCCCCGAGCCGCCGCGGTGACGCCCGCGGTGGCGACGATGCTCGATGTGCTGCGGGAGATCGCCCGCAATCCAGATGACGCCGCGGCCTGAGCCACGCGTGCTTCACCCACCAACGAGAACCGCCCCCGGGAGAGTCGGGGGCGGTTCCGTGGTGGTCGCGACAGCCGGGCGGCAGGGAGGGGGCCCGCCCGGCTCTGCCCTACGCCGCTCCCCCCGTGGCGGGCGCTGGCTGGTGAGCCGGCATCCCGTCGGGGTACCCGAGCGAGGGGACGTCGGACGGGTACACCTCGTGCCCGTGGACGGCGACGTCGCCCGTCTCCATGTCCTCCTCGGTCATCCGCAGCGGCACCACCAGTCCCACGAGCTTGAGCAAGATGAACGTGCCAACTGCGGAGAACACGATCACCCAGAGCGCGGTCAGCGCCTGCCAGCCGAGCAGGTGCAGGCCGCCGCCGGAGATCGTGCCGGCGAGGACGGTTTCGGCCATCGCGCTGTTGGCGAAGACGCCGACAAGCAGGCCGCCAACCAGGCCGGCGAAGCCGTGCGTATAGACCACCCCCAGCGTGTCGTCGACGTTGCGGAACGGCGCCGCTCGGCTCAGATAGTTGAGCGCGAAGTAGACGATGGTCGCGGCGACCACGCCGATGATGATCGCGCCCCAGCCGTTGACGAAACCAGCCGCCGGCGTGATCGCGACGAGGCCGACGATCATCCCGTTGACGCTGCCGATCAGGCTCGGCTTGCGACCGGTCAGGTAGTCGAAGGCGACCCAGACCAGGAAGGCGACGGCGGTGCAGAGGTTGGTGTTCAGCACCGCGGCCGAAGCGATGCCGCTCACTTCGTACCAGTCGCCGCCGTTGAAGCCGTTCCAGCCCATCCAGAGGAGGCCGGCGCCGACCGCGACCATCGCCAGGTTGTTGGGCGCATCTACCTCGCGGTCACGCTGCAGCCGCGGGCCGATCACCGCCGCCGCCACGAATCCCGAGACCCCGGCCGCGAGGTGGATCACGTACCCGCCAGAGAAGTCGACCGCTCCGTGCTGGGCGAAGAAGCCACCGCCCCAGATCAGGAAGGCGTTGATCGTGTAGACGAACACGGTCCAGAGCGCGACGAACGGGATCCACGCCTTGAAGTTGATCCGCCCCAGCACCGAGCCGAGCATCAGGATCGGCGTGATCGCGGCGAAGACGATCTGGAAGTAGGCGAGCGTCGACGTCGGGAAGGCGAATTCCAATTCTTCGTACTCGGGGATGTGCGCCTGTTCGAGCAGGCTCGAGCTGCTCAGGATCGAGCCCGGCTTCCCCCACATGTTGCCGAAGAAGCCGCTATCGGCTCCGAGGATGTGCATCGGGTTCCCGAACGCCATTTTGAAGGCGAACAGGCACCAGAGGATGAGCACGATCGCGAAGGCGACGAACGCCATCATCATCGAGTTCACCGACCAGCGTTTCTGCATTACGCCGCCGTAGAGGACGACCAGGCCCGGGACGCTCATCAGGCCGACCAGGGTCGCCGCGGTGAGCTGCCAAGCATTATTGCCCGTATCCAACCATTCCATTGATCCGGTGTTTCCTTTCTTGATTACGGGCCTGCCGGACATCTGAAGGGAAAGTCCCCACCGGCGTGAAGCGCCCACTTTGGACTAGCCACACCCTTCCGGCCACGGAGCTCCGCCTCTACGTACACGCGTCTAAAGATCGGCACGGAGGATTCGCCCCAGTGGCGGGATCGCGCCTGTCGAGCAGGCGTTAACCTCCTGCGCAATGCCATTGGAGGGTCATTTTCAGCGCGTCAACACGCCGCTGCGCAAGCTGAGTGGACGCGAGATCAAGGTTCTGGTTGCCGGGACCGTCGTCACGGTCGTGGCGCTGCTGGCGCTGATCCTGGCCACGGCCAGCGACAGCCGGCCCGCTCCTGCGCCTGGCTGCGTCTCCACGGTGGTCGCCGGCCGCGTCGGCGGTGAACCGGTCAACGGCTGCGGGGCGGAGGCCAGGGCGATTTGCGCCCGCAGCGCGAGGTTCGACAATCCGCGGGCGGACACGATCGCCGAGACCTGCCGCGAGGCCGGCATCAAGGTATCCCCCGCGGCTGCCGGCCAGGGCTAGCCGAGCGCCGTCAACAGCGCTTCGAGCTCCGCGTCCACCTCACCCTCCAACTTCAACACCGCGTCGCCGTCGTAGGGCGTGGCGCCCTTGGTGACGATCGCCAGCCGGCCACCGCCGGCCATGGTCAGTTCGGGCAGCCCGGCGACCGGGTAGACGACGAGGGAGCTGCCGACGCAGAGCATCAGCTCGGCCCGCGCGGCGAGGTCCTCTGCCCGCCTCATCGCAGCCTCGGGCAGCATCTCGCCGAACAGGACCACGTCAGGCTTCACCGCGCCGCCGCATGACGCGCATTCGGCGATACCGTCTGCGCCGAAGAGCGCATCGACCTCGGCTATCCCGTAGGAGGCCTCGCAGAGCCGGCAGCTCGAGGTCGCGATCGAGCCGTGCACCTCGACCACGTTCTGCGAGCCGGCGACCCGGTGGAGGCGGTCGATGTTCTGGGTGATCACACCCTCCAGCCGGCCGCGCCGCTCGAGCTCCGCCAGCGCCTCGTGAGCCGCGTTCGGTCGTTTGTCTCCCAGCGCGTGGAAACGCGGCCGGTAGTAGGACCAAAAGCGGGCGGGATCGTGCTCGAAGACATCGATGTGGGCGACCTCCATCGGATCGACGTTCTCCCACAGCCCTGTCTCCGGCGTGCGGAAGTCCGGAATCCCGGACGGCACCGAGATCCCCGCCCCCGTCAGCGCCACGGTGCACCGCGACGCCCGAACCAGCTCCGCCAACGCGGCCGACGGGCCTGAAACGGGACCATGAGTCCCGTTTTCGGCCCGTCGGCCGCTGAGGTTGGTTACTTGCCGCTCCATTTGGGGGTGCGCTTGCCTAGGAAGGCTGAGATGCCCTCCTTGGCGTCCTCGCTGCTGAAGGCGGTGGCGAAGGCCTGCTTCTCGGCCTCGATGCCCTCGTCGAGGTCACCCTTGTGGGAGGCGCTCTTGATCTGCTCGCGGGCGACCGGGGCCTGTCCGGCCAGCTTGCGCGCCCACATCAGCGCCGTCTCGAACAGCTCGTGGTCGGGAACGACCCGGTTGACGAGGCCGAAATCGAGTGCCTCGCCGGAGAGCACCGCGTCGCCGACCAGGTTCATCTCCAGCGCCTTGTTGGGACCGACCAGGCGCGGCAGCCGCTGGGTGCCGCCGAAGCCGGGGACGATCCCGAGCTTGATCTCCGGCTGGCCGAAGACCGCAGCCTCGGCGGCGATCCGCACATCGCAGGCCATCGCCAGCTCACAGCCGCCGCCGAAGGCGATCGAGTTGACGGCGGCGATCGTCGCCACGCTGTCGGTGCCGAGCTCGCGCAGCAGCGCGTGGGCCGTGTGCAGCAGCTCCGCGCCGCCGCCTTCGTCCATCTGGGTGAAGGCCTTGATGTCGGCGCCGGCCGAGAAGACGACCGGGATCGAGGAGGCGATCACCATCGCCCCCACTCCCTTGGAAGCCTTGACCTTCTCCCAGACCGATCCCAGGTCACGGATCACGTCGGGCGAGATCGCGTTCATCGGCACGTTGGCGAGCCAGGCGATCGCGACGTCGCCGCGGGTCTCCAGCTTCACCGTCTCCGCCTGATCGCCCTCGTCGGGCTGCGGGTAGGGGTAGAAGCCCTGGCCGGACTTGAGCCCGAGACGGCCCTGGGCAACGAGCCGCTTCAGGGTGACCGGCGGCGCGAAGCGCTCGCCGTGCTTCTCCTCGAGCTGCTCGATCCGCTCCAGGATCGCGTCGAGCCCCTCCAGGTCGGCTTTCCAGAAGGGCGGGAAGAGGCCTTTGCGGGGGTCGAGCCCGGCCCCGGCCATCATCCCCAGGTCGATGTCGCGGACCGAGCAGACGCCCTCCTCGACCAGCTGGCAGGCCTCGATCAGCGCCCGGCCGGTGAACATCGCGACCAGCTCCTCGGTATCGGGCTCACCGTCCCCGGGGACGTTTTGCTCTCCCTCTTTGAAAAACCCCTCGCCGCCGCTCTTGGCGCCGAGCTTGCCCTCGGCGACCAGGCCCTGCAGGCCCTTGTGGACGTAGAAGCTCTCACCGTAGGAGTCGCTCAGATGCTCGGCGACGTGCAGAACGGTGTCGAGCCCGAGCAGGTCGGTGAGGAAGAAGGGGCCCATCGGGGCGGCTTTGGCAGCGGCGATCGCCTCGTCGATCGCCTTCAGCGAGAGGCCCTGCTCCTCCTGGGCGCGCCAGATCTCCCCCATCGTCGCCATCAGCACGCGGTTGACGACGAAGCCCGGCACCTCGCCGCAGACGATCGGCTGCTTGCGGATCGCCTGGGCGAAGTTGTAGGCGGCGGTGGCGGTCTCCTGCGAGGTGTCCTCGCTGGCGATCACCTCGACCAGCGGCATCACCGAGGCCGGATAGAAGAAGTGGAAGCCGACGACCTTGTCGGGGCGCAGGGTCGCTTCGCCGATCTCCCCGATCGAGAGCGAGGAGGTGTTGGAAGAGAGGATCGCGTGGCCGGGGGTGGCGGCGTCGAGCTCGCGGAAGACGGCCTGCTTGATCTCCATCTTCTCCGGCACCGCCTCGACCACGAAGTCGACGTCGCCGAAGTCCGCGTAGCTCGTGGCGCCGGTGATCAGTCCCATCACCTCGGCGAGCCGGGCATCGGCCTGCTCCTGGGTCAGCTTCTCCTTCTTGACCAGGCGGGCGAGCTGGCCCTCGGTGACAGCGCGGGCTTTCTCGACCGCGGCATCGACGAACTTCTGATCGATGTCCTTGACGACGACGGGGATGTCGGAGGCGGCGATCGCCTGGGCGATCTCGCCCCCCATGGTGCCGCCGCCGACGACGGCGGCCTTTGAGACGAACATTCGGTGGATTCCTCCAGATCGGGGACCGGCGAAGGGTATATCGGGTGCCGCTCCATAGGCGTATCCGAGCTTTTGGGTCCAATACGCCCCAAAAGCTCGGATACGTTCCCGTCCAAGCCGTCCTCGGGCGGCTCTAGCCTCGCTTTACCGATGAGCGAGATCGTCGAGGGACTTGGGGGGAGCGAGCGCGAGCGGATCGCGTCGCTGCGCGAGCAGGGCCGCTTCTTCTGGATCGACCTCTGCGTCGCCGACCTGTCCCGCGAGGAGCTGGCCGAGGGGCTCGACATCCCAGCGCACGCGATGCGCCCGCTGCTCGAATTCGAACGCGGAGGGCCGCCCTCGCGCCGCTTCCACGCCGACGGCCAACACGTCGTCTTCCCCTTCCACTGCTACCTGGAGAGCGATCGCCAGGAGGGCGAGGACACGCCCCGCCTGGCCGCGATCGAGGTCAACGTGATGGTCCACGGCGACTACCTGCTCACCGTCCACCGCGAGCGGCTCTCGCTGCCCGCTCTCCTGCCCGGCTACAGCGCCGAGGGGCGCAGCGAGCAGTACATCGTCTACGCCGTCCTCGACGCGATGGTCGCGACCGCCTTCGACGCGCTCCACGAGACCGAGCTCGCTCTGGAGGGACTGCAGCTCCTGGCCGGCAGCGCCGGCGACGCGCGGGTGCGGATGGGGACGCTGCGGGCGATCAGCCTGCGGCTGACGACGATGCGCCGCCAGTTGGGGCCGCAGCGGGGGATCTTCGAGCGGATCGGCGAGGAGATCGGCCAGGTCGACGGCCTGGAATCCGACAACGAACGCTACTTCGAACGCATATACGGACAGCTTAATCGGATGGTCGACGGCATCGACGCCGCCGCCGACTCGATGGCCAAGCTGATGGATCTGCGGCTCAACGAGACGATGTACTGGCTCACCGTGGTGGCGACGATATTCCTGCCGCTCACCTTCCTCACCGGCTTCTTCGGCATGAACTTCGGCTGGCTGGTCGACCGCATCAGCAGCCCGCTCGCCTTCTTCGTGCTCGGCATCGGCGGCTCGGCCCTGGCCACCGGGCTGACCTGGATCGCGGTGAAACGCCGCGGCACCCCGGTCCAGCCCGACCAGGACGCGGTCGAGCGGCTGGTCGCAACGCTGCGGCGCACGCGCAGCTGAGGCGGCGTCAACCGATGGACAAGGCTGCCGGGCGATCCTTGTACCCGGGTACAAAGGCATCTTCGGCGCGCTCCCATTAGGCTCTTTTGGCTTCTCACAAGGAGTTAGACCGGTAACCGAACGCACCCGCCGGACGGGCGCGCCGCAAGTGAGGGACTGACACAGCGATGACTCGTATCCGCCAGCAGAACGTGACCGCCGCGCAGTGGAGCTCCAACGGGGAGGCCCTCGGCGCGCTCGACCTGACCCTGCCCGAGAACGACCCCTTCGGCGCCAACGTCTTCTCGGTTGGCGTGCAGCGCGAAAGGCTGCCTGCCGACGTCTTCGAGAAGCTGCAGGCGACCCTGGCCGACGGCGAGGCGCTCGACCCGAGCCTCGCCGACGCGGTAGCCGAGGCGATGAAAGAGTGGGCGCTGGAGAACGGCGCGACGCACTTCACCCACATGTTCCAGCCGCTGACCGGCTCGACCGCGGAGAAGCACGACTCCTTCTTCGATCCCGGCGACGAGGGAACGGCGCTGGCCGGCTTCTCCGGCAAGGAGCTGGTCCAGGGCGAGCCCGACGCCTCCTCCTTCCCCACCGGCGGCGTTCGCGCCACCTTCGAGGCACGCGGCTACACCGCCTGGGACCCGACCTCCCCCGCTTTCATCCTCGAGAACCCGAACGGGGCGCTGCTCTGCATCCCGACCGCGTTCGCCTCCTGGACCGGCGAGGCGCTCGACGCGAAGATCCCGCTGCTGCGCTCGATGGACGCCCTCTCGCGCTCTGCGATCAAGGCGCTGCGGCTGCTCGGCGACGAGGACAGCAAACGCGTCTTCACGACCGTCGGCGCCGAGCAGGAGTACTTCCTGATCGATGAGCAGTACTTCTTCGAGCGTCCCGACCTGATCTCCACCGGCCGCACCCTGTTCGGCGCCAAGCCACCCAAGGGCCACGAGCTCGACGACCACTACTTCGGCTCGATCCCGGAGCGGATCCTCGCCTGCATGCTCGAGGCCGAGCTGGAGATGCGCAAGCTCGGCATCCCGGTCAAGACCCGCCACAACGAGGTGGCGCCGAACCAGTACGAGATCGCGCCGGTGTTCGAGAACTCCAACGTCGGCTCCGACCACCAGCAGCTGATGATGCAGGTGCTGGAAAGCGTCGCCCGGCGCTACGGCCTGGTCTGCCTGCTGCACGAGAAGCCCTTCGCCGGCGTCAACGGCTCCGGCAAGCACAACAACTGGTCGATGGGGACCGACACCGGCACCAACCTGCTCGACCCGGGCGACACGCCGGCCGACAACATCCACTTCCTCTTCTTCTGCGCTGCGGTGATCCAGGCGGTCAACAAGCACCAGGGGCTGCTGCGCGCCTCTGTGGCCAACATCGGCCAGGACCACCGGCTCGGCGCCAACGAGGCGCCGCCGGCGATCATCTCGATCTTCCTCGGCGGCGAGCTTGAGAAAGTTTTCGAGGCGATCTCCAGCGGCGAAGGCGATCCCAACACGCCGGCCTCCTTCTTGGAGTTGGGCGCGACGGTGCTGCCGACGCTGCCGATGCACGGCGGCGACCGCAACAGGACCTCACCGTTTGCCTTCACCGGCAACAAATTCGAGTTCCGGGCGCTGGGATCGAGCATGTCGCTCGCCTTCCCCAACACCGTGCTCAACACGATCGCCGCCGAGATGATCGACGAGCTCGCCGGCAAGCTCGAGGCGAAGCTCTCCGGCGGCATGGGCATGCCCGAGGCCGTGATCGAGATCGTCAAGGAGGCCTACGAGGCGAACAAGCAGGTCTGCTTTGGCGGCGACAACTACTCCGAGGAGTGGCACGCCGAAGCCGAGCAGCGAGGGCTGAAGAACCTGCGCACGACCCCCGACGCCCTGCCCGAGGTGCTGACCGATCAAACCGTCGCGGCATTCGAGGATTACCAGGTGCTCTCAAAGCGCGAGCTGGAGTCGCGCTACGAGGTCTGGATCGAGCAGTACGCGATCCGGGCCAACATCGAGGCGGAGACCACGTTCTCGATTGCCAAGACGATGATCCTGCCCGCGGCGCTGCGGTACCTGGCGCTGATCGCGGAGTCCGGCGTCTCCTCGATCGAGGGCGAGGTGCGCGGCCTGGTCGACGAGCTGGTCGCGGCGCTCGGCGAGCTGGAATCGGCGAACGCCTACCCGGACGACCTGGAGGGCATGGACCTGGCGATCTACGCCCGCGACAAGCAGATCGCGGCGATGGCGCAGGCGCGAGAGGCGGCCGACAAGCTGGAGAAGGTCGTCGCCGACGACCTCTGGCCGCTGCCCAAGTACGAGGAGATGCTGTTCATCAAGTAGCGGCGTCGCAGGCCCGCGGGAGGCAGCGCTTGCGAGCAGCTCAGCCCGCGCTGGCGCAGATCGCGTAGACCCTAAGGTCGATCGAGGTCCCGCCGCCGCTGACTTCGTTGTTGAACAGCTGCACCGACCAACCGGTCCCGGTGCCATTGGGACCGCTCAGGGAGACCGAGACGCTGCGCTGCTGCCCGTTCTGGGTTGCATTCGTGCCGAGATCGCTGCCGCCACCTATCGCTCGCTTCCCCGCCGGGCAACTCACCGTTTTCACTTCGCTGAGGCCGCGGAAGCCACCGCTGTTTTCGATGAATACTTCTTTGAAGGTCTGGCTGACGACCTCGTAGCCCGAAACTCCGTCGGCCCCGGGCGCACCTGCCACTCCTTTGGCGCCGGTGTCTCCCTTGGGGCCTTTGTCGCCTTTCGGCCCTTTGTCGCCTTTCGGCCCTTTCGGGCCCTGCGGACCCGCCGGTCCCTGGGGCAGCCGGCCGAACAGCCTGCAAGTCACCTTCTTGCCGCTGGTGACCAGGGCCGGGCATTTGACTTTGACTCTGGGTGCCTTCGACGCGGTCGCCCCACTCGCAGCGAGCGCGATAGCGGTCATGCCTGCGACGGCGACAACGCTCGCCGAGACGGTGACGGCCGTGCGACTGAAGGGTCTGGGAAGAATGCGCATCCTCATCTCCTCGGTCGGGGTCCGGAAGCGAGGCCTTTACCCGTTCGGCAACATTCCAACCCGCCGCGGACAGGTGTCAGTCGTCGTCTTGGTCGTTGTCGCGCACGGCGCGAACGATCAGGTAACCGATGGCCACAAGCCCGACGATCGGTATCAAGCCGCCAAAGACCGCGGGCCACGCCTCGGACGCGAGCACCATCACTGACCCGGCATCCCAGCGCCTCCAGCCAGCGGATTGAGGTCGGCTAGGAGCTCGAGCAGGCGTGGCTCGGGCTCCTCGTCGTCGATGACGACGGCGGCGCCGGGCCAGGCATAGCGCAGGTAACGGGAATAGGCCTGGCGCGAGCCGAGGTCGGGCTCGTAGATCCACGAGCCCGTATTCCAGTAGCGGGTGCGCGAGTCGCGGCTGGAGCGGACGCCAGCCAGCGGCTGGTGGGTGTGGGCGAAGACGATCCTGTCGCTCTCGCTGTTCCAGCCGAGGTTGTCTACGACCTGGGCGAAGGCCTCGAGGGCGTGCTCGGAGGGGTCGCTGGGCGAGACGACGCTTGCCGCCGGGTAGGCAGGGCGCGACCAGGCGGCTTCGGGGGCCGGCTGTTCGCGGCGCTGGCGCTCGACCTCGGCACGGACGACCGAATCGAAGTGCTCCTCGCTGGGCAACGGCTCGACCGCGGCGCCCTCGCCGACGCCGCGGTCCCGC
This sequence comes from Solirubrobacterales bacterium, assembly GCA_035260485.1. Lineage (GTDB taxonomy): Bacteria > Actinomycetota > Thermoleophilia > Solirubrobacterales > 70-9 > VRUE01. Next base: position 17,008 of record DATFVC010000005.1, on the reverse strand, counting down.
AGCTCGGCGGTCAGGCGCTTCGCACCTCGCCCCGGAAGGCCTAGGACGGAGCCGATCCGCCCCACGCGCTGCACCGCGCGGAAGGCGTTCTGCTGAGCATGGGTGCCGTGTGGCATCTGGGCTGCGATGTAGAGCCACTCGGTGAGCAGGGTGATCACCGACTCGTAGTCCTCGATCGTCTTCGGCTGCTCCGGACCGCCAGTGGCGATCCCCCACAGGGTCCGGGTCAGCAGCCGGTCGCCGCGCGAGCCGGCGAGGCGAGCATGCGGGTCGAGGTAGTGACCGTGGGTGCAGAGGACGCCGGCAAAGCTGTAGGTCGGATAGGCGATCTCGATCTCAACCCCCGGCAACCGACGGGCGAGGAAGGAGCGGAAGAACCCGGGGCCTGGCCGGTCGGGATCGTCGCCCGCAGCCCTGCTGCCTTCCTCCGTGGGCGAGAGGCCGGAGGCCAGCTGAGCCTCCAGCCGGTTCTCGGCGTCGCGGTGGACGAGGTGGTGGTCGTGGTTGCCGGCGAGGAAGACGAGGCGCTTCCCCGGCAGCTTCTCGGCGATCAGCCGCAGCAGGCCGTCGGAGGCGTCGACCGCGCCACCGACCGAGCCGAAGAGGAAATCGAAGAGGTCGCCGAGGAAGATCAACTCGTCAATTCCCTCCAGCTGCGGCGCCAGCCGTTCCAGATACCGCTCCTCCCGCAGCAGGTCGCGACCGGTCCAGGCGCCGAAATGCGTGTCGGAGATGACCAGGGCGCGCAAGGGCTAGATCATCCCCGACATGACGTGCCGGGACTTAGGCACCCATATGGACGCCTAAGTCCCGGCACGTCGATCGTGGACGCGCATCTTGAGGCCTCCCTTTGGAGAGAGGGTCGGCATCTGGCGCACGGTCATCGTGCGACCGGGCATCGCGTCGAGGCGCAGCCGCTGCAGCAGCATCGTCGCGACCAGCTTCACCTCGGTCTGGCCGAAGCGCTTGCCGATGCAGATCCGCTGACCACCCCCAAAGGGGACGTAGGCGCCACGCGGCAGCGCCGCCTTGCGCTCGCGGGTGAAGCGCTCGGGGACGAAGGCCTCCGGATCCGGGAAGACCTCCGGGATGCGGTGGCTGGCCCATGAGCAGTAGTTGACGTAGGCGTCCCTGGGGACCGTGTAGCCACCGAACTCGAAGTCGCGGACGGCGCGGCGGGGGCCGATCCAGGCGGGCGGGTAGAGGCGCAGAACCTCGTCGAGGACCATGTCGAGGTAGGGCATCTCCTCGAGCAGGTCGACCGTGGGCGGCTCGCCGCCGAGAACCCGGTCCTGCTCCTCGCAGAGCCGCTCCGCCACGTCGGGGTGGCGGGCCAGCTCGTGCATCATGAAGGTCAGGGTCGAAGTCGAGGTGTCGTGGCCGGCAAACATCAGGGTCATCACCTGGTCGCGCACCTCGCGGTCGGTGAACGCCTCGCCCGCCTCGCCGCGCGCGCCGAGCAGCAGGCTGAGGATGTCCTGGCGCTCGTCGTCGGGCGCCGCGCGCCGCCGCTCGATCTCGCCGAAGACGATCTCGTCGAGCACCTGCCGTGAGGCGACCAGCTTGCGCCAGGGGGAGCCGGGACCGCGCAGCAGCCGCAGCGGGTAATCGATCCCGTAGAAGCCGAGGGCACGCTCGAAGTGCTCAGCTGCGGCGGCGCCCTTGCCGGCTTCGTCGGGGTCGAGTCCGAGCAGGGCCCGCATCGCGATCCGCATCGCCAGGTTGCGCATCCAGTCGTAGAGATCGACCACGCTGCCGGGGCGCAGGGCGCCGATCGCCGTTGCCGACTCGGTCGCCATCGCGTCAACCGCCGCGGTCATCTGGCGACGATGGAAGGCCGGCATCATGATCGCCCGCGCCCGGTCGTGGTAGTCGTCGTCGATCGTCAGCAGGCCGTCGCCGAGCAGCGGGATCAGATCGCCGAAGCTCGACTCGCGCCAGTGGAAGTTCTCCGGGTGGGCGACGGTGACGAAGTTGTTGGCCTCCGGTCCGAGCATGAAGACGACCCGAGTGTGGAGCAGGCGCATGCTGAAGATCGGGCCGTGCTCTTCGTAGTTGGAGAGCAGGAGCGGAAGCGGGTCGTGGGCGATCTGGTGGGTGCGCGCGAGGCTGAAGTCGCTTGGACCGGGCGGGTACCTGCCCCTCCCCCGCCACTCGGCACGAATGTCGTCAGCGACCCGACGGACTGGGTTGTCCGACATCTGCGGCGGTTTGGCGACGGGTACGGGAGACTCAACCGGCATCCCTCGATCCTAGCTGGCCAACTGGCTGGCTGGCCAGTCGCCGTAGGTGACTTTTACCACCCTATGGCCGGGACAGAGTCGGAAGCGTCACCCGGAGACCGAGGCGGCTAGCTGTCCGCAGGCCGCGTCGATGTCGCGGCCGCGGGTGAGGCGCACGGTGGCGGCGAGGCCGTGCTCGGCGAGGATCGCGCGGAAGCACTCGATCCGCTCGGGCGACGAGCCGTCGTAGGCGCCGGTCGGGTTGTAGGGGATCAGGTTGACCTTGTAGACACGGCGGTCGAGCAGGGCGGCGAGCTCGCGCGCGTGCTCGGGCATGTCGTTGACGCCGTCCAGCATCACGTACTCGACGAAGATCTTGCGGCGGCGGCGAGCACGGTAGCGCTCGCAGGCCGCCAGCACCTCTGCCAGCGGATAGCGATCGTTGACCGGCATCAGCTGCGAGCGCAGACCGTCGTTTGGGGCGTGGAGGGAGAGGGCGAGGCTGAGCGGCATCTCGCACTCGGCGAGGCGGTCGATCCCCGGCACCCAGCCGACCGTCGAGATCGCCGTGCGCCGATGGGTGACTCCGAGGTCGGGCAGCCGCTCGCAGGCGCCGAGCACCGCCTCGAGGTTCATCGTCGGCTCCCCCATGCCCATGAAGACGACGTGGTCGATCGCTTCGGCGCGACGGAAGTGGAGCGCCTGGTCGAGGATCTCGTCCGCGCTCAGGTTGCGGCCGAACTTCATCTGGCCGGTGGCGCAGAAGCTGCAGGTCAGCGGGCAGCCCGACTGCGAGGAGACGCAGACCGAGCGGCGCCCGTCGCGGTAGCGCATCAGCACCGCCTCGATCGGCCGCCCGTCGGCGGTGTGGAAGAGCGCCTTGACGGTGCCGTCGTCGGATTTCGCCTCCGACCGCAGAATCAGGGTCGAGAGCGGAACCCCCGCCTCGAGCCGCTCGCGCAGCGCACCCGGCAGGTTGGTCATCTCGGCGTAGGACCGCACCCCGCGCGCGACCCACTCCCACACCTGGGAGACCCGGTAAGGCGCCTCGCCGGTCTCAGCGAGAGTTTGCTTCAGGAGCGCGCGGTCCACCCGCCGAGCGTAGCGACCCGCAGCCTACGTGCCGGTGGTTATAGGACCACAATGGTGCTTAATCACCGGCACGTCCACCGGCATCGATGTCTATTGGGGCGGCTGCTCCGGCGGCGGTGGGCTCGCGGGCTGCTGTTGCTCCGGTGGCAGGGGCGGCGGCATCTCAGCCGACGGGCTCGGCGGCGGCTCCTGGCCGGGCAGGGCTTCAGCCTCCTGGCGCCAGAGGTCGTTGAGCGAGACCTGGATATAGGCCCAAAGACCCGGCGAGAGGAGCAGATAGAGGATGATCGCGATCCAGCCGTTTAGCGGCTCCTTCCCACCAAGGCGCGAAGCGCCCATGACGCGCTTGGTCCCGCGCCAGTAGGTGATCAGGGCCGGAATGACGATGATGCCGCCGGGAAACAGCGCCAGCACCGAGTTGGTCGGGTTCTGGCCGAGGTCGTACCCCTTGGCTTTGCCGTAGTCGCGCAGCTCGCGGTTGATCCGGTACCACCAGACCAGGTGGTAGATGCCGAGCGTGACGATCGGCAGCAAGGCGGCAGCCCAGGGGCTGCGGATCTTCACCTCGTCCTCGGTGCCACGAATCTTCATCTCATACGCCATGCAGGAGGCTCCGTTCTGGTGGGGAGGCGGTCAGACCGACCCTAACCCACCGCGCGGCCGCTTTCCAGAACCTCAGCCGCAACCCGCTCGCCCGCCTGGAGGGCGCCCTCCATGTAGCCGCTCCAAACCGTCGCGGTCTCGGTGCCGGCCCAGTGGACGCGGCCGACGGGCTTGCGCAGGGCGGGGCCGCACCCGGTCCAGCCGCCAAGGCCAAAGTTCGAGGTCGGACCGCCGCCCGACCACTCCTCTTCGGTCCAGGTCTGTTCGGCGTACTCGAGCGGCTGCGCGGCCCGGGCGCCGAAGAGGCGCTCGAAGCAAGCAAGGACCGGGGCGCGGCGCTCTGCTGCCGGCATTGCCGCCAGCTCGCGCGCCTCAGGGCCGCCGACAAAGCCAAGCAGGACGCCGGCCGAGCCGTCCCGGGGCGAGCTGTCGAAGGTGAGCGTGACCGGTCCAGCGTCGGTGACCGACTCACCACTGAGCCCGTCGGCGCGCCAGAACGGCTCCTCGTAGAGAGCCATGCACTTGGTCAGCGCTCCAGGACGCAGCTGCTCGGCGAGCTGCGGACGCCCCGGGGACAGGGGGTCGAGCTCGATCCGGGCCGCGATCGCAGGGGGAGCGGCGATGATCGCCCGCTCGGCCTCGACCTCGAGGCCGTCCGCCACGATCCGGACACCGGCATCGCTCTGCAAGGCCCGGCGGACCGGTACCCCGAGCCGCACCCGGTCGCCGAGCGATTCGGCCAGACCCAGGGGCAACAGCTGGGCGCCGCCATCGAGGCGGTCCTGCTGGGCGCCACCCTCGGTGTCGATCAGCTTGTCGAAGCTGCCCGCCGCGGCGACATAGAAGAGGACGTGGAGCATCGACAGCTCCTCCGGCCCGGCCCCCCACACCGTGCGACCGGCCAGGCCGATCAGCTCGCGGGCGACCTCGGTATGGACGTTGCGCTCGCACCACTCGGCGAGGGTCTCGCGGTCGAGCTCCGCGGCACGCTCGGCGCCCCAGGGGGCATCGGCGCCCACCGCACGCGCCAGGCGATCGAAGCGACGGCGGGCGACGAAGATGTCCCAGAGGACACGCGGGCCGAGGCGGGGGATGGTGCCGCGGTAGCGGCGGCGCTTGCCACCGACATCGAGCAGGTTCCGCCCGGCGCCGTGTTGGGGGAAGATCTCGATTCCCAGCTCGCCGGCGAGCCGCTGGACCCGGACGTGGTCCGAGCCGACCCACTGCCCACCGAGGTCGATCCTCACCCCGTCTCCCAGAGTCGAGTTGAACAACCGGCCACCGACCCGATCGCGCGCCTCAAGGACCACGACCTCGCGGCCGGTGTCGGCGAGAGCCCGCGCCGCCCACAGGCCGGAGAGGCCGCCCCCGATCACAGCGACATCGGCGCTGAGTCGCTCCTGCTCAGCCATGGACCTTCTCCCCTCGCTCCAACATGCCGATGAACTTTCGCAGCCTCCTCTGCCGCGTCTCCTGCTTCTTCGCCTCTTCCAACCGATAGACGATCGCGTAGCGGTTGGCGCTGTCGAGCGTGGCGAAGAACTCGCGGGCGACGGCGTTGCGCTCGAGCTCGCGCTGAAGGTCTGGCGGAACCTCGGCCGTGCGCTGACCCTCGTAGGCGGCGTCCCAGCGGCCATCGGCCTTCGCCGCCTCGACCTGGGTCAGTCCGGCAGGCTGCATCCTCCCGGCCGCGATCAGCTCTTCCGCCTTCTCGCGATTGATCCGCGACCAGCGGCCGCGCGGGCGTCGCGGCGTGAAGCGCTGCAGGAAATGCTTCTCGTCGAGGCCCCGCTTCTGACTGTCGATCCAGCCGAAGCAGAGCGCTGCCTCGAGCGCCTCGGCATAGCTGACACTCGTCACACCGGAGCCTTTCTTGGCGATCTTCAGCCAGAGCCCGGCAGAGCTCGCGTGTTCCCGCTCCAGCCACGCCTCCAGCTCGGCTGGCGCGGCGAACAACATGATCGGCAGCTCGTCGTCGGGCATCGGGACAAATTAAAGTGACTCGCATGAGCGATGCGGACTCCATCGACAACCTCACCGTGACGATCGGGCGCTACAACGATGCCTGGAACGCGCAGGACCTCGACGCGATCATGGCGATGCACGCGGCCGACATCGTCTTTGCCAACCACACCGCGGGCGAGTCGGCCACGGGTGAGGAGGTGCGCGGGCACATCGCCTCGATCTTCGCGACCTGGCCCGATCTGAAATTCGAGACGCGGCGGCTCTACGTTCGCGAGGGGCTGGTCGTGCAGGAGTGGACGGCAACCGCGACCCATTCCAACCCGATGCAGCGCGGCGATCTCGAAGCGGCGCCGACCGGGCACACGATCTCCTGGGACGGGATCGACTCGATCCCCTTCGAGAGCGGCCTGGTCAAGCGCAAGGACGTCTACTCGGACTCGGTCTCGATCCTGCGCCAGGTCGGCCTGCTCGACTGAGGCGCGAGCCGGCCTCAGAGCTCGGCGGCGTCGGCGAGCAGGCCGACCTGCAGCGGATCGCTGGAGCTCGGGCAGAAGATCAGCTCGTCGCAGCCCGCCTCCCCGTAGGCCGCCATGTGCTGCTTGACCGTCTCGGCATCCTTGGCGGCGCCGCCGGCGATCATGGCGTCGATCTCCTCGCCTAGCCAGGCGTAGTAGTCCATCAGGTTCTCGCGCACATCATCCTCGGCGCGACCGCCAAGCGAGAAGTAGACGAGCGCCATCAGGTGCGGCTTGCCGTCGCGCCCGGCGTCGCTCCAGGCAGCCCGCCCTTGCGGGCCTGATCGGGGGCCGAGCCGCTGGCGATCCAGCCCACCGGTCGTGCCGGGTACGGCGTTGGGAAGTGCGATGCCGATGTCAATTGGCGGGCTCCCTTACCCGTAGTCGAGTCCCGGCAATCTAACCGGCGGCGCTCACCGGCCCGTGGATTGCAGCTCAGCCGTAGCGCTCGCCGGTGATCGCGCGCAGCTTGGAGCGATCATGGCGGGCCTGGACACGACGCACGGTGCCCGAACGGGAGCGCATCACGAGCGATTCGGTGCTGGCGCCGGAGCCGCGGTAGCGGACGCCCTGCAAGACGTCGCCGTCGGTAACACCGCTGGCGGAGAAGAAGACATCATCGCCAGAGCAGAGGTCATCCGCCGTGAGGACGCGGTCGAGATCGTAGCCGGCATCGACCGCCGTGCTGCGCTCCCCGTCGTCGCGGGGCCAGAGGCGGCCGAGCAGCTGCCCCCCCATCGACTTCAGCGCCGCGGAGGAAAGAACGCCCTCGGGCGTGCCGCCGATTCCCCAGAGCAGATCTACCGGGGAACGATCGCTGACCGCGAGCAGGGCGGCGGAGACGTCGCCGTCGGTGATCAGGCGGATGCGCCCGCCGGCCTCGCGAACTTCGCGCATCGCCTCCTCGTGGCGAGGGCGGTCGAGCATGACGACGGTGACATCGCCGACGCTGCCGCCCTTGCGCTCGGCGATCAGCTTCAACGTCTCCGGCAGCGGCCGGTCGAGGTCGAGCAGGTCGGCGATTTCCTCACCACCGGCCATCTTCTCCATGTAGACGCAGGGGCCAGGGTCGAACATCGTGCCGCGCTCGGCGAGGGCGATGACGGCGAGCGCGCTGGGCATGCCGAGGGCGCAGAGCCGCGTTCCCTCGAGCGGGTCGACGGCGATGTCGACCACCGGCGGGCTGCCGTCGCCGATCTGCTCGCCGTTGTAGAGCATCGGCGCCTCGTCCTTCTCCCCCTCGCCGATCACCACGACCCCGTCCATCGAGACCGAGTCGAGCACGAAGCGCATCGCGTCGACCGCGGCCTGGTCGGCGGCGATCTTGTCGCCGCGCCCGACCCAGCGCGCGGCGGCCAGCGCCGCCGCCTCGGTCACCCGCACCAGCTCCAGGGCGAGGTTGCGGTCGGGCTTTTGCGAGGACGCCTCCATTTTCCAGCAGCCTATCCATGACGAACCGATTAGCGAGCGTCACGATCTGATACTTCGCGAGCGGGGCCGATATGGCGGCCCAGCCGCCACCCCCGGACGCGAAGCGGAGGAGGTGGCGGATATGTTCTCAGCGTGGATCAGAGATGGGGATTGACGCTGCCGCTGCCGGGCACCCCGCTGGCCGCGCACGAGGAGCTCGTGAAGCGTGCCGAGGCGGCCGGCTACACCGACCTTTGGAGCGGCGAGACGAACGGCCCGGACGGCTTCACGCCGCTCGCCTTGAGTGCCGCCTGGACCGAGCGGGCCCGGCTGGGGACCGGAATCGTCGGCGTCTTCCAGCGCGGCCCGGCGCTGCTGGCACAGGAGGCGGCGGCGCTTGCCGACGCCTCGCGGGGGCGCTTCGTGCTCGGTATCGGCTCCTCCTCGGACCGGATCGTCGAGGGCTGGAACGGGATCCCCTTCGAGCGGCCGCTGAGCAAGGTGCGCGAGACGCTGGAGTTCCTGCGGGTGGCGCTCGACGGCGAGCGCACCGCGAGCGGCTTCAAGCTGGAGACGGCGCCGGCCCAGCGGGTGCCGATCGTGCTCGCGGCGCTGCGCGGCAAGATGCTGGAGTTGGCGGTGGAGCGCGCCGAGGGCGCCTTCACCAACTTCCTCCCGCTCGGCGGCCTGCCCAAGGTGACCGCTCAGCTGCAGGGGGCGCCGCAGGGCTTCGAGCTGCTTTGCCGCTTCTTCTGCCTGCCGGGCGAGCGCGAGGCGGTCGAGCCGCTGGCCCGCTTCATGTTCTCCTCCTACATCACCGTCCCGGTCTACGCCGCCTTCTACCGCTGGCTCGGCTATGGCGAGCAGATCGAGCCGATGGTCGCCGCCTGGGAGGCGGGCGACCGCCAGGGCGCGGCCGCGGCGGCGCCCTGGGAGCTGATCGAGGACATGTTCATCTTCGGCGCCCCCGAGCAGATGCGCGAGCGCCTCGACGCCTTCGTCGCCGACGGCGTGACGCTGCCGATCCTCACTCCAATCGTCCCGCCGGATGCGCTGGGCGGGACGATCGAGGCGCTGGCCCCCTAGAGCCGGGCTTCCGGCTCAGTACTCGACCTCAGCCCCGAGGCCGAAGGATCGGTCGGCGGCGAGTTCGACGATTTTGTCGACGATCGGCTGGTGCCAGCCTTCCTTCTGCGATCGCGTCGCGATCGTCTCCACCGCCATGCCGACCCGCGTCGCGGTGGTGGACGCCAACCCGCGCAGGACTTCGAAGTCGAACTCGCATTCTTCGCAGACTTCGGCCAGTTCGAGCAGGTACGACGTTTCCTGGTACTCCTCGGAGATCACCAGGCCGTGGTGGATCGGATCGTCGTAGACGACGGTCGAGGTGAGATCGGTGAGCGGCGCCAGCCGCCACTTCCTCTCCGGTCCCGAGAGTGACGTCTTCTCGCGATCGATCAAAGCGAAGTTCCTGCCGTGGGCATCTCCATTGCCGAGGATGTAGTTGCAGAAGGCTGCGGTGAGCAGGTTCACCACTTCGTCGGGGCGGCTGACCGCGTTGAGAAGCCCCCGGGCTTCGGTCCAGCCGGGGGCTTCGCTCTCCTCGCTCTCGTCGTCCGCAGAGGGCGAGATGCCGAGCGCCTGGCAGAAGGACTCGCAGTGGAGACGCTTGACCTCGATGTCGCCGTCGCCGACGACCCGGTCATAGCGTGGCGAGACCAGGCAGCGGCGGCCGGCGATCTCCTCCACCGTCGCTTTGGCGACGGGCAGACCGACCTGGCGGCAGACGGTCATGCAGAACATCTCGTTGGCGACGTATTCGGGGTATTCGCCGGTCTCGGGCTTGATCACGTGCGTGCTCGGGACGCCGGCCTCCGGCCAGGTCCAGCGGCCGCCAGCCTCGTCGCGGACGAGGCTGAGCTTGTGACGGAGCCCAGGCAGAGCGAAACGCATCCGCTGTCTGCGGTCCGCGCTGAACAGGCGCGGTGGGGGCGGCTTCACCACTTCCGCCAGTTCGTCCTCGCTCAACCAGGCGAACGAGCCGCGATCGCGCTGCTGCGGAGCCTCCCCGGCCGGCAGGAAGGTGACAGCGCCGGGGCAGTCTTGGCCCAGCTCGGCCAGCAGCAGGTATCCGTCGGTCGCGTCGAGGCCCAGCTCGCGACCGAGTCGCTCGCGGCGCGGGCCCTCGGGCAGCAACCCCTCGACGTAGGCTCGGGTGGCCTCGGCGCTGTAGGGCTCGGGACGGGCGGGCAGCGAGTTGCTAAGCAGCGCTTTCCCCGGTCCCACCCTCTCCACCAGCTCGGGGTCGTAGGCAAGTCTGTAGTCGTTGTCACCTGCGGGGAACAGGGTTCCGACGCGCTCCCCGTAAAGGTAGACGTCAAGGCTCAATTTGGTCCTCCTCGATCTTCCTCCGGGTATTCAAGGTCCAAGACTTTAAACCGAAGCCAAGCTGAGCGCGTAATCCTCGGCGGAGTCCGTGAACCATCCATCCGGCTGCAGGCCCGCCTCCCGGTAGACATCTTCAAGGCCCTCGCGGGTGAACTTGGCGGATATCTCGGTCCGCATCTCCTCCCCGGCGGCAAAGCGCACCGTCAAGTCGAGGCCATCGAGCCGCACGGTCTGCTCCGCGAGCGAGCGCAGGCGAATGTCCATGCGGGCCGCGTCGGCGTCGTAGCGCGCCACGTGCTCGAATCGCTCCAGGTCGAAGTCGCCGCCGAACTCGCGGTTCAGCACCTGCAGGACGTTCTTGTTGAATTCGGAGGTGACCCCCCCGGAGTCGTCATAGGCAGCCTCCAGCCGGCTCGACTCCTTGACCAGGTCGGTGCCGAGCAGGATCTGGTCGCCCGGCTCGAGCAGCGCCGCGATGCGGGCAAGGAAGTCGCGGCGGGCGTCCGGGTAGAGATTGCCGATCGTGCCGCCGAGGAAGGCGACGAGCCGGCCGCCGCCGCCATTGGGGATCCGCTCGAGATCGTGCTCGAAGTCGCAGACGAGGCCGCGGATCGTCAGACCGGGGTACTCCTCGACCAGCGACTCCGCGGTTTCGTGGGTGATCTCCTCGGAGATGTCGACCGGGACGTAGGTGGAGAGGCAGCCGGCGTCGCGCATCGCGCTCAGCAGGTGGCGGGTCTTGGCAGCGGAGCCGGAGCCGAGCTCGACCAGGGTTCCCGGTTCCCCCGCCGCCGCGACGATCTCGGCAGAGCGGTGGGAGAGAATTTCGCGCTCGGCGCGGGTCGGGTAATACTCGGGCAGCTCGGTGATCCGCTCGAACAGCTGCGAGCCGCGCTCGTCGTAGAAGTACTTGGGCGCCAGCTCCTTCGGCTTGGCGGTGAGGCCGAGGCGGATGTCGCGTGCCATCCCGGCGCCGCCGTCGGCGCGCAGGTGGACCTCGATCTCGATCGCCTCAGCAGCGGCGCCGGGGTTCATCCGCCGGCGTCCCTCGCGCAGCGGAAGCCGGAGAAGATCTGGCGTCGCTGCGGCAGATCCCAGTTGCGGAAGCTCGGTCGCATCAGGGCGCGATGGGTCGCCCAGGAGCCGCCTCGGAGCACCTTGTATGTGTCGCCGAAGAAGACCTCGGAGTACTCGCGGTAGGGGAACGGCTCGAAGCCGGGGTAGGCGAGAAAGTCCGAGGACGTCCACTCCCAGACCTGGCCGACCGCGTCCAGGTCAGGACAGGCGGCCTCCCACTCCTGCTCGCTCGGGAGGCGCTTGCCGGCCCAGCGGGCGAAGGCGTCGGCCTCGTGCCAGGAGACGTGGATCACGGGGTGGGTGGGATCGACCGGCTCGCGGCGCCCCATCGCGGTACGAACCCAGCTGCTCTGGCCGTCGCGCTCCCAGTAGAGCGGCGGCTCGACTCCCGTCTCCTCCATGTAGGCGACATACGCGCCGTTGCTGACCGGGGTTCGATCGATCTCGAACGCGGTCAGCTCGACGCTGTGGCGGCGCCGCTCGTTGTCATAGGCAAAGCCGGTAGCGGCGGCTCCGATCTCGTACTCCCCAGCCTCCACGGCGATCATCTCGGGACCTGAGGACATGGACCAAGCCTTGGGGCCGGCATCGGTAGCGAGCGGCTCATAGCCGTCGACCATCTGCAGCAGCTGCAGCATCGTCTCGTTGTGCTGCTGCTCGTGCGCGATCAGCATCTCGTAGACGAAGCCTTCGCGCAGCAGCGGGTCCTCGGCCCTGCTGCCGATCTCGACTTCGCCGAGGACCTCAAGGGTGCGCTCGCGCACGTCAGCGAGGTAAGAGCGCAGCTCGGCGTCGCGCAGGATCGCCAGCTCGCTGCGGCTCCTTCGCGGGTTCTCGATCGCGTCATAGAAGCGGCCGAGCTCGCCGTGCAGCGACTCGCGCTCGCCGATCGTCTGCACTAACCAGAGCTCCTCGAAGTTGGCGATGTGGCCGAGGTCCCAGGCGAGTGGGCTGAGGATCGGCGAGTAGACGCGGTTGAGTTGCTCGTCGTCGAGCTGCTCGATCAACTCATAGGTGCGCCTTCGCGCCTCCGCGAGCCGGTCCGCGATCGCTTCCTTGGAGCTTGAGCTTGCCGTCACCTCGGTGGCGATGCGAAAACCCTAGCGGGTTAAGCTGCCGCGGCCGTGAAAATCAAAGGGACAGGCGCGCTGGTTGCAGGTGGGGCCTCAGGGCTTGGCGAGGCGACGGCGCGGGCCCTGGCGAGGGCCGGCGCAAGAGTCGCCATCGCAGATCTCAACACCGATAAGGGCGAGGCGCTGGCGGCTGAGCTCGGAGCGAGCGCGAGCTTCGTCGAGGTCGACGTTACGGATGAGGCTGCCGTCGCAGCCGCGGTTGAGCGGGCGGTGGAGGCAGGTGAGGATGGATTGCGGGTTTCGGTCTGCTGCGCCGGGATCGGTTGGGCCGAGCGCGTGGCTCACAAGGACGGCCCTCATAACCTCGAATTCTTCTCCAACGTGGTCAAGGTCAACCTGATCGGGACCTTCAACGTGTTGCGACTGGCAGCAGCTGCGATGAGCGAGAACGAGCCCGACCAGGAGGGCGAGCGCGGCGTCTGCGTCAACACTGCCTCGATCGCCGCCTATGACGGCCAGATCGGCCAGATCGCCTACTCGGCCTCGAAGGGAGGGATCGTCGGGATGACCCTGCCCGCCGCCCGCGACATGGCCTCGCGCGGCGTCCGCGTCGTCACGATCGCTCCTGGTCTCTTCGACACGCCGCTGCTGGCCGCATTGCCTGAAGAGGCGCGCGCCGCGCTCGGCGCTGGCATTCCTTTCCCCTCCCGGCTCGGACGCCCGGCTGAATACGCGCAGCTGGTCGAGCAGATCGTCGCCAACCCGATGCTGAACGGCGAGACGATCCGCCTCGACGGCGCCCTGCGGATGCCGCCGAAGTAACGACGGGTGAAGGATCGTGGGTGCCATAGACCCCCAAATCCTTCCTTGAGTTGGCGTCAGTCGGTACCGCTTGCCTCTGGGTCGCGCCAGACGCGCTTGCGCCAGGGGGGGCTGATCGCAAAGCGGTATGCCGCATCGCCACTGGCCAAGATCGGCTCGAGGGGCACCAAATGGACGCGGCGACCCGGCGTGACTCGATCGATGTGGAGGAAGCCGTTCGTGTTGCCGGCGTGGCTGCCGCCGGAGACGACCAATAGGCGGGTCTCCTTGCCCCAGCCATTGCGAGGACGGGCGCCAACCTCTTCGGCGAGGTCTCGAAGCGGATCGATGCCCGCATCGGATCCGGCGTTGGCGACGCTCTGGACGTAGTTGTAGCCGTGGTGGGAGGAGGCGCGCTCGTCGACGCTGCCATCCGGCCCAATGCGGATCTGCACGCTTTCCCAGTCGTCGGAGTGGTAGCCCGCGGCCCCAGCGATCGGCACACCGCGCAGCGTGGCCGAATCGGCGTAGTAAAGCCAAAACTGTAGGTAGAGATTGCCGGCTCGCTGGCCGGAGCAATCGGCGCCCGCCGCTTCTGACGCCTCCGCACCGTCCGCCCTGCAGTCGACCACATGGACGAAAGCTGTCAAGGGCAAGCCGGCATCGGTCCTGTGCGCCAGACCGCGCGGCGACCCGTCCCCACAACCACTACTACGACAGCGCCGAAAGTCGACCGGCATCGCCCGCGAGCCCTGCTCGAAGAGGATGGTCGGCATGTGACGGCGGATGAGCTTGCCGACCTCGGTCCCGTAGGCCGCGATCAGCGACGGCTCATCCCCACACCCGTCCGCGAGCGAGGCGACGCAGAGCAGACGCGAAGCCAGAGCTCGAGCCAGGGCCGTCCCCGGAACCCGTATGCCGCCGGCGACCAGTCCCAAGAGCAGCAACGAGACCACCACAACGAGCCCAACCCACTCCACAGTCCCCTGCCCCCGCTCCGACCGAATCCCGAGCAATGCCCCACCAGACGTGCCGGGACTTAGGCACCCATATGGACGCTTAAGTCCCGGCACGTCCGTCCTCGGCGGTTGAAGCGAGCAGGCGGCGGAGTTGCCTTGCAACGACCGCCGGTTCTTGTTCGAGGCGCCGGTGGGTAAGGCGAATGACGCGGTAGCCATCTGCCTGCATCGCTGCATCACGAGCACGATCGCGCTCGAATGCCTCCCGGTGGCTGTGAAAGGTCCAGCTATCGGCCTCGACCATCAGCTTCTCACCGGGCCAGAAGGCATCGACCTCGCGATCGAGGACCGTCGCGCCCGTGACAGGCAGCGGCAGGCCGTATTCGCGACAGAGCTCAAGGACTCGGTCCTCGAGAGGGGATCGTGTGTCGTCCGGCAGCCGCGCGGTCTCGATCAGGCGTCGGATCGGGCGCAGGGCTCGCCGACCAATGCCCCTCGCGCAGACCGCCTCAAGAGCTGCCAGCTCCAGGAATCGCAGGCGAGTGGCTTCCTCAAAGGCTCCCTCTAGTCGCTTTTCGTCCTCAACTTCGGCCAGGTCGAAGAGGGTGCGAGCTACGGTGGTAACTGGGATCCTGGCAACCACTGTCCGATCACAGTCGACGATGCCGCCCTCATGAACTGCAATGCCACGCCTCCGCCTTCCAGATGTCGCCGAAACATCGACCGGACCGGGAGAGCGAGCCAGCAATCCCCAGAGCGCCGCAGCACTCCGATGGCTCAGCACTGCCTTCTCTCCGCATGCGAGAACGGCGGCCATCCACTCTCCACGAGAATCGAGTCGCCGAGTGCCAAACGCATAGACACAGCGGTGAAGACAGTGGAGGCGCCCGGCTTCGACGCGACGTCCAATCGCGCGCCGTCCCAAGCCTGTATCAAGTAGCTGGCGCCGCGTGATAACGCCGTGCTGGCGATCGGCAAGCGCTGACAGTTCGCGCTCGCGCTCGGCCCGAACGCGCCTTCGATCCTTGGGACGTGCCGTGACTTGGGCGTCCATATGGGTGCCTAAGTCCCGGCACGTCCAAACTCGCCCCCCGGGCGAGGGAATTACGGCGAGTTTGCGAGAGTTGACCGCGCCTGGAGCGCTGAAGCGCTAGAGGTTCTGGATCTCACCCGCGATGTCTGCCGCAGCCTGCTTGGCGTCGGCGAAGAGCATCGAGGTGTTCGGCTCGTAGAAGAGGTCGTTGTCGATGCCGGCGAAGCCGGGGCTGAGGGAACGCTTGATCACGATCACCTGCTGGGCCTCGCTGACTTCGATTATCGGCATGCCGGCGATCGGGCTGTCGGGGTCGTTTTTCGCCGCCGGGTTGGTGACGTCGTTGGCGCCGACGATCACGGCGACATCGGTGCGGGGCATCTCCGGGTTGATGTCCTCCATCTCGCGCAGCTGCTCGTAGGGGACGTCGGCCTCGGCGAGCAGGACGTTCATGTGGCCGGGCATGCGGCCGGCAACGGGATGGATCGCGTAGTTGACCGTCACGCCCTTCTTCTCCAGCTCGTCGGCGACCTCCTTGATCGCGTGCTGGGCTTGGGCCACCGCGAGGCCGTAGCCCGGGACGATCACGACCGAATCGGCATAGGCGAGCTTGATCGCCGCGTCCTGGGCGCCGATCGACGTATGCGGTCTCTCCTCCGTAGCGCCGCCGGCGCCCCCCGCCGGCGCGCCGCCGAAGCCGGCAAAGAGGACGTTGGCCACCGAGCGGTTCATCGCCGTCGCCATCTCCATCGTCAGGATCGTTCCCGAGGAGCCGACCAGGGTGCCGGCGACGATCAGCGCCACGTTGTCGAGCGCGAAGCCGGCAGCGGCGGCGGAGAGGCCGGTGAAGGCGTTGAGCAGCGAGATCACGACCGGCATGTCGGCGCCGCCGATCGGCAGCACGACGAGGTTGCCGAGCAGGCCGGCAGCGATCAGGATCGCGATGAAGATCGCCTGCGAGGGGTCGCCGTTGTTGGTCGCGATGGCGACGCAGCCAGCGACGATCCCGATCAGCAGCACCACGTTGATCACCTGCTGGCCGGGGACGGCGAGCGGTCGGGTCGGGATCAGGTCCTGCAGCTTGGCGAAGGCGATGTTCGAGCCCCAGAAGGAGACCGAGCCGACGACGGCGGCGAAGAGGACCGGGATCAGCGTGGCGAGCGGAATCTCCTCGCCTAGTGAGATCCCATGGCGGATCTCCGACCAGGCGATCAACGCCACCGCGCCGCCGCCGACACCGTTGTAAAGGGCGACCATCTGCGGCATCTCGGTCATCTGCACGCGAGTCGAAGCGATCACGCCGATCGCGGTGCCGATCCCCAGGCCGAGCGCGATCAGGCCCCAGTTGCCCACTCCGTCGAGCAAAAGGGTGGTGACCACGGCGACCGCCATGCCGACCGCGGCGACCATGTTGCCTTGCTTGGCGGTGGTCGGGTGCGTGCCGCGTTTGACCCCGATGATGAAGAGCGAGAAGGCGACGATGTAGAGCGCCGTGGCGGCATCGCCGCCCGGCTTCAGCACCGAATAAGGGAGAAGAAGATCAGGCATGCCTCATCCCTTTTTCGACCTGTCCGCCCCCGGACGCGAAGCGGAGGAGGCGGACGGCTTTGATTTCTTGGAGAACATGCCGAGCATCCGGTCGGTGACCATGAAGCCGCCGACGATGTTGATCGTGCCGAAGGCGATCGCGATCGTGCCGATCACGTACTCGAGCCCGTCGTTGGCGAAGCCGACGACGATCAGCCCGCCGAGCATGACGATGCCGTGGATCGCGTTGGTCTGCGACATCAGCGGCGTGTGCAGCGTGGTCGGCACCTTCGAGATCACCTCGAAGCCGACGAAGGCGGCGAGGACGAAGATCGTGATCTCG
>DATFVC010000004.1:0-17717 GCA_035260485.1 Solirubrobacterales bacterium | reverse complement strand
CGACGTGGCTCCACCGAAAAAGTTGAGTGAGGGGTTGCCCCGACACCGCCTCAACCGACACGGCTTAGAAGCTTCTCCGTCCCGCTCAGGCTCGTCGAGGTAGCAGCGTCTATCTGGACGGTCACAAACTCACCAGGCTGGCCGACGCCGTCGAAGTGAACGCTCTTGTTATGTCGAGTTTTCCCCCGCAACCGGCTTGGATCGGTACGACTGGGCCCCTCGACCAGCACCTCCACCTCGCGCCCGACAAACCGCTGCGCGCGCTCGGTCGCCCGCCGCTGCACCAGCTCGACCAGCCGCTCCATCCGCTCCAGCTTGACTGGGTGGGACACCTGCTCGTCCATCCTCGCCGCCTCGGTCTCGCGCCGCGGCGAGAAGACGAAGGTGAAAGCGCTGTCGTAGCCGACCTCGTCGACGACCTCGAGCGTCTGCTCGAAGTCGGCCTCGGTCTCGCCGGGGAAGCCGACGATGATGTCGGTGGTGATCGCGCAGTCGGGCACGTGCTCGCGGATAAGCGAGACGCGATCCATGTAGCGCTGGCGGTCATAGGTGCGGCGCATTCGCTTGAGGATCGCGCTCGACCCCGACTGCAACGGCAGGTGGATGTGCTCGCAGAGCGAGGGCAGCTCGGCGTGGGCACGGATGACGTCCTCGCGCATGTCCTTCGGGTGCGGGCTGGTGTAGCGAATGCGGTCGATTCCCCCGACCATGTCGATCCGCGCCAGTAGCTCGGCAAAGCCGATCCGCGTCTCGGCCGGCAGATCGCGTCCGTAGCTGTTGACGTTCTGACCCAGCAGCGTCACCTCGCGCACGCCGTCGGCCGCCAGCGCCTCCGCCTCGACCACCAGCTCGGCCGGATCGCGACTCTCCTCGCGGCCCCGGGTCGAGGGCACGATGCAGTAGGCGCACTTGCAGTTGCAGCCCTGCGAGATCTGCAGCCAGCCCTGGAACTCGCGCTGGCGCCGCGCCGGCAGGTGGCCGGAGAAGTCCTCGAACTCGAAATAGCCCTGCGCGGTGAGCGAGTCCGAGTTGAGGAACTCGGCCAGCCGGTGGATCTGCCCCGGACCGAAGGCTACGTCGACGAAGGGGAACCGCTCGAAGACCTCCTCCTTGACCGACTGTGCCCAGCAGCCCCCCACCCCGACCACGCGCTCGGGGTCTTCGGACTTGAGCCGCTTCGCCTCCCCGAGATGAGCGACGAAGCGGTTGTCGGCAGACTCGCGAATCGAGCAGGTGTTGAAGAGGATCAGATCGGCCTCGGCTCGGCTCGCTGCCTCCCTGTAACCGAGTGACTCGAGCATCCCCTGCATCCGCTCGGAGTCGTGCACGTTCATCTGACAGCCGAACGTGGTGACGTGGTAGCTGGGCATGAGCCCAGACTCTAGCCCTACTGGGACTCCGCTTCTTCGGCTTCTTCCGTCGCTTGCGGCAAGCCGGATGACTGCTCCTTGTGGCTTTCCTCGTCCTTGGAATGGAAGACGGCGAAGGTCGTCGCGCTGCCGACCAGGATCGCGAACCAGAGGAATACGAGCGGAGCGAACCGGCCGGGGAACTTTTCGCTGCGCAGCCCGATGAAGCTGACGACGATCGCCGAGACGGCGAGCAGCGGGCCGATTACGAAGAAGAGCGTTTCGTTATCCATGCGCGCGGCATCCTATCCACTCGGCCCGACTTCAGCGAGCGTAATTTGTCGCGCGGCTCTCGCGGATGACGGTGATCTTGATCCGGCCCGGATAGGAGATCTCGCGCTCGATCGCGGTGGCTATCTCATGTGAGATCAACGCCGCTCGCTCGTCGTCGACTTCGCCGGGGTCGACCATCACCCGCACCTCGCGGCCTGCCTGCATCGCGTAGACCTTCTCTACCCCAGCATGGCTGGACGCGAGCGCCTCGAGGTCGTGCAGGCGAGCCACATAGTTCTCTAACGTGGCCCCGCGAGCACCCGGCCGCGCCCCCGAGAGAGCATCGGCGGCCTGCACGATCACCGCCTCGACCGTGCGAGGCTCGACCTCGTCGTGGTGGGCCTCGATCGCGTGGACCACGGCCTCGCTCTCGCCGTAGCGACGGGCGAGGCGGGCGCCGACCCGAGCATGGGTGCCCTCCACGTCCTGATCGACCGCCTTGCCGATGTCGTGCAACAGGGCCGCGCGCCTCGCGATGTCCCCCGCCGCGCCGAGCTCGAGCGCGATGAGCGTCGCGAGATACGAGCACTCGACCAGATGGGTGAGCACGTTCTGTCCGTAACTGGTGCGGAACTGCAGCTTGCCGAGCAGGTCGATCAGCTGTGGATGAAGGCCGTTGATGTTGGCATCGAGCGTTGCCCGCTCTCCTTCTTCGACGATCCGATCCTCGATCTCCCCGGTCGCCTGCTCAAATGCCTCCTCGCAGCGAGCAGGGTGGATGCGGCCGTCGGCGATCAGTCGCTCCAGCGTCAGCCGGGCGACCTCGCGGCGCATGCCGTCGAAGCTCGAAAGGCGCACGGCGGAAGGAGTGTCGTCGACGATGATGTCGACTCCGGTGAGCTGCTCGAGCGCCTGGATGTTGCGCCCTTCGCGGCCGATGATCCTGCCCTTCATCTCATCATTCGGGAGATGCACGAGCTGGGTGGTCGTCCGCACCGCGTGCGGCCCGGCGAGGCGCTGCGTCGCCGTGGCGAGGATTCCGCGAGCACGGCGCTCAGCCTCGAGCCGGGTCTCCTCCTCGATCCTGCGCAAGGCAAGACCCGCCTGGCGCCGAGCGTCGGTTTCGACTTGCCTGAGCAGCGCCTGGCGTGCCTCGACGGCGCTCAGAGAGGCAACCCGCTCAAGCTCGTCTCGCTGCTGGGACTCCCCTTCCTGCAACACGCCGGCGCGTCGGTCGAGATCACGCTCGCGGGCATCGAGCGAGATACGACGGCGCTCCAGCTCGTTGAGCTGAGCATCCAGCGCCTCCAGCCGGTCCAGCACCAGATCGGGCTCCGAACCGTTGCCGCGTGAAAGCGTCCACGACGGCATGCTGAATTTCATCTACGCCAAGACTACTCCCATAGACGTGTTTGTCTAATCGGCTATGCGGCTTGCGCCTCGGTCACCGGCGGAGGCGACGCCCCCTCAGTCGCAGGCACGACGTTCTCGGCGCCGATGCCGAGGGCGGTGCGGATCTTGGCCTCGATCTCGCTCGCGATCTCGGGATTCTCGGCGAGGAACTGTTTGGCGTTGTTGCGTCCCTGGCCAAGTCGCGTCTTGCCGTAGGAGAAGAACGAGCCGGATTTCTGCACCAGGTCGTGCTCGATGCCGAAGTCGAGCAGGCCGCCCTCGCGCGAGATGCCGACGCCGTACTCGATGTCGAACTCGGCCTGCCGGAACGGCGAGGCGACCTTATTCTTGACGACTTTGACCCGAACCCGGTTGCCGACAGCCTCAGTTCCCTCCTTGAGGGTCTCGATGCGACGGATGTCGAGGCGCTGCGAGGAGTAGAACTTCAGCGCCCGGCCGCCCGGTTGGGTCTCCGGCGAGCCAAACTGGACGCCGACTTTTTCGCGGATCTGGTTGGTGAAGAGGCAGACGGTGTTGGTCCGGTTGAGGTTGCCGGCCAGTTTGCGCATCGCCTGCGACATCAGGCGGGCCTGCAGGCCGACGGTCGTGTCGCCGATCTGCCCGTCGAGCTCGGCTTTCGGCGTCAACGCCGCGACCGAGTCGATCGCGACCACGTCGATCGCGGCGGAGGCGATCAGGCGGTCGGCGATCTGCAGCGCCTGCTCGCCGTAGTCGGGCTGGGAGACCAACAGCTCGTCGGTGTCTACGCCGATCTTGCGCGCGTAGGAGGGGTCGATCGCGTGCTCGGTGTCGATGAAGGCGCAGATCCCGCCGCGGCTCTGCGCTTCGGCGATGATGTGGTAGATCAGCGTCGTCTTTCCCGAGGACTCGGGACCGAAGATCTCGACGATCCGCCCGCGCGGCACCCCGCCGATGCCCAGCGCCAGGTCGAGCGACAGAGCCCCGGTTGGGATCGCCGGGATCTTGATCGTGGCGTCGGCGCCGAGGCGCATCAGGGCCCCCTGGCCGAAGTCCCGCTCGATCTGGGTCACAGCCGCCGCGAGCGCCGCGTCCTTGGCCTTGGCCTCCTTGGCCGAGGCGTCCTTCAGAGCCGCTTTCTTGTCTGCCATCTCTTCCACCTCACTGCCGCCCGTCTGCGGGCAGCTCGACTTGCGCCAGCGGGGTGTACTGCGCACCCTGCGGCTGGAGTTGCGAACGGTAGAGGGTCAATCGGATGCCATCGAAGGGCTGCAGCAGTCCCTTCGGCAGCGTCCCAGGAAGCTTCGAGAGGCGGGCCGGCCGATCCGAGCCACGTTCCTCGCGCCGCACCCTGGCCACGGTCACGTGCGGCCAGAACGGGCGCTTCTCCGGCTTGTAGAGCCGTGCCGCGATCAGCTTCTCCTCCAGCCCCGCCTGCAGCGCGATCGTATCCGGCGACTCGGCCGGGAGCGCGAAGAGACGCGGGCGGCTCCGCTCCGGGCGTGGTGCGGGATCGCCCAGCTCGATCGAGGGCGCGGGCGCTCCACTCATCTCGACGATCTCCCCCAGGCGAGGTATCTCCTTCTCCGCCAGATAGCCGAGGAAGGCGAGGGTGATATGGAGCGACTCGGGCGCGACCGGTCGCAACGCCGGATCGGCGAGCGCCTCACGCCCCCACGCGACGATCCCCGCCCTCACCCGCTCGGGCAGGTCGAGAGCGACGAACAACCTCACCCGCGGACTCCTCGGTCTTTCCTTCGCCATGCCGCCGACGCTACGCGGCCACGACGCACGGAACAAGGCGCAAATGTGAAATGTGCGCGACGGCTTCGCTACAAGGGTGCGTCGTCCCCGCCGAGCAGGGTGCGCAGCAGGTGCATCGCGACGAGGGCGGAGCGCTCGCGAATGTCGTCGCGGCCACCGGGGATGACCGGGTCGCGGGCGATCGTGGCGCCATCAGCCAGGCGGGCGTCGAAGCAGACGTAACCGACCGGCTTCTCCTCGGTGCCGCCGTCCGGACCGGCGATGCCGGTGATCGAAATGGCGACGTCTGCGTGGAAGCGGTCCAGCGCTCCCCGCGACATCGCCTCCGCAACCTCTGGGGAAACTGCGCCGCGGTCCTCGATCAAGTCCGGGTCGACACCGAGCAGATCCGCCTTCGCCTCGTTCGAGTAGGCGACCACCCCACCGGCGAAGTACGCGGATGCTCCCGGCAGGCCGGTGATCCGTGCCGCCAGCAGACCGCCGGAGCAGGACTCGGCAAGTGCCAGCTTGCGCCCCTGCAGCAGCCGGGCCAGCTGCGAATCGACCGTCTCGCCGTCGATGCTGAAGAGATGGCGGGCATGGCGGTCGGCGAGCCCGGCGCGCACCGCCTCGGCGACCGGGGCGGCCTCGGCCCGGTAGCGAACGTCGATCTCTATCTCGCCCCGGCGCAGGCAGGTGGTGATCTCGACTGCGTCCAGCTCGACCCCACCGTCCTCGATCTCGCGCAGGCTCTTCGCTATCTCCGACTCCGGTACGCCGAACATGCGCACGGTGTAGGCGAGCAGCGGCGTGGCGCGAGAGAGCACCGCCTGCACCGGCTGCGACTCGATCGCCCGCGGCCACATCGGCCGCAGCTCGCGCGGTGGGCCGGGCAGCACGATCACCACCCGCTCGCCGGCGGGCACAACCAGGCCGGGGGCGGTGCCGACCGGGTCGAGCGGCAGCGAGCCCTCGGGGATCATCGCCTGCTTGCGGTTCGCCGCCCGCACCGCCCCCTCGTCGAAGCGGAAGCGCCGGGCGAAGCCGCGCAGGATCGTCGCGATCTTCTCCTCCATCTCCTCGTCGAGGACCAGATCGCACCCGGCAAAGCGGGCGACGATCTCCGCCGTCAAGTCGTCTGCGGTGGGGCCGAGCCCACCCGAGGTGACGATCAGGTCCATCCCCTCTGCGGCCATGAAGCGCAGGGCCGCCCCGAGGTCCCCCGGGCGGTCGCCGACCACCGTGATGTGGGCGACCTCCACCCCCAGCTCGGCCAGCCGTTCGGAGACCCAAGGCCCGTTGCGGTCGGCGATGCGCCCGGTCAGAACCTCGGTTCCCGTCACCACGATCCCGGCCCGAACCGGCCCAGCCCTGTCCGTCATTCGCAGCTTGGCCTTTCGCCTTCTTCGAGCGCAATCAGCTTCCCGCCCGAATCGACGCGGTATCCCACCGGACTGGAGCTGGGGGGCACGTTGGCCCGTTTGCCGTCGACCAGCATCCTCACCGAGCCGTTGCCGAGGGCGAGTTCGAAACCACCCGAGCGGAACGGGCCGGCTTCCGCTCCTTCGGCGAGGATCTGGCCGTCGACCAGCGGCTTTTCGTGGGCGTCGAGCAGGCACACCCACACTTCCGCCGTCGCCGCCAGTCGCATCGCGACACCAGGCCGGATGGCGGTCCCGCTTCCCGGTGCGTGCTTCTGGCGTTTCTTCTTCCCACCGCTCGCGGCCGGCGAGGGAGCAGACGAGCCGCCGTCTCCGCCGATCAGCCCGATACCGACCACAAGAGCGATCAAGGCGAGGCAGACGGCCGCGATGAGCACGCGGCCGGAGACCCAGCGCCGATTCCCGCGCATACCCGTCGGCACCGGCTCGACCCGTTTCGGCGCCCGCTCGCCCCCCGGCGGAGCCGTGCTGCGCCGGTAGTCGTCGGCAAGGCGCTCGCCGTCCAAACCCAGAAAAGACGCGTAGGTGCGGATGAAGCCGCGCGTGTAGGCGCCGCCGGGAAGGGCGTCCCACTCCTCGTTCTCGATCGCCTGCAGATAGCGGACGCGGATCTTGATCGCCGCTTCGACCTCGGAAAGGTCGACTTTGCGACGATTTCGCGCCTCGCGAAGAGTGGCTCCAATGCCCGTGTCCACCCTCACATTGTGTCTGCTGCGCCTCTCCGACGCGAATGAACGCTGTTAACTTGCCTCGTCGGCCTCGACCGCCACCGGCTCGACATCCTGACCGCTGGAGAGCACGCGGGAGAGGTCGGCCTCGGTGATCAGCACCTGTCGGGGCTTGGAGCCCTCGTAGCCGGAGATCACGCCGCGCCGCTCCAGCATGTCGATCAAGCGCCCCGCTCGCGTATAGCCGACGCGAAGGCGGCGCTGGATCATCGAGACGGAAGCCGTTTCGGTCTGGACGACGGTGCGGATCGCTTCCTCGAGGAGGTCGTCGGCGTCGGGATCGAACTCGTCATCGCCTCCCTCTCCGGCGGGCTCCTCGCGCGACTCGAGCAGCTCCGCCTCGAATTCGGGTTCTCCCTGCTTGGCCCAGTGGGAGGTGATGCGGGCGATCTCCTCCTCGGTGACGAACGCTCCCTGCACGCGCGCCATCTTCGAGGTTCCGGCGCCGCGGAAGAGCATGTCGCCCTGGCCGAGCAGGGCCTCCGCCCCACCCTGGTCGAGAATCACCCGCGAATCGGTCTGCGAGGAGACGGCAAAGGCGATCCGGGCTGGGATGTTGACCTTGATCGTGCCGGTGATGATGTCGGTGGACGGCCGCTGCGTCGCCAACACCAGGTGGATCCCCGTCGCCCGCGACTTCTGCGCCAGGCGGATGATCGAGTCCTCGACCTCGGCGGGCGAGACCATCATCAGGTCGGCGAGCTCATCGATCACGCAGAGGATGTGGGGCAGCGGCGCTTCGCCGGCTTTGGCGCGGACCCGGTTCAGCTCGCCCAGGTTGCGGCAGCGCGCCTGGCCCATGATCCCGTAGCGGCTCTCCATCTCGCCGATCAGGTTGGCGAGCACGTTGGCGGCGAGGCGGGGTGAGGTGACCACCGGGGTCAGCAGATGGGGGACGTGCTCGTAGTGGTTGAGCTCGACCTGCTTGGGGTCGACCAGAACCAGCCGCACCTCGTTGGGCGAGGCCTGCATCAGGATCGAGGAGAGGATCGCGTTGACGCAGCCGGACTTGCCCGAGCCGGTCGTGCCGGCGACGAGAACGTGCGGCATCTTGGCCAGGTCGGTCCAGACCGGTTTGCCGTCGATCCCCTTGCCGAGCCAGGCGACCAGCGGCGAGGTCTTCTCCGGACGCCCGGCGTAGATGTCGCCGAGGCGAACCAGGCGGCGCCGGGTATTCGGCACCTCGACCCCAACGGCCTGCTTGCCGGGAATCGGGGCGAGGATGCGGATATCGGTCGAGGCCAACGCGTAAGCGAGATCGTTGGAGAGCTCGGTGACTTTCTTCACCTTGGTGCCGGGCGCGAGTCGCAGCTCGAAACGGGAGACGTGCGGCCCGCTGACGATGCCGACGATCTTGGCCTCGACGCCGAAGTGGCCGAGCGTCTCGACCAACTTGCGACCGATCACTTCGTGGTCGCGCGGGTCGGGGCCTTTGTCACCCTTTCCCTTTTCCAGGACCTTTCCCGGCGGCGGCCTGTAGTCAATCTGATCGGATTCGGTGACGCCGCGCTTCTGCCCCATCGGGGTCAGGGACGCCTGCTTTGACTCAGAGGCGGTGCCTACCCCGAGCCCCTCCTCGCTGCGCACCTCGACCTGATAGGCATGAGGCTGGAGGCTCCCGCTGAGAGGCTCAGCCTCGGGCTCTGCCTCGAACTCCGTGGTGACCGGCTCCTCATCCGCTGGGTGCTCCTCGGCGATCGCCACCGTCGGTTCGAAGTCATCGTCCTCGGGATAGGTGCTCATCACGTCGGTGGGGCCGGCTTGGGTCTCGAAGGCCGGGGTCTTTTCGCCGCGGCGCTCCTCGCGCTGCTGGATCGCGGTCTGGGCGATGTCGCGGCCGCCGACGAAAGTGTGGCGGACACCGCGTCCGAGACCGCGGAAGACGGTCGAGATCGAGGTGCCGGTGACGAGCATCGCGCCGATCGCCAGCATCAACACGATCGCGATCCGCGCACCGACCTTGCCGAACAGGTACTCGAGCCCGGTTTCCAACCCGTAGCCGACCTTGCCCCCGTCCCAGCCGAAGAAGAGGACGAAGCTGAGGTAGACGCCGGCGGCGATCAGGAAGAGCCCGATCAGGTCGAGGTGGCGCTGCTGCAGGCCTTCCGGCAGATGCGGGCGCGGCAGGCGCGGCTTGGCCTTCGCCTTCCCTTTTGGCTTGCGGCGTGCGGCCGAGCTTCGCTTCTTGCGCACGAACATGGGTGCCGCTTCGACACCGGCCGGAGCTCCCCTGCCTTGGCTTACAGCTGCGTGGCGAGCAGGGTCGCGAGCAAGGTGACGAAGCCACCGATCATCGTCGCCAGCATCGTCCTCGTCATCGCGAGCATCTGGTTCTGCATGGTGTCGAAGCGAGAGTTCATTTCAGTGCGCAGGGCGGGGAATTCCTCCCGCATCTCATGGCTCATCTCGTCGACCTTATGGTTGAGGTCGTCCATCCGCCCGTCGGTCCAGGTCTCTCGCATCGCCTCCATGGTGCCACGCTAGACGGATACCTGTCACGTGTGGTGCGCCGAATGCAAAAAGTTTCACACCGGCTCCGCGCCAGAGGTTCGATTCAACCGGCGCAGACCCAGGCGCTGCCGCCCGAGTCGGCCCAGATTTCGGCTGCGATGCGGTCCTGTTCGGCCTTTGGCGCGTCCTGGGGGGCGCCCTGGCCGCCGTAGAGGCTCCAGGTCGAGGGCAGGACCTGGTAGGCACCGCCTGCGCCGCTGCTCGGGTTGACGGCGCCGTAGTTGCCGCCGGACTCGCACATCACGATGTAGGTGGGGATCGAGTAGGGACCGCCGAGCCAGCGGCCGACCGTTTCTTCGGCCGCCGCGCGGCTGGCCGCTTCGGCGGCTTCGATCTCGCCAACCCACTGGCCAATCCGCGATTTGAGCTCCGCCAGCGACGCCGAGCGGGCGGCGGAGAGTGAATCGAGGCGGGCAGCGACACCCTCCGCGCGGCTGCGCACAGCGGCGATTTCGGAGCGCGCGGCGACGAGCTGTTCGTTGTACGCGTCCACCTGCGCCTTCAGCGCGGCAACGAGCTTCAGCTCGTGGCGCACCTGATTGCGCACCTGCTCGACCCGGGCGGCAAGCTCGGTATCGGAGTCCTCGATCCGCTGCAGGTATTCGGTGCGAACCTCTAGTTCGTTGATGTCGCCGGAGCCGAGCACGATGCTGGCGGTGCTCGGCGTGCCGCTCTCATACATCGCCACCAGGCGCCGCGCCAGCGCCCGGCGAGCCCGGCGCAATCGGCTCCGCTCGGCTTCCAGGCGCCGTTCGGATCGTTCGACCTTGGCGGCCAGCCGCGCGGCTCGTTCGCGGCCGTGTGCGAGCAGGTCGGTGAGCTGCCGCTCGCGCGCAGCAGCCGCCGTCGCTTCTGCTTCGGTCGCCGCGAGGCGTTCCTGGGTGTCGCGGATCTCGGCGCCAAGTGAGGCAGCTTCTTCGCGCGCCCCGCCGACCTTGTCGCGCAGGGCGCCGATGTCCGCCGCGCGCGCCGAGGCAACCCCGAGCAGAGCTACGGCGAAAAGCGCGACTGCGGAGGATCTACGCACGAGACCACCTCAGATGACTGGTTTCGCGGCCGCGTGCGTCATCCAGGTGTGCGGGGTCGTGGGATTAGTCATCTAACCCTCTGGCACGTCTCGGTTGGCGAGGTAGATCGCGATGCCGATCGCGACTATCCCAAGGCCGGCGCCGATGCGGATCTCGCGCCTGTAACGGCGACGCAGGAAGGTGATCGTGAAGCGCAGGGCGATCTTGCCGACCTTGTCGTACATTCAGCCCTCCCCACTCTTGTCGCGATGCCGAATCCGGTACGCCATCCGCGACTGCAGCGACCAGTGCTCGATGAACCCCGGCGAAGCGTTTTGGTCGAAGCCGCCCGTTTCCGAGAAGCTCACCAGGTCGGGGTCGTAGACGGCGTTTGGCGAAGAGCGGGTGACGACGCCAACATGGCCTTTGTAAAGGCGCAGGCCGATCTCCCCCGTCACCTGAGCGTTGACGGCGCTCATATAGGCATCGAGATCGGCGCGCAAAGGCTCCCACCAGAGCCCGGCGTAGACGAGGTAGCCCCACTTCTGATCAAGGGCGGGCTTGAACTGGTTCTGGTGGATCGTCCCGACAAGGCGCTCGAGATCCTCGTGGGCGGTGAGGACGATCGCCGCGGCCGGCACCTCGTAGATGTCGCGCACCTTGAGGCCGATGATGCGGTCCTCGATGTGGTCAACGATGCCGATCCCATGGCGGCAGCCGATCTTCGCCACCCGTTCGAGCAGGTCGACCAGGCCCAGCCGCTCGCCGTCGAGCGAAACAGGCACACCCGCCTCGAAACCGAGTGTGATCGTCTCGGCCTCGTCGGGCGCCTCCTCGGGGCGTGTCACCAACTGGAAGACATCATCCTCTGGCGCGTGGCTGAGGTCCTCGATCCAGCGGCCCTCGGAGGAGCGTCCCCAGAGGTTGTCGTCGATCGAGTAGGGGGTGACCTCGGTGCCACCCTTGACCGGGATGCCATTTTGGCGGGCGTAGGCGATCTCTTCCTCGCGGCCCATCTCCCAGGAGCGAACCGGGGCGATCGTCTTCAGCTCCGGGGCAAGGGTGGCAACGGTGGCCTCGATCCGCACCTGATCGTTGCCCTTGCCAGTACAGCCGTGGGCGATCGTGTCACAGCTGGTCCTGCGCGCGTAGTCGACGGCAAGCTGGGCGATCAGCGGTCGGCCGAGGGCGGTGAACAGCGGGTAGCCGTTATAGGTGGCGTTGGCCTTGATTGCCGGGGAGATGAACTCCCTGGCGAAGCGCTCCCGGGCATCGACCACATGGCACTCGAGCGCGCCCAGACGCTTCGCCTTGTCTTCGATAACGTCGTAGTCCTCACCGGGCTGGCCGAGGTTGACGGTGAGGCAGACGACATCGGCCTCATAGGCGTCCTGGATCCACTTCAACATCACACTGGTGTCGAGGCCGCCCGAGTACAGGAGCAAGACGCGATCGACGGCGTCAGGGTCCGCCTCGTAGCTGGCGGTGGGCTGAAAGTGAGGTGGCTGTGGGGTGGTGGTCACGGAGGTGAGATGTCTGACACGACCAGCGCCGAAGGCCGTCGAGCCTACGGTGCTTCGAGGCCGCCGCTCCCGCCTTCTTCGGGCGGATTCGTCGGCGTGGTGGTCGTCGTCGGTTCGGCGGTGCTGGTGGTGGTTTCGGTCGGTTCGGAGGT
Source organism: Solirubrobacterales bacterium (assembly GCA_035260485.1). Lineage (GTDB taxonomy): Bacteria > Actinomycetota > Thermoleophilia > Solirubrobacterales > 70-9 > VRUE01. Next base: position 5,618 of record DATFVC010000004.1, on the reverse strand, counting down.
CGTCGGTTCGGAGGTCGTCGTCGTACCCGTGCTTTCAGTCGATTCCGACGTCGTGGTCGTGACCGGCACCGAGCTGGAGGTGGTCGAAGTGCCGCTGCTGTCGTTGCCAGCGATAACGATCACCGCCACGACTAGGCCGACGATCACGGCGATCAGACAGGCGACAAGAAGGCGCATGTTACCGGGCGGCCGGTATCCGTCCGGGCCCTGCCCTTCGGGCCCCATCAGGCGGGTTGGGTCCTCGTGCACGGCCTACTCCTCGGGGCCGAGGATCGCATCGAGGATCTCGCCGGTGTCGTCGATCTCGAAGCCGCTTCGCAGCCGCGCTTCGATCTCCTTGCGACTGGCGCCGGAGACCGCCATCTGGGTGGCGAGCAGCCGCGCCCCGGCGGATCCGGCTCGGCGCTGTGGCTGTGACTCGCCGCCGCCTCCCTCGTCGCTGGGGGCCTCGACCGGCTTCAGGTGTCCGGTACGGCGCTCGCTCGAGCTTGGCGGGTCGAGCTCGTCGGCGAGCTCGCGCAGGCGTTCGGCGACGATCCCGTCGGCGCGATCGCGCGCCTCATCCAGATAGCTCTGAGCCTGCGTCTCGGCGTCGTCGATGACGCGCGCCGCGGCACGCTCGGCGGCATCGACGATCGTCGCCAGGCGCTGTGCGGCGTCGGCGGCCGAGACGGGCGGTTGCCGCTCTGAAGGAGACTTTTCGGCGCTCATGTGGGCGAATAGCTTAGGAGCGATTCGGCAATCAGGGCAACGGCGCGATCGATCTGGGCCGAATCGACCGTCAGCGGCGGCAGCAGGCGCAGCGTGCCCGGCTCGGGAACGTTGACGATCAGGCCGCGCTCCAGCAGGCCGGCGCCCAGCTCAGCGGCGTCGATGCCGCTCGCCAGCCCGACCCCGAGCATCAGACCGCGACCGCGGACTTCGACGACCCCATCGATCGCCAGCAGGTTCTCGCGCAGCCCGGCCCCCAGCTCGCGCACGCGCCGCAGCAGAGCAGGGTCGTCGACCAGGTCGAGCACAGCGAGCGCCGCCGCCGAGACCACCGTGCCGCCGGCGAAGGTCGAGCCATGGTCGCCGGCCTCGAGCACCTCACTGACATCCTCGCTCGCGACACAGGCACCGACCGGCAGCCCCCCGCCGAGCGCCTTGGCGCTGGTCAGCAGGTCGGGCCGGACGGGCGTCTGCTGGTAGGCCCAGAGCGAGCCGGTGCGGCCGATCCCGGTCTGGATCTCGTCGAGGATCAGCAGCGCCCCGCTTTCATCACAAGCCTGGCGGGCGGCGAGCAGGGTCTCATCGGCGAGCGGATAGACACCCGACTCGCCCTGGATCGGCTCGATCATCACCGCGGCGGTGTCCTCGTAGACGGCGTCGCGCAGCGCCCCGTCGTCGTCGAACGGGACCGAGCGAAAGCCGGGGAGCATCGGCCCCAGCGCCTCGTTCTGGGCCAGATTCGGCGTCGCCGCGAGCGCGCCGTAGGTGCGCCCATGGAAGTCGCGCTCGAAGCTGACGATCTCAGGGCTCTCGATGCCGCGACCGTGAGCGTGCTTGCGGGCGATCTTGATCGCGCACTCGTTGGCCTCGGTCCCCGAGTTGGAGAGGAAGACCCTCCCTCCCAGGCTCGACTGCGAGAGCCGCTCCCCCAGCCGCACCATCGGCTCGGTGTAGAAGAGGTTGGAGACGTGCATCAACTTTCCGGCCTGCTCGCGCACAGCCTCGACCACGGCCGGGTGGCAGTGGCCGACCGAGCAGACCGAGATCCCGGCGAGGAAGTCGAGGTATTCCTTCCCCTCGGAGTCCCAGAGCAGCGCGCCTTCGCCGCGCACGAACTCGACCGGCGCCCGCCGGTAAGTCTGCATCAGGAAGCGGCGATCGAGCGTCTGCAGCTCCTCCAGCTTCACGAGGTCACCATCGTGCCGATGCCGGCGTCGGTGAAGAGCTCGAGCAGCAGCGAGTGCGGCTTGCGTCCGTCGAGGATGTGGGCCGACTGGGCGCCGCCGCGAATCGCGTCGACGCAGGCGCCGAGCTTGGGGCGCATGCCGCCTTCGATCGCCGGCAACCGCTCCTCGACCTCATCGACCGTGGCGCGGGAGATCAGCGAGTTCTCGTCGGCCGCGTCAGCGAGCCAACCCTCGACATCGGTGAGGAAGATCGCCTTGTAGGCGCCGAGGGCAGCGGCGACCTTGCCAGCGGCCTCGTCGGCGTTGACGTTGTAGGACTGACCCTCCCGGTCGGAGGCCGAGGAGGCGACCACCGGGATGTAGTCGGCGGCGATGTGATTGAGCACGTCGACGTCGACCCGCTCGATAGAGCCGACGAAGCCGACCTGCTCGGCGTTGGCGACCGGCGCCACCTCGAACAGCGTCCCGTCCTGGCCGGAAAGGCCGACTGCCGGCTGGCCGTGCCGGTTGAGCCGCTGGACGATGTCGGAGTTGAGCTTGCCCAGCAGGACCATCTTCGCCACCTCGACCGTCTCCGCGTCGGAAACCCGTAGACCCTCGTGGAAGCGCACCTCCATGCCGAGGCGGTCCATGTGCTCGGTGATCTCGGGGCCGCCGCCGTGGACGACGATCGGATTCAAGCCGACGTACTTGAGCAGGACCACGTCGGTGGCGAAGGCCTCGCGCAGTCCCTCCTCGCGCATCGCCGCGCCGCCATACTTGATCACGATGGTGCGGCCGTGGAACTCGCGGATGTAGGGCAGCGCCTCCATCAGCGTCTCGACGCTGACTCCGGCTGCCCGCGACTGCGGCGCCTGCTCGGTCATCGCTGCCCCCTCTTTTCGCTTATGTCATCGCTCATGTCGTGTACTCGGCGTTGATCCGGACGTACTCGTAGCCCAGGTCCGAGAACCAGACGTGGGCACCGTGCTCGCCGCGATCGAGTCGCAGCCCGATCTCGGCCTCGGCGACGTCCTCGCCCAGCTCGGCGGCGTCGATCGAGTCGGCGCCGATCTCCTCCAGGTCCTCGCCCGCCAGCGCCATTCCGGCCGCCTGCGCGATCCGGCCCCAGTTGGGATCGCGGCCGAACAGAGCGGTCTTGACCAGCGGCGAGTTGGCGATCGCTCGTGCCACCCGCTCGGCCTCGGTGGCGGAGGCGGCGCCCTCGACCTGTACGCGGCCGACCCGGACAGCGCCCTCGCCGTCGGCGACGATCTCGATCGCGAGCTGCAGCAGAACCGCCTCCAGCAGCCCATCCGGCAGCGGCGCGCCGGCCTCACCGGTCGCCTGCAGAAGCACGGTGTCGTTGGTGCTCATCTGGCCGTCGACGCTGACCCGCTCGAAGGATGCCTCGACAGCGGCACGGAGGGCCGCGTCGGTGCCCTCGACCACAGCGTCGGTCTGCACGAAGCAGAGCATCGTGGCGAAATCCGGCTGCATCATCCCGGCCCCCTTCGCCTGAGCGGAGAGGGTGACGCCGCCGGCCCGCAGGGTGCAGCTCTTCGGCCAGCGATCGGTGGTGAGGATCGCGTCGGAGAAGGCCGCCCCACCGTCGCTGGAGAGCGAGCCGGCCGCCTCGCCGATCCCGGCGAGCACCGCGTCGATCGGCAGCGGCACTCCGATCACGCCCGTCTCGGCGACCGCGACCACGCTGGGGTCCAGGCCCAGTTCTGCGCCGGCCGCCTCGCACATCGCCCAGGCATCGGCAAAGCCCTTCTCCCCCGTCTCGGCGTTGGCGTTGCCGGCGTTGACAACCGCAGCCCGAACGGCGCCGCAGTCGACCCGTTGCCGGCAGACCCTGACCGGCGCCGCGGCGGAGGCGTTGCGGGTCAGCAGCACCGATGAGGACACCCGCGGCGCGTCGCAGACGAGCAGGCCAACGTCGGTCTTGCCACCGTCCTTGAGGCCGCAGTGGGCGGCGCCGGCGCGGAAGCCGGGCGCGAGCTGCGCCGGGTCGAGCTCCTCGACCCGGGCGGGCGGGTCGACCCAACGGGATTTGAAGAATCCGCTCACAGCAGCCCCTCGGTCTCCTCGAAGCCAAGCATCAGGTTGAGGTTCTGCACCGCCTGTCCCGAGGCCCCCTTCCAGAGGTTGTCGATTGCCGAGAAGGCGAGAACCCGGCCACGCTCCTCGACCGTCACATAGACGTGGCACTCATTCGTATCGCGCACGTCGCGCAGTCCCGGCGGCTGTTCGACCGCGTGGACGAAAGGCTCGTCGGCGTAGCGCTCCGCATAGAGAGCCTGCACCTCTTCCTTGGAGATCGGCTCGCCGAGCTGCGCGTAGCAACTGGTCAGCTCGCCCTGGTCCAGCGGCAGCAGGTGCGGGACGAAGGTAACCGGCGTATCGCTGCCGAGCGCCGCCAGCTCCTGCTCGATCTCGGGCCGGTGGCGATGACCCTCGGTCTTGTAGGCAAAGGCGTTCTCGTCCATCGAGACGTAGTGCATTTCGTCGCCTCCACCGCGCCCGGCGCCGGAGACGCCCTGCTTGGCATCGATCACGACATCGGTCAGCAGACCACGCTCGGCCAGTGGCGCCAGCGCCAGCACGCTTGCGGTCGGGTAGCAGCCGGGCGTCGCAACCAGCTCTGCCTCGCGCAGCTGCTCCCTGTACAGCTCGGTGAGCCCGTAGACGGCGCCGTCGAGGAGCTCCGGCGCGCCATGCTCGCCGTACCAGCGCTCGTACGTCGGCAGATCGCGCAGCCTGAAGTCAGCGGAGAGATCGACGACAAGCGCGCCGAGGCCGCGCAGCGCGGCGACGGTCGGCGCCGAGGCGCCGTGCGGGTAGGCGACGATCGCCGCGTCGACGTCCTCCAGCGTGTCGAGGTCGAGCTCGGTCAGCTCCAGCGGCACCCGGTAGCGCGGGTAGAGGCGGTCCAACCTCGTGCCGGCGTCGCTGCGCGAGGTGATGCCGACCAGCTCCAGGTGGGGATGGCGCCAGACGATCTGCGCGGCGAGGGCGCCGGTGAAACCGGAGGCTCCCGCGACCAGGACTCTCGCGTTCTCACTCACGAAGCGACCCTCCAATCTCGCTCAGCTCAGTCGCGATCGACTCGCGCCTGATGGCGACCTCTTCGTCGGTGAGGGTGCGGTCCGGCGCCCGGAACTCGAGCCGCAGGGCAAGGCTCTTGCGGTCCTCACCCAGCTGCTCTCCATCGTAGAGATCGAAGACCTCGGCGGCCCGCAGCAGCTCACCGCCCCCGGCGAGAACCGCGCCACGCACCTGCGCCGCCGGCACATCGTCGGGCACGACGACGGCGAGATCCTGGAGCACAGCCGGAAAGGCGGTTACGTCCTCGAAGGTCTCCTCGCCGGCGGAGGCGGCATCGACCAGCATCGACAGAGCGGCTTCAAAGCCGACCGCGGAGTCCAGGTCCCACTGGCGGCAGACGAGCGGGTGCAGCTCGCCGATCCAGCCCGCGTCCGTCCCGTCGACGAGCACCTTCGCGCTGCGGCCTGGATGCAGGAAAGGCTCGTTGGCGTGCTCGAAGGCGAGCGCCACGCCGAGCCGAGCCGCAAGACCCTCCAGAACTCCCTTGAGCGCGAAGAAGTCCGCTGCCTCGCCCCCACTCCGCCAGGAGCGCGGCGTCAGTGGTCCCGCCACGAGGCAGCCGAGCCGCTGCGGCTCGACGAAGGGCGCCGGCTGCTTGCCGGCGAATCCCCCGGCAAGGGGATCGGCGGG
>DATFVC010000003.1:0-6211 GCA_035260485.1 Solirubrobacterales bacterium | reverse complement strand
CTCATGGCGCTCGACGCCGATCACCTCGGCGGCGAGGCGAGCCAGGACCGCGGCCGAGTAGCCCGAGCCGGCGCCGATCTCCAGCACCCGCTCCGAACCGGCCAGCTCCAGCGCCTGGCAAATCGCGGCGACGATCCAGGGTTGGGAGATCGTCTGTCCCTCGCCGATCGGCAGCGCCGAGTCCGAGTAGGCGCGGCTGCGGTAGCGCTCGGATACGAACTCCTCCCGCGGCACCTTCCCCATCGCCGCCAGCACCCGCTCGTCGGCGATGCCGCGGCGCCGCAGCTGCCGCTCGACCATCGAGGCGCGCAGGTTGTCGAAGTCAGTCGCGACGGACCCTCAAAAGATGTAGTTGCGGAGTTTCGCCGGGGCGAGGACCGTGACCCGGCCACGGCCGGGGCGGACGACCCCGGCCCGCTCGAGGTCGGCGAGGAAGCGGCTGACACTCTCCCGTGAGGTGCCGGCGAGCTGAGCGAGGTCAGATTGGTTCATGCGGATCGTGATCGAGCCTCCCTCGGCTGTTCGCGGCGCCTCTTCGGCGACGAGCTGGGAGAGGACGCCGGCGACCCGACTGGGAACGGTCTGGAAGGACTGGCGTGAGATCCGCTCGTTGGCGGCGCGCAGGCGCCGCACGAGCGCAGCGACCAGCTTCACGGTTATCTCCGGGTGGCGGGCGAGCAGCGAGCGCACCTCGCCCGCCGGGAGCGCCAGCAGCTCGCCGTCGCTGAGCGCTTCGACGCTGGCCGAGCGCACCTCGCCGTCGAGCATCGCCAGCTCGCCGAAGATGTCCCCCGGACCGAGCGTGGCGAGGGTGATCGCCCGCCCGTCGGAGTGCTCGCGGGTGACCCGGAAGCTGCCCGAGCGGACGATGTAGCAGGCGTCCGAATGGTCCCCCTCATGGAAGACCCGCGTCGCGGCGGGGAACGAGCGGGGCACGGCGACCTGCGAAAAGCTCTTCAGCTCGCCCTGTTCGAGGTCGGCGAAGAGCGGCACGCTGCGCAGCAGCTCGACCGGGCTCAGGCTCTCCTCCGAATCCGCCATACCCGGATTATCGCCCTTCGGCGAACCAGGGGATCGGGAGCGACGGCCGCCGATCGCCTGTCGAGCAGGCGATCGGCCGGCTTCAGGTCACCTGGCTCGGGTCAACACTCGACTGGCGTCGAGGGATACTCGGCGATGCCGGCGGGGGATCCGCGGCTTGCGCGTGTGGAACTTCGACCGCGGGCGGGCGGCGGGGCCCGGCGCCGTGCTTGTCTCCACAGCTCCAATTGCAGGCGGCGGCGTGCTCCCCACCGATTGGGGGGCCGAGCCGACGCCCGTGAGCACGATCTGCGTGCCGCCGTCGCTTTCGCCGAAGAGGCCCAGCATCGCCGTCTTGACGCCTTCGCTGAGCGGCCGGAAGCGAACCTGCAGGGTGCAGGTCGCCGCCGGCGCCAGCAGGTGGCCGGTGCAGTTCTCGTCGAGCAGTTGGAAGCTGCCGACGGCGCCGCCCGAGATGACCGCGATGAAGGCGCCGCCGGGCATGTTGCCGGTGTTGGTCACCGCTATCTCGTGGGTGACCCCGGCGGAGCCGACCGCAGCGACGCCGAAGTCGGTCGGGTTGAAGGCTGGGGAGAGGATCGCCCGCCCGCCGGTGCCGGTCAGATCGGCCCTGAACGAGTAGGGGCCTGCGTTGGCCCGCAGCTGCACGGCGTATTCAGTCGCGTTGCGGGGGCCGAAGTACACCTGCACCCAGCAGGTTTCGTTCGGCTGCAGCGTCCTCCCGGGGCACATGCTGTTGGTCCAGAAGGACCCGTCGCCGGAGGGAGAGATTTCCACCGAGTCGACATGGACTTCTTCGCTGCCCGTATTGCGCAGCTCGAAGTTCGCCTGATTGGGGCCGTTGTTGACCGGCTGTAGGCCGAAGTCGTAGCCCCCCGGTTCGAAGGCGAGCTGAGGCGGCCGGGGTTCTTCTGCAGCCGGCGGTTCTCCTTCCGGCGCGGCTAGGCCGGCGGCGGGACGAACCGCGATCACGGCCAGAAAGGTGAAGAGCATTGCGAGCAGGACGAGGGGGGTTCTCGCGGGCTTGGACTTATGTCGGATTGATGGCATGGACGGTTGATCGACCCGATCGGCCGGCCGCTGAGGACCGGCTGAGAAGTTTCACCTTTGTTGAGCTCAGCCGGCCGAGGCCGTCAGCTTGCGCGGGCCGCGGCTGAAGCCGGCGCTGAGCAGCGCCTCCTCGTGGCCCGAGCCGATCACGGGCTCGCCGTCGAGCTTCTCGATCCCGAGCTTCGGCAGGCGGCCGGCGGAGACCGCCTCCGCCAGGGCCTGCATCGCGGCGGCGAGGTCGGGGTCGCCCAGCTCACCGAGGCGGAGAATGCTGCGACCGCCGCGCTCGACGTAGACGAGCGGCTCACCGTCGCGGAGCAGGACGTAGGCGCCGGGGGCGCGGGCGGGACGGCGGCCGGAAGGCGGCTTCGGCCAGGGCAGCGCCGCGCCGTAGGCGTTGGCGGGGTCGGTGGCGGCGAGGACCTGGAAGCCAGCCTCCGCTTCGGGCAGGGAGCGAAGTCGCTCGACCGCACCCGGCAGAGCGAACTGGGCGCCGCCCAAACCCTCGACGAAGTAGCCGCGACGGGCGGTGCCGAGCAGCTCGAGGTTGCCCAGCTCGGCGTAGAGCGTGGCGAAGCCCCCCGGCACACCCTCGGCCAGCACCGTCTCCCGGGTGACGATCCCGTAGCGCTCCAGCATCAGCTCGGCCTGGGCGCGCAGCTTCGCCCCCGGGCCCGGGGCGTCGGCGAAGAGCGGCGCGGTCAGCGACCAGCGACCCTGCACCGCTGCGCCCGCGCTCGAGCGGCGGCGGGCGAAGCGGCGGCCCCGACGCTCGTGCGCGGGCGCCGAGCGCAGCCGCGGCGCCCGCAGCGGCGCGAAGGCGTCGTTGGTCACCTCGCCATTCCAGGTGAGGTCCCAGAGGGCGTTATGCAGCTCCTCGGCCGGGAAGTCGAGATCGGCCAGCAGGTCGAGCCAGAAGGAGGGACCGGCGAGGAGCCGCTCGCGGATCGCATCCTGAGCGGCGCCCTCGGCACGCTCCAGCTTGGCATTGGCGGGGGGCGGACCGGCAAGCCGCACGTCCTCGCGGAAGTAGAGGGCGACGCGGCCGTCGCTGCGACCGCGCGAGCCGGCGCCCACCCAGACCAGCTCGCCGCTGGTGCAGAGCTCGTCGAGCCAGGCCGGCGAGTAGGCGCCGAGCCGGCGCGGCAGCACGTCCGCCTCCCAGACCTTGGGGGAGAGGGCGACGCCCTGCAGCGGCGTCAGCGCGTCGCGCAGCCGGTCGGGGCCGGCGCCGGCGGCGCGGTGGGCGTCGACGTTCTGCCAGCTCGGCAGGAAGCGGGCGAAGCGGTCGCGGGCGGCGGGCTCGACCTCGCGGCGCAGGTGGGCGAGGCTGGCCCGCCTGATCCGGCGCAGGACGCCGGAGTCGCACCACTCGCGCTCGCTGCCGCCCGGCAGCAGCTCACCGCGGACGAGCGCCCCTTCGCGCTCCAGCTCACGCAGTGCCGGCGTCGGGTCGACCCCGTAGCGAGCGCTCAGCTGCGCGGTCGGGAAGGGCCCGTGGGTGCGGGCGTAGCGCCGCACCAGGGTGCGCATCGCGTTGGGATGGTCTTCGAGGAAGGTCTCGGGCAGCCCGGCGGGAGGCGGCACGCCGAGCGCGTCGCGGTAGAGGCCGGCGTCCTCGCCGGCGATGTAGCGCTCCTCGCCGCCGATGCGGACCAGCGCGACGCGGCGCTCGGCGACCAGCTTCTCGAGCATCGAGGCCGATGAGTAGCCCTCGCTGACCCGCTCCGCGCACTCCTCCGCGGTCAGATCGCCGATGTTGCGCAGCAGCTGCTGCAGGGCGTCCCGGTCGGCGGCGCGACCGGCCTCGGTGCGGTGCTGGAGCTGCGCCTCGACCTCCTCCAGCGCCTCGGGGTCGATCAGCTCGCGCAGCTCCTCCTGGCCGAGCAGCTCGCGCAGCAGATCACGGTCGAGGGAGAGGGCGGCGGCGCGGCGCTCGGCGCTCGGCGTATCCCCCTCGTACATGTAGGTGGCGACGTAGTCGAAGAGCAGCGAGGAGGCAAAGGGCGAGGCGGTCGGCGTCTCGACCTCGACCAGGCCGAGCTTGCGCGAGTGCAGGTCGGTGAGGATCTGGCGCAACGAGGGCAGGTCGAGCACGTCGCGCAGGCACTCGCGGTAGGTCTCGAGGATGACCGGGAAGCGAGGGAAGTCGCGCGCCACCTCGAGCAGGCTCTGCGACTTGAGGCGCTGCTGCCAGAGCGGCGTGCGCTTGCCGGGGTAGGCGCGTGGGATCAGCAGCGAACGGGACGCGTTCTCGCGGAAGCGAGCGCCGAACAGGGCCGAGCCGGAGAGCTCGCGCACGACCAGGTCTTCGAGCTCGTCGGGCTCGACCATGATCAGGTCGGCTGGCGGCGGCTCGTCGGCGTCGGGCAGATGGATGACGATGCCGTCGTCGGACCAGATCGCGTCTGCCTCGAGCTCGAGCTCCTCGCGGATCTTCTGTCCCAGCGCCAGCCCCCAGGCGGAGTGGACGCGGCCGCCGAAGGGCGAGAGCAAGCAGAGGCGCCAGTCGCCGATCTCGTCGCGGAAGCGCTCGACTACGATCGTCTCGTCGGAGGGAACGACGCGGGTCGCCGCCTGCTGCTCGCGCAGATAGGCGACCAGGTTCTCGGCGGCGCGGCGGTCGAGGTCGTACTCGCCGGCCAGCTCCTCCGGGTCGCGCGAGACCGCCTCGCGGGAAAAGGCGCCGATCGCCCGCCCCAGCTCGGCGGGGCGGCCGATCCCGTCGCCCTTCCAGAAGGGCACCGCGCCGGGCAGGCCGGGGGCCGGCGTGACGATCACGCGGTCGCGGGTGATCTCCTCGATCCTCCAGGTCGTCGCGCCGAGCAGGAAGGTCTGCCCCGGGCGCGCCTCGTAGACCATCTCCTCGTCCAGCTCGCCGACCCGGCGGCCGTCGGGCAGGTGGACGCCGTAGAGGCCACGGTCGGGGATCGTGCCGGCGTTGGTGACGACCAGCTGGCGGGCGCCTTTGCGGCCGTGCATCGTGCCGCGGGTGCGGTCCCAGACGATCCGCGGGCGCAGCTCGGCGAAGCGGTCCGAGGGGTAGCGGCCGTCGAGCATGTCGAGGACGTTCTCGAGCTGTTCGCGGGAGAGCTCGCTGAAGGGCTCGGTGGCAGTGACGAGGCGCTCGACCTCGTCGACCTCCCACTCGTCCAGGGCGGCCATCGAGACCAAGTGCTGGGCGAGGACGTCGAGGGGGTTCTGCGGGATCACAGTCTCCTCGATCGCCCCTTCGCGCATCCGCCGCGCGACCACCGCGCACTCGAGCAGGTCGGCGCGGAACTTGGGGAAGATGCGGCCGCGCGAAACCTCGCCCAGCGAGTGGCCGGCCCGGCCGACCCGCTGCAGGCCGCGGCTGACCGACTTCGGCGACTCGACCTGGATCACCAGGTCGACGGCGCCCATGTCGATTCCCAGCTCCAGCGACGACGTCGCGACGAGGCAGGGGAGCTGGCCCGACTTGAGCATCTCCTCTACCACGGTGCGCTCCTCGTGGGAGAGCGAGCCGTGGTGTGCCCGGGCGATCTCGGGCAAGGGTTCATTCCCGTCGGCCACGGATCCTGTCGCCGGGGTGGGGATGTCCGGACTGGCGCTGGGTTTCTCGCCAGATGCGTGGGCCTCACTCGTTGAGTCGGTGGGGCGAGAAACAGGACGCCGCGCCTGTCCGGACACCCCCACCCCGTCACCACCCGCCGACGAAGAGTGGCCGCCGTGCTCGGTGGCCGGAAGCTCTCCGGAGGGTTCTTCCGCAGCGAGCTCGTTCAGGCGCTTTGCGAGGCGCTCGGCGGCTCTCCTTGCGTTGACGAAGATGATCGTCGAGTTGTGTTCTCGGACGAGCTTCAGAAGCTCCGGGTAGATGGCGGGCCAGATCGAGCGGACGTGGGCTAGGGGCTCGCCCTCGGTCGGGTTGCCGTCGGCATTGGGAAAGCTGGGAGCTCCCGGTTCCGACATATCCTCGACCGGCACGACGATCTCCAAGTCGAGCTCCTTGGTCCGACCCGCATCCACAATCTCGCAATCCCGCTTAGGGCCGACGAGAAATCGAGCTATCCGCTCCAACGGGCGCTGCGTCGCGGAGAGCCCTATGCGCTGCACCCGGGAGGCGGGGGAGGACTCGTCG
>DATFVC010000002.1:0-36176 GCA_035260485.1 Solirubrobacterales bacterium | reverse complement strand
GGCGCCGAGCGTGCGCACGGCGCCGAAGCCGAGGCTCCCCCGGGTGCGCAGGCAGCCCGTTTGCGCCGTGCAGCTCTGCAGTTCGGGAGAGCCGTCTTTGACCCCCCAGCCCCAGGCCTTGACGAAGTCCCCCCAGGCGGTCAGCTCGACCACGCGCCCGTTGCCCTGGTCGGCGATGTAGAGGTGACCGGTTTCGGGGTCTGAGGCGATGCCGCGAGGGATCGTCGTTTCGATCAGGTTCAGGCCGGATTTGGCTTTTTCGGCTTTGAAGCCGCAGATACCCGCCTGGATTTCGCTCAATACGCCGCAGTTCTGGCCCTTCTTCCACAGCAGCGGTGGGGCGGCGGCCGAAGCTGTGCTCGTCGCCGCCACCGCGATGACGCCAACTGCAAGCGCGAGCGCGGCGACGATCAGACGGCGGCGGTTGGGCTTCATCGAGTGTCGTGGGCGTGGCTCTGACATTTCAGGCGCGCTCTCGGCGTGAGGTGTCAACTTGCGATCGGTCGTTGCGTGTCACCGTCATTTGGTGTAGATCGCCCACGAGCCGCTTCCTTTGGCGATGCCCGCTGCAGTCGATATGAAATTGACAACTCCACCCCCGCCCGAATTCATGGGCCCCCAGTTTGTAGGGGTGGGTTCGTAGCCGGGGCCGGTCAGGTTCGTAGCCGTGAGTGCGTAGACGCAGACAACCCCGGTTCCGAATATGTCGGCGGATTCTTTATCGACAGTCGGTTCTTGGGCGGTGCCGGGACAGAACAGTTCCGTCAATTCTTTTTCTTCTTCAGAGGCGTACGTGACTCCCTTGGCGAACCCGAAGTAGAAGCCGCCGCCGGCTGGAATTGGAACACCGGTCGAGATCGCTGCGGAAACGCGCTCACCACCAGCGGCCGCGCTGTAGTAGGGAATGGCCCAGGTGCCCTTGAGGATCACTTTGTGCGGCGCCGTGCCGGCTACCCAGGGTTCGCCGTCTTTGCCGGCTTTGCCGTTGCAGACAAAGACGGTGGGTTTGGCCGATTTGACTTCGATGCCGCCCGCTTCGCAGCCGTGTTCGTTGCCGGCGAAGGAGATTGCTTCGGCGCTGGCGCCGGCGGTTCCGTTGGTTCCTTTTTTGCCGTTGCAGATGAAGACCGCCGGTTTTGCCGATTTGACTTCGACGCCGCCTTCGGCGCAGCCGTGTTCGGCACCGGCGAAGGAGACGGCTTCGGCGCTGGCGCCAGCGCTGCCGTTGGCGCCGGCGGCGCCGGTGTCACCCTTGGCGCCCGCATCTCCCTTGGCGCCTGCCGGTCCCGCAGGACCCGCCGGCCCGGCCGGGCCGGTCGCGCCTTTGGGGCCCCTGGGGCCTTTTTTGGCTTTGGCCGAGGCGCTCGCCTTGCCACCACCGGAGTTGTTGGAGGCGGCGTAGGCGCCGCCCAACATCGCGAAGACGAGGGCGATCACCGAGATCACGCCCGGGATGCCGAAGCGGTTGCTTAGTGGCGAGAACATCAAATCTCTCTCCTTGTCCCGTGAGCCCCTCTGCCTGCCGCTTCCCTTGCGGCCCTTGTGGCGGACTCAGTTATGTGGTCCCTGTGGCGAACAGGAACACGGACATCCGTGTTTCTTGCTCGCTGTGGGCATTAAGACACACGCGTGTCTGGATGTCAAGCAAGTTAGGCCTCCACACGCCACGTGTTAAAGCGTGTACGATCTAGAGGTGGCTTCCCCGGCCAAGCGAATCAACCTGACGCTTGACGACGAGCATGCGCACAAGCTCGCGATGCTCGCCAGCCGCAGTCATGTGCAGGAGGGCACGTTGGCGCGCTCGCTGCTCTCCACCGCGCTCGATGACGCCGATCCCGATGCCGCGCGGATCACCGAGATCCTGAACGCGATCCCTGGCGCATGGGAGCGCACGCACGAGGGCTTGGCGCAGGCCGCGCGCGGCGAGGGCAAACCGCTCGACGATCTGATCTGAGCTTGGCCAAGCTCATCGTCACCCCGCGGGCCGAGCGGGACGTCGAGGAGGCGATCGCGGATCTCAACCTGCCCGAGGACACTTGGGCGCGCATCGGACGGTCGCTGCGACTGCTCAAGGACTTCCCGCTGGCAGGGCGGGCGCTGGAGGGAGACTGGTCGGTAGCGCGATTCCTGCTCGGCCCCTGGCCATGGATGATCCTGCTCTACCACTACGACGAGCCCTCAGACCGGGTCTTCCTGGTAGCCGCCCACGACGCCCGATCGGCGACGTCGGCAACAGCAAGGTGATCTAGCCGCCGTTGTTCAGGCCGGCTACCGGGGCGCCGTGGACGACGTCGGCGCAGAGGACCGGTGACGGGTCGAAGGAGTCGGTGAGGGCGCGGCCGGCGGGGGTGCCGTGCAGCACCGGTTCCGCTCGCTTGCCTTTCGAGCTGCTGGGGGGCCGGACGTAGGCGCCCGCGCCGCACTGGATGACGAAATCACGGACGCCGTCGCGGGCGTCGATCGTGTCTTCACCGCCGTTGCCGTAGAAGCTGTCCTTGCCGGGCTGACCGAGCATCGCGTTGGGGCCGCCGTCGCCGATCAGGACGTCGTTGTCAAAGGAGCCCTCCATGTCCTCGTCGGAGGGGTCGAGGCGGACCGGGTGGCAGCCTTTGACGACGTCGATCCAGGCTTTGTGCTGCGGGAAGGAGATATAGAGGATGCCGGGGTGAGCGTCGGTCTCGGCGAAGGAGGCGTCGTCCCGACCTGCGCCGCCGACGATCGCGCCGCCGGCGCAGCCGCCGCCGGCCGCCAGCAGGTCGCCGTTGCCTTCGCCGTAGAGGAAGGTCGGCCCGGGCAGGCCGCCGACCAGCCCGTCGGCGCCGTCGCCGCCGTAGAGGCGATCGGCGCCGGGGCCGGACTCGAGCAGGTCGTCCTCGGGGCCGGCTTTGATGACATCGTTGCCGAAGCCACCGGCGATGCGCACGTTCGCCGCGGCCTGGAGCGAGCCTTCGACCGTGAACCGGTCGTTGCCGGGGCCGAGGTCGGCCATCAGCCAGCGCGCCGGGCCTTCGGTCGCGCAGACGACCTGCTTCGGGTCCCCGCCCGGCCGCGTGCAGCCGGCCCCGATCGCGACCCCCTTGGCGGCGCTGATGCCGAAGCTCTCCGAGGCTTTGTCGAAGGAGACGGTGAATACGTCCGGGCCGGCGCCGCCGACGATCGAGAGCCCGCCGCCGGCGCCTTTGGTGCGATCGACCTGGATGTAGGCCGAGGCCTTGGGAGGCGCTTCCTTGCCGCAGGAGACCGTGCGGCCCTTGGCGCCGGTGCAGCCGTCGCTGCCCTGGCCGCCAACCAGGTCGTCGACGCCGCCGCCGCCGCGGATCGTGTCGTCTCCAGGGCCACCGTTGATCGTGTTATTGCCCTTGCTGCCGATCAGCGTGTCGCGGAAGGCCGAGCCTTCGATGCTCTCCAGCCGGTAAAGGCGGTCGTGGCCGTCACCGCGCGCTTTGTGTGCCTGCAGCGAGGCCCAGACACCATCGCCCTTGCCACCGGCAACAGCCGTCGCGAAAGAGGCGATGTCTCCTTTGCCTGGGCCGCCGTCCATACGGTCGTAGCCGTAGTCGCCGTGGACGAGGTCGAATTCGCCGGGACCGCCGTTGAGGGTGTCGATGCCGAGACTGCCGGCCACCTCGTCGGCATTGCCGGCGCCGCCGAGGATCTTGTCGTCGCCGAGGTCGCCGATGACGCGGTCCGTCCCAGCTCCCCCGTCGGCGACATCGTTGCCGCGGCCGCCGTGGATCAGGTCGTCGCCAGGGCCACCGCAGAGCAGGTCGTTGCCGAGGCTGCCGAGGATTTCATCGTCCCCCCCACCGCCCCAGATCACGTCGCGGCCAGGCGTCCCGCGGATCACATCAGGCCCTTCGGTGCCGACGATCTTCGCCCGCCGCCCATGACAGCGCGGCGTTTCTTCCTTTTCCGCCGGCGCAGCAGCGATGAACACCGCTGCTGCGATCGCCGCTGCTGCGATCGCAAGTCCCCTGCCGATCACCTTCACCAATCGAGCCTATCTATCCACAGCGGACGTGCCGGTGCTCGAGTGCCCATATGGACCGCTAACCACCGGCACGTCCCGGCGATTCGGTCACGGCCGAGAGGGCGTGAGCGGCGGGAACCCAGCCCTGAGCTGACGGCGCTCTGCTCCCAGCAGTGCCGCAACGCGCTCGATCACCTCGTTCGGTTCACGGTCCAGGCGGGGCCCGTAGTAATTCGGGTCATCTCGATTCCCATCCAAAGGGCGAACGGCCAGAGGATGGTGTCGATCCGGACCTGCTCGATGGACGGCGGCGCCTATTCCAAGTTGACCATGACGTGCTTGATCTCGGTGTAGTCCTCCAGCGCGTAGATGGAGAGGTCCTTGCCGTAGCCGGATTCCTTGTAGCCGCCGTGGGGCATCTCGGAGACGAGCGGGATGTGGTCGTTGATCCAGACACAGCCGAATTGGAGCGCGTTGGCGACCCGCATCGCGCGGCCGACGTCGCGGGTCCAGACCGAGGAGGCGAGGCCGTAGCGAGTGCCGTTCGCCCACTCGATCGCCTTCGCCTCGTCGGAGAACGGCTGCACGGTGATCACCGGGCCGAAGATCTCCTTCTGGATCATCTCGTCGCCCTGCTCGAGGCCGGCGACGACGGCCGGCTCGAGGAAGTAGCCGGGCAGGTCGGGCTCGGCGCCGCCGGTGACGACCTCGGCCCCCGCTGGCTTGCGCTCGAGGAAGCCCTCGACCCGCTCGCGCTGGCGCTGGGAGTTGAGCGGGCCGAGGGTGGTGTCGGCCGACAGCGTGTCGCCCAGCACCAAGCCCTTCGCTTCGCCGACCAAGCCGTTTACTACGTCGTCGTAGACGCCTTTCGCGGCGAGCACCCGGGTCGCCGCGGTGCAGTCCTGGCCGGCGTTGTAGTAGCCGGTGCCGGCGATCGTCTCCAGCGCGGTCCCAATATCGACGTCGTCGAAGACGACGACCGGCGCCTTGCCGCCGAGCTCGAGGTGGACCCGCTTGAGCGTGTCGGCGGCGGCCTTGGCGATCCACTTGCCAGTCGGCGGCGAGCCGGTCAGCGAGACCATCTCGACATCGGGATGGGTGACCAGCTCGACCCCGGTCGGCTCACCATGGCCACCGATCGCGTTGAGCACGCCTGGCGGCAGCAGGTCGGCGCACCACTCGGCGAAGAGCAGCGTCGTCAGCGGCGTGGTCTCGGCCGGCTTCAACACGACCGTGTTGCCGGCGCCGAGCGCCGGGCCGATCTTCCAGATCGCCATCATCAGCGGGTAGTTCCAGGGCGTGATCTGGCCGATGACGCCGACCGGCTCGCGGCGGATGAAGGAGGTGTGGCCCTCCATGTACTCGCCCGCGGCGCGGCCCTCCATGCAGCGGGCGGCGCCGGCGAAGAAGCGCAGGTTGTCGGCCATCACCGGCACCTCGTCCTCGAGCACTGCGCTGCGCGGCTTGCCCGCGTCGGCCGCCTCGAGGTCGGCGATCTCCTCGCCCCGCTCCTCAATCAGGTCGGCGATCCGCAGCAGCGCCCGCGCCCGTTCGCCGGGCGGCGTCGCCGCCCAGCCCTCGAAGGCGCCCTTGGCCGCGGCGACCGCGGCGTCGACGTCGGCTTTGGTCGAGAGCGGCGCCGAGGCGATTGCCGAGCCAGTCGCCGGGTTGACCACGTCCTCCATCCCGCCCTCGGCCGGCTCGACTGCCTTGCCGCCGATGAAGTTCCTCAGCTTCGTCACGGTCACAGCCATCACTCAATCGCCTCCGCTTTTCGGGGCCGATGGGCCGATTTCGGGACATATGGTCCCGTTTGAGGCCCGTCGGCGGGGGGTTCTGGTTGGTCCATGCCCAGCGCCTGCTCTACCGGCACGCACGGGGCTCCTACCGCCTCGGCGACCGCCGGATGGGTCACCTGCCCGGCCGCGACATTGACCCCCGGCCGCAGTCCCGGGTCGCGCCGGATCGCGTCCTCGACGCCGCGGTCGGCAAGCGCGATCGCGTAGGGAAGGGTGGCGTTGGTGAGGGCGTGGGTGGAGGTGATCGGGACCGCGCCGGGCATGTTGGCGACGCAGTAGTGGATGACCCCGTCGACCTCGAAGGTGGGTTCGCGGTGGGTGGTGGGATGAGAGGTCTCAAAGCAACCGCCCTGGTCGATCGCGACGTCGACCAGCACCGCGCCGGGCTTCATCAGCGCCAACTGCTCGCGCCGCACTACATAAGGGGCGCGGGCGCCGTGGACGAGGACGGCGCCGATCACCAGGTCGGCGCGGGGCAGCATCTCCTCCACCGCGAGGGTGGTCGAGTAGACGGTCGAGCAACGCCCGGCGAAGGCGACCTCCAGCTCGCGCAGGCGGTCGATCGAGTTGTCGAAGACGAATACGTCGGCCTGCATGCCAATCGCGATGGTGGCCGCGTTCATGCCGACCACGCCGCCGCCGATCACCATCACGTTCGCCGCCGCCACGCCAGGCACGCCGCCGAGCAGGATGCCGCGCCCGCCGAGCGGCTTCTCCAGCACGAAGGCCCCGGCCTGGGTCGCGATCTTGCCGGCGATCTCGCTCATCGGCGCCAGCAGCGGCAGCCGCCCGCGCGCGTCCTCGACGGTCTCATAAGCGATACAGGTGGCGCCGGAGTCGCGAAGGCCGCGGGTCTGCTCGGGGTCAGGAGCCAGGTGCAGGTAGGTGAAGAGGAGCTGGCCGCGCCGCAGCAGCTCGATCTCGGCCGGCTGCGGCTCCTTGACCTTGAGGATCATTCCGGCCTCGGTGAAGACGGTGGCGGCGTCGGGGACGATGCGGGCGCCCTGCGATTCGAATTCGGAGTCGGAGATCGCGCTGCCCTCGCCGGCCCCGGCCTCGATCAGCACCAGGTGGCCGTGCTCGGCCATCTCCCGCACCCCCGCCGGGGTGATCGCGACGCGGTACTCGTCGGGCTTGATCTCCGCGGGGACGCCGACGATCATCGCCCGCTCACGTCCCCACCAGCTCCCTCGCCCGCAGCGCCAGCCAGAACTCGATCCGGTCGTGGGCACGGGAAAGGTCGCGCCCGGTCAGCTCTTCGACCTTGCGCATCCGGTAACGCAGCGTGTGGCGATGGCAGTAGACCTCGCGGGCGGCGCGCTCCCACTGACCGTTCTGCTCGATAAAGGCCTCCAGCGAGCGCAGCAGCTCGCTGCCGTACTCATCGTCGCCGGATTCGATCGGGCCGAGGACGCTGTCGCAGTAGAGCTTCAGCGCCTCGTCATCCTGAATCGAGAGCAGCAGGGTGAAGGCACCGAGGTCACGCCAGGACGCCACCTCGGGCTCGCTGCCGTTTTCGGAGAACGCCGTCGCCTCCAGCGCGCAGCGTGCCTCGTGGAAAGAGTGGCGCAACTCCTCCGGCGGGGCTGGGCGGCTGGCCGCGGCCCGTACGGCGCCGCGCTCCTTGATCAGCGCCCGCCGTGCTTCGGAAGCGAGGTCGACCGGGTCGCGGTCGGCGGCGTCAACCACGGCACAGAGCAGCTCGCGACTGCCGCTGGCGTGCGGGGCGACTACGGCTGGACAGGCGTCGGCGGCGAGCGCCCGCTCCAGCACCGGCTCGGCGGCCGTCGGATCGTCGAGATCGAAGACCAGGACCGCGGCCTCGTCGCCGATTCCGAACGGCTCGAGGCGGCGCTGCAGCTCGGAGGGATCCAATCGCCCGCCGAGCGCTCCGGCCAGGACGTCGCCGGCCAAGCGGCGCTCGGTCTCACGCGCCACGCGGCGGCGCATCAGCTCCAACGCCACGACGGCGACCGCCTGCTGCAGGATCAGCCGCTCGAAGTCGCCGAGCCCGCCCGAGTCGCGGACCATCACCACCCAGGCCTGGGGCGGTCCGCCGCCGGGTGAGATCACGGGGTGCGCGAGCGCCCGGCCGGCGATCGAAGAGTGCGTCGGGACGAAGGGATGGCCGTCGGCGATGTGGGTCAGCGCTTCGTCGCGGATCGCGTTGACCGCCTCGGTGGAGAGCTCGCGGCGGAAGCCGCGCCCGGCCAGCCGCTCGCCGCGGCTGTTGAGGATCGCCACCGTGCCGCCGACGGCGGAGGCGATCGTCGCCACGATCTCCTCCAGGCCGCGCTCTTCGAGGACCAAGCGCTCGAGCCGCCGCTGCACCGCGATGCCGCGCTGCAGCACCTCGTACTGCTCGTTGACAAGGCGGGCGAAAGCCTTCTCGGTGATCGCGATGAACGGCGTCGAATAGGGAACCTCGAAGAGCGGGAAGTCGCGTTTCTTCGCCTCCTCGAGCAGCGCTTTCGGCAGTTTCTTGTGGTTGAAGCCGGTGCCGAAGCCGAGCCCGGCAAGGTTGTGTTCGGCGAGCAGGCGGATGTAGGCCCGCTGCTTGGCGGCGCTGTCGAGCGGGATGCCGGTGGTCAGCATCAGCTCGCCGCCCGACAGCCACGGGGTCGGGTCCGCCAACTCGGAGATGTGGATCCAGCGCACCGGCGCCTCGGCCGCATGGGTCCCGGCGGCAAGGTCGAGGCCGAGTTCGTCGAGCAGGCTCTGGACGGTGAGCATCGAGGCGCCTATCTTCGGACCCGCTCCCAAGCGTCGGTGAGCACGCCCCGAAGCACGTCGTGTATCTCCTCGAACTGCTCGCTGTCGGCGGTCAGCGGCGGCGCCAGCTGGATCACCGGGTCGCCGCGATCGTCGGCGCGGCAGATCAAGCCACGCCGGTAGAGCTCGCCGGAGAGGTAGCCGCGCAACAGTTCCTCCGCCTCGTCATCGTCGAAGCCCTCCTTCGTCTCCTTGTCCTTGACCAGCTCGATCGCCTGGAAGTAGCCGGCGCCGCGCACGTCGCCGACGATCGGCAGGTCGCGCAGGCTCTCCAGCATCTGGCGGAACTCGCCCTCCTTGGCGAGCACGTGGCCGCAGAGGTCCTCGCGCTCGAAGACGTCGAGGTTGGCCATCGCGATCGCCGCGGCAAGCGGGTGGCCGGCGAAGGTGAAGCCGTGGGTGAAGGACTCCTTGCCCTCCATGAACGGCTCGGCGATGCGGTCGGAGACGACCATCGCCCCCATCGGGGCGTAGGCCGAGGTCAGCGCCTTCGCCATCGTGACGATGTCGGGAACGTAGCCGAAGCGTTCGCAACCGAACCAGTGGCCGAGGCGGCCCCAGGCGCAGATCACCTCGTCGGAGATCATCAGGACGTCGTAGCGATCGCAGATCTCGCGCACTCGCTCGAAGTAGCCCTCGGGCGGGACGAAGCAGCCACCGGCGTTCTGGACCGGCTCGACGATCACCGCGGCGACGGTCTCCGGCCCCTCGAACTGGATCCGCTCCTCGATCGCAGTCGCCGCCCAGAGCGGGTGGCGATCCTCCGGCCAGCGGTAGGAGTTGGTGTTGGGCACGTGGCAGCCACCCGGCGTCAACGGCTCGAACGGGGCGCGCAGCTCGGTGATGCCGGTGGCCGAGAGGGCGCCGAGCGAGGTGCCGTGGTAGGCGATCTCGCGGGCGATCACCTTGTGCTTCTGGCCGTTGCCGCGGAGACGGTGGTAGTTGCGGGCCAGCTTCAGCGCCGACTCGACCGCCTCCGAGCCGCCCGAGGTGAAGAAGACGCGGTTGAGGTCGCCGGGGGCGAGCGAGGCGATCCGGGCCGCCAGCTCGATCGCGCGCGGATGCGCATAGCTCCACAGCGTGTAGAAGTCGAGCTCTTCGACCTGACGGGCCGCCGCCTCGCCCAGCTCGGCGCGGCCGTGGCCGGCATTGACGCAGAAGAGGGCGGAGAGACCGTCGAGGTAGCGGTTGCCGTGGTTGTCGTAGACGTAGCAACCCTCGCCGCGGACGATGATCGGGATCTCGTGATCTGGGCCGTATGAGCCCATTCGCGAGAAGTGCATCCAGAGATGTCGCATCGCCAGCTCCTGAAGGCCGGTGTCCACTGCCCCGGTCGACTGCGACGCGATGGCCATGCGTGTCTCCTCTCTTGCTACGACGTTATGGACAAAGCTAGAGACGCTATGGCCGCGGTGCAATGGTCATCAAGTCGAGGACTTGGCAGCGCCTTATACCGATTGTACAAGTTGACGGCCGCGGTTTGGGACATTCGCCACTTGTCCGGGACGCCACACGGGCGTACCTTCAAACGACCGCTCTGCCACCCCGGCGAAGCGGGACCCGGAGAAGGGGGAGTCAGATGGAGAGTGCATCGGTTCCGACGCCCACGCCTTCCACGAGAGCAGTCGCGACGCCGACGCCGAGCAGCGGCGACAAGGGCCTCAAGAAGAACGCGATCGGCTTCGTCTCCAGCGTCGTCATCGGGGTCGCCTCGACCGCCCCTGGCTACAGCCTCGCCGCGACCCTCGGCTTCATCGCTGCCGCCGTCGCGCTGCAGTCGCCGGCGATCCTGCTGATCGCCTTCATCCCGATGTTCCTGGTCGCTGCCGGCTACTACTACATGAACAAGGCCGACCCGGATTGCGGCACCAGCTTCTCCTGGGTGACCAAGGCCATGGGCCCCCAGCTGGGCTGGATCGCGGGCTGGACGATCGTCGTCGCCGACGTGATCGTGATGGCAAACCTGGCGCAGATCGCCGGCCTCTACACGTTCCTGCTTTTCGGCTGGAGCTCTGCCGCTGCATCGACCGCGGCGGTGACGACGGTCGGCGTCCTCTGGATAGTGGTGATGACCGCGATCGTGCTGATCGGGATCGAGTTGTCGGCGCGTACCCAGGTCGGGCTCCTGGCAGCGGAGATCCTCACCCTGGCCGCCTTCGCCGTGGTGGCGCTGGTCAAGGTCTACAGCGGCAGCGCCCCGGCCACCTCGATCCACCCGAGCTTCTCTTGGATCAACCCGTTCAGCCTCAGCCCAAGCGAGCTTTCCGCCGGCCTGCTGCTGGCCGTCTTCATCTACTGGGGGTGGGACACGACGGCGACCGTCAACGAGGAGACCGAAAACCCCGACGAGGCGCCGGGGCGGGCGACCGTGGTCAGCACCTTGATCCTGCTCGGCATCTATTTGATCGTCGCCGTGGCGGCGCAGGCTTACGCCGGGGTCGACCAGCTGGTTGCAAACCAGGAAGACGTGCTGAGCGCGCTCGGTACCGAAGTCTTCGGCTCGCCCCTCGACAAGATCCTGATCATCGCCGTCCTCTCCTCTGCCGCAGCATCGACCCAGACGACGATCCTGCCGACCGCGCGCACGACGCTTTCGATGGCGAGGGCCAACGCGATGCCGCGCAGCCTCGGCAAGGTCCACCCGCGCTTCCTCACGCCCCATGTCTCGACCCTGGCGATGGGCGCGGCGTCGATCGTCTGGTACGTCGGCCTCACCCTGGTCAGCGAAGACATCCTCTTCGACTCGCTGGCGGCGCTGGGCCTGATGATCTCCTTCTACATCGGGCTGACCGGCTTCGCCTGCGCGGTTTACTACCGGCACGAGATCCTGCGCAGCGTCAAGAATTTCTTCTTCGTCGGAGTCGGGCCCTTCGTCGGAGGCGTGATCCTCTTCTATCTGCTGGTCAAGAACGGGATCGAACTGTCGGATCCGGCCAACTCCGAATCGGGCAACTCCTGGTTCGGGCTCGGCCCGCCACTGGTGATCGCAATCTTCTTCCTGATCCTTGGCGTCGTGCTGATGGCGATCCAGTGGCGCAAGGTGCCGTCCTTCTTCAAGCGGCGCGCCGAGGTCGCTCCGCCAGGCTTCCTCGAGGGTGAATCCGAGCCGGCAAGCGGCGGCATCGCATCCGGAGGGGAGGGCTGAGATGGGTCAGATAGTTGTGGGGTACGACGGATCGGACTCGGGCAAGGCTGCGCTGGAGCGGGCCAAGGAGCTGGCTAAGGGCCTGGGCGACGAGATCGTCCTCGTCTTCGGCTACTCGCCGCCGGGCATCTGGGGCGGGGAGATCGCCGAACACGAGGAGGCGATCGAGGAATTCGGCCAGAAGCTGATGGCCGAAGCCAGGCAACAGGTCGAGACCGACGGCGTCCAGGCGACGTACGAGCTGGTGGCGAAGCGCGGCGCCGAGGCGCTGCTCGACGTCGCCCGCCAGCGCGATGCCCGGATGATCGTCGTAGGAAGCTCCGGCGAGACGCCGCTCAAAGGGGCGATCCTCGGTTCGACCCCTTACAAGCTGCTGCATCAGTCCGAGCGTCCGGTGCTCGTTGTCCCAGCGCAGTAGGAAGAGGGCTGGGGGTGACTCCGCTGGAGCCTATGTTCGCTTCGCTCACGAATTTGGTGCCGCTTCGCGGCGAGAGACACTCTGCGGCGCCCGCTTCGCGAGGCTCCATCAGGGTCACCCCCAGCCCTCTCTCAGCGGCCGATGTGGAAGCCGATGAGCTGCGGGATCTTGGTGACTAGGGCGCTGAACGGATGCGGAGCCCGGCCCGAGAGCTCAGCTTCCTCCTTGCTTACGAGGGCTCGGCGGATCGTTTCGCCACCCAGCCAGTGGAAGGGCTCGGGGGGGACGTGTCGGGGCGATGGGTCGACGAACGGCAGGCGCGAGTGCTCGTCGCGGCGGTCTAGCGCCAGCGAGGCGAGGGTTCGGCCGACTGTGTATGAGGGGCCCACTCCGTTGCCGGTGTAGCCGGCGGCGGCGAAGACGCGGCCACCGCGCAGCGGCACGACGACGGGCAGGTGGGTGGGTGAGGCGTCGACCGGCCCGCCCCAAGCATGGGTGAGGTTCCTCCCCGCGAGCCCGGGGAAATACTCGCGCAGGCGAGCTGCGGCGGCTGCGACCACTTCCGGGTCGACCTCCGCCCTGCCGCGCAGGCGTGCCCCCATCGCGATCCGGCCGCCGCCCCAGCCAAATGCGATGCGCCCGTCCGGGGTGGCGCGGAAGTAGTCGATCAGGGTGCGGCTGTCGGTGATGCACTCGCCCCCGGTCCAGCCGATCTCCTCGAGCAGCTCGGGAACGGGCTCGGTGAGGACGATGTGGGAGGAGGTGACGGTGAGGGAGTCGCGCAGCGGCGCGCCCGGCGCCTTCGCGGCGCCGCCGATCGCGACGATGGCGGCGGCGGCTCGAACCAGGCCGTTGCCAGTCTCGGCTTCGACCCCGGCCGGGCCGCCCGCCAAACGGCGCACGGGCGAGCCCTCGTGTATGTCGACCCCGGCCGCGAGCAGCCGCTCGCGCAGCCCATGTGCCAGCCGGGCCGGCTGCACAGTTGCCGCGTCCGGATAGAAGGCGCCGGCCCGAAACGCCGGTGAGGCGCAGCGCGCCTTCACTTCCTCGGGCGCCAGCGCCTGCATCGCCTGCCCCTCCCCCAACTCGCGGCAGGCGGCCAGCGCCTCATCCCAGACACCATCGTGGGCGGCAGCCGTGGAGACTTGCAGGTAGCCGCCGCGCCGGAACCAGGCCTCGACGCCCTGCTCGCGGCAGAACGACTCGATCCCCGTCACCGCCTGCTGCGAAGCACGCGCAACGGCGAGCGCCGCCTCATCGCCCCAGCGCGCCCGCATGTTGGGCAGCGAAAACCACATCACGTTGCAGAAGCCGCCGTTGCGGCCGCTCGGCCCGTACCCACAGACCTCGCTCTCCAGCAAGACGACGCTCGCCTCGGGCTCGAGCTGCTTCACCTGCCAGGCAGCCCACATCCCGGTGTACCCCCCACCGATCACAACAACATCAGCTCTGCGCTCCCCCACCAGCTCTGGAATCGGCTGAACCTCGCCCGCCTCCTCAAGCCAGTACCCGTGGCGAGTGTGCTTCACATGGACGAGTCTGACAGGGAGGGCGGGGTGTCCCGGCTATGCAGCGGCGTCCTCTTTTTCGCCCCACCAACTCAGCGAAAGCCACAAGCCAGCCTGGCGAAAACCCAGCAAACAGCCGGGACACCCCGCTCTCCCTCCCACATAGACTCCCGTCAATGCCCACCTTCGACCTGCTGGCCGACCTACCCCTGGAGATAGAGGGCTACGAGCTACAGGGGCTGGAGCACACGATCCCAGGCTTCGAACGCCTCTCGACCGTGATCCAGCTCTGGGGCAGCGGCGAGGACGGGCTCGGCGAGGACGTCACCTACGACGCCCTCGACCACGTCGCCCTGCAGGACGCCGGCGCGACCCTCGACCTGACCGGCTACGCGACGCTGGGCGAGTTCTGCGAGTTCATCGGCGAGGTCGACACCTTCCCCGCCGAGCCGCAACGCGACGTATCCCGCCGCTACCGGCGCTGGGCCTTCGAGTCGGCGGCGCTCGACCTGGCCCTGCGCCAGTCGGGCACGAGCCTGGCGGGCGCGCTCGGCCGCGAGCCGCGGCCCGTCACCTTCGTCTGCTCGATGCGTCTCGCCGGCGGTCCCGACCAGCCGTCCTCGATCGAGACGCTGCGGCGCAAGCTCGACCCCTACCCAACGCTGCGCTTCAAGCTCGATCCGACCAACGACTGGACCGACGAGCTGATTGCGGCGCTGGTCGAGACCGGCGCAGTCGACTCGCTCGACCTCAAGGGCTTCTACAAGGGCACCGTGGTCGACGTCGAGACCGACCCGGAGCTCTACGGCAAGCTGATCGAGGCTTTCCCCGAAGCCTGGCTGGAGGACCCGGACGTGAACGAGGAGACGCGGCCGCTGCTGGAGCCGGTCCGCGACCGCCTCACCTGGGACGCGCCGATCCACTCGATCGCCGACATCGAGGCGCTGCCCTGGCCGCCGCGGATGGTCAACATCAAGCCCTCGCGGATCGGCGGCCTGCGCGATCTCTGCGCGACCTATGACTACTGCGCCGAGCGCGGGATCGGCGCCTACGGCGGCGGCCAGTGGGAGCTCGGCGTCGGCCGCGGCCAGATCCAGGTCCTCGCCTCGCTCTTCCACCCCGATACCCCCAACGACACGGCGCCCCGCGGCTACAACGAGGCTGATCCTCCCCCCGGACTGCCCACCAGTCCGCTGCTGCCGCAGTTGACGCCAACGGGCTTCCGCTGGGCCGAGTGAGAGGGATCGGGACACCCGGTCCGTCCTCCCAGTCCATTCGGCGGGCCGAATTCGCGGTTTCGGCTACGGTCCGTGTTGGCCCCCGTCCCGCCGACCTTAGGAGCTGGAATTGCCTGAGAAGAGCTTCCCCGCCGCCTTGAACGAGCAGATCGCCAACGAGTTCGCTGCCTCCCAGCAATACGTAGGCGCGGCCGTCTACTACGACGCGGAGACGCTGCCGCGCCTGGCCGCCTTCTTCTACCGGCAGGCGCTGGAGGAGCGCGAGCACGCGATGATGATGATCCAGTACCTGCTCGACGTCGGCGAGGAGGTCCACATTCCCGACATCAAGTCGCAGGAGACCACCTACGCGGACGGGAGCGCGCCGGTGCGGATGGCGCTGGAGCAGGAGAAGCGGGTCGGCGAGGAGATCTACGCGCTGTTCGAGCTGGCTCGCGAGGTCAAGGACTACCGGGCCGAGCAGTTCATGCAGTGGTTCGTCAAGGAGCAGGTCGAGGAGGTGGCGCTGATGGGCGACCTGCTCAACGTGGTCGAGCGCTCCAAGGAGAACCTGCTGCTGGCCGAGGACTACATCGCGCGGGAGAATCCCGGTGAAGGGGGCGGCGACCCGACCGCACCGCCCGCAGCTGGTTCAGGCGGGTAGACGCACGCTGAGGAGATGCGGGGGCACCCAGCCTCGGCTGGGTTTTTCGCCGGGCGGCGGTGCATCTCTCGCTGAGCTGGGTGGGGCGAAAAAGAGGACGCCGCGCGCGGCTGGGCACCCCCACACCTCCTCTCTGGCCACGTCAGACCGCCTACCCCAGCCAGCCCGCCCGTTTGCGCATTGCGGTGATGCGGCGAAACTCGGCGATGTCCTCCCGCAACGCCGCTGGCGCAGGAGCTGGAAGGAAGCGGGCAGGGAGTGGGGACTCGATTACGCCCCCCTCGCCCTTGGCTACGCGGTAGGCGCGGGCGCCTCGCTGGGCGGTTACTGCTGACGGGGGGCCGGCGCCCTCCCAGATCAGGCCGGCGTAGTCGTCGAGGCCGTAGCCGCCGGGCATGCCATCGGCGACGGCCTCGAGGTAGGCGGCGCGGCGGTCCGGTTCGTTGTTGTAGTGGACGCAGAGGCTGCCGTCGAGCAGCCCTAGCCCGGCCCCCGGTTGGGGCTTGCCCGAGGACTTGGTGATGCCGGCCTCGAACCAGCACATCGCCCCGGCGCTCTGCCCGGCTAGGACGATCCCCTGCCGCCAGGCGAGGCTGAGGATCGCGCCCAGCTCGTGCGCCTCCCAGACCGCGAGCAGGTTGAGCAGACTGCCGCCGCCGACGTAGATCAGATCCTGTTCGAGCAGGTGATCGCGCAGTTCCATCGGACGGCTGCCAAGGTGGAAGAGGGAAAGGTCGGAGGGGTCGCAAGGCCGCTCGCCAAAAGCGGAATAGAAGCGGCCGATCTGCTCGGAGGTGTCGCCGCTGGCAGTCGGCACGATGCAGATCCGCGGCCGCCCGCCGGCTCGCGTCGTCGCCAGCCGCAGCATCAGCTCGCAGACCGCCCGGTCCGCGGGGCGCGAGGTGAAGTCGTGGCCGCCGAGCGCGAGGATGCGGGTGATCATCCGACCGCGGTCGTCTTTTGTGTCGTATGGGGAAACAAATGACGACCGCGGTCCATCAGGCCGCCACGGCGGTGGACATCGCCTCGGGCAGCGGGGTGAAGGGGGGCGCGCCCGCATCGCCCAGGAAGGCGGTCGCGATCCTCATCTCCACCACTCGCTCCCCGACCGCGTCGAGCCGGTACCCGCGCGCCTCGGGACGCGAAGCGACAACCCGCCTCAGCTCGGCGCCGACGAAGTGCAGGGCGGCGCCGTCCTCGGCCGCATAGCCAGGGCACATGCCATCGCGGAGGAAGTCGTGATAGGCGCGGCGGCGGCTGGAGCGGGATTCGTAGTGGACGCAGTTACTGAACGGAAGCAGTCCCAATCCATCGAGCCGACGTGGAGCGCCGTGGAACCCCGTCACCGCCTCCGAGAACCAGCAGAGCGAGCCGGCCGAGAGGCCGCAGAGGACGACTCCCCGCTCCCACGCCTCGCGCAGGATCGCGTCGATCCCGTGCGCCTGCCAGACCCCGAGCAGGCTGACGACGCTGCCGCCGCCGACGTAGATCAGGTCCTGTTCGAGCAAGTGCGCACGCAGATCCTCCGGCCCCTGCTCGCGGCGGAAGAGCGAGATGTGACTTGCCTCGCATCGATCGGCGCCGAAGGCGCGGTAGAAGCGGACGATGTAGTGGTCGGCGTCGCCGCTGGCCGAGGGCAGGAAACAGACCTTGGGGCGCTCCGCGCCGGTCAGCCCGAGGACGTAGTCGTCCAGCAGCGGGTTGCCCGACTCCATCGAGAACCCACCGCCGCCGAAGGCGACGATCTGGCGCAGCGTCTTGCTCATCGTCAAATGGTCGCGACGCTGCGACGGAAGGTCGTTGTACAGCGGTCCGAAGTTTTCGGTAGCACCCTCGCCCACATGTACAGTGCTCGCCTTCGGCCACGTCACGCCCGATCCCGCCTGCGTTCCCAGGCAGAGACGAATTGTTAATCCGGTACTGATTCGTCCACAGAGTGCCGAGTGGGGTGTACAATCGCGTTTACCGAAACACCGTTGTCTGCGTAAGGAGTTCCGATGCCCCCCACCGCCCCGCCCAACCACGGTATGCCACCGGATCCCCAGGACCTTGGCGGCGTGATCGAGCAGGAACGGCTGCCGGCGGGGAGAGGGGATCTGGCCGAGCCCCTGATCGCTCACTCCCAGCGGGAACGGATCCTCGTGGCGATGGCCGACAGCTGCGCGACAAAGGGCTACAACGCGACGACGATCGCCGACATCTGCGAGCCGGCCGGGGTCTCCCGCGCCACCTTCTACGAGCTGTTCAAGGACAAGGAGGACTGCTTCCACGCGGCGATGGAGGTCTCGCTGGCCGACGCGATGGGACGAATTCTCTCGGTCTACTCGCCCGACAAACCTTGGGCGACGATGGTCCGCGATGCCGCCGCCGAGTTCCTCGACCTGCTGGCGAGCCGCCCCGCCTTCGCCCGCATGGCGTTGGTCGAGGCGCCGGCCTCTGGCGAGCAGGCCTTCGAGCTCTACGCCTCAGGCAAGCGAGTGCTGCAGTCGCTGCTCGACCGCGGCCGCGACGACCCGGTCGAGGAGGAAGCGATTCCTTCCAGCGCCGGCCGCGCCGCCCTCTCCGGCGCCGAGTCGCTGATCGTCGGCCAGATCCTCGCCGGCAACGCCGGGCGGCTGCGCGAGCTGCTGCCGGACATCGTCTACATCACCACCGTCCCCTACCTCGGCCAGGATGAGGCGCTGCGCCAGTCCCGCGAGGCCGAGCAGCTCCTGGGTCCACCCGGAGGCTGACCGGAGTGGAGCGGGCAGGGGAGGGAGAGCGGTGGCGCCCTCCGCGCGGGCGTCACCGGCTGCCGCCAGAGATGGTGACGCGCTCCCAGCGCGAACGCCTGCTCGAGGCAGCCGTGCGTGTGGTCGCGGCCAAGGGTTACGGCGCGATGACCATAGGCGACCTGACCAAGGAGGCGGGCGTCTCGCGCACGACCTTCTACGAGCTATTCGAGGACAAGGAGGCCTGCTTTCTGGCCGCTTATGACAACGCGGTCGAGGTGCTGGTGCGGCGGGTGATCGCCGCCTATGAGTCCGAGCAGAGCTGGCCCGAGCGGGCCGCGGCTGGATTGGCGGCCTTGCTCGAGACGCTCGCCGGGGAGCCGGCGCTGGCGCGGCTCTCGATCGTCGACATCGGCAATGCAGGACCGGCCGCACAGCGGCGCTACCGGGCGACGGTGCAGCGGCTGACGCCCCTTTTCGAAGAGGGGCGGGACTTTGCTCCGGAAGGGCGCGGTCTGCCGGCGAACACCTCGAGGATGGCGATCGGCGGAGTCACCGGGCTGATCTCCGATGAGCTGGTCGCCGACCGCGCGGAGCAACTCCCCGGTTTGCTTTCGGACGTGCTTTTTGCCACGCTAGTCCCATATATCGGCCCGGATGCGGCTACCAGGGAGGTGGACAGGCTGACTCGATAAACGTCCACGTACACGTTGCCGCTATGATTCATATACCCGATAGTTCAACCCTGGCGGGTCCGATGGCAGGCAGCGAAACGCGGCGTCAACTGATCTTGGAGGCGATGGTGCGGGTCGTCGGCCGCAAGGGATACAAGGCAACCTCGGTCGCTGACGTGATCGAGGAGGCCAACGTCTCCCGCACGACCTTCTACAAGCACTTCGAGGACAAGCACGAGTGCTTCCTTGCCGCCTACGACCTGGTGGTCGAGCGGGTGCTCGATGGGGTGATCGCCAACTGCGACGCCGAGCAGCCATGGCTAGAGCGAATGCGGGTCGGGCTGGCCACGGTTGTCGAGATGTTCGCCCTCAACCCCGAGCTGGCACGGACCGCCATCGTCGAGGTCGCGGCCGCCGGCGCTGACGCTCGCCAGCGCCACTGGAACGCGATCACCAGGTTCACCGAATTCCTCGCGGACGGAGAGCAGTTGGCCGGGAACCGTGAGCTGCCCGACAACATCGCTCTGATGGCCGCAGGCGCCGTCTCCGGCTTGATCTTTGACGAGCTGCTGACCGGACGGGCGGAGCGGCTGCCTGAGCTGCTGCCCGATCTGCTCTTCGCGATGCTGGTCCCCTACATCGGCCCTGGCGCTGCAACCGAGGAGATGCGCAAGGCAGCGGCCGGCTGAGGCCCGCGCCTCGCTGGCCGCCCACCTCCCCCCGTCTTGCTCTAGAAGGCGCCGATCTCACGGCGCAGCTTGGCGCGCACGCGATGCAAGCGGACCTTGACCGTGCCGAGAGGAATGCCCAGGCGATGGGCGATCGCCTCCTGGGTCATGTCCTCGTCGTAGCGGAGCCGCACCAGCTGGCGGTCGCGCTTGTTGAGTCGCTCCAGCGCCGCATGCAGATCGGCTCGTTCGACCGTCGCCAGGACGCGCTCGTCGTCCCGACCCTGCCAGGCTTCGAGCGTGTCAGTCGGAGCCGGCCGTTTGCGGGCGAACTCGCGCAGAGCCTCGTTGCGAACGATCGTTGCCAGCCACGACTTGCGTGCCTCGCTCTTGCGCAGCGTGGCTCGTTTCCGCCAGGCCCGCACCATCGAGTCCTGGGCGATGTCTTCTGCCTCTGTGCGGTTCTTCGCGTAGCGGAAGGCGAAGCTCAGGCAGATCCTGTGGACCTCGTCCCAGTCCCAGGACTCGCTCGGATCTACTCCCCTGCTAACCCGGTGATCGAGACGACGGACCTCCACGATCGGAGCAGACTAGCAGATTTGATCAATGAAACGATGTCGAACATTCATTGGTCTTTGCCGCCGTGGATTCAGCAGCAGCAGTCCAGCCGGGGGGCCAGTGGGCCGAGCGGGCCTATGAGGCGATCGCACCCGTCTATGACGATTTCACCGCCCACCACGACTACGAGCTGTGGCTGGGCAATCTCCTTCCCAAGGTCCGTCGCCACGGGTTGCGCGGGCGGCGCCTGCTCGACGTCGGTTGCGGAACTGGGAAGAGCTTCCTGCCGATGCTGGAGCGGGGCTGGGAGGTCACTGCTTGCGACATCTCGCCCTCGATGCTGGAGCTGGCCCGGGCTAAGGTCGGGGACGCGGCGCGGTTGTCAGTGGCGGACATGCGGGAGCTGCCGGCATTCGGCGAATTCGATCTCGTCTGGGCTCTGGACGACGCGGTCAACTACCTGCTCAGTGGGGAGGAACTGGGGGAGGCGCTGAGCGGCATGCGGGCCAACCTGGCCCCCGGCGGACTGCTGATGTTCGATGTCAACACCCTGCAGGCCTATCGCACGTTCTTCGCCGAAGTCCAGCATGTGGAGCGCGGCGGACGGCGGTTGGTCTGGCGCGGCCAGGGCTCGACCGATACCCCACCCGGCTCGATCAGTGAAGCGCGCTTCGAGGCCGAACCGGGAGGCGCTGGGGTCGATGTCGAGACCCACGTGCACCGTCAGCGGCACTTCCCCGAAGCAGAGGTGCGCGAGCTGCTCAAGGCATCGGGACTGGAGTGCCTCGACGTCTATGGTCACGGCTTTGACGCGGTTCCAATGCAACCGGTCGAGGAACTGGTCCACTCCAAGGCCGTTTACATTGCCCGCCGTGCCTAGCGGCGGCCTCCACCCAACCCGGCGAGTATGCCGGCGAGAACGAGCACGGCGCCGCACAAGGTCGTCGTCCACCGATGGCCGAACCAACGGCGAAGCCAATCAACACCTAATCTCCCATCCGCCCACGGTGGGATATCACTGACACACTATGCACACAATGCCCAAACTAAGGAAATTACCCGAGCGCTCTAGTGGTGTTTTCGTCTTTAGGTTTGAGGCAAGGACTTCTCTGGGTACGCATAAGTGTGGAGTTTTGGGCATCGTGACTAGCTACTTATATTCTGTAGACTCATAAGGAAATAGCTGGCAGGCTCGGCGCGTGTCGGAGGTGGCTCTCAAGGCTCTTGGCGAAGCGATACGTACGCGGCGGGGCGAAATCGACGGACTCTCTCAGGAGGGGCTTGCGGACCTTGCCGGAATGCATCGCACTTACGTCAGCGAGATCGAGCGCGGGTTGAGGAACCCGAGCTTTCGCAACCTTTTCAAGCTTGCAGCAGCCCTCGAAGTTCCCCTATCCGAGCTGGTCGCCCAAGCGGAGCGCACTGTCGGCGGCGATACATTGGCTTCGGAGGCTTAGTACAGCGTGTGAGACAGGTCGAACTGTTAGCAAACGCTGATATCACCTCGAACTCTTCACACTTCACATACCTTCGCCTCTCGAGGTGAGTGAAATCTCTCGGCATTGAAATTCTTTGGGACCTCGGAACGGGAGCGACGGGACTCGAACCCGCGACCTCCGGCGTGACAGGCCGGCGCTCTAACCAGCTGAGCTACGCCCCCTTGGAGATGGGCGAGGGGATCGCCCGGCGTGATTATCTCAGGGTCGCTGGATTTGCAGCTTGAAGGCGCCGCCGCCGTGGCGCGACGAGCGAATCGCGACACGTAGCCGGGACTGTCCGCAGACGGTGTAGTTGAGCTGATCCCGGAAGCTGAAGCCGTGGCGCGAGGTGCGCAGAACGTGGCCGGCTGGGTTCAGCAGATCGAGGTTATAGAGGGGACGGTCGGCCGGCCGGAGGCTGACCGTGCCGTCCAGCGGTGTCCCGAACGCCCGCACCGCTGCCCCTTCCTGGCGCGGCGGGAGGCGCCCCCGCAGCTTGAAGGCGCTCCGCCCCAGCCAGGGATCGAGGGTGTCTTCACGGATCGCCTGGAAGGCGGCTGGGTCGGGCTTCAAGGCGGGAATCCAGCGCCAGGACACGTCGCTTTCGGGAAAGCGAAGGTGGGCGAAGCTCTCGGCGAAAGCCTCGCCCGGGTCGCGGAAGTAGTGCAGGCCCTCGTTGCCCGGAAAGAGCGCACCGGCTCGCGATCGCTGACAAACGTGCTCGTAGCTCGACCAGCGCGCGGTGCCCCAATCGATCGCCGCTGGGAAGGGCGGCGGGCTTTCGCGATGGCGGGCGACGTGGTGCCCGTACTCGTGGGCGAGGACGAATTCGCGGCTCGCCCCGTCTGGGGCGGGTGCGTCATCGCCGTTGAGCACGATCTTGTTTTCGTCGCTGTAGTAGCAGGCCTGGGCGCCGTAGCCGCAGTCGAATTCGATCTGAGAAGGGGTGTCGAGCTGGACGGTGAGCAATTCCATCTCGAAGCCATGGATCAATGTGCCGAGGAAGTTGGCGATCTGCTGCGGGTCCGCCGCCGTGCAGGCAGCCTGGCAGGCCGCGGTGACCGCGATCGCCACCGTTTCGCCGCTGCCGTCGTTGATCGGATACCGATTCGTTTCGGCGCTGGCGGAGATTTGCGCCGAGCCGATGCTGGGCGCTTCGATCACGGTGTCGCGCCGCGGCGCAGCCCCGGCCGCCGGGGTGGCGAGGAGAAGAATCATGGCCATACCCGCAAGCGCCCCCGCCGGGCGCTTGCTCAAGGCGCCGGTCCCGGGTCTATCTCGTAGGCCCTTGCCGGCAGCGAGGCGGAGAGCGGGCGGCGCGGCGGAAATGCGCGGCTTGCCGTCGCGCCGCCCCCTCGCTTCGCCCGGCGACCCGCCCAGCGCGGACGTACCGGGTCGAAGTTGAGCAGTGAGCCCCAAGTGGTCGTGCCGAGCACGCCGTCGACCGGCAGGCCCTGGCTTTCCTGGAAGGCGCGAACCGCCGCCCGGGTCTGCTTGCCGAAGATCCCGGTGATGGGCAGCTGCGGCTGAATCGCGGTCTGCAAGTGCTCCTGCGCCCAGACGACCAGGTCGCCCTCGCTGCCCCGCTTCAGCACCGGGTGAGCGACGACCGGGCGATAGCCGAGGACCGGGCCAACCAGTGGGGCGCCCAGCGCCTGCCAGCCAACGCTGCTCGTCTCCTGCCAGTCCCACCAGCTCGGCGGCAGGCCGCCATAGCTCTCGTCGAAGCGCCGGAAGCGAACGATGTCCTTGCGACCGGCGCCGCCATAGGTCTGCCCAAGCGGATAGAGCGGGTGGTCCCAGAGCCGGTTGAAGAGGTAGGTGTGCTCATAGACGGCGCGGACCGAGGCGCCGATCGCCTTCCAGTACATCTGCGGCTGGTTGACGGTCGCGCCTTCGGGCCCGAAGAAGACCGAGTAGGGGAAGGAGGGGTGGTAGTCGACGTAGGGGAAGGCGGCCAGTGAGAGTGGGAAGGCGGCGCCGATGCGGCCGCGCAGGGCGCGGAGGTAGCGGTCGGCAGCAGCGTACTTGCCCTCGTACTGGCCCTCGGCATCGATCACCAGGCAATCGGCCCCGCGCCGCACCGCGGTAGCGCCCACCTTGGCCTCGTCGACCGGGCTGTCGCCGTAGACGAACTGCCAGGCGCAGACATCCAGCCCGCCCCTGTGCAGAGCCCCAACCAGGGTTTTGTTGAATTGAGACCAGACGTCGCCCCCGTCGCCGGCCTTTATGTAGAGGGTGCCGATCCCCGCTGCTTGGGCGCGGGCAACGATCCGCCCGACACTCCCCCCTTCTGAACGGTCGACGTACCAGATCCACATGCCCTGGCGATCGAACGGCGTATCGCCAGCGGGAGGGGGAGCAGCCACCTGTTCGGCGCCGCCTGGTGCGGCAGAGGCGAAGCGCGTGTCAGCCATCAGCGCCATCACGATCAAGATCGTCAGGAGCACGGGGCGGAGCCCTGGCGCCGGGATGCTTCTGACCCTCACGTCAACTCTCAACACGGTAGCTCGATTGGCGCTGCGGTGCCAACTTTTCGTCGTCCACGGCCGTACCGAGTTCGGATGCGGCTGTCTGACACGAAGCTAGTATGAGTTGACCTGACCAATCGGTCCTAGCGAAGTCCGCCAATCACTCCAACTCGCAAGATCTTGTGCACGGTCGCCCTCGCTGCCGCCGTGCTGGGCGCCGTCGTGGCGAGCGCCGGTGGCTCTTCGAGTAAGCACCGGACTCCCGACCTGTTGCGAGCAGAGCTCTCCCAGGCGGGACGCAGCCTGATCCTGAGCGTTCGCACGGCTTCGCCCGTTGCGCTGGCAAAGCTCGACCGACTGCCCGATACCGGTAGCGGCGGCTCCCGCTACCTCTGCTTCGAGCTGAGCCGTGTCGGGCGCGGCGGCGAACGGCTGCTCTGCCTCGGCGGTAGCCGCAACGCCCACCGCCGGGTCGGCCTCCAGTTGGTCAACGGGTCTGGGAAGACCGTCCACGCGGAGACGCTCGCGGCACAGTTGAAGAGGCCGACCTCGCACAAGCTCGCGCTGACGATCGATCCCGCCGAGGCCGGACTGTCCCCGCATCGCTACCGCTGGCGGGTGATCGCGGACCGGCGCGACTGCGGGGCGCGGGTCTGCGAGGAGACGCTGCCGGGGCGCGGGGCGCGGGTGTTTCGATTGCGGCCAGTGCGGCCGGTCGGCTGCACCGGCGGAACAGACGGCGAATTCCGCAACGGTCCGCGCGGCCGCAACGTCGTCGCGCTGACTTTCGACGACGGCCCGAGCTCCTACACCGAAGGCTTCCTCGACGTCCTCCGTGAAAAGCACGCCCACGGCACCTTCTTCGAGATCGGCCAGGAGGTGGCGGGGCGGGCCGAGATCATGCGGCGCATCCTGCGCGAAGGGGATGAGATCGGCAACCACACCACCCACCACGACTTTTACCCTGGCTACTGGGACCTCGCTGCGACCAACGCGCTGATCCGCTCG
Organism: Solirubrobacterales bacterium; assembly: GCA_035260485.1. GTDB lineage: Bacteria > Actinomycetota > Thermoleophilia > Solirubrobacterales > 70-9 > VRUE01. The sequence goes on along the minus strand of DATFVC010000002.1, from coordinate 11,115 downwards.
GCGACCCACTTCGAGCCCTGCCTCTTCCGGCCACCCGGCGGCGCGGTCAATTCCTCCGTGGTGGCAGCCGCCGCCGAGGCCGGGCTGGAAACGATCCTCTGGGATGTCGATCCGAGCGACTGGAGCAATCCCGGCAGCGGCGCCGTCTACAGCCGCATCGTCTCCGCCGCCCGCCCCGGCTCGATCATCCTCATGCACGACGGCGGCGGCGATCGCAGCGGCACCCTCGCCGCCTTGCCGCGGATCGTCGACACGCTGCGCGGTCGCGGCTACCGCTTCGCCACCGTCAGCGAGCTGCTTGGTCACCGCATGCTCTACAGGCCGTACGGTTAGGCACTGACCGCAAATCGCCGGACGGGAGGAGCGCAGTGATACTAGAGAGGACCGAGAACCCGATGTGGCTGTCGAACGCCTACCTGGTCGCCGACGAAGCTGGCGGCAAGGGGGTGCTGATCGACGGCAACGACGACCTGGGACCGCTGCTGGAGCGGGCCGAGCGAGACGGGATCGAGATCACCCACGTCCTCGTCACCCATCCCCACCTTGACCACGTCGCCGGCCTGGCCGAGGCGCGGCAACAGATGGGCAACCCCCCGCTGGTTGCCCATGCCGAGGCGGCAGCGGAGCTGGACGAGGAGGTTGCAGAGACGCTCCCCGATGGGGGCAGGCTCGCCACGGGCGGGCTAGAGATCGAGGCGATCTACACCCCCGGCCACGCCGCCGGTCACCTTGCCTTCCTCGTCAACGGAACCGACGTCTTCACTGCCGACGTCCTCTTCAAGGGCACGGTCGGGGGGACGATGGCGCCAGGCGGGAGTGGCTTCGCGGATCTCAAAGCCTCAGTCATGAGGCTGATGGAGCTGCCGCCGGAGACGCGGGTCCATCCCGGCCACCGCGAGCCGACGACGATCGGCGAGGAGTGGGAGGGCAATCCTTTCGTGCGGATCTGGCGGGGAATGGAAGAGACCGGCGAGGAGGAGGTCACGGTCTGGGACCGGCCGGCGACGCTGAAGCTATGGGCGCCCGACTACGACGGCGGCAACAAGGCTTGGATCGTCTTCGGCGACGACGGCGCCGAGGCGATAGTCGGCGGCTCCCAGGTCATCCGGTCCTGAAGGGCCTCCGACCGCACGCGACGAAGCCCCACCGGAGCGGGGCCTCGTCGGCGCGGAGTGGTCGGGGAGAGCTAGCGGATGACGGCTTCCATCAGGATCCAGCAGCCGTCGGTGTCGGTGGCGGGGCTGAACGGCTGGCTGAGGTTGAGGCCGCCCTGATAGATCAGGGTGTTGTCGCCCCCTGAGGAGCAGCGGATCGCCGACATCGGGGCGCCGTTGGTGTGCATGGCGAGCTGCTCGCCCTTCTTCACAGGAACGTTCACGTCGAAGGACTCGACCCGGTAGTTGTCGCTTTCCCAGTTGGCTTCGGTTTGGCCTTGGTAGTGGATCTTTGGGCCGTTGGCGACGACCTTGGCTTCGTTCGAGCCGAACAGGGTCGAGCGCTTGACCTTGGCGATCTGGAGCCTGAAAGTGCCGGGACCGCCGGCGATCAGCCGGATCTTCTTGATCGTGCCGGTCCGCGGGGCCAATTCGCCGCCGTCCGGGCGTCCGTAGGCTTCGTTCTGGATCATCGTGCAGGGCAGGACGGCTTCCTGGCTGCACGGCAGACCGGGGAGCGAGTTGGATGGCTGGACGGTGGGGTCGAGCTTGGCGCCGAACTTGACCGGCGCCTTGGCCAGGCCGGTCGCAGGGGCGACCATCAGGGCGAGGCTGGCGACGGCGGCGGCGAGACCGGTGTGGCGGCTGATCTTCTGGGCGGTGCGGGTCATCGGAATCTCCTTTGAGTCTTGGGTGTGAAGCTGTCTGCTTCGGCTGTGGGACCAGCTTCGCCCGGAACCGGCCGCGCGCCCAGGGGCCCAAGGGGTGGTCTCTCTCACCCCCGGGGACGTGCCGGGACTTAGCGGTCCATATAGGTGCATAACTCCCGGCACGTCCCCTTAGGATCGGGTCATGGACGGTGAGCGGCAACAGACCAGCGCCCCGGAGCTGAAGGCGCAGATCGAGGCCGAACGCGGCGGGCGCCCCTTCCTCGTCTTCCGCGACGGTGGCGGCGAGCAGCGGATCGTCGTCGTCGAAGATGGGACCGCGACGCTCTGGGTGGGGCGCGGCGAGTCTTCCGATCTGCGGCTCGACTGGGACGAGGAGGTCTCAGCGCTGCACGCCCAGATCGAGGTCGTGCGAGACGAGTGCACCCTGCTCGACGACGGCCTCTCCCGCAACGGCTCCTTCGTCGGTGACCACCGTGTCGAAGGTCGCCGTCGCCTGCGCGACGGCGACACGCTGCGCTTCGGACGCACCAACGTGCTCTTCCGCCGCCCCGGCGAGGGCGCCCCGGAAGCGACCGTCGCCGCCAGCCAGGTGCCGGCGGCGGCGACCGTCTCCCCCGCTCAGCGCCGCGTCCTGCTCGCCCTCTGCCGCCCCTTCAAGGACGAGGCGCCGTTCGCCACCCCGGCTACCAACCAGGGCATCGCCGATGAGCTGCACCTCAGCGTCGACGCGGTCAAGACCCATATGCGGGCGCTCTTCGAGAAGCTCGGGGTCGAGGACCTGCCGCAGAACCGCAAGCGGGTTGCTCTGGTCGAGCGCGCCCTGCAGAGCGGCGCTGTCAGCCGGCGCGAGCTCTGACGCAAGAATTGGTGTCGCGGACGTATGTGCGATTGGAGTAAGGGGCCTTTGCCCGGACACTCCTCAGTAACCCGAGGGGTTCATGCACCTAATCCAAGCCCTCACCGCCAACGAAATCCAGAACTTCTTCTTCGACTGGTACCCGATCTTCGGGGTCGTCTTCATGTTCGGCCTGCTGATCGTCTTCGTGACGCTGCTGCGCGGCACGATGGGCACGACCAAGCCGGAGACGGTGAAGGCGAGCAAGACCAAGCCGGTGCTCTGGGAGGAGGTGCAGGGGGTCGACGCCGCCAAGGACGAGCTGATGGACGTCGCCGAGTGGCTGCGCGACCCAGACCGCTTCGCCGCCCTCGGCGCGCAGCCGCCACGCGGTGTGCTGCTCTTCGGTCCGCCGGGGACCGGCAAGACGATGCTGGCGCGGGCAGTCGCCGCGCAGGCCGGTGTCGACTTCTTCTCGGCCTCTGGCTCGAGCTTCGTAGAGATGTTCGTGGGGAGGGGAGCCGCCCGCATCCGGCGCCTGTTCAAGGAGGCGCGAAAGTCGGGCCGGGCCGTCATCTTCATCGACGAGCTGGACGCGGTCGGAGGGGCGCGCAGCAGCGGCGGTGGAGATGGCGGCTCGAGCGAGCGCGAGCAGGCGCTGAACCAGCTGCTGGTCGAGCTCGACGGATTCGAGCGCGACCCGGGGACGGTGATCGTGATCGCTGCCTCCAACTACGTCGACAAGCTCGACAAGGCGCTGCTGCGGCCGGGGCGCTTCGACCGCCAGGTGCTGGTGGCGCCGCCGGACCGCGACGGGCGCGAGGCGATCCTGCGCGCGCACGCGCAGGGCAAGCCGCTCGGCGCCGACCTCGACCTGACCGACGTGGCGCGCAAGACGACCGGGATGACCGGCGCCCAGCTCGCCAACGCGCTCAACGAGGCGGCGATCATCGCCGGACGGGCGGGGCGCAAGGCAATGGCGCGGGAGGACCTCGACGAGGCGCTGCTGCGCCAGTCGGTCGGCTCGCAGCAGGCGCGGCGGCTGAGCCAGAAGGAGCGGCGGATCGTCGCCTACCACGAGGCCGGGCACGCGCTCTGCCGGCGGCTGCTGGGGCTGGACCCGCCGGAGATCCTGAGCATCGTTCCGCGCGGGCCGGCGCTCGGCTTCGTCGGCCACTCGCCGCAGGAGGACACCTATCTGAAGTCGCGCGAGGAGCTGCTCGACGAGCTGGTCACCCTGCTGGGTGGCCGCGCGGCGGAGGAGGAGGTCATGCAGGCCTCCTACTCGGGAGCGGTCGACGACCTGGCGCGGGTGCACATGGTCTGCCGGCAGATGGTCGCCGAGTTCGGGATGGGCGTGGCGCTGGACGCCGACGGGGCGCCGCCGATCGCCCTGCCGACGGGCGACTACGCGCTATCCGACCGCACCCGCCGCGACGTCGACGTGGCGGCGATGACGCTGGCGCGTGAGGCATACCGGCGGGCGCGGGCGCTGCTGGCGGGCAACCGCGAGTGCCTCGACGACCTCGCCGCCAACGCGCTGGAGCGCGAGACGCTGACTCGCGAGGACCTCGATGAGATCTTCGCCGCCCACGAGCTGCGCGAGAAGCACCTGCCGAGCGCCGTCCCAGCCGCTGTCGTCCTCTCCTCCGAGGCGCCCGCGCCGGAGTAGCATCTTCGCTCAGTGGAGGCTGAGCGAAACGCCGAGGAGCATTACTTCCCACCGGGGCGGTCGATGGCCCGCCGGGTCCACGGCGAGCGCTCGGTCGGGCTGCTCTACGGGCAGCGAGCGCTGCTGATCGGGGCGCTCGAACCGCTCACCTACACGGGCACGATGCTCTCGACCCGCTCCGGCGACCGGCCCTTCGAACGCCTCGCCCGCACGGCGAAGATCCAGGAGACGATCTTCCTCGGCAGCCGCGAGGAGGCCGACGAGGCGCTGGCCAAAGTGCGCCGGCTGCACGAGACGATCAAGGGAAAGCTGCCCGAGGCGGCCGGCGTCCATGCCGCCGGCGCCGCCTACTCAGCCTTCGACCCGGAGCTGATGCTGTGGACGCTGGCGGTGATCGCCGACTCGGGACGGGAGATGTACGAGACGATGGTGCGGCCGCTCGACCCGGAGGAGCGGGAGCGGCTTTGGCTGGACTACGTGCGTTTCGGCGAGCTGTTCGACCTTCCCAGCAGTGAGGCGCCCGGCAGCTACCGCGAGTTCAAGGCATGGTGGGATGCCAAACTCGCCTCACCGGATCTGCAGGCGACCGAGCACGGGCTGGAGATGGCGCCGCTTGTCGCCTTCCACCAGCCAGTGCCAACGGCGGCTCGCGGCAACCTCGCCGTCCAGAACCACATCATCAGGGGAACCCTGCCGCCTCGTGTGCGTGAGATTTTCGGCATCCGCTGGAGCCGCGCCCACGAGTCGAGCTTTCGGGCGATCGCGGCCGCCCATCGTCGCGCTCGCAGAGCCTTTCCCCACCGGGTCCGGCGGGGCCGCAACGACGTCTTCTTCGACGTCGTCACCAAGGCCGAGCGGCGGCGTGGCGGCACCGTGACGCCCCAGCTCCGCGCCGGCGCCTCCTGAGCGACGGGGAGGCAAGGTGGTGGGCGCTGCGCCCGGCGCAGAATCGCAAGCCGGCCACCTACCGCTGCCCGCTCTGCGGCAACCACCTCCCCGCCCTCAGCGAGCACTTCCTGATCGCGCCGGAGGGGGACAGCGCGCGGCGGCGCCACGCCCACACGGCGTGCGTCATCGCCGCCCGTAGGGCGGGTCGCCTGCCGACCAAGGAGGAGTGGCGCCGCACCCAGCCGCGCCCACCCTCGCTGTGGCAGCGGCTGCGAGCAAGGCTATGGCGGTAGCGCTTCCGGCTTTTCCAACCCTATGTGGGGTAAGAGTCGGAAAGCGCTTCAAGAAGAGACGGCAAAGCGGGCGCCGGCTCGCTCGAAGCGGCTGACGCTTGCCGTGCCGATCGCCGTCGCCGGCGTCAGACAGCCCGCTCGCTCGGGCGTGGCGCCGTCCTCGGCGAGGAGCAGGCCTACCTCGCCGAGCAGCTTGGCCGTCGTCAGGTACCCGGGGTGCCCGTCGGCGTCGACATCGACCCTGATGTAGTGGCCGCCGGCGGTGCGCGCGTCCACGGCGAGCTGCCACGACCACTCGTCGAGTCGACTGCCGGACGGGCCGAAGCCCGAGGACGGGAGGATCCTGCGCAAGGCGTCCGCTGAGCGGGCTCTGACCGACGGTCGCGCCCGGGTCAGCGCGCGGAAGCCTGCCTGCATCCCCGCGAGTGCCCCCGCGGCCACGTAACGCAGCAGCATGCTGGCGGACCCGCCAGGGATTGCGATCCCCTCGCGGTAGCGCATCGGCTCGACCTTGACGCCCCGCTCGGCGGCAAGCAGCGCCGCCGTCCGCTGGATCACCGCTGGGTTGATGAACGCGATCGGCGTCATCGGGGCAATCGCTTCCCCGCGTGCGTTGAAGCGCGGCGCAAGCGCAATCGGGCTGCGTCGCCTAACCGCAGCCGCGATCTCGGGATCGACAATCAGCGCCGCCGGGTCGGGGACTTCGGCGGCGCCTTCTCCGGCGACGGCCTCGGCCATGCTCTGCAGCGTTCCGCCCGAGATAAGGTCGGCTGGACCAAGGCGCCCCGCGGGTTGTTGCGTGCTGACATCGACGTCCGCCTCGGACAGGTCTTCGCTCCAGCGCTCGCCCGCGGTCTCCGCGGCAAGCAGCACCGCCAGGTCGGGCGGCAGCGCCTCGAAGCCGCAGACCTGGACGACCTTCACCGCCGCCGCCACGGCGCGGTCGTGGAAAGCGTCGATCGTCCGTCGCACAAAGGGAATCTCGCCCGTCAGGTCGACGTAGTGGGAGCCGTTGGCGACACAGGCCTCGATCACCGGCTCGCCGTAGAGGGTGTAGGGGCCGACCAGGTCGAGTACGACCCGGGTGCGGGACGCCATCGCCGCCAGCGACGCTGGGTCGCCAACGTCGGCGGCGATCGTCTCCGGAGCGGCGACGCCGATCTCACCGAGGACGCGCTCGACCTTGGCCGGGTCGCGCCCGGCGACCGCCCACCGCTCCCCCACCTCGCCGGCCCGCTCAGCGAGGTAGGCCGCGACGCGTCGCCCGGTGACGCCGCTGGCGCCGAAGACGACGACGGAGAGGTCCCTGCCGCTCATAGGTCGCTCTCGACGCGCGCCTTCAGCTCGCCCGGCCGAGCGTTCACCAGCATCGCCCGGGCGGCGGCCTCGACCGGCCCGCGGATCAGCATCCCCAGCACCCGGCCGGGGTCGCCGTCCAGGGTGTAGGTCGCTCGCGTTCGGTCTCCGCCGAGATCCTCCAACGTCCAGGATCCCTCGACCGACTTGAGATCGCCCTTCTCCTGGGTCCAGGAAAGGCGCGTGGGAGGCTCGTAGCGGAACCGCACCTGCGTCTTCACCTGCCTGACCTTGATGTCGCTCACGCTCTCCACCAGCGTCGGGCGACCGTCGTTGTCGTACTCCAGTGCCGACACCGAGACCAGGCCGCCCTGCCAGTCGGGGGCCGTGAGCACGTCCTCAACGACCGCCCAGACCTCCTCGATGGGAGCGTCGATCTCGGCGCTGGCGGTACCACCCATGTGTGCCATCTAGGTCACCTCCGGCTTGTGTCCTGGAACATCGCCTTGAGGCTAGCGGCCCAGCTGAAGCGCCAAAGAAGCGCTACTGTGAATGAATGAATGTTCACTCAAAACGGGAGGGCTTGTGAGCTGGGGTGCTGCGGACATCCCCGATCAGACGGGTCGGACGGCGGTCGTTACCGGCGCCAACGGCGGCCTTGGCCTCGAGACCGCCCGCGCTCTGGCGGCGGCCGGCGCCAAGGTCGTGATGGCGGCCCGCAATCAGGACAAGGCGGCGCAGGCCGAAGCGGAGATTCGCAGGGGGGCGCCGGATGCCTCACTGGAGATCGTCGAGCTCGACCTCGGTTCGCTGGCCTCGGTGCGTGAGGCCGCCGGTCAGATCCTCGCGAGTCACGAGACGATCGACATCCTCGTCAACAACGCCGGCGTGATGGGGATCCCGGAGCGCCGCACGGTCGACGGGTTCGAGATGCAGCTCGGTGTCGATCACCTCGGGCACTTCGCCCTCACGGCGCTGCTGATGCCGGCCCTGTTGCGGGCCGACGCGGCGCGGATCGTCACGGTGACGAGCACGGCACACCACATGGGCAGAGCCGTCGACCCTGACAATCCCCACCTGCACGGGCGCTACGGGCCCTGGCGGGCTTACGGCCAGGCGAAGCTCGCGAACTTCCACTTTGGCCTCGGGCTGGACCTCCTGCTCGACGACGACGGAGCGCCGGCGGCGAGCCTGATCGCCCATCCCGGCCTCTCCAACACCGAGTTGCAGGCGGTAAGCGTGGCGGAGACGGACGGTGGCCTCTCGCAGCGCTTCTTCCACACGCTCGCGGGCTCGACCGGCATGTCCGCCGCAACCGGCGCGCTCTCCCAGTTGCGCGCCGCAACCGATCCCGCCGCTAGGGGCGGCCAGTTCTACGGCCCGCTCTTCGTCAACAGCGGTCCTCCGGTGCGCAAGCCGATCCTGCGGCGGCTCGGGATGAAGCGGGCGATCTCCCGTTTATGGGAGGTCTCCGAACGGGAGACCGGCCTGAAGCTCTTATGAGCGTCGCGGGCCTCGACCGGGCCGCCGCCGTGCGGCAGGCGCTGCGGAGATTGGTCGCCCAACGGGGCTTCCACGGCGCCTCGATGAGCGCGATCGCCGCCGAGGCAGGTGTAGCGACCGGCACCGCCTACACCCACTACGGCTCGAAGGACGAGCTCGTCCTGGCTGCGTACCTCGAGACGAAGTCCCAACTGGGCGCCGCAGCGACCGCCGAGCTCGACCCCGCAGCCGGCGCAGCGGAGCGCTTCCGTGGCATCTGGCTGGCGAGCTACCGCCATCTGGCGGCCAACCCCGACCACGCCCTCTTCCTGCTCCAGGTCGACAGCTCGCCATATAGATCCCGCGCCCACGAGGCTGCGCTGGAACAAGAGGGGGACCCGATCCTCGAACAGGCCACCGACCCGGCGATGACCGCCCAGCTCCTCCCCCTGCCGCTAGAGGTGCTCTACGAACTTGGCCTTGCCCCCCCGGTTCGCCTTGCCGCCAACGGCGCCGAGCTGAGCGACGCCGAGCTCGAAGCGACCGCGGACACCTGCTGGCGAGCGATCTCCCGCCCCACGCACAGCTGACCAAGGCACAGCTCAGTCCGGCAATGGGCGGTACTGGGCTCGAACCAGTGACCCCGTGCTTGTAAGGCACGTGCTCTCCCAACTGAGCTAACCGCCCGGGAGACGTTGATTATGCGGCATATCGGGTAGCCGGGCAGGCTATCCGGGGCGAGGCAGAGCTATCCGGAGGCGACTCTAGGGTCCATCCCGAGCTGGGAGGCACATGCGGTCGCGAATCGGGACATTTCCTTTGATTGCGCTTTTGGCGCTGAGTCTGCTTGGCCCAGCCTCGGTGTCGGCGCAGGAGCGAACGATCACCGTGAACGGGTCGGCGACCCAGGAGGCGCCGAACGACACGGCCGGCCTGGGATTTCAGGTGGCCAAGGAAAAGGGCTCGCGAGCAGCCGCGCTTCGCTTCGTGTCCACCCGTCTTCGCCAGGTCATCGCGGCGGTGCAGGGGATTCCGGGGGTGGGTTCCGGCGACATCACCACCGGCCGGATCTCGATCCGAAAAGTCACCCGCGCCAAGCGGACCGTCTACAAGGCAAGCGAGGGAATCTCGGTGATCCTGCATCAGCCTGATCGAGCCGGAGAAATGGTCAATGTCGCTATCGCTGCGGGAGCCACCGGCGCCAGCGGGCCGCGTTTCTTCCCGGGCGATCCCGAGCTTGCCTACGAAAACACGTTGCTTGCCGCCTTCGACCAAGCGAAGGCGAAGGCCTCCGCCCTCGCCTCTCGGGCCGGAGCAACGCTGGGGCCCGCAATCAGCATCGAAGAAGGAGCCGAAGTCGTACCTGTTCAGCCACAGGCCGGCTTGAAGGGGGCCGCCGCCGAGCCTTCCCCACCGGTGAAGCCGGGGTCTTCGACGGTGACGGCCACCGTTCGGGTCGTCTTCAGCCTCCAGTAGCTGCGCGCTTGAGAGAATCGACGCGTGGACTCGGCGATCCTCTGGCGCGTGGCGGTGGTGCAGGTGGCGGCCGTGGCGGTGCTTTCGCTGCTGCTGGCGCTTGTCTTCTCGCACGGGTTCTTCGAAGACTGGGGGTGGCTGGTCGGGCCGCTGGCCTGGATGGCCTGCGCCTGGCTCACGGCTCGAATTGTGGGACTGCCCGAGGCGCCTGTCCTGATCCGAGCCGCCCTGGCCGGGATCCCAAGCCTGCTCTTCGTGCTGATAGGCGCCCACTGGCTCGGCGCAGCCGTTGCGATTGCGCTGTTCGCCGCTCTCTGCGCGCGACTTCCTCGACCGCTTACCGGGCCGGCTCCATAGACGCTCGACCCAGTAGTCAACGTAGGTCGAGTCACTTATGTACTGCAGTGTACATTTACCGGTATAGTCACGTACCCTTTTGTCTATACCCCGGGAGCGTGCGATGGAACAGGGCGGAACGCGGCGCGGCGCGATCGTCGAGGCGATGATCCGCGTTGCCGGCGGCAAGGGGTACCTCGCCACCTCGGTTGCCGATGTGGCGACGGTGGCGGGCGCCTCCCGCACCACCTTCTACAAGCACTTCGGAGACAAGCAGGAGTGCTTCCTCGCCGCCTATGACCTGGCGGTCGAGGGGATCCTCGCAGCCACCGAAACCACCTGCGAGGACGGGCGCCGCTGGCGCGATCGGGCACGGAGCGGGCTCGCGGCAGTGGTCGACCTGCTCGCCGCCGACCCGGCAATGGCGCGGGTGGCGATCGTCGAGGTCTCCGCCGCGGGCGTGGAGGCGCGGCGGCGCCACTGGGCGACCACCGACCGCTTTGCCCGCCTGCTCGAGCCGGACCGGCCACCACAGCGGCGCGAGCTGCCGCCGAACACCGCCTTGATGGCGGTCAGCGCCGTCGCCGGGCTGATCTTCGACGAGCTGCGAGAAGGTGGGGAGGCGAACCTGCCGCGAATCCTGCCTGAGCTGGAGTTCGCGCTGCTTGTCCCCTACCTCGGGCCGCGGACCGCAGCCGAGGCCTTCGCCACGGCGGTCCCGCTTCTCAGTAGGAGAGGAGCAGGTGGTCGGCAAGCTGGGGCGCCAGACCGGGCAGCAACTCGGTCGCGCCGCTGAGGACATAGGAGCCGGCAAGGGCCGTCACGTTGCCGACCAGCGTGCGCTCGGTCGCCTCGGGTAGATCGTCGGCATCGGAGCGCGCCCGATTGCCGGCGCGCAGGATCGCCGCGATACGCTCGACGGCATCGTGTTGGCGCGCGGCGATCTCGGCAAGCGCCCGTGCCTCCAGGGTGAAGAGGCGCGCAACGGCGGGCTCGGCGGCGAGCTGGTCGA
>DATFVC010000001.1:0-38844 GCA_035260485.1 Solirubrobacterales bacterium | reverse complement strand
ATTTCGTTCCCTATGACGTTCCCTAATGAATCGGGAGTGAGAAGATTTGGCTTGCTAGAGAGCCAAATCGGCCACAAATTCCGCCGGGTGCATGGTCTCCAAAACCGGCGATTCCAGGTTCGAGTCCTGGCTGCCCCGCTCTCTATCCCGCTCCTGGAGCCAGAAATTTGGCTTCACCAGGGGAATGTCGAGCCGCTGAGCGCGCGGTCTCGGAGTCGGGTCGCACCGGGTCGCACAGGCGTCAATTGGGCAATCGACCGACCCTTTCATTCCCCTGGGCATTCCCTCGTCGTCGGGCTCTGGCAAGCTAGACGGCAAGGCGCGATGGGCAATCTCAACGAGGTAGAGCTTGTGCTTGAGCCGCAGAATGATGGGGGCTACCACGTCTACGCCCCCGATCTCCCGGGCTTGCATACCCAGGGCAGCGATTTCAACGACGCGATGGCCAACGCCAGCGAGGCGATAGGCCTTTACGTCGAGGGACTCCGGGAAACGGGAGGTCGATCGACATGGGCGTCGTTCGTCGCAGGGTTTCGCTGCCGGTATGGGACCGCCCGGGCGGTGACGGATCCGCCGACGGCTAACGTAGGGTCAGCGCTAGAAGATGGTCATAAGGAGATCCGGATGAAAAATACGCGCTACGTGAAGAAAGCAACCAGCGGAAGAGGCTGGGATGTGGTCAGAGAGGGCCATCGGCGTGCGACCGCGCACGGCGCCACGAAGGCTGACGCCGTCAAAACCGCGCGAGAGTTGATCCGCCAGGAAGGCGGAGGCGAGATACGGATCCTGAATCGCACCGGCAAGGTCGTCGACGCGAGCAAGGTTTCGCGGCCAAGGAAGCGGGCCGCGGCGTAGCCCTAAGGATTCCCCGCAACCGCCAAGGCGGGATTGCCTAGCGGGTGCGAAGTCGCATCGAAGAAGAGCAGAGAATTCGCCTCAAGGCGCCCCGAGATGTCGACTTGCTTCGCCAGGAGCTCTTTCTTGGACGCAGGAAGCATTGAGATCGCAACTGGTCGGTTGGGGTTCTCGCTCAAAGCCTCGGCTAGATGAGAGTCGTGCTCGCTCAGACTGCTACCGAACACGACAAGGGGGAGGGCCCGTCCTCTCAGTCGCTCGAGAGCATGTGAGAGATAGACATTGTCCTCGATGGCGGCGAGCTTGTCGGCGGCAGAGCCCTCGGTGACGAGTAGTGGCCGCGCCTCAGGATCGCCCGTGATCGGCTTTCCAAATTGGTCGAGGATGGTGTCGAGATCGGTTTGTCTCAACTTCCAGGTGGCGCCTGAACTGCCCACGACGAGATGAAGTGCCCCGTGGAGGAAGTAGACCGGAATCCGGTTGGAAGGGACCGTGGCCCGGGTGGGGTCGAACTCACACCGGCCCCGATAGCGGAAGTGGTCCATAAACGGCTCGAAGCCCGCCGCCGCCATCGCCCAGTAGGCGAGCAGGTCGTAGCTCGTCGTGAAGACCCACTCGAACTGCTTCATCGTGTCGCTGATGGTTTCGCGGGTTGCGCGGGGAACGCGATTGAGCTTGAGATGGACCTCTCGCACCGCGTGGACAAGTGCCAGCTGGATGTTGCGATATCGCTCAAGCAAGGGCTTTGTGTCGAGGCCGACCGCGTCGTTGACCCTGATTGCAGTTAGAAGGTCGGCGAGCACCCGCTCGAAGTTCTGGGTCGAAGAAAACAGCTTTCGATCCCGTGCCGAGAGATCGCCGAACTTCGCACGGTCGTACAGCTTTCGATACCCAAACGGCTCCCATATGTTGATGCTCATTCCGTTGCCGAGCAGCAGGGTGTCCCACTTGTGCGAAGTGGCGATGTCTCTCCAGTCGAAGAGCGTCCCGTCGGGCTCCCCTGCCATGGAGAGTATTTAGCAGTCCCAACGGCGTTTGGTTCAGCCCACGGAGCCGTTCTCGATGGTGCCGGCCTCAGCGTTTGGGGCTCCTCGGTATTGAGAATGCATTAGGTTCGATTTGTGAACTCAAGGAGAACCACCACCAAGGACATTGGCCTGCTACGTCAGCTCTATGACGACGGCCAGCTCGATCTCGCCGCAGAGTTTCAGCGCAACAGCGTCTGGCCCCGGGCGGCCAAGGCATATCTGATCGACACCATCATCGCCAACAAGCCGATTCCCCAGATCTTCATGCAACGCCATACCTCAGCGCAGACCGGCCGCCCCGCTTACAGGGTGATCGACGGTCAGCAGCGCTTGCGGGCCGTGTTCGAGTTTCTCGACGACCGCTACGCGCTGGCCAAAGTCAGCGGGAAAAAGCTCGAAAAACGCAAGTTTTCGGCACTGCCGGAGCGCCTGCGGGACCAGATCCTGAACTACGACTTTGTTGTCGAGGAACTGTCGGGATACACCGATCGCGACATCAAGGACCTTTTCGTTCGGATGAACAAGTACGTGGTTCGGCTCTCGCCGCAGGAGCTGCGTCATGCACGCGAGGAAGGTGCCTTCTATGACTTCGTCGAGCGAATCGGTGCCTGGGACATCTGGCGCGAGAGAAAGATCTTCACGCCGACGCAGCTCGCCCGGATGCGCGCGGTGGAGTTTGCCGCTGAGCTGACGATCCTGCTTATCGAGGGGCCTCAGGATAAGAAGGAGGCAATCGATCTCTACTACGGCGAGTACCAGAAGTCGTTCAAAGATGGTGCTGCGGTCGAGCGAAAGCTCAAGATCTACTTGGATTGGATCGAGTCAGCGCTGCCCGATCTCGAGCGCAGCCGCTTCCGCAAGCCGGTCGACCTCTACGCGCTGATCGGAGCTCTGGCACAGCAAAAGCTCCGTAGCGGCTCGGTCGACCTCGATCCCGAGGAGGCGGGCGAGTACCTGCGTGAGTTCGAGCGCCGCCTGAGCCTGAAGCGAGTGCCGGAGGAAGGCTCCCGCTACCTGATTGCCGCTAGCCGCCAGACCGACAACCTGCGTCCGAGGCTGACGAGGATCTCGATCCTCATCGACGTCCTCTCCGGCTGAAGCTGCACGGGCTGTGTCCCTGCTACCTAACTCAACGCTTCAATTCTTTGAGAGCTACAAGGACTCGATCACGGAATTTGAGGCGGCGGCCCTAGAGGCGCGCGAGGTTGTCGCGGATCTGCTTCGGGGAAAGGTCCGCGGAGTTCAGACGATTGAGTCCCGCGCCAAGGATCCGCACTCTCTCCTCGACAAGTTGCGTCGCAAGCAGTACCTGAATCCCGGTGAGCAGGTCAAGGACTTGATCGGGGTGCGTGCCATTACCCAGTACCCCGACGATGCCGAAGCGGCTGCGGAGATTCTTGCTCCCGCCTTTGAGATCGACAAGGAGGAGTCCTACGACAAATTTGAGGAACTGGAGGCAAAGGTCTTCGACTACCGCTCGATCCACTTGGTCGCGCGGCTGCACGAGAGCGATGCCAATATCACCAAGGTGCTTGGACGCAGCTGGTTTGAGATCCAAGTCAGGAGCCTTCTGCAGCACGCCTGGGCCGAAGTCGATCACGAGATCAAGTACAAGTCTGGGATCGCGTTTCCAAAGCCTTTGGAGCGGCGCTTTGCTGCGATCGCAGGCAGTCTGGAGACGCTCGATCAGGCGTTTATCGATATGCGCGGATTGCGGGCGACGCTGATCGACCAATACCGCGCGGCCTACGAAAGCGGTCAAGACGAGGACGAGCCCTTCGACGCAGCTCGTCTGATTGCCTGCTTGGAGGCATTGCGTCCCGGGGGCGCAAGCCTTCGCACCGCTGCCCCAGTCCTGCCTGTCTCGGTGGGTCATGTCGAGAAAGTCGTAAATGACGCGCTCACAACCGTTGGTCTCAGCACCCGACGGCTACTGGAATCTGCCCTGCAAGAGTCGGGTGCGGAAAAGTTGCTCAAGAGCCACGCTGCCTCGGTGGGTGCGACTCCGGCAACGCTTTCGCACCTCGTGGTTTGCCTGATTCTGGTCTGGTTTGAGAGCTGCGACGTCCTAAACGCTCAGTTCCCCGAGCTCCGCTTCGATTCTGATCTCGCCGACACGCTTGGTTTCGAGGTTGCCTCCTTGGCATAGCCCGAGCGTCGCTCTACGCATCTTCTTCCTGTCTTGGCAACTGACCTCCGGCGGCGTCCTGGATGTCGACGGGAAGGTCTATTTTCATTCCCCCTCGCATTCCCCTGGGCCTCTAAATGGGTCTGTTTTGGCTTGCTAGAACGATTTTCTACGGGTAGGCACCGGTCTCCAAAACCGGCGATTCCAGGTTCGAGTCCTGGCTGCCCCGTTTTGTTACCGGAGTCTTGCGACCCAGCCGTTGGGTCGTCGAAACCGGGGCAGTCCAAATCCAGCCCGACAGCTGCGCGAGCAGCTCGTCCCTGCGGGCTGAATCAGTCGTAGCGCATCGCCACCGCGGGCGGCAGGCGGGCCGCACGCCGGGCCGGGTAGTAGCCGAAGAAGAGGCCCACGCCGAGCGCGACGGCGAAGGCGATCACCAGCGACTCGGGAGCGACGGAGGTCTGCCAGCCCGCCAGCCGGCTGATCATCCGCGACGCCCCCACGCCGACCACGATCCCAATCAGACCCCCGGCCGAGCACAGTGCCAGGGCCTCGGCCAGGAACTGGGCTTGGATTCGCCCAGGCTCGGCGCCGAGCGCCTTGCGGATGCCGATCTCACGCGTGCGCTCGGTCACCGACACGAGCATGATGTTCATGATCCCGATCCCGCCGACGATCAGAGCGATCGCGCCCAAGGCCAGGGTGAGGGTCTGGAAGGTCGAGGTTGCCGCTTCGGCCGCGGTGATGATCGTCGCCTGGTCTTCGGTCGAGAAGTCTTCCGGGTGGCCGGGACCGATGTGGTGGCGCAAGAAGAGCAGTTCGTCGATCCTTTCCATCGTCGGTTCCACGGCGGCCTGGGTCGCGACCTGGACGTCGGCGCCGTGCACGTTTTCGCCACCGAAGAGCACCCGCTTGGCAACCGTCATCGGGATGAAGGCGCTGTTGTCGAGGGTTTCGGAGCCGAGGCTGCCCTTGTGGGCGTAGACGCCGACGACGGTGAACTCGCGGTTGAGCACACGGACGCTTTGCCCGATCGGGCTCCTGCTCGGGAAGAGAACGCTGGCGGGATGGGGGCCGAGCACCATCACCTCGCGCCCGAAGCGGTCATCGGCGGCGGTCAGCAGCCGCCCTTCTGCCGGCGCGTAGTTGTGGATCTGCTCGTAGAGCGGGGTGAGCCCGGTGAGGAAGGGACTGGTCGCGATGCGCCCGGCGGAGATCGTCATCCCCTCGACCGTCTGACGAGGCGCCACCGCGGTCACGGAGGGGATCTGGGCAACCGCCGCCAGGTCGCCCGGCGTCAGGGTTCGATCGGTGGCGCTCAGTTCGCCGGAGGGGAGGGGCACGAACTCGCCGTCGAGAAGGATGATGTTGGGACCGAGGCGCTGAAGCTCGTTCGCGACGCTGCGGCGGGCGCCGGCGCTGATCGCGGTCAGCGCGACGAGAGAGGCGACGCCGATGATCACGCCCAGCGCAGTCAGCAGGCTCCGCAACCAGTTCGCCCGGATTGCCTGCAGGGCGAGGTGGAGGTGCTCGTAGAGGCTCATGGCGCCGACGGCGCTTCCACGGCCGGGAGGTCGAGTTGCTCGTCGAGCTCTATCTCCCCGTCGAGCATGTGAACGATCCTCGTGCCCTGGCCGGCGACCTCGCGGGCATGGGTGACCATCACGATCGTCGCCCCCTGCGTGTGGATCTGCTCGAGGATGCCCAGCACCTCGGCCTCACTCTTGGAGTCGAGGTTGCCGGTGGGCTCGTCGGCCAGAAGCACGTCTGGTCGGGTGACTATCGCCCGGGCCACGGCGACCCGCTGCTGCTGTCCGCCGGAGAGCTGGCTTGGGAGATGATCGCCGCGATCGTCCAAGCCAACGGCCGCGAGCGCCTCGATGGCGCGCCCGCGGCGCTCTCGGCGACCGACGCCAGCGTAGATCAGCGGCAGCTCGACGTTCTGCAACGCGGTCGATCGCGGCAGCAGGTTGAAAGCCTGAAAGACGAAGCTGATGCGCTCGCGGCGGACACGCGCCGCCTTGCGCTCGTCGAAGCCCGCGACCTCTTCGCGGGCGAGTCGGTAGCTGCCTTCGGTCGGGCGCTCGAGGCAGCCGAGGATCGAGAGCAGCGTCGACTTCCCTGACCCCGACGGCCCCATGATCGCAAGGAACTCGCCCGGCTCGACGACGAGGTCCACGCCAGCCAGGGCCGCCACGCTGAGGGAGCCCGAGTCGAAGAGCTTGCGAAGGTTCTGCGTCTCGATGACCTGGTCGACCATGGCGGCGGCCGTCCGCCGCTATTCCGCGCCACCGGCAGGGACGAGGACCCGCTCGCCCGCTCGCAGCCCGGAGCGGACTTCGACCATCTTCGGACCTTCCAGCCCGAGTTCGACGCGGCTCCGAGCCAGCTTGCCGGACGGCTCGCGCACCATCACCGCGGGCCGGTTTCCCCCGCCGACCGCGGCAGACGGGATGCGGACGACGTTGCGCCGTATCTGAGTCACGATTCTGGCGCTTACACTCATGCCCGGCCGGACGTTGGCGCCGCCTGCCATCTTCAACGCAATGGTGACCGGGAAGTTGACAACCCCCCCCCAATTCGGTGCCGGTCGGTGACACCTCGATCACGCGGCCCTTCACCTGGCGTCCTCCGAGGGCATCGACGCTCACTCTCGTCAGCTCCCCGACCCGCACGTGCGCCACGTCGAACTCGCTGAGTTCGAGCGCGACGACCAGATTCCCGAGGTCCTGAACGCGCATCAGCGGCGTCGTCGGATCCACGGCCGCCCCCGCGGTCGTCAGCACGCTCGTCACCGTCCCCGAGGTTCTCGCCCGCACGGTCAGCTGCCCGGCGAGGTGCTGCGCAAGGGCGAGGCGTTGCCGGCTTACCGCGACTTTCAGCCGCGCGAGGGCCTGGTCGATCGCGCTCGCCGGAGCTCCGCGCTGTCGCAGAACCGCCAAATCGGCCCTGGCCCTTCGCACTTCCGACTGGGCGGTGGCGATCACGGCTTCGGTCGGTCGCAGATGCGCCAGCCGGGATCTCGCCGCCACCACCGCGGCGCGCTGCGCGGAGAGCCCGCTGCCTTGGCGCGTCGCCAACAGCGCCTGCAGATCGAGTTCGGCCTTCGCGAGCTCTCCCTGCGCGGCGCTGACCGCGGCTGCGGGCGGGAAGATGAGCTGGTTCAGCTTCTGCTGCGCCGCGTTCACTGCCAGCTGCGCCGCGGCGCTTTCGACGGGGGTCGGTTCGGTCGGGAGGCTCTGCTGCGCCAGCAGCGCGTTCGCGACTTCGAGCTGCGCCGCCGCCAGTTCGGCCGGGTCTGGCGCACCGGTGAGCGTCTGCAGGTGCTGCTGCGCCGTCGTGACCGCGAGTTCCGCCGCCCCGATCGCACCCGAGCTCGCCCGCGAGCTGTGCAGTTCGGCGACCGCCCTGGCGAGCTCAGAGCGAGCCGCGGCGACTTCGGCCGGGGGAGGCGACGCCGCCAAGTCGCGCAGCGTGGTCTTTGCCGTGACGATTGCTTGTTGCCCGGCCCTCCGCTCTGCCAGCGTCGGCGGCGGCCCGAGAAGCGAGTCGCGAACCCTCTTTTGGGCTAATTCGAGACCGGCAGTGGCAAGTTCGTTGTGGGCCTGCAGCACGGTACCCACGGTCGCGCCGCCGTCAGAGATCCTCACAACCGGTTGACCCGCGGTGAGACCTTGTCTCCCTGGTGCACGAGAAGGCGCGAGACGTGACCGGCGACGGTCGGAAAGACCGCGTCAGCGGGCGCGGCGCCGCTGCCGCCGGTCGAGGGGGCGGCGACGGAGCTCGTGCCTGCAGCGGCTCCGGGGGAGGTGCCGGCGCCTACAGCGGATCCACCCACCACGCCACCGGTGCTTGCGCCGCTCGAGGAGGACGACGGCACTGAGACCAGCGCCGCTCCGGTCAGCGTCATCACGTGTCCGACGCCACCGACCGTCGTGTCGACTACACCTCGTTCCGCCGTCGCGTAGGTCCCGGGGGCCTGCTTCGAGCCGCCGTTCTGGCTCGCCTGGATCAACCCGAGTGCGGCGACTCCGGAGGCCAGCGCTGCCCCGACGACGATTCTTGGCCTCCAGACCGCCATGACTGCCGAGACTTTCCCTCCAGCTGGCTGAGAAGACGATTAGAAGCGGCTATTTGCCGGAAGGCTGCCCATCGCTTGGCGCGGGCGCGCGGGTCCCTCGCTTTGGTTTCAAGGTCGGCTGTTCTTCTGTTCCTTGGGCTCGCTGCGGGGTTCGAGTTGGATTTCGCGCTCGGCGTGCGGATGGCCTTCTTCGATCTCGAGGCTTCGCTCGAGCTCCGCGTTCAACTGATGGCCGAAGAGGATCGCCAGGTTGCTGATCCAGAACCAGACCAGCAGCGCGACCAGGCCGCCGAGGGCGCCGTAGGTCTTGTCGTAGGAGCCGAAGTTGGCGACGTAGAAGGCGAAGGCCGCCGAGGCGATCGCCCAGACGAGGATCGCCACCAGGCTTCCCGGCGTCACCCATCTGAAGCCGCGCAGCCTCGCGTTCGGCGACGCGTAGTAGAGGACCGCGACCATGAACAGGAAGATCGCCACCATCGCCGGCCACTTGGCGATGTTCCAGGCGCTGACCGCGGTGTCGCCGAGGCCGATCGGGCCCGCCACCGCGTCGACCACCGGTCCGGTGAAGACCAGGGCCAGGGCCAGGAGCGCCATCAGGACGATCATCGCCAGCGTCACGCCGAGCTGGAGCGGGCGCAGCTTCCAGAACGGTCGCCCCTCCGGCGTCTCGTAGATGACGTTGGAGGCGCGCATGAATGCGCCGACGTAGCCGGAGGCCGACCACAGCGCCACCGCGAGCCCGGCGACGAAGGCGAAGCCGGCGGTGCTCCGGTTGGAAGCGATCGATTCGATCGGGCCGGAGAAGGTCTGCGCCGCCGACTGTGGCCCGATCGCGGTGATGATTTCAGTCAGGGTCGAGGTCGTGCTCTTCGGATCGCCGACCAGCCCGATCAGCGAGACCATCGCGATCAGGGCGGGGAAGAGGGCGAGCAGGCCGTAATAGGTAAGAGCGGCGGCCCAGTCGGTGAGGTTGTCCTCCATGAACTCGACCGCAGTGCGCTTCAGCGTGGCCAGCGGTCCCTCTTTCGTCGCCTGCATGTTCCTCGGCCTCTACCCGCTCTTCGTGGGTCTGGGAACATCCGGCGGGTGCCTGAGGAGGAGCGAAGCGGGGAGGATCTGCGGGACGATCTCGTCGAGGTGTTGCGGCGGGGGGCACTGACTCGTGACGAGGCGCGGCCGGATGCAGTGCGGCGACGCCACGAGGCGGGGGGTAGGACCGCGCGGGAGAATATCGAGGACCTGGTCGACGACGGCTCCTTCGTCGAGTACGGGCGCTTTGCGATTGCCGCGCAGCGGGGGCGGCGCGAGCTCGACGATCTGATCGCGCGGACTCCCGCCGACGGGTTGATCGGCGGCACGGCGCGGATCAACGGCGATCTCTTCGGAGAGCGCGCCGCCTGCGCCGTGCTCTCCTACGACTACACGGTGCTAGCCGGAACGCAGGGGGCGCTTGGCCACCGCAAGAAGGACCGGCTCTTCGAGCTGATCGAGCGGATGCGATTGCCGACGGTGCTCTTCGCGGAGGGCGGTGGCGGCCGGCCAGGCGACACCGACCACCCGGTCGTCTCCGCCCTCGACACCCGCGCCTTCGCGCTCTGGGCGCGCCTCTCGGGGCTGGTGCCGCGGATCGCCGTTGTCGCCGGACGCTGCTTCGCCGGCAACGCGGTGCTCGCCGGCTGCTCGGATCTGATCGTCGCAACGGAGAACGTCTCGCTCGGCATGGGCGGCCCGGCGATGATCGAGGGCGGTGGCCTGGGCAAAGTCGACCCCGACGACGTCGGCCCGCTCGAGATGCAGGAGCGCTGCGGGGTTGTCGATCTCGCCGTTGCCGACGAGGAGGCAGCTACCGCCGCCGCGAAGCACCTGCTCGCCTACTTCCAGGGCTCGACCCCGCCCGGCCCCGAGCCCGACCAGTCCCAGCTGAGAGAGATGGTGCCCGAGCGCGAGCGCCGCGCCTATCCGGTTGCGCCGGTGATCGAGACCCTGGCCGATGTGGGCTCGGTGACCTTCCTCCGTGAGCGCTTCGCGCCGGAGATGGTGACCGCGCTGGGCCGCATCGAGGGGCGCCCGCTCGGCTTCATCGCCAACGACACGCGACACACCGCCGGCGCGATCACTAGCGACGCCGCCGACAAGGCGGCCCGCCTCATGCAGCTGTGCGACTCGTTCGGGCTGCCGATCGTCTCGCTGATCGACACCCCGGGGTTCATGGTCGGCCCGGAGGTCGAGGCGACCGGCCTGGTGCGCCACGCCTCGCGCCTCCTGATCGGCGGCGCTGCGCTGCGCGTCCCGCTGATCGCCGTGATCCTGCGCCGCGGCTACGGGCTCGGCGCGCAGGCGATGGCCGGCGGCAGCCTGCACGAGCCCTTGCTGACGATCGCCTGGCCGATGGCCCACCTCGGCCCTATGGGCCTGGAGGGTGCGGTGAAACTGGCCTTGCGCAAGGAGCTCGACGCGATCGAGGACGAGGAGGAGCGGGCGCAGCGGGTGCGTGATCTCACCGCTGCCGCCGAGGGCAATGCGAAGGCCCTCAACGCGGCCACCCTCTTCGAGCTCGACGACGTCGTCGACCCGGCGCAGACCCGCTCGCTGATCGCTTCCACTTTGTCCGCAGCGGCATCAGGCGCCGAGCCGGATCGCGACCGCCGCTTTGTCGACGCTTGGTAACAGGCTCTCCTGCGCCTAGAGGAGGTGGCGGCGCAGGAAGGCGACCTCATCGGCGATGACCGCTTCGTGCTCGGGGCCGTCGTAGATGTCGAAGTGGTCGACACCGGGGTAGGTGCGCAGCTCCCCGAAGGGCGCGCGGCGCGCGGCGGCGATCGCCGGTCCGGGCTTGGCGACCCGATCCGCCTCACCAACGCAGACGAGCCACGGGCAGTGCAATCTGGCCGCGTGGCGCGCCGGCCGGTAGGGGCGACCGAGGAGCCACCGGGCGGAGACCCGGTTGCGCCAGCGGGAGTCCTCGCCGATCGCCACCACGTGGCGCCAGCCAGCCTCGCCGCCGGGCGCGTTGATCAGCGCGGCTTCGTCCGGCTGGCCGACTGCCGGCAGGTGACGATCCAGGGCTGCGGCCAGCAGCGACCTTGCGACCACCTTGGGCGGCGAGCGGTGCGCTTGACGCAAGATGTCCAAGAACGGCACCTGGCTTACCACTGCCGCGACCCGCCGATCGTCCGTCGCCGCGGCGAGCGCGTTGCCGCCGCCCATCGAGGAGCCGAAGGTGGCGACTCGCTCGGGGTCGGTGTCCGGAAGCGAGCGGGAGAGCTCGATCGCCGCGCGCCAGTCTTCGAGCTGGCGCCGGGGATGGAAGAGGTCGGGCTCGCCGCCGCTGTCGCCGAAGCCACGGTGGTCGAAGAGGAGAGCGGCGATGCCGGCGGAGGCGAAGCGCTCGGCGAAAGGCCCGAGGCCGTCCCGGCGCGTTCCGGACAGGCCGTGAGCCATGACGACGATTGGCGCCACCGCCTGCCCACCGACGGGATAGAGCCAGGCCGCGCAGGTCTCGCCGTCGACTTGGAAGCTGAGGTCTCGTCGCTCCACGCTTCACATACAACGAGCGCGCGGAGACGAATGTGAGGTCCGCGTTGCGGAGCTCACCGTCGCGTCGGTTTGAGCCCGATCAGCCCGAAGTAGCCGACCACGTAGAGGCGGCGGCCGTCGGAGACGACAGGGGTGTAGCCGGCCTGGCGCAGCGAGAACGTCTTACGGTGGGTGCGGACGTCGATCCCGATCGCCTCGCGGGTCTTGAAGCTCGAGGTGTAGACGGTGTGGCCGATCACCACCGCGGTGCCCGGCACGGGGCCGCCGACGTCGAAGCGCCAGCGCTGCTTGCCGCTGAGCGCGTCGAGCGCATAGAAGTGCTCGTCGTAGGAGCCGATGTAGACGCTGGGCGGGGTGCCGGGGACGTGGGCGACCGCCGGCGACCCATAGATGAAGTTGTGGGTCGGGAAGAACCAGGCGACCTTGCCGGTCTTTTCGTCAAAGGCGTAGACGGTGCCGTCGTCGCGCGCCGCGTAGACATGACCGAAGGCGACGGCCGGGGAGGAGTAGAAGCCGCCGTCGCCGAACGGCGGCGCCTTGCTCGTGTTGGTCCGCCAGAGGATCTTGCCGCTGCCTGCGTCCACGCAGAACATCGCCGACTGGTAATCGGCGACGTAGACGCGGCCGTCGTGGTAGCTGGGGCTGGCTTTGATCGCGCCGGGCGAGTTGAACTGCCAGCGGATCTTGCCGTCGGAGGCGCGGATGGAGACGAGGTTGGTCTTGTCGTCGCCGAGGTAGAGATTGCCGCCGACTGCCAGCGGCGAGGATTCGAGGTGGGCGTGCAGGTTTCGCTTCCAGGCGACCTTGCCGCTCGCTGCGTCGACCGCGACCAGATCGCCGTTGAGGAAGGCGAGGAAGACGTTGCCCTGATGGTAGACCGGCGCGGTGACGAAGGTTGGCGGGCCGGAGAGACGGCGGTCGGTGACCCGTTCCCAGATCACCTCGTGATCGCGCAGGCGGACCGCCCGCACGTCGCCGTACTTGTTGGCGATGAAGGCGACGCCGCCGGCGATCGCGGGCGGGAACTCGATCAGCGCATGGGTGTCGATCGACCACGCTTCGCGCAGCGGCGGATCGAGGTTGCGTCCTTCGGAGGGCAGGTAGTGCGTGCGCTCCGGCACGCGGCCGAAGAGCGGCCAATCGACCAGCGGGGCGGAGCTGTCACCTCTAGATGAGCTGTTTTCCGAGCTCCCGCATCCGCATGTTCCGAGGACAACAAGGGCCCCGGCAAGGCAGACGAGAAGCTTGGCCTGTCTAGTTGCCGCGCGAATCATTGCCCGCCATATCGGCAGTCACCACGGTGCGAATGAAGCCTCCTCGGCGATTTGTCCGTCGCCGATGACAGTTGGCACATACAACATCGCACTTCGCAATCTCCGCCAAGACGTCCTTCCACGGCCGCTCGCGAAGGAATGACACGAGATAGGCAGTGCGCTCGGCGACGATCCTCTCCGTGCGGCGGCGGGCAGAATCCACGCTCGGACGCTACCGATACGAACAGACGTTCCCCTGCCAAGCCAAGCGGCGGACGGGAATTGAACCCGCATCATCGCCTTGGAAGGGCGAGGCTCTACCGTTGAGCTACCACCGCGTGCGCGAGTCGCTTCCCGCGTGCGACCCTGTGTCGCCCAGTAGTTTGCCCGAATCCGTCAGAATGCGGAGTAGCCACGGGGAGTGGCGCAGTCTGGTAGCGCACTCGGCTGGGGGCCGAGCGGTCGCAGGTTCAAATCCTGTCTCCCCGATTGAAACTCGTATCCTGCCACTCGGATTGAGGCTGACTCAGTCTGCGTCGCTCGCGTCTTTGAGCGTGTCGCGCAGGCGCTCGCTTGCGAGATAACTGATGTTTCTGCCGCGTCCGCGTTGCTCTACGAGCCCGGCATCGAGTAGGCGCCTGAAGTCGGCACTCGCAGTAGCCGGCGACACGTCTGCCTCTTCCCCGTATTTGCCCCGGTCGGTTCCACCGGCGAGGCTCTGCTCGAGTGCGATCACCAGTCGGTCCGGCCAGTTGCGAGCTTCGACCAGTTCTTCCAGGGAGGCCCAACGCGTGGCGGCCTCCTTGATTTGCGCCAGGCGCTGTCGCGCCTGGGCGAGATGGGCAACGACACAGAAGGAGACCCATCCGCTCGCGTCGCGGTCTGGTTGGTAGCTCCCCCCCTGTACCGCACGCAATGCGGCGTAGTACTCCTGGGTGTGGCCGCCCAGGTACTCCTCGATCGAGAAAAACTCCGGCGCTGCGAGTCCCTCGCGGGCGAGGACGAGTGACTGGACGATTCGCGAGATACGGCCATTGCCGTCGCGGAATGGGTGAATCGAGACGACGTGAAGATGGGCCATCGCCGCCCGTACGACGACATCGACCTCG
This sequence comes from Solirubrobacterales bacterium, assembly GCA_035260485.1. Classification (GTDB taxonomy): domain Bacteria; phylum Actinomycetota; class Thermoleophilia; order Solirubrobacterales; family 70-9; genus VRUE01. The sequence continues at coordinate 24,853 of DATFVC010000001.1, read as the reverse complement.
AGGTCCCCGGTCGCCAACCATTCGACCACCTCGTCCATCAACGCGACCACCCGTTCGCTGTCCGGGCCTTCGTACTCGAGCGAGCCGTCAGGAGCGGTGACCCCGACCGGTCCGCTGCGCCAAAGGCCGGGACCCTTGTCGCGCTGGAAATAGCAGGCGTCGAAATGTAGGTCAAGGATCACTCTGTCGACCCACTGAAAGGAAGGGTCGACTGCCATCGTCCCCACATGGTCCATGGCCCGGGCGTAGCAGGCGACCGCCTGACGATTCTCTTGGTCGCGGTCGGCGACATCCCTGTTGTTGGTCAATGCGAGCGCTTCCTCCGGTGAGACACTGAAGCCCTCAATCGAAGTCGAGCTCTCGATCGAGCTGGCTCGGATCTCACGCCGAAGGCTGCCCATCCAGCGACTGCTCGTCTTGACCTCTCTGCCCAATGCCGCACGCAGCTTGGCCAGCTCATCGAGCTGCTGTTGGAGAGCCGGGGTTATCGGGGGCGTTAGGTAGATCATGGCCATAAGAATAAACGATTAAACGCATAATCGTCTCGATGCAAGAACGACTACAGTTTGACCGCGTAGCGCACCCCTGCTTTCAAGGCGCAGTACGTCTATCGATGCCGCGAGGCTCGGGTTCAAATACCGTCCAGTTAAAGCAATTCCGGTCTGCGGAAGCAAAATGGCTCCGAGCCGCCCCGTACAGTCGCCGACCGATTGCTGCGCTGGGGTCGCTGGAGCGCAGCGGCCTACTCAGGCAAGGCACCTCGGGAGTCGGGACCGGCGCGTAGCGCTACGCGCTGACGCCCGCTGGGTGAAGAAGCGCCCTGCTTGCGCAGGACGATCAACTGGATCGCTTCGGTGTGGGTTCGCACCCCGGCCGTTGCCCACGCTGAGAGGGAGCCCCGTTGCGAGAGCAGCTTCGCGGCTCTGCGGGTCAGGAGTACGCGGACACTCCTGCGTTCGCCGGAGGCGAGCTCGTACCGGCGATGGCCCATGACCAGCCTGCGGGGGTCGAAGGCTGGACCGCCTGGATAAGCGGAGAGTGGCCTGGTCAGCCGCAGGGCACCGCGGCATCCGGTAGGCGCTTCGCAACTGAGGCTGACATCCGTACGACGGCCGGCCACGACTCCGGCGTTGGAGCCGAATTCCATTCGCCGCGGCGGCGGGAAGAGCTTGGCGATGTATCCCGGCTGTTGCATACCGACGGTGATTGCGGTCATCCCGCCTCCGTAGACCGGGTATTCGGTGCTCGTGCCGACCCACAATTCCCCGTCGTGGCCCGTCGTGATGGAAATGGCGGGAAGGCGGCAGGTGACGGTGAGACACGACATCTGACCGGGTTGCCCGCTGGGGGAGATCGAGCCGACCTGGGAGTAGGTGGTGAACCACAGGTTGCCGTCTGGCCCCGTGGCGATCGCGCCCGGTCCGAGCACCGGAACGCGAAACTGGGCGATGGCTCCGTCCGGGGCGATGCGGCCGATCTTGTTCGTGGCTTCCTCGGTGAACCAGAGGTTGCCGTCGGGGCCGACCGTGATCGCGTTCGGCTTCCTGTCCTTGCCGGGCAGTTGAGACTCGGCGATCTCGCCACTGGTCGTGATGTGGCCGATCCGGTTGGCGCCCTTCTCGGTGAACCAGAGGTTCCCGTCGGGACCGGCGACGATCCCGGCCGGGTGGCGACCGGAGGCTAGAGAGAACTCGGCGATCTCTCCGCCAGGGGTGATTCGGCCGATCCTGCTCGCCGCTTCCTCGGTGAACCAGAGGTTGCCGTCGGGGCCGGCCGTGATCTCGGTGGGCTGTCCGTCGTCACCGGGCAGCGAGAACTGGGTGATCTCGCCGCTGGTCGTGATCCGGCCGATCTTGTTCGCCTCAGGCTGGGTGAACCAGAGATTCCCGTCGGGACCGGTGGCGATTCCCTGCGCGTAGTGATGGCTTTTGCTCCCCGAGAGGGGGAATTCGGTCACCTGCCCATCGGGAGTGACTCGCCCGATCTCGCCGTCATAGCCCAGGAAGGTGGTCCCGGCGAACCACAGATTCCCGTCGGCCCCGATCGTCATCGAAAGCGCGTGCGCGCCCGGGGCCAGCGAGAAGATGGTCGCCCCTTCCGTTCCGGCCGGCGCCTCCTCCGCCGCGGCCGAAGTGGCCGCCACGATCAGCAGAGCAGCGAGAACAACGGCCAGCCCGCCGAAAAGCGAGCCTCCCTTGAAGCGCATCTGAACCCTCCCGTCCCGCATGGTCGCCCGGTGAAACTACCCCGAACCACGGAAGTTTCGGTGGTCTGCGATCCAGTCAGTAAGGAGCGCCGACCGCTTTGGCCCAGTCCTCGTCGACGTGGAGCTGGCCCTTCGCGTCCGTATCGACGATCACCACGGTCGCCGGTTGACGGTTTCCGTTGTTGGGGTCGATCGTCACCGAGCCAGTCCATCCCTTCCAGCCTTTGACACCGTCGAGCGCGCCGGTGAGCTTCTTGGCGGCGGCGCCACCGGCCTTCTTGACACCGTTTGCGAGGAAGTTCAGCGAGTCATAGGTGTATGGGCTCCAAGTGCCGGGATCCTGACCGAACTCTTTGCGGTACTCGCTCACCTTGGCGGCCGCCCCGGAAAAGTCCTCGGGGGCCGGCACGCCGACCACTGGGCAGGCTCGCGCGGCGGCGACGCCGGCCGTTTCGACAAAGCCCGTGTCGTATGAGCCGTAGTCGGCGATGCACTGCGATTCGACCTTGCCCTGCTGCATCTCCTTGGCGATCAGGCCGCCCTCGGGGAAGTAGACGGCGGCGTAGATGACATCCGGGTTGCCGGCCGCCAGCTTGTCGACCACGTCGGTGTAGTCCTTTTTCCCCGGCTGCACCTTCTCGTAAGCGGTCACGCTGACGCCCGCCTTTTCGAGCGACCCTTTCAATGCCCTGGACACCGAGACGGTGTAGTTCTGCGTGGGGTCGTAAGCGATCGCGACCGTCTTTGCGTGAAGCCAGTCGGTCAGCGCCTGTGAGGCGACCGGCGCGATCTGGTAGCTCATCGGCTGCAGAGTGAAGCCGAGGCCGTTGGTTGAGACATCCGAGGTCAGCCTGATCGGCGCCAGGCCGGCATCGATGTAGAGCGGCAGGGTTTCGATGCCGACGCCCGAGTTGTAGGGGCCGACGATCCCGTCGAGGCCGCCGGCGATCGCGGATTTCGCCGCTTTCACCCCCGTGGCGGGGTCGGCGGCATCGTCGATCGGGACGACCTCGACCTGTTTGCCGAGGATCCCGCCGTTGGAGTTGAGCTGCGCCGCGGCCAGCTGCGCCCCCTTCAGCATCCCCTTGCCGAGGACCGACTGTTCGCCGGAGAGCGGCGCCTCGAGGCCGACCCGGAACGTGCTCGAGCCACTGTCGCCGGAGCTGGAGCCTCCGCAGCCCGCGGCGACGAGGGCGAGGGTGGCGAAGAGGATCGTTGCTGCGAGCCGGGTCATATCGGCGCGAATCCTCGCGCACTGGTCGGTCGGCACCGGTCCTGATACAACAAGCACATGCAGAGCTGGGATCTGAAGACCGTCGAGGCAGAGCCACATCAGCCGCAGATCCTGGCCTCGGCCGACGACGCGCGAACGATCGTGTTGCACCTCCCGGCGGGGGAGGAGCTGCAGGAGCACGAGGTGCACGAGCGGGCGCGGCTCGTCGTCGTCGACGGCGAGGTCGACGTCACCGAACTTGGCGGCGAGACCGTGACGGCAAACACCGGGCACCTCTTCGAGTTCGACCCCGGCGAGCGCCACACGATCTCGGCCCGGTCCGACACCCGCCTGCTGCTGATCCTCACCCCGTGGCCAGGGGACGGTCATCCGGGTGCGATGACGCTCGAGCAGAAGGCCGAGGCGCGCCAGCGCGCCGCCGAGCACCCCAGTCGATCGTAGGTCCGGGATAAGCCGCTGTCAGCACCGGTACATCGGTAGGGTCTGGGCGTGGAAGCGGCCAGCTGCTTCGAGGCACACGAGGTCGACCTGCACGGTCACCGCGCGGTTTATCGCGTCGCCGGCAGCGGGCCGACCGTGGTGCTGATCCACGGCATGGTCAACTCCTCGCGCCACTGGGAGGGGGTGGCGGCGAGGCTTGCCGGCTCCTACCGGGTGGTTGCTCCGGACCTGATCGGACACGGCGATTCGGCGACCCCGCGTGGCGATTACTCCCTCGGCGCCCACGCGGCCAGCATCCGCGACCTGCTGACCACGATCGGGGTGGAGCGGGCGACGATCGTCGGCCACTCGCTAGGAGGCGGCGTGGCGATGCAGTTCTTCTACCAATTCCCGCAGCGGACCGAGCGGCTCGTGCTGATTTCCAGCGGCGGTCTCGGGCGGGAGGTGAGCCCGCTGTTGCGCGGCGCCGCATTGCCCGGCGCCTCTTCGCTGCTCCGCCTCGCCGCACAGCAGCGGCTGGTCGATGCGCTCGATGCCGCGGGCAGGAAGCTGCGCGCCCGCGGCAGCGCGCGGGGTGTCTACCTGGAGGCGGTGGCGCGGGCGCTGCGGCCGTTGCAGGAGTCGGAGTCTCGGCGTGCGTTTCTGCAGACTCTGCGCTCGGTGATCGACGTTCATGGCCAGCACGTCAGCGCCACCGACCGCCTCTACCTGCTGGGTGACATGGCAACCCTGATCGTCTGGGGTGAGCGAGACCGGACGATCCCGATCAAGCACGGGCGAGCTGCCCACGAGGCAATCCCGCACTGCCGCTTCGAGACGCTGCCGCGCGCCGCCCACTTCCCTCACCTCGAAGACGCCGACGGCCTGGCCGCAACGCTCGGCGACTTCCTCGCGACGACGGCGCCGGTGCGCATCGACGACTCCGAGTGGGCCGCGGTGATCGCCCAGCAGGCCAAGAGCCGGCTGCGGGCGGTGGCCTGAGGCTTGGATGGCTGCGAAGGAGAGCGCCGGGGTGCTTCTCTTCCGCAACCGCACCGCGCCCGAAGTGCTCCTCGTCCATCCCGGCGGCCCCTTCTGGGCTAAGAAAGACGCCGGCGCCTGGACGATCCCGAAGGGGGAACCGGACCCGGGGGAGGACCGTCTGCAGTGCGCGCTGCGCGAGCTCGCCGAGGAGCTGGGACCGGTCGCGCCCTCGCTCTCCGCGGATGATCTGATCGAGCTGGGCTCGATCCGTCAGAAGGGCGGCAAGGTCGTCCACGCTTGGGCCGCGGAAGGCGAATTCGACCCCGCGGCGCTGAGCAGCAACAGCTTCGAGCTGGAGTGGCCACCGCGGTCTGGCGCCCGGCGCGAGTTTCCGGAGGTCGACCGGGCGGAATGGCTCGACCCCAGCGAGGCGGGCCGAAAGATCCTCCCGGCGCAGGAGCCATTCATCGAGCGCCTGCTCGGGGCGCTGGGCGAACCGCCTGGGTAGCAGGCGGTGGCTCGAACCAGTCGTATACTCGCGCGCAATGGCTGACGGTCCCGATCCGCAGGCTACCCCGCATGGCGAGGGGCCTTCGGGGAGGCCGCTGCCGCTCTCGGTGCGGTTGCTCGGGGCGGGCGTGCGCGGAGCCCGCTCGGTCGGCAAAGCGGCCGGGATCGACCGTGCGGTCGAGGCGGCCGCCGAGGAGGCGATGGTCGCCGCGGTGGAGAGCGAGGCGGTGGAGCGCGCGCTGGTGCGGGTGCTGCAGGGGCCGCTCGTCGAGGAAGCGGCCCGCGGAGCGCTCGAGAGCGACACGGTGAAGCAAGCGCTGATCGAGGCGCTCGACAGTGAGATGGTCGACGAGGTCTGGCGGCGGTTGCTGGCCAGCGAGGAGGCGCAGCGCCTGGTCGAGCGGATCGCCGAGGCGCCTGAGCTGCGAGCCGCGATCAGCGCCCAGAGCGTCGGCTTCATCGAGGACGTCGGCCACACGATTGGCGATCTGACCCGGCGCTTGGACGGCGTGATCGAGCGCGTCGCCCGGCGGATCGTCTTCCGCAAGAGGCGCGCTGAGCCGACCGAGCGCGCTGGCGCGCTGACCAGAGGCCTCGCCTTCGGACTCGACCTGCTGATCGTCAACCTCGTCTTCTCCGGCTTGGCCGCCATTGTTGCCCTGATCGGCTCCTTCTTCTCCGGCAGCGGCAACGGCGTCTCGGGCTTTGCCTTGGCCGTCGGCAGCGCCACCTGGATCGCACTTGGCTCCCTCTATCTGGTCGCCTTCTGGTCGCTGGCGGGGCAGACTCCTGGAATGCGCTTCTTCGGCGTCAGGCTCGGGGTAGCGGGCCGCGGTCTGCCGCCGCGAAAATCGCTCAAGCGTCTTGTGGGCCTCTTCCTCGCTGCGATCCCCTTCGGCCTCGGCTTCCTCGGGATCCTCACCGACGAACGGCGCCGCGGCTGGCAGGACCGCCTCGCCGGCGTCGACGTCTTCTACGAGAGCCGCGAGCCGGCCGCGGCGCCCTGGTCGAGTCTCCCCGTCACTGAGCCGCTTGCCGCCGGAGAGCCTGAGACGACGAAGGCCCCGGGCGCCCGGGGCCTTCGTCCGCAGCAGGTCTCCGGGCTGCGTTAGCCCCTGGGGACCGGGTTGCCTTCGGGGCCCTCGGCCAGCTTGTAGACGATGATGATCGACAGGGCGAAGATCGCCAGCGACCAGAACGGGTAGGCCGGGATCGACATCAGCGCGCCGATTGCATTCAGGGAGGCGATGAAGATGCCGAACCAGCGGCCGAACTCCCCTCCTGAGAAGAGCGAGAACGCCGCCACGAGCTCGAGCACGCCGAGGATCAAGCTGATCCAGCCCCACGTGTGCAAGCCACTGACGATGAACGTCACGTTTTCGCTGAAGAACTTCGAATCCCCGATCGCGGCGATGCCGTAGACGATGTTCAGCACCCCGGCGATCAGGAGCAGCACGCCGGCGAATACCCACCAGCCACTGATCAGGCTCTCGTCGTTCATGCGTAACCCTTTCGTAGAAGAGGAGGGGGACAGGGCAATGCTATGAGCAGCTTCTGCCGCAACCAAGTGTTTCCTGCCACGAAATGACCGTGTGGCCAATTCCGCTTGCAAAAGTCATCCACATGGCACCATTGCGCCGATGAGCCGCAATATGGGACCTTTGGCGCGGCGAGCGCTGCCAACACTCGCGGCGTTGATAGCCCTTTCACCGGCGACCGCCGTCGCTAAGCTGCCGGTCGTCCATGAGCTGAGGGCCCCGCTGCGCGGGGCCGGCCAGTCGCTGCGTGTGCCGGGGCGTGCTCCCGCGCCGCGCTTCCGGCGTGGTCCGCACGCAGGCGCCAGCAGCATCCGAGTGCTCAACTCCTCCGAAAGCGGTCCGCGCACCAATGGCAAGATCCTCGGAGTCGACCCGATGGAGGGCCCCTATTCGTGCTCGGGCACTGCGCTGAATACGCCCAGCCGTTCGATCGTCATCACCGCCGGGCACTGCGTGATCGAAAGGGGAAGCGAAAGCCGGCGCATCTCCTTCGTTCCCGCCTACGATCACGGCTCGCGCCCGTTCGGGACCTTCGTCGCCGAATCCGTCTACGTGATGCCGCAGTGGCGGCGGAGCGAAAACCCCGACTTCGACGTCGCCGCGCTGCGGGTTAGGCCGAACAAGCTCGGCGCGCTCACCGATGTGGTTGGCGCGCGTGGCTACGCCACCTCGAAATCGAGGCTCGCCGCCTTCCAGATCTTCGGCTATCCGGCGGCGCGGGCGGGTGGCGAAGAACTGCGCAGCTGCCGGGCCCACGGGCTCGGGCTCGACCGCCTCACCGATCACTTCACTGGTCCGCCGACCATGCCCGCTTCCTGCGACATGGCCGCCGGCTCGAGCGGCGGCGCCTGGCTGTTCGACGGTGAATTGGTCAGCGGCGTCACCAGCTACAGCTACCAGGGGCGGCCGACCCAGCTCTTCTCGCCCTACTTCGGGCCGGAAGTCGGCGGCTTCCTGCGGCAACTGCCATGATCGTCTGGTGAGCGTCGATGCGGTGAGAACGCCGGAGGAGGGCCTGCGGGGCTTGCCGGATTTTCCCTTCGAATCGAGCTACCGGGAGGTCGACGGGTTGCGGCTCGCATACCTGGACGAGGGGGAAGGAAGGCCCGTCGTCTTCTTCCACGGCGAGCCGACCTGGTCGTTCCTCTGGCGCAAGGTGATCCCGCCTGTGCGCGATGCCGGCTACCGTTGCATCGCCCCCGACTATGCCGGCTTCGGTCGCTCCGACAAGCCCACCGACCTCTCCTGGTACACCTACGACCGCCACGTCGATTTGATGTCGACCCTGCTCGAGGAGTTGGACGTGCGCGACGCCACTGCGGTCGTCCACGACTGGGGCGGTCCGATCGGTCTGCGGCTCGCGGTCGAGCACCCCGATCGCTTCTCACGCCTGGTGATCATGGAGACCGGCCCCTTCACCGGTCACCAGCGGATGAGCGAGACCTGGCTCAAATTCCGCGAGTACGTCCGCGAGAACGCCGATGTCCCCGTGGGCTTCCTGGTGCGGGGCGGCTGCAAGAACGACCCCGGCGACGAGGTTATCGCTGCCTACGAGGCGCCTTATCCGAGCCCGGAGTCGAAGGCCGGCGCCCGCGCCTTTCCCCTGATCTTGCCGACCGAGCCAGAGGCGCCTGGCGCAGTCGAGGGCAAACGGGTCGCCGACGCGCTGCGGAGCGACGACCGCCCGACGTTGGTCCTCTGGGCGGACTCCGACCCAATATTGCCGTTCTCGGTGGGCGAGCGGGTCTCCTCGCAACTCGATTTTCCCGCGCCGCGGGCGATCGAGAACGCCGGCCACTTCCTCCAGGAGGACGCCGGCGAGGAGATCGGCCGGATCGTCGCGGAGTGGCTCTGACGCTTTAGCGAATCGCAGCCGCGAGCCGGGCGACGGTGGCGCGTAGCTCGTCGCGGGAGCGTTCCACCAGCAGGCGTTTGCGTTGTGGCGGGCCGCTCTTCTCGAGCCAGGTGACCGTCCCGGGCCAGTAGGGACCTGGAGGCGTCCCCGGGTGGTGAAAGGCGGAGGCGAAAATCCAACTGCCGGTGTTGTGGAGCCGACCGGCCGGCAAGACCCACTCCGCATCGCTCTCTGCGGGGCCGGCCCGATGGGTGTGGCCAGTGATCGTGTGGGCGGCCTGGATGCCGAGCCGCTGCACCAGCTCGGTTGCGGCTGCGATGCCGCTTTGGGAGATGGAGCCGGTGGAGAAGTCGGCGTTGAAGTCGGCGCGCAGAAGGCGGTTGATGCTCCAGACACTGGCCGGCACGGCGGCGCGTAGGGCCGCGCGCCGGGCCCGGCTGCCCTTCCCGTTGCGGCTGGAGATAGCTCGCCAGACCCGCTCGGAGGGACGGGTGGCGCGTCCTGCGACACCGCCCTGGGCGAGGCCGAAGGTGAGGCCGTAAACGGGCCGCAATACACGCTCGTAGTCGGCAGGCTCGGGACGCTCGGGCAGCCTGAGCGCGCGCATCGCCGCCGCCGCCGCGATGCACTCGAGCTTGGGCAGCCGCATGTGGCAGTCCATGTAATGGCCGTGGGTGGCGTAGACGTCGTCGCGCAGCCAGATTCCGGGGTAGGCGATCTCCAGCTCGGCTTCGCCCAGCCAGGAGGAGATTCGCGCCACCGCGTCGCCGGCCGGCTCGGCCCGCTGCTCGAGTTCCAGTGGCTTCCCCGCCAGGGCCAGCTGTTCGAGCAGCGACTCGGCGAGCCGGTGGTCATGGTTGCCCGGAACAAGCGCCACCGGCCGGCCGGCCATCAGCTCGCCCAGCTCTTCGAAGAAGGGCCGGGCGCTCTCCAGCGCCCTGGCGAGCGGCAGTTCGCGCAGCTCCAGCACGTCGCCGAGCAGGACCAGCCGCTCGGCCCCGTCGAGCTCTTCGAGCAGGGCGCGTCGGATCTCTGCGTCGCGCAGCAGATCCTCGCCGAAGGCGTTGCCCAGATGGAGGTCGGAGACGATCGCGGTCCGCATTGAGAGCAAACTTAGCTGGCGGGGCTAAGCTGCCGAGATGGACGGCCTCAGCGAGGAGCGGCTTGCTCCAGCCAACGGGATCGAGATCGCCTACCAGGAGATCGGCGATCCGGATGGCGAGCCGCTGCTGCTGATCATGGGGCTGGCGACGCAGATGCTCGCCTGGGACGAGGAGTTCTGCGCGATGCTGGCCGAGCGCGGCTTTCGCGTCGTCCGCTTCGACAACCGCGACATAGGCCGCTCGACCAAGATCGACTCCGCCGGACTGCCGAAGCGGACCGACATGCTTTTGGGGCGGCGGCGCACCGCGCCCTACCTGCTCCGCGACATGGCCAAGGACACGACCGGGCTGATGGATCACCTCGGCATCGAGTCAGCGCACCTGGTCGGCGCCTCGATGGGCGGGATGATCGCCCAGACGGTGGCAATCCGTTACCCGCAGCGGGTGCGTTCGCTGGTCTCGATGATGTCGACGACGGGCAACCGCTGGCTCGGGGTGCCGGCCTGGAAGGCGTTCGGGACGCTGTTCGCACGTCCCGGTGCCGGGCGCGAGGCGGCGATCGAGCACACCGTGAAGGTCTTCAAGACCATCGGCTCGCCTGGCTACCCGATGGACGAGGCGCATTTCCGCGAACTGGCCGCCACCTCCTACGACCGCTCGCACAGCCGGGCCGGCGTCGCCCGCCAGCTGCACGCGATCACTGCCTCCGGCGACCGCACTACGGCGCTGGAAAAGCTGCGCCTCCCGGCGACGGTCCTGCACGGTGGCAGCGATCCGCTGATCCGCCCCATAGCCGGTCGCGCCACCGCCAGAGCGATCCGCGACTGCCACCTGCGCGTCTTCGAGGGAATGGGCCACGACCTGCCGCCCAAGCTCTGGCCCGACTTCGTCGAAGAGATCGCGACAACCGCTCAGCGCTTCGGCCCGACGAACTCGTCGAGCTTGGCGACATCGGCCTTGCGCGAGACGTAGATCGACACCGCCGCTGACTCCCGCGTCGGGAGGAAGCGGCCCAGCGCAGTATTGACAACGCGACAGCCATCGGACTGGATCATCGCGGCAGTTGCACCCACGCAGCTGACGGCTGACCCGGTTCTGCGGAACCACGGCCCATCGCGACCTCGCATTCTCGGACGATGCCGGAGTAGCACGTCGAGCGTGATCCTTCCCGCCGCATCGTTGACAGGAGTGAGGTTCCAGGAAGGCTCCGAGCGAATCGCGTTGCCGGTATGAACGAGGAGCACAGCCATTGACCCAATCGCGGATCGTCGGACGCGAAACGCCGGTTCGCCGTGAGATCTCGCAGTTATTCAGACCCGCCTGGTGCAGCTCCAGAACCGAGGTGACCGTTGCCTCAGGGTGCATGACGCAGTGCGGCGGGGGGGAGTCGAACCCCCACGTCCTTTCGGACACGAGTCCCTGAAACTCGCATGTCTACCGGTTCCATCACCGCCGCAGACCCCCTCAATTTAACTGCAAATGGATCTGATAGAGAGAGCGAACATATGTTCGTACCCTAGTCCTTGGCTCGGACGGCTTTGGGCGGACAACCTCGCCGCCCGCTCTCGCTAGAATGCCCCTCCTGCGCCGCTATCGTCTAGGGGACTAGGACGCCGGATTCTCAGTCCGGAAACCGGGGTTCGAATCCCCGTAGCGGTACTACGCTCGGCGTGAGCCGGACCAGGTTTGACGGAGCGCGATCAATAGGCACCGAAGGCAGGTGGACTGGTCCTGCGCCGGACACGAAGATCCACCTCAGCTCCCCAGCTTCTGCCCCTCGTTCGGGCGATGATCGGCAACCGAGGCAATTCGTGATTGGATGGCAGCCTGATGATGCGGCTGTTAGGGGAGTGATAGCGGTGGTATGCGTCCTTGCCGTCGCGCCCGTGGCTCTTCGTCACCGACACGCAATCGGCGGCGCCGGCAGTGCCGAGGTCGGGACGATCCCCGAAGCAATCGAAGACACGAGCGAGTCGACGCCGGAGCCCGAACCCGGCGGCGCTAACCCACAATCCGCCGCACCGAAGGAGACAAACCAATGGTTAAACGCCTCAGTATTTTGGTCGGGCTCAGCATGCTGCTGCTGGCAAGCTCGTTGCCGGCATCCGCCGGTGCTGTAGTAGCCCCGAAGTTCTCTGTGACGAAATTCGGAATCGGGATCACCGGCAGGATCGGGCCCGTCACCGCCGGTCCGGACGGCAACGTCTGGTTCACCAGCACCATAGAAAGCGGTCTGATTACACCAACCGGGGCCGTGAAAACGTTTCCCGGACTTACCGGGGACATCACCGCCGGTCCGGACGGGAACATCTGGTTCGACTCGGGAAATCCACCAGCGATTGGTCGGATCACGCCGACCGGGGTCATCACCACGTTTCCAGGCGGGATCACGGGTTACCCGGGATACATCACCGCCGGTCCGGACGGGAATCTCTGGTTTACCGAGATGCCCAGATACTCCGATGGGGAAAACAAGCTGGTCGCTCGGATTACGCCGCAAGGGGTCGTAACTGAGTTTCCGCTGGGAGCCAATAGCGAACCGCGCTTTCCCGCAGGAGGTGCTGACGGCAACGTCTGGTTTACTGACACAGGCGCAATCGTCCGCATTACGCTGGCCGGAGTCATGACCCGGTTCGAAAAAGGCGTCGGTGAACCGGGAGGCATCACCGCCGGTCCGGACGGGAGTATGTGGTTCACCGAACAAGGGCCGCCCGGCGCGATCGGCCGGATTACGCCGAAAGGCGTTGTGACCAAGTTCACGCGAGGAATTACCGGAAAACCGACCAGAATTACGTTGGGTCCCGACCGGAATCTCTGGTTCACGGAGTTCAATCGCAAATTCAACGGGGAAAGTCCGATCGGCCGGATAACGCCGAAAGGGGTCGTGACTGAGATTCACGAAGGAGTTACCGGCTTCCTTCATGGCGACCTCACGGCAGGCTCTGACGGAGCGATCTGGTTTGCCGGAAGTCATTATCTCGGACGAATCAACGTAGTTCCTCGCAATGCGGTCGCCATCTGCCGTGACCGCTTCAAGCACAACCCGCAGAAACGGGCGGCGTGCATCCGCAAAGCGAACAATCCCGGATCCGCGAATAGACGGCTGTAGATCGTGACGGCACCTCACCTATTCAACGGTGGTGAACAGGAACTGCCCAAAACGAGCCCCTAATTTCTCCATTCCAGGAGAAATTAGGGGCTCGGCAGAGCCGCCACCAGAACCCGTCACCTCGCAGCCTGCTGCGACCGAGCGGTTGCTTGCCGCCACTCTCCAAGGCGAGGTCGAGGAACGAGCAGCACTCAGCCTCGCGGCGATGATCTCCTTGATCCGCCCCGACCTCTTTGGCAGCGGAGGCTGCGGAGGCGGCGCTTGGGGTCGCGGCGCTTCACGCCGCAGCTATGAAGCGCAGGTGCTCGCGGTCGGCTTGCGGCGCTTGTCCGGCAGATCCTCGTCGGGGGTCAGCACCGTGCGGAGAGAGCGTCGAGGACGTTTCTCCCTGGCTTTGCGCGTGCGCCCCTGGCTCATTGCTCCGGGAACCTCCAGGATGCGCGCGACGATCCAGCCCTCCTCGTCGCTCTCCCTGTGCTGCACGGCGCTGGCCGTAGCGCTGGCGGCGGTTGGATTCAAGTCGAGTTTCTGCGACCTGCTCTGGTCGCAGCTACCAGCTGGGTTCACCGAGCCCGCCGCTTTCCCGCTGGGGAAGCGAAATTCAGCGCCGCTTCGACCGGAACGACGATCTCTCCGTTAGGGACGAATCCCCGTAGCGGTACTTTCAACGCGGCCCGCTACCAAGCAGCGTTCTCGTGGCGGACCCAGTCTCGGCGATTCCTCCGGCGTTCGGCCTTCGCATTTGCGGTCAGCTTCTGAGGCTTGCAGAGGAGACAGCCGCTGCGGCGTTGCTTGGGACGTCGGCGCTTATGGTGTGCCATGTGCACAGATTGCCAGGTCGCGCCACCGCGTTGCGGCTCACCTGAACAGTTGCTCGATTGCGGTGATGAACTCCGCAGCGCCGTCAACGTATTCGGCTGCCTCCTCAACAGTTGGCGGAGCGGCCTCGTAGTCGCCTTGCTCGCGGGCGTCTTTGGCGCGTCGTGCCAGGGCGCTGAGGCTTTGGTCGAAGTCCCCCGGCGCGACGAATATCTGACTGAACAGCGTCCAGGTCCCGCTGTGGGTCTTTGCATACTCGCCGCGCTCAGATAGAGCGGCTCGAGCGGCGTAGAGCATTCCGTAGTAGGCGGCGCTGACAACCACTGCGGGATGGGCCGTCTTGAGGATGGTTTGCGCGTCAGCGAGGCGCTCTCGGGCCTGCTCCATGAACTCCTCGGAGCGAGGGCTCATGGAAGGGCACCCCCGGCGAGCACGATCTTGTCACGGTCCACCTCGCCGATAAAGAACGATTGGACCTTCCGACGGCCTCGCAGCCACTCCTCGTCGTGGACTTGGACGGAATAGGTGAACGGGCTCTCTTCCTCTGCCAGCGCTGCGGCTTCGCTCAGATCCATTGCAAGGCGCCGCTGGCGTTCGCGATCTCCGTTTGCGATGACCAGGAGATCGACATCGGAGTCCTCGCGAGGGGCCTCCCCGCGCGCGCGGGAGCCATAGAGCCAAAGACCACGCAGATCATCCCCGATCGCATCGTCCATTAAGGCGACAAAATGCCGCACGGTATTGCGCTCCACTTCTGACAGCGTGGCGCTGGCAAGTCGATCGTCAAGCTGGGGGTCCATCTCTCTGAGGATACGACGCCCGGGGGCGGCCTCTCAAACTTTGTCCCGAAATTTGTCCCCGACTCCACCGAACTCAGCAGAACAGGATCGAACTCCTCGGACTCAGCAGAGCCCGATCGACCGCAAACGGCTTGCTAGAGGCAATTCTCAGTCCGGAAATCGGGGTTCGAATCCCCGTAGCGGTATGGCCCTGGAGAGCCGAATCGACCGCCTCGAGGGGTGGTTTTTTCGTTCCAGGGCAACACCTGGGGCAACACAATGCAGGAACCGTGCAGAGCACTTCTGGCGAGAAGTGCCCGAAATGGAAAGGGGTCGGTTTCGACCCACCACTACGTCAGCTGCACGAAAGCGAATCTAGCGGATACCAATCCGATGCTCCGTTTGCGATCGCCGCCGAGCGGGAAGCGACTTGAGAAGATCAGCCAGTCAGAGAGCAAGTCGGGGACAGGAGGAAATCATGGAAGTCATGCCTGACCACGAGATCGGCACGCCGGAGGAGTACAAGGCTGCCCGGGAGGAGCTGCTGAAGGAGGAGAAGGAGCTCACCCGCCGCGGCGACGAGCTGGCCAGGAAGAGGCGCGGGCTGCCCTGGGTCCCGGTCGAGAAGGACTACCGGTTCGAGACCGAGGGCGGCACGAGGACGCTTGCCGATCTCTTCGAAGGCCGCTCCCAGCTGCTTGTCTACCACTTCATGTTCGGGCCGCCCTACGAGGCGGGCTGCCCGGTCTGCTCCTCGATCGCGGACACGCTCGATCCGCAGGTAGCCCACCTGAAGGCCAGGGACGCCACTCTGCTGCTCGCCTCACGTGCGCCGCTCGAGAAGCTCCTCGCCTACAGGGAGCGGATGAGCTGGGACCTCGACTGGGTCTCGAGCGGCGGCAGCGACTTCAACCGGGATCTCGGCTTCCTGCACACGGAGGAGGAGCTGAAGCCGTTCTTGGAGGGCGAGGTCCCGCCCACCGTCGAGGAGAATGCGCGCTCGTGCGGGACCGACGTCCCGGGGTACGTCTCCGAGGGACCGGGCCTGAGCGTGTACGCGCTATCGGACGGGACCGTCTACCGGACCTACGTGACCAGCGCCCGCGGCCTCGAGCCCGCAATGGCCTACTACGGCCTGCTGGACCGGACGCCGAAGGGTCGCGACGAGAGCGCCTCGAGGCCGTTGTGGGTGCGGCGCCACGACGAGTACGGAGACTGAGGGACGTGCCCCCGGTTGCTCGGACCTGGCCGACCACCTCGACGGCGGCGTCGTTCACCTCAATCACCGCGATGTGACGTTCGTCGCGATCTCGCGCGCGCCGCTGGAGATGATTCAGGCTTACAAGCAGCGTATGGGCTGGCAGTTCCCGTGGGTTTCCTCGCACGAAAGCGATTACCAGTTCGACTTCGGCTTCGCCTTCACCCCGGAGCAGATGCAGGCCGACGCCTTCCAGCAGATGATCAAGGAGGCTCCCGACTGGCTCCAGGAGTGGTCGCTGGCGGTCGGGGCCGACCTGGAGAAGGGTCTCGCCGAGGGGCCAGGCTGGGCGGTCTTCACACTCTCCGACGGCGTTGTCCACCATACCTACTCGCGCCATGCGCCCGACGGAGCGCTGCTGGCGCCCTACTACTACCAGCTGCTCGACCAGACGCCGCGGGGACGCGTCGACGAACTCCGGGCCACTCGCCACGACGAGTACGAGGACGCTTGAGCCCTCGCCTGCCCAGCGTGTCGCCGATCCTCAGCGGCTAGTTCTGGTCCGCAGTCCCTACAGTTCGCAGATGCCCGAGCTGCCGATCCCGCCCGCGGCGCTGCTGCTGGACATCGACGGGGTGCTGTACGTCGGCGACGAGCCGCTGCCCGGAGCGATCGAGGCGCTGGAGCGGCTGCGTGAGCTTGCAAACGGGGTGCGACTCCTCACCAACACGACGTCGAAGCCGCGGCGCGCGATCACCGATCACTTGCGCGCGCTGGGATTCGACGTTGCCGAAGAGGAGGTGCTGACGCCGGCCGCGCTGGCAGTCGCCTACTGCCGCAGCAGCGGCTACCGGCGAGTCAACCTGGTGGTCGGCGACTCGCTGCACGAGGACCTGGACGAGCTGGAGGTGGCCACGGATGAGGAGCCCGCCGACGCAGTGGTTCTGGGTGATCTCGGTTCGGGGTTCACGGCGGCGACTCTGAATGCCGCCTTCCGACGACTGATGGATGGCGCCGAGCTGATCGCGCTCCAGCACAACCGCTACTGGCGCCGCGCCGACGGCCTCGCGCTCGACGTCGGCGCCTACGCGGCAGCGCTCGAGTACGCGAGCGGCGTCGAGCCGATCGTCGTCGGCAAGCCCTCGCGCGAGTTCTTTGCTGCGGCCTTGGAGAGCCTCGGCGCTGGGCCAGCCGACACCGTCATGGTCGGCGACGACATCGAGGGCGACATCGGCGGCAGCCTCGCTGCCGGGATCGCCTCGATTCTCGTCAGGACCGGCAAATACCGCGAGGACGCTGTCGCCTCCTCGAGCATTGTCCCCAGCGCGACGGTCAACTCGATCGCTGATCTCCCCCCTCTGCTTGGCGGCTGAGCGCGCTCAGTTCACGATCGCCGACGCTGAAGTTGACCTGTCCTCCGACGATCGTGGCGTCGAGCTCCTTGTCGTCGAGCATTTGCGCGGCGGCGGGCTCCACGCAGACCTCGACCTCCTCGCCCTCGACGATCTGATCCTCGGGCTCCGGGGAATCGGTGACCGCGACGACGAAGCCGACGCCCGGCTCGGGGCTGATGCGCAGGACCGAGCCGTCGGTGGCGTTCTCGGCGGCGAGCACTCCGCGGATTGCCTCCGAAGCCTTCGGCGTGATTGTGAGCATGGCTCCTCCTTTAGTGGCAAGCCTTGTCGCTACCCGGCGAGCGCCCGGCGAAACAGCCCCATTAAGGCGCGAGGCGCTCGAGCACAGTGCCGTCCGCTGCCACGGCGAAGACGGCGGGCACGACGGCGATCCCGTACTTGCGAGCCAGCTCCGGGCGCTCGCGCACGTCGACCTTGACCAGCGGGTCGGGCTCGCTGGCGAGGCGCCGCTCCCATGCGCGACACTCGCCGCACAGCGGGTGGGTGAACTCGACGAAGGCGCGGCCGTGCCCGGCGGTAAGGCCGAAATCCGAAGGCTGGATATGGCTGTGGCGCGTTGGCGAGATGCCTCGCAAGCGGGCACTCAGTCGGTAGATCTCACAGCCCGCGCAGAAGCCGCTCGCCGCGGCCAGCAAGGCCAGCGACGCGACGACCGCCGCGAGCGCCGTGCCGGTGGCGGGCGAGCCCAGCCACCAGGTGAGTGCCGCGGCGCCGAGGAAGACGAAGCCGATCATGTTGGCGAGGCGCGGCGGACGCGAGTCCTCCAGCTCTCCCTCGCCGAAGCGAGGCTGGATCAGCTCGAAGTAGGCGAGGCAGGTGAGGCAGAAGCGCCGTCCCAGGGTCAGGCCGATCAGCAGCTGGGCGCCCATCAACGCCCAGAGCAGCGGCCAGCCGAGGAGCGCACCCGCCAGCGCCACGATCCCAACCACCGCCTGGTTGAAGCGGGGCGCCCGGGTGTCAATGACGTCGGTGTCTCGCCAGGGGTCGGCGGTGCGCGGAACGGGCATGACTCCAGTGTAGGTAGGGCGATTCGTCGCCCCGATGGGCGGCGGCAAAAGAGTCCGGTTCGTTGCACCCTGCTGAAAAGGGGGTAGCGAAACAGCAAGGCAAGACAGCGGTGGCGGAGCGGATGAGAGAGCACGAGGTCCAGCATCTGCCCGTCGCCACGCGGACGAGGTGGTTGGGGTCATCTCCCTCGCCGACATCGTCTTCGACCGGCCCGACGAAGAGCGGGGCACGATCGTGCCGCCCCCGGTTGCCAGCCGCTGAGGCTCCTCGGTTCAGCGCGGGCTCAAGGACGGAATCCTGCCCTGGGCCCTTTCCGTAAGGTGCGTCACGACGTCAAACGTCAACGAGCCGGAAGGAGCATCGATGCCCGAGCGAAACGGATACCCGCCAGGCGTTCCATGCTGGGTCGACACCAGCCAGCCCGATCCGGAGGCCGCCGTCGCCTTCTACGGAGGCCTCTTCGGCTGGGACTTGGAGGACACGATGCCGCCGGAGGCGCCCGGCCACTACTTCATCGCCCGCCTGCGCGGCGGCGACGTAGCCGCGGTCGGCTCGGTGCCCGAGGGCCGGCCGTCGATCGCGGTGTGGAACACCTATATCTGGGTCGAGAGCGCCGACGAGGCCGCCGCGAAGGTCGCCGATGCCGGCGGGCGCGTGATGACCGAACCCTTCGACGTCATGGACGCGGGCAGGATGGCCGTGCTCGTGGACCCCGAGGGGGCGGCGTTCTGCGTCTGGCAGGCGAAAGAGCACAAGGGCGCGCAGGTCGTCAACGAACCCGGTTCGTTGAACTTCAACGGCCTGAACACCCGCGACCCCGAGGGCGCCAAGTCCTTCTACGGCTCGGTGTTCGGATGGGGGACGCTCGGTCTCGGAGGGGGCGCCGAGATGTGGCGGCTGCCGGGCTACGCGGACATCCTGGAACAGAGCGATCCCGGCCTCCGCGAGCGGATGGCGGAGAGTGGCGCTCCGGAGGGCTTCGAGGACGTGGTCGCGACGCTCAATCCGATCGCCGAGGACCAACCCGATGTCCCGGCGCACTGGAGCGTGACGTTCGCGGTCGACGATGCCGACGCGACCGCCACGAAGGCCGCGGAGCTGGGCGGCCAGGTGGTCGTGCCGCCGTTCGACGCCCCCTGGGTCAGGATGACCGTGATCGCCGATCCGCAGGGCGCGACGTTCACCGCGAGCAAGTTCGTCCCGGAGAACAAAGACCTCGGCGGACCGTGAGTCGGCATCAGCCGCCGACGGGACGATCGGGCTGCCTATGTCAGGCTGCTCCGAAGTCTCCGCTGTTGAGAAGCGATCCCAAGCTCGTATCCATAGTCCCTTGCGGCGGCGCGCAAGGATCGGCTAGCGTCGAACGACCGAACCCCATGCGATTGGAGGCCCGATGTCCATACTTACGATGTTCGAGCTTCATGGCGACCCCGACGAGCTCTTTGCCCTTCAGGAGGAAAAGATTGTGCCGATCGTCCAGCCGCTCGCGGCCCAGAATGGGGGCATCTCCAACACCGTCGTCAAGACCGACGATGGCTTGATGATCGTCAACCACTGGGAGAACGAGGCGGGAATGGAGAAGGTCTCGGCCGAGGTGCGGCCACAAGCGCTGGCAGCGGGAATGCCCGAAGTGACGAATTGGCGTCAGTTCGAGGTGCTTGCCCAGCGAGTGCGGGGTCAAGACTTCTGACGAGTGCGACCTGGTTGTCACGAGGATTTATCAGTGTTAGGCCGGGTGGCCCTGTCGACCATGGCGCTAGCGGGTCACCGCAGCACCGCTCGCCGGAGCCAATCCATCACCGCCCACGGAAGGAGGCAATGGCGCCGGTAAGTCCGGTCAGCGACACGCCCCTCCCCGGCCCCTCCCCAGGAGGGGTCGGGCTCTTGTGGCCGAGGGGTCGGCTAACACCACACCCAGCCGTGGGCACGCCTGACCGAGCCCCTCGCGGTGCGCTGGCGTGGCGATGCTGCAGAGGTCGGCGTCCTATCCGGTTCGCCATCGGGCTGAACGGCGAGTGCCCTTGACCCACCCGTCCTCCGGATCTAAAGTCGCATGAGCGGGCTTCGGCCCTCGCGGCTCGGGCCCGGCGGAATCGACGGCGGCCCGCCGCCGCCGGGACCGGAAGGCAGCGACACCCAGACGACGGTGAAGAACGCCGCCTTCGGCTTCGCGCCCGAGTTCCGGGTCGGCAAGTCCTCGGGGCACTCCGATGTCTCGGCGGATGAGCTTCGGCCCGCGATCCGGAAGATCGGTATCCGATGTCCTAGTCCGGCAACTGTCAATTCTCAGTCCGGAAACCGGGGTTCGAATCCCCGTAGCGGCACTACACCACCGACTCTCAAACGCGTTCCAGCACCACGACCGGGATCTCGCGTGCCGTCTTCTGCTGGTAGGCGTCATAGTCGGGCCACTCGCCGACCATCGTCTGCCACAGCTCCGGCTTCTCCTCAGCGGTGGCGGTACGGGCGCGTGCCTTGAACCGGTCGCCCTTCACCTGCACCTCGACCTCGGGGTTCTCGGAGAGGTTCAGATACCAGGCGGGCGGCGCATCGGAGCCACCCTTGGACGCCACGATCGTGTAGGCGTTGCCGTGCTGGGCATAGATCAGTGGAGTGGTGTGCGGTTCACCCGACTTACGCCCTGTCGTCGTCAACAGCAACGTCTGAGTTCCCTGCCAGTCGTGGCCCTCCTCGCCGTCGGTGGCGCGGTAGCGCTCGACATGCTGCTGACCAAAGAGTGGCATGCCCAAATACTAGTTGAGTCGCCCCTTCGCTCAGGCACGCTCGGCGCGTTGCTTGACTGCCTTGAGCAGGCGGCGGGTGACGAGGACGTGGCCGCGAGTGCGGATCACCAGCGTGCGGTAGACCGCGCCCTTCGCACCAGGAAAAACGGCTCTGGTGTCGGCGTGAAGGCAGGTGCGGCTGGCATCGAGCCCCTCGAGGCGGAAGATCAGGGCGTAATCGGAGAAGCGATGACTGCCGGCGAGGGCGAGCTTCCGCGGGCGATCGGCGTGCTCGACGTGGAAACCCGGCAAGGCAGAGCCGGCTGCGAGCGGGCGGGGCCCCGAGGCATCTACCTCGGCGCAGCCGAGCAGGCGGGCGACCCGCCCCGTTGCCGCCGAGCCAAAAGAACCCTCGACGACTCGGAGCAGTGCCTCCCAGACGTCGCCGGAGTTCGCAGCAACAACGGTCGAATGCTCGTCGATGTGCGGTAGGTGCTCCTCAAGCGTTGACATTGTCGGCGATCCTACGACGGCCGCGGTTAGATCGCGCGATCCGCAGCTTGCAGTCTGAGCGCGAGCGCGGCTGAGCGCCGTTAGCCGCCGAGGCGGTAGCCGAGGATCTGGGGCGTTTGACCTTCGGCGGCCGGGACGCCCGCCGGTGCGATCACCATGTCGCCGTGGACGGTGACGCCGGCATTGGTGCCGGCGGGCAATTGGGCTGTCCACTCGGGTCGTCCAGTGCTGGTGTCGAAACCGTGGATGTAGCCGTCGTAGGTCGTCGTGAAGACAAGTTCGTTGGTGACCGAGGTCGCGCCGAAGGTGGGCGCTTCGGGGAATTCGTGCTTCCATGCGATCGAGCCGTTCTTCACGTTGAGCGCGACAATTTCACCCGAGTTCACCGCGCTGGCTTCTTCGATTTCCGAACCGGACGTCAGCGTCACAGGGTGGTTCACCACCGCCGCAAAGACGTGGGTCCCGTCGGTGGACATCGGTGCGATCACCCCGCCTAGGTTGCCCGGGTAGATTTCGAAGGGCGTCTTCAGCTTCGAAGTTTCGCCTCGCATCGCAAGCAGCCCGTCGTTGTCATGGCCATTGTGTTTTCCGACAGCGCGTTTCCAGACGAGCTTTCCGCTCTTGGCGTCGAGAGCGATGACGAAGCCCACCTTACCCGCTGCCACCACCAGTTCCCTGCCGCCGGAGTCGATCAGGATCGGCGGGCCCTGTAGATCCCAGTCGTAGAGGTCATGTGGATTGAGCTGGAAGTACCACTGCAACTTGCCGGTCTTTGCGTCCAGCTTGACGATCGAGTTGGTGTACAGGTTCGGGCCCGGCCGGCTCGATCCCCAAGGGTGCTTCGAGTCTCCTGGAAACGGCGCCGGGTTGCCCACACCGAAGTACATCGAGCCTTTGCCGTCGAAGGCCGGCGTGTACCAGACTCCGCCGCCGGAGTTGATCTCCGGGTGACCCCACAGGTTTTTCGGCACAGTGTCGAAATGCCACAGCTTTTTGCCGGTCTTCGCGTCCAACGCCCAAAGGGTCCCTACCCCGCCGGGTTCGTAAAGTGAACCTGCGTTGGTTGGCACCGTCGAGGCGTAGACGATGCCGTTGTCAAACCCGGGGGCGATGTTGATCCCTTCGACTTCGTTGCGCACGAGCGTCGTCGACCACAGCTGTTTGCCCGTTGCCTGGTCGAGGGCGAAGATTCCGCTCGGGGTCGAACCGAACACACTGCCGTCGTTGACGACGACGCCATTTGGCCCCAGAGTGGACAGTTCATAGGATTTCGTCCACAGCACGTTGCCGTTTTCGGCATCGATGGCCTGTACGTTCGAGCCGAGGTCCTGTGAGTAGATGACGCCGTTGCTGAGGATCGGCGATGCAGCGTAGCTGCCGAAGGAGCTTTCGCCTTTGATCGGCACGCTCCATATTCTCGTCAGCTCACCCACGTTGCTGAGTTTGATCGGACCCTTGGAGCTCCGCGTGTTCGCCAGGTCACCGTTCGGATAGCCCGAACCCGTGAACTGCACATCTTCACCGGATGAGGAGGAGGAGCCGCAGCCCGTTGCAAGTAGGCCCGCCACGAACAGGGCGATGACCACTGCGAATACCCCGCCGTACCCCCGCCCGCCGATGCCAACCATCATTTCGCGACCCTAATCGATCGGTCAAAACATGTCAAGTGTTTGCAGACGCGTGATCGGTGAGCCGGCTTGACGCCTTCTCATCGAGCAGCGGTTGCAGCACCCGGTTGGCCAGTAGGCCCAGTGCGCCGAGGTTGGCGAACCCGGGACCCTGGCTCAGTCCAGCCAGGCCGGGGATCTGCAGGCGCGGCTGCATCCCGCTCAGCTCGAGGTGTCGGCCGATCGGCGCCTCCGTTCCCGTTGGAGTGTCCCAAAGCTGGCCCACCCGGCCCTCGATCTCGGCTCGCGTCTCGGCCGGGAAGAGGGACCGTAGCTGCGCCAGCAGGTCGAAGCCGGTGCAGTTGACCACGTAGTCGTGCTCGGGGTTGGCGACCCCTTCGGGTGACTCGTGCTGGAGGCAGACGCCGGCGCCGTCGCGCGCCGCGGAGACGTCGGTCACGCGGCCGGTGACGAAGCGGCAGCGGTCGTCGTAGGCGATCGCCGCCAGGCTGGGCGGGTCGAAGACGCCGCGGTCTGAGTGCTTGACGAAGTCGCGCCGCGTGGTCTGGTCGAGCGCGGTCCATTCGATCTCGTCGGGGTTGGAGAAGACGCGGTTCTCGAGGAAGCTCTCGCCGCGGCTCATCGGCAGCATCGGCGTGTAGATCGTGAACCGTGACCTTGGGCGGAAGCCGCGCAGGAACATCACGCAGCTGAGCGCGCTCTCGCCGCCGCCGACGATCGCGACGTCGCAGCCTTGCTCCTCTGGCAACTGGGCGAACTCCTCGCGCCTGCTGTCGCAGTGGAAGACCCGCGTGGCGATGCCGGGCTCATGCGGGAACTCGCGATGGATGCCGGGGCCGGTCAGCGCCAGCGCATGGGCCGCGTGGCGCGAGCTCCCATCCGGCTCTTCGACCTCGACCGCCCAGCGCTCGCCTTCCTCCAATGAGACTTGCGTCACCCGGCCGCTGACGTGGCTGACCCCCTCGGTCGCCCGGGAGAGGACCCAGGTCAGGTACTCGCCGTAGTCGCGGTGGCGCACGGACGGCGAACCGGCGTCGATCCAGCGGGCATAGCGCCGCTTGAACACCATGTAGCGCTGCCAGGAGAAGCGCATGACCTGGTCGTCGATCGCCTCGCCCGCCTCGCCGAACTCCCTGAAGCTCTGGTAGGGGAAGCCGACGTCCTTGATCGGCGTCACCGCCAGTGGCTCCTCACCCGAAGTCATCCCGTTGCGACCCTTCCAAGAGGCGGCGACCTCGGTCCCCTCGACGATCGTCACCGAGATCGGCCCGAGTCCAAGGGAGTTGAACGCGTGGACCTTGGTCGCTATGCCAGCGGCCTTGGCGCCGGCGCCGACTACGAGTAGATCGGACTCGGCTGCCATGGCTCGGCGGCGGGGGAAGTGGGGGCGGGCAGGCGGGGTTCGGCGATGACGCGACCGCGTTTGTCGGGGCTGAACGAGATCGCGCTCCTTCGGGCCCGCTCGGAGTCGCCGTCGGCGGGGTGCAGGTCGACCTCGCTCAGCACCGTGCGCAGCACCCGCTTCATCTCCAGTTCGGCGTAGCTGGCGGCCAGGCAACGGCGCGTGCCGCCGCCGAAGGGAATCCAGGTGTAGGTGCCGGGCGGCTGCCCGAGGAAGCGCTCCGGCAGGAAGTGGCGCGGGTTCGGGTAGATCTCCTCGTTGCGGTGGATCAGGTAGACGCAGGGGGCGACCGTCGTGCCGGCGGGCAGGTTGTAACCGCCCAGCTCCATCGGCTCGAGCAGGCGGCGGACGACGACCGGCACCATCGCATCGCGGAACCCGCTGCTGCGGGAGAGCCAGCGCGGACCGA